>KL569241.1:26109-30024 GCA_000715635.1 Streptomyces violaceus | reverse complement strand
GCGGTCACTATCCGGTGCCGAACGGACCGGCCGAGCCGGCCTTCGCGGGCGGTGCCCCGCGGGTGTACAGCTCGGGAGTGTCCGCCGTGATCGGAGGCGGTACGGCCCTACGCTCACATAATGAGACTCCCGTCCCACCCACTTGACAGTGAGTGTGCGCCGGGGGGAGGGTCTGTGCCATGCGCACCCGAATTCTCGTACTTGGAAAGCGCGTCGGCTGACGCTGAGCCTCGACCGCTCAGCGACTCCACCCGGCGCGCTCCCCTCGCTTGCCTTATGGCACGAGGGGTTTTTTGTTGCACAGGCGCCTTATGTGCAGCAGCCGAATACCGTACAAACCTCGCAAAAAACCCTCAGCATCTGAGAAGAGAATGCCGATGACCGAGCAGGCCACCGGGGCCCACCACCCGCAGCCCCGGCCCCGATCCGGAGGACACCACTCCGCCCCCGAGCAGGTGACGGGCGCGCAGTCCCTCATCCGCTCTCTCGAGGAGGTCGGCGCCGACACGGTATTCGGCATTCCCGGTGGTTGCATCCTTCCGGCGTACGACCCGCTGATGGACTCCACCCGCGTGCGTCACGTCCTGGTGCGCCACGAGCAGGGCGCCGGTCACGCGGCCGAGGGGTACGCGCTGGCCACCGGCAAGGTCGGTGTCTGCATGGCGACCTCGGGCCCCGGCGCGACCAACCTGGTCACGCCGATCGCCGACGCGCACATGGACTCGGTGCCGATGGTCGCGATCACCGGACAGGTGGCCTCCAAGGCGATCGGCACGGACGCCTTCCAGGAGGCGGACATCGTCGGCATCACCATGCCGATCACGAAGCACAACTTCCTCGTCACCAAGGCCGACGACATCCCGCGGGTCATCGCCCAGGCCTTCCACATCGCCTCCACCGGCCGTCCCGGCCCGGTCCTGGTCGACATCGCCAAGGACGCCCTCCAGGCGAAGACGACCTTCTCCTGGCCGCCCGCCATGGACCTGCCCGGCTACCGCCCGGTGACCAAGCCGCACGCCAAGCAGATCCGCGAGGCCGCCAAGCTGATCACCCAGGCCAAGCGGCCCGTCCTGTACGTCGGCGGCGGCGTGCTCAAGGCTCAGGCCACCGCCGAGCTGAAGGTCCTCGCCGAGCTCACCGGCGCGCCCGTCACCACCACCCTGATGGCGCTCGGCGCGTTCCCCGACAACCACCCGCAGCACCTGGGCATGCCCGGCATGCACGGCTCGGTGGCCGCCGTCACCGGCCTGCAGAGGCCGACCTGATCGTCGCCCTCGGCGCCCGCTTCGACGACCGCGTCACCGGCAAGCTGGACAGCTTCGCGCCCTTCGCCAAGATCGTCCACGCGGACATCGACCCGGCCGAGATCGGCAAGAACCGCGAAGCCGACGTGCCGATCGTCGGGGACGCCCGCGAGGTCATCGCCGACCTGATCCAGGCCGTCCAGAAGGAGCACAGCGAGGGCCACCAGGGCGATTACAGCGCCTGGTGGAAGGACCTGAGCCGCTGGCGCGACACCTACCCGCTCGGCTACGACCAGCCCGAAGACGGCTCGCTCTCGCCGCAGCAGGTCATCGAGCGCATCGGACAGCTCGCTCCCGAGGGCACGATCTTCACGGCGGGCGTCGGCCAGCACCAGATGTGGGCCGCCCACTTCATCGAGTACGACAAGCCGGGCACCTGGCTGAACTCCGGCGGCGCCGGAACCATGGGCTACGCCGTCCCGGCCGCCATGGGCGCCAAGGCCGGCGCACCCGAGCGGGCCGTCTGGGCCGTCGACGGCGACGGCTGCTTCCAGATGACCAACCAGGAGCTCGCCACCTGCGCCCTGAACAACATCCCGATCAAGGTCGCCATCATCAACAACGGCGCTCTCGGGATGGTCCGCCAGTGGCAGACCCTCTTCTACAACCAGCGGTACTCCAACACCGTGCTGCACTCCGGCCCGGACGACGTCAACCCCGAGGCCCGCGGCACCCGCGTCCCCGACTTCGTGAAGCTGTCGGAGGCCATGGGCTGCTACGCCATCCGCTGCGAGTCCCCGGACGACCTCGACAAGGTCATCGAAGAGGCGAACTCGATCAACGACCGCCCGGTCGTCGTCGACTTCATCGTCCACGAGGACGCGATGGTCTGGCCGATGGTCGCCGCCGGCACCTCCAACGACGAGATCATGGCCGCCCGGGACGTCCGCCCCGACTTCGGCGACAACGAAGACGACTGAGAGCCGTAAAGGAAGCAGATCATGTCCAAGCACACGCTCTCCGTCCTGGTGGAGAACACGCCCGGCATCCTCGCCCGGATCGCCGCCCTGTTCTCCCGCCGCGGCTTCAACATCGACTCGCTCGCCGTCGGTGTCACCGAGCACCCCGACATCTCCCGCATCACCATCGTCGTGGGGGTGGAGGACCTGCCGCTGGAGCAGGTGACCAAGCAGCTCAACAAGCTCGTCAACGTGCTCAAGATCGTCGAGCTGGAGCCGTCGCATGCGGTGCAGCGCGAACTCGTTCTGGTGAAGGTGCGCGCCGACAACGAGACGCGCTCCCAGATCGTCGAGATCGTCCAGCTGTTCCGCGCCAAGACCGTCGACGTCTCCCCGGAGGCCGTCACGATCGAGGCCACCGGATCCGGCGAGAAGCTGTCCGCCATGCTCAAGATGCTGGAGCCGTACGGCATCAAGGAGCTGGTCCAGTCCGGCACGATCGCGATCGGCCGCGGCGCCCGCTCCATCACGGACCGGTCGCTGCGCGCCCTGGACCGGTCGGCGTAAGACCTGAACCGGGCGGTCGGCGCGCTGTCGGCCGCCCGTATTCCGAGACCCTCAGACTTCCCTTCCGCCCCCCGTCATACGGTGGGACGCAACACCTGCACTCCCGAGGAGAGAACCCAAAGTGGCCGAGCTGTTCTACGACGCCGACGCCGACCTGTCCATCATCCAGGGCCGCAAGGTCGCGGTCATCGGGTACGGCAGCCAGGGCCACGCCCACGCGCTGTCGCTCCGTGACTCGGGTGTCGACGTGCGCGTCGGTCTGCACGAGGGCTCCAAGTCCAAGGCCAAGGCCGAGGAGCAGGGCCTGCGCGTGGTGAGCCCGTCCGAGGCCGCCACCGAGGCCGACGTCATCATGATCCTCGTCCCGGACCCGATCCAGGCCCAGGTCTACGAGGAGCACATCGCCCCGAACCTGAAGGACGGCGACGCGCTGTTCTTCGGCCACGGCCTGAACATCCGCTACGGCTTCATCAAGCCCCCGGCCGGCGTGGACGTCTGCATGGTCGCCCCGAAGGGCCCGGGCCACCTGGTGCGCCGCCAGTACGAGGAGGGCCGCGGCGTTCCGTGCATCGCCGCCGTCGAGCAGGACGCCACCGGCAACGGCTTCCCGCTGGCCCTGTCGTACGCCAAGGGCATCGGCGGCACCCGCGCCGGCGTCATCAAGACGACCTTCACCGAGGAGACCGAGACCGACCTCTTCGGTGAGCAGGCCGTTCTCTGTGGTGGTACGGCCGCGCTGGTCAAGGCGGGCTTCGAGACCCTCACCGAGGCCGGCTACCAGCCGGAGATCGCCTACTTCGAGTGCCTGCACGAGCTGAAGCTGATCGTGGACCTCATGTACGAGGGCGGCCTGGAGAAGATGCGCTGGTCGATCTCCGAGACCGCCGAGTGGGGCGACTACGTCACCGGCCCGCGCATCATCACGGACGCCACCAAGGCCGAGATGAAGAAGGTCCTCGCCGAGATCCAGGACGGCACCTTCGCCCAGCAGTGGATGGACGAGTACCACGGCGGTCTGAAGAAGTACAACGAGTACAAGACCCAGGACTCCGAGCACCTGCTGGAGACCACCGGCAAGGAGCTGCGCAAGCTCATGAGCTGGGTCGACGAGGAGGCGTGAGCCCCTGGGTCCGGCTGCGGCACCC
>KL569241.1:22751-25832 GCA_000715635.1 Streptomyces violaceus | reverse complement strand
GCAGCCGGACCCTTTCTCGTCCGGGTGATCCTTCCGCACAGGCGTGAGGCGCCCTCCGCAGCACCACTACACTGCTGCATATATACGCGTCAGGCCCACAGCGTCGTGCGTCTTCCACGCGGCATGCACCCCTCCACCGCCTGCGGCCGTCGGGACGGCCGTCCGCAGCACTGGACTTGTGAGGACTCACGTGAGCTCGAAACCCGTCGTACTCATCGCTGAAGAGCTGTCGCCCGCCACCGTCGACGCGCTTGGCCCGGATTTCGAGATCCGGCAGTGCAACGGCGGGGACCGAGCCGAGCTGCTCCCGGCCATCGCCGATGTCGACGCGATCCTGATCCGCTCGGCCACCAAGGTCGACGCCGAGGCGATCGCCGCAGCGAACAAGCTCAAGGTCGTCGCGCGAGCCGGCGTCGGCCTGGACAACGTGGACGTCTCCGCCGCCACCAAGGCCGGCGTGATGGTCGTCAACGCCCCCACCTCGAACATCGTGACCGCCGCCGAACTCGCCTGCGGTCTGCTGCTCGCCACCGCCCGCAACATCCCGCAGGCCAACGCCGCGCTGAAGAACAGCGAGTGGAAGCGCAGCAAGTACACGGGCGTCGAGCTGGCCGAGAAGACCCTCGGTGTCGTCGGCCTCGGCCGTATCGGTGCCCTCGTCGCCCAGCGCATGTCCGCCTTCGGCATGAAGGTCGTCGCCTACGACCCCTATGTGCAGCCGGCCCGCGCCGCACAGATGGGCGTCAAGGTGCTGTCGCTGGACGAGCTGCTCGAGGTCTCCGACTTCATCACCGTCCACCTCCCCAAGACGCCCGAGACCCTCGGTCTGATCGGCGACGAGGCGCTGCGCAAGGTCAAGCCGAGCGTGCGCATCGTCAACGCCGCGCGCGGCGGGATCGTCGACGAGGAGGCGCTGTACTCCGCCCTCAAGGAGGGCCGGGTCGCCGGTGCCGGTCTCGACGTGTACGCCAAGGAGCCGTGCACCGACTCCCCGCTCTTCGAGTTCGACCAGGTCGTCGCCACCCCGCACCTCGGTGCCTCCACCGACGAGGCGCAGGAGAAGGCCGGTATCGCCGTCGCCCGCTCGGTGCGCCTCGCCCTCGCCGGTGAGCTCGTGCCGGACGCGGTGAACGTGCAGGGCGGTGTCATCGCCGAGGACGTCAAGCCGGGCCTGCCGCTCGCCGAGCGTCTCGGCCGGATCTTCACCGCGCTCGCCGGTGAGGTCGCGGTCCGCCTCGACGTCGAGGTGTACGGCGAGATCACCCAGCACGACGTGAAGGTGCTGGAGCTGTCCGCCCTCAAGGGTGTCTTCGAGGATGTCGTCGACGAGACGGTGTCCTACGTGAACGCGCCGCTGTTCGCGCAGGAGCGCGGGGTCGAGGTGCGCCTGACCACCAGCTCCGAGGCGTCCGAGCACCGCAATGTCGTCACCGTGCGCGGCACCCTCGCCGACGGTGAGGAGGTGTCGGTCTCCGGCACGCTGGCCGGCCCCAAGCACCTCCAGAAGATCGTCGCGGTCGGGGAGTACGACGTCGACCTCGCGCTCGCCGAGCACATGGTCGTGCTGCGGTACGAGGACCGGCCGGGTGTCGTCGGCACCGTGGGCCGCATCCTCGGTGAGGCGGGCATCAACATCGCCGGCATGCAGGTGTCGCGGGCCGTGGCCGGCGGCGAGGCGCTGGCGGTGCTGACCGTCGACGACACGGTGACCGCAGGGGTGCTGGCCGAGGTGGCGGCGGAGATCGGTACGACCTCCGCTCGTTCCGTGAACCTGGTCTGACCTTCTCTCAAACGCCGGACGGGCTGAGTTGATCAGCTTGTCCGGCGTTTTCGCGTACCTGGACCCGCCGCAGCGTCACCGTCGCCGCTGCCGCCGCTCCGATCAGCAGCACCGCGCTCGTGATCGCCGCCGCGTGCATACCGCTGGTGAAGGCCTCGCGTGCCGCCGTCGCCAGGGCGTCTCCCGCGCGCCCGGGCAGCCGGTCGGCGACGGCCAGGGTGCCGCCCAGCGTCTCGCGAGCCGGAGCGGGCGCCGAGTCCGGGATCTCGTGGCGGTAGACGGCCGTACCGATCGAGCCCAGGAACGCCATGCTCAGCGCGCCGCCGAACTCCGTGCCGGTCTCCAGCAGGGACGAGGCCGCGCCCGCCTTCTCCACCGGGGCGGCGCTCAGGGCCAGGTCGGCCACCTGGGACATGACGACGACGACGCCGCTGGCCAACACGCCGCACGCGGTCAGCAGCAGCCAGAGGGAATTCGTGTCGGTCAGGGCCAGCAGCACGTAGCCGCACGCGGTGACAGCGAAGCCTCCGCCGACGACATACGCGCGGGGAACGCCCCGCTGCACGAGCTGTGCGCCGGCCGGGGCCGCCAGTCCGATGGGTACCGACGGCAGCAGGCTCCACAGCGCTGCCTCCAGGGGGCTCTTGTCCAGGACCGACTGGATGTACTGGGTCGTGAAGTACGCCGAGCCCATCATGCCGAAGGCGGCGACGAGGTTGAGGACGACGGCCGGGCTGAAGCCGCGGCTCCGGAACAGTTCCGGTGAGATCAGCGGGGACACCGCCGTGCGCTGGCGGTGTACGAACAGCGCGGCGAAGAGCAGGCCGATCGTCACCGACAGCACGTACCGCACGTTCCAGCCCTCCGACGCGAGTTCCTTCAGGCCGTAGATCACGGGGAGCACCGCCGCCATCGACAGGGGAACGCTCAGCCAGTCGAAGCGGCCTTGGCGCGGGTTCTTCGACTCGGGCAGCAGGAGGGGTCCGAGGGCCAGGAGCAGCACCATCGCGGGCAGGTTGACCAGGAAGACCGAGCCCCACCAGAAGTGCTCGACGAGCACACCGCTCATCACCGAGCCGAGCGCGATGCCGGCCGTCATCACACCCGACCACACTCCGATCGCCTTGGTGCGCTGCGCGGGGTCGGTGAACAGCGTGCGCACCAGGGCCATCGTCGACGGCATCAGCGTCGCGCCGCCGATGCCGAGGACCGCGCGGGCGGCGATCAGGGTCTCGGCGCTGTTCGCGTAGGCCGCCACCAGGGAGGCGGTACCGAAGGCGGCCGCGCCGAACAGCAGGAGC
>KL569241.1:19355-22537 GCA_000715635.1 Streptomyces violaceus | reverse complement strand
GCCTGCGGCGGCCGATGCGGTCGCCCAGCGAGCCCATCGTCATCAGCAGACCGGCCAGGACGAAGCCGTAGATGTCGAAGATCCACAGCTGTTGGGTGGCGCTCGGCTCCAGGTCGGCGCTGATCGCGGGGATCGCGAAGTAGAGGACGGAGACGTCCATCGAGACCAGCAGCAACGGCAGCATCAGCACGCCGAGCGCCGTCCATTCGCGGCGGCCGGCGCGGGCCGGAGGGGTGGGGTTCGTCGTCATGGGCAGGACTGTACGGACGTCTTAAACGCTTGTCTAGTACGCTTGTTTAATACGTTCGTCTGGGACGTTCGTATGGGACGCGTGTATGGGCTCCGAGGTAGGGTGACGTGCCATGGGACACCGTGAGGATCTGCTCGAAGGCGCCCAGCGCTGCTTGCTGGCGAAGGGCTTCCTGCGCACGACCGCGCGCGACATCGTCAAGGAGTCGGGGACGAACCTGGCGTCGATCGGCTACCACTACGGCTCGAAGGACGCGCTGGTGGCGCAGGCGTACATCGGGATGGTGGAGGGGATGTCCGACGCCTTCGAGGGGGGCGGTGAGCTGCAAGGGGAGCCGGGGTCGCTGGAGCGGTTCACCGAGGTGTGGGCGAACATCATCGGCACCATGCGGGAGCCCGGTTCGATGTGGCGGCTCAGCATGGAGATCGTGGCCATGGGCGATCAGCTGCCGGAGGTGCGGGAGCATCTCGCGCGGGCCCAGCGGGAGGGCGCGCGTGGCATCGTCACGCTCTTCCACGGCGGCCGCGAGGAGGACGTCCCCGAGGAGCGGGTGGACACCCTCGGCTACTTCTACCTGACCCTGATGATGGGCCTCATGGCGCAGTGGACCTTCGATCCGAAGAGCGCGCCGGAGGCCGCTCAGCTGGCCGCGGGGCTCCGCCAGGTGATCGAGGGCGCTACCCCGAAGTGACGCCGAAGCGCCCTTCGCGCATCTCGATCACCCGGTCCGCGAAGTGCCGTACGACCGCCCGGTCGTGGCAGATGAACAGGTAGCCGAGGCCCAGGTCGTCCTGGAGGTCGGCGAGCAGGTTCAGCACGCCCGCGCGTACCGACGGGTCGAGTGATGACACGGGCTCGTCGAGCACCAGCAGCCGCGGTTCGGACGCCAGGGCTCGGGCGATGCCGGCGCGCTGGCACTGGCCGCCGGAGAGTTCGTGCGGCCGGCGGTCGCCGTACGCGGGATCGAGGCCGACCCGGTCGAGGAGCTCGGTGACGCGGGCGGGCCCGTCCGCGGGATGCCAGCGGCCCTGGACCTTCAGCGGTTCGGCGACGGCGTCGCGGATGCGGTGGCGGGGGCTCAGCGAGCCGTACGGGTCCTGGAAGACGGGCTGCATGCGGGGGCGCAGCGGACGCAGCTCCCGTTCCGGGAGGGACGTCAACTCCCGTCCCTCGAAATGGACTTCACCGCCGGCCGGGCGGCGCAGCTGGAGCACCGCCAGAGCCGTGGAGGACTTGCCGCAGCCGGACGGGCCGTTCAGGGCGAGGGTCTCGCCGGCGGCCAGGGAGAAGGAGAGGCCGTCCACGGCGGTGACCGGACCGTAGCGGACGACCAGGTCGCGGACGTCGAGCAGGGGATCGCTCATGCCGGCTGCCCCTCCTTCAGGAACAACTCGGTCGCGGGGTGGGGGAGTTCATCCCAGCGATGACAGGCGACCAGACGTCCGGCCACCGGCCGGGGCTCCGGTTCCGCCGTGTGGCAGGGGTCCGCCGCGAGCGGGCAGCGCGGGGCGAAGGCGCAGCCCGGCAGGAGCGTGCCCGGGGCGGGCGGGGTGCCGCGCAGGGCGGGGAGGCGGCGGCCCGGGGGAGCGTGCTGCGGGAGGGACGCCAGCAGGCCGGCCGTGTAGGGGGCGCGGGGGCGGGCCAGTACCTCGTCCGCCGCGCCGAGTTCGGTGAGGCGCCCGGCGTACATGACCAGCACCCGGTCCGCGTGGCCCGCTACGGCGTCCATGTCGTGGGTGACCAGGACCAGCGCGGCGCCGACCGCCTCCCGCTGCTCGGCGAGCAGCCGCAGCACCTGGTCGCGGCGCTCCTCGTCGAGGGCGGTGGTGGGTTCGTCGGCGACCACGAGGTCGGGCTCGTTGATCGTGGCCATGGCGATCACGGCGCGCTGCCGCATGCCGCCGGAGTACTCGTGCGGATACGCCCGCGCCCTGCGCGCCGCGTCGGGGATGCCGACGCGGTCCAGGGCCGCGACCGCCCGGGCCCGGGCCTCCCTGCGGGAGACTCCGGACACCGACCGTACGGCGGCGGCGAGTTGGTCGCCGACCGGGTGCACGGGGGAGAGGGCGGACAGGGCGTCCTGCGGGACGAGGGAGATGCGGCGGCCGCGGTGGGCCGAGAGGTCCGGGGTGATCGTCCCGCTCGAGGTCGCGCCGCGCGGCAGCATGCCCAGGAGGGCGCGGGCCGTGAGGGACTTGCCCGCCCCCGACTCGCCGACGATCGCCAGCGCTTCACGCGGGCGGACGTCGAAGGACAGGCCGCGCACGGCCTCGACCCCGTCGAAGGCGATCCGCAGCTCGCGCACCGACAGCAGTGGCTCAGACTCCAACGGGGGCCTCCTTCTTCACCTTGACCTCGACCGGAGCCGGGGTGGCTCGCCGTACCCTCCGGCCCTGGGTGAGCGCCGCGCCCGACACGGCGAGACCTGCCAGCAGGGCCAGGGCCACCGCCGGGGCGAGGGCCGCCCACGGGGCGCGTTCCACATAGGCCCGGGACTCCTCCAGCAGCAGGCCCCACTCGGGGGCGGGCGGCTGGGCGCCCAGGCCCAGGAAGCCGAGGGAGGCCAGGGCCAGGGCGATGCCCGGCAGCCGGAGCATGGCATGGCGGGCGACCGGGCCGGCCACGGACGGCAGGACATGCCGGGTGAGGATCCAGAACGGGCTCGCCCCGATGGCCCGTTGGGTGGTGAGGAACGCCGACGCCCGCACCTCCTGCACCAGGGCCGCCGCATGCGCGGACAGGGCCGGCCAGGAGATCAGCGCGACCGCCAGGGCCGCCCCGCCGGTGCCCGGCCCGACGGCAGCCGCGATCAGAATGCCGACGATCACCGGGGGCAGGGCGTTGGCGATGTCCGCCGCGCCCTCAGCGATCCTTGGCAGGAAGCCCAGGGCGAGCGCGACCAGCAGGCTCAGCAGGCAGACGGCCGCCGCCG
>KL569241.1:18951-19090 GCA_000715635.1 Streptomyces violaceus | reverse complement strand
CCCAGCCGGGCGAGTACGTCACGGCCGAGACCGTCGGTGCCGAGCGGGTGGGTCCAGGAGGGCGCGGCCAGCCGGGCCGTGGTGTTCACGGCGTACGGGTCGCGCAGCAGGCCCCAGCCGATGGTCACGGCGAGGACGG
>KL569241.1:14078-18686 GCA_000715635.1 Streptomyces violaceus | reverse complement strand
AGCCCCAGCCGATGGTCACGGCGAGGACGGTGAACAGCGACAACGGGATCGCGGGATGTGCGCGCACCGGCCGTGCCGGAGGCAGTGCCAGCGAGGCGTCACGCAGGGCCGGGCCCAGCAGCCGCCGCCGGGCGAGCGCCGCAAGCGCGCCCGTGACCAGGCCGAGCGCCAGCAGCGCGAGTACCGAGCCCTGGAGCAGCGGCAGGTCCTGTGACTTGGCCGCGCCGAGCGCGGTACGGCCGATGCCCGGCACGGCGAAGACCGTCTCCACGGCGACCGCGCCGCCGGTGAGCCCCACGGCGACCATCCCGAACTGCGGGACCAGCGGCGGCAGGACGCGGCGCAGCGCCGCCCCCGCGATCCGCGCCCGGCTCACCCCTGCGCCCCGCCACAGCTCCACCCACCGCTCCTCGAGCACGGCGGGCAGCGCGTCCGCGACCAGACGGCCGAGCAGCCCGCCGCCGGGGACGCCGAGGGCCACGGCGGGCAGAACCATGTTCTGCGGCCCCACCCAGCCGGACGTCGGCAGCCATCCCAGCCACACCCCGAACACCAGCAGCGCGACCGTGGCCAGCAGGAACTCGGGTACGGCGGCCAGCATCGCGGCCCACGCCCCGGCCGAGGCCCGGCCCCGCACCAGCACCGGCGTGACCAGCGCGCACGCCAGCAGCAGCGCCACGCCGAGCGAGGCGCCCATCAGCGCCAGCGACACCTGGAGCCCGGAGATCACGGAGGGCAGAACCTCGGTGCCCGAGACCCAGGAGGCGCCGAGGTCGCCGCGCAGGAGGTCCGAGGCCCAGCCGCCCAGCAGGGACAGAGGGCCGGCGTCCAGGCCGAGGTCCCGTCGTACCGAGTCCAGGGCTTCCTCGGTCGGGTCCTGCTCGGCGGAGCGGGCCCGCAGCACGGCCAGCGCCGGGTCCCTGCCGGAGAGCCAGGGCAGCAGTCCGACGGCGGCGAGGACGGCGACGAGGCAGAGGAGGCGGGTGAGGGCGGCGGCACCGGCCAACCGCCCTATACGGGCTTTCACTTGACGTAGGTGTCCGCCGTGACCAGCTCCCGCTCGCGCGGGTCGTGGGCGGCGCCGGTCACGCCGGCGGCGTCGCCCTGGATCACGCGCTCGTGCAGCATGGGCACGGCCGCGTCCGTGCCGACCACGGCGGCCTCGGCGGCGATGACCGCCTTGCGCCGGGCGTCGCCGGTCGGCGTCTCGCCGGCCTTCTTCAGGGCCTTGTCCACGGCCGGGTCCGCGAGCTGGGGGATGTTGAAGGAGCCGTCGGAGGCGAAGTCGCTGTAGAGATAGGCGGCCGGGTCGCCGGAGTCGAGGACGGTGGCGCGGGAGAGGATGAACGCGTCGAACTCGCCCGCCAGTGCGTCGGACTCGATGTTGGCGTACTCGCGGACGTCGAGCTTCACCTTGAACCCGGCCTTCTGCAGCTGCTGTTGCAGGGCGGCGGCGACCTCGGGCAGCTCGGCGCGGTCGGTGAAGGTGCCGATGGTGATCGTCTTGCCGGCCGGGGCACCGGCCTTGATCCGCTGCACCGGCTTCCGCAGCTCGGCCGCCCACGGCAGGGCGGGCCCGAGCAGCCCGTCGGCGACGTCGGCGCGCCCCTCGTACACGCCCTTCACGATCGACTCGGCGTCGATCGCCTCGCGGGCCGCCGCCCGCAGCGCGGCGTTCTTGAAGGCACCCTTCTCGGTGTTGAGGTAGAGGGTGTTGGTGCGCGGCATCGGGACCTCGGTGATCAGGTCCTGGTCGAGGACGGCGGCCTGCGACACCGGCACCGCCTCGACGATGTCGGCCTCGCCGCTGCGCAGGGCCGCGGCGCGGGCGGTGCCGTCCGGCACGAACCGCACGTCGATGCCCGGGGCCTTGGCCTTCGTCCCCCAGTAGCCGTCGTAGCGGTCGAGGGCGGCGGAGGAGGTGCCGTTGACCTTCGTCAGCTCGAAGGGGCCGGTGCCCGAGCCTACGGGGTCGACGGTCTTGCCCTGGTAGGCCTTGGCGGCCAGGACCGACAGCTGGGGGGAGCTGAGCCGCTGCGGGACCAGGGGGTCCTCGGTGGCGGTGGTGACGGTGACCTTGTCGCCGTCGGCCTTCGCGGTCAGGTCCACGCCGTCGAGGATGCGGGGCTTGGGGGAGGCGGCGGCGGCCTTGGTGAGGGAGTTGACGACGGCTTCGGCGGTGAGCTTCGTCCCGTCGTGGAAGGTGACGCCGTCGCGCAGGGTGAAGGTCCAACTCCGGCCGGACTGGGCCCACTCGGTGGCCAGCGCCGGTTCGGCGTCACCGTCCGCGTCCAGTTTCACCAAGGTTTCCGCCGTCGACCAGCGCGACAGCTTGAAGGCGTCGTCCGACAGCGGGGACAGCCCCGAGCGGGGTGGCTGCATCATCGCGACGCGTATGCGCTTGCCCCCTGCCCCGGAGTCGTCCGTGGCCGACTGTCCACCGGAGAAACAGCCGGTGAGCAGGGCGGAGGCCGCGGTGACGGCGGCAAGGGGGATGAGTCGGGCGGGGACGCGCACGGGGACACCTCGGTCAAGGCCTGGTAAATGGTTGAACGCGCCACGACCGTAGCATGATGACAATCGTTTTCAGAAGTGGCCGATCATCAAGGGGCGGGGCGGAAGTACTTCCGCATCGCCCAGGCCGCGAGTTGCCGGCCGGTGGCGTTGCCCACCTCGTCGGCCGTCCGGGTGTGGATCCCGCTCCAGACCCGGGCGTCGACGACGTCCCGCTCGTACTCGTGGGCGTAGCGGTAGTGGCGTGACGTACCGGTGGTGATCGACCGGATGTGCAGGTCGACGCGCGAGGTGCCGAGGACCCCGGTCAGCGCGCTCATCAGCGCACCGCCCATGGTGGCGTGGCCGCTGAGGTAGTCGGGATGCGCCGGGGTGACGAGCAGCGGCTCCCAGTCCGGGTCCGCCCGGGTCGCCGGGTTGCCGTCGGTGTCCGCCTCCCGGATGGCGGTGACGGGCCGCCAGGTGCCGTAGTGGAGTTTGGCGTCCCATGCGGTGATGACGGCGTCCACCTGGGCTGTGTTGGCCGCCGCGTACAGACGTGCCGTCTCGGCGATGCCGAACCCGTGCCGGGTGGCGTGGTCACCCAGTGCCCCTAGCAGGTCCAGGTTGGTGAAGTACCGCGCGGTGTCCGTCTGTTCGGGGGTCCGGTGCGAGCCGGTCCGGCCTCCGTAGGCCGCCACTTCGTTCAGGTCCTTCGCGTACCGGGCGGAGCGGAGCGCCGGCGGCGGGCCGGGACGAAACTGGTGCGGGGAGTCCAGCAGCAGGGGCCGGAGTCTGCCGATCCAGGCATTGGCGAAGGGCTCGTGACCGGGCGGGGTGGGACGCCAGACGCCGGGGTGCGGACGGGCGGGAAAGGGTACCGACGCGCCGCGGCCGTCATCGTGGCGGAGGTCGATGATGTGGTCGGCGGCGAGCTTCCCGAAGGCGACGCCCGCGTCCTCGGCCGCGCCGTCGGGAATCTTCGCGAGGGAGCCGGTCAGGGCGGCGTCCAGCCGGGGCGCGGCCCCGGGGAAGTGGTGGCGCAGTACCTGGTGCGCCGCCGAGGCGGCAGCCGCCGCGGACGAGGCCGCACGAGGCGCATGCTGGTCCCACTTGTACGGGGCGAAGCGGCCCTCGATGCCGACGACGGCGTTGTAGACGGCGGTGGAGACGTACGCCTCCCAGATGAACGACTCGGGCGGCACGGGGTGGGCCTCGGCGTCGATGGTGGCATCCGCCGTGCGCATCCACTCGATGACGGTCGACGCGCTCCGTTCGCCCTGCTCGGCCCCGTGCGCCGCTCCCGCGGTACGGCCGGCCCCGGCACTCGCGTGGGTGCCCGGCAGCGCGAGCGCGAGCATCCCGCAGGCCATCCCCGCCACCACCGTTCGCGTCGCAGACCAGGCGCGTCGGTTCCGCACGTGAACTCCTTCCGGCTGATGGCGCACGGGGAGAACTGTGACCACGCGCGGCGCCCGGCGGTGCGGGTCCGGCCCGAACACCGCCCGTTCGGGCGACGGTTGTCATCCGGACGGCCCGATGTCCTGACCGTGCGCGAGCCGGGCGCCCTTCAACGCCATGTGCAGGAGCAGGCGGTCCTCGCCGTCGTCCAGGTCCAGGCCGGTCAGCTTCTCGATCCGGGACAGGCGGTAGTACAGGGTCTGGCGGTGGATGCCCAGCTCGGCGGCGGCCCGGGCGGCCTGGCCGGCGCAGTCGAGGTAGATCTCGGCGGTACGGGCGAGTTCCCGGTGCGCCGGGAAGAGCAGGGCGTGTACGGCGGGGTCGCGGGCCACGTCCGGCGGCAGCGCGGTGAGAAGGCGGAACGGTCCGATCGACGCCCACTGCGCGACGGGCCCCAGCCGCGCCTCGGCCAACGCCGCCCGAGCCGCAGCGGACGCCTCCCACCAGGCGGTGCCCAGCTCTGCGAGGCCGGAGCGGGGGGTGGCGAGGCCGGCGGCGCTGCCGGCGGGCCCGTGGGTGCGGATACCGGCCTGCCCGGACCCGGCGGAGGCACCGCGCGTGGTGCCGGCCGGTTCGTGAGAGGTCCGGCCGGAAGATCCGCCCGATGCGCCGGCGGAGGCGCCGCCCGTGCCGCGAGGAGCCGTTCCGCCCGAC
>KL569241.1:9097-13905 GCA_000715635.1 Streptomyces violaceus | reverse complement strand
CCCCCTGAAGCGCTGCCGCCCGCCCGCTCCAGCAGCCGCGCCGCCGCCGTGGTCGCCGGAGTCAGTACGTCCGTCGAGCGCAGGCGGACCAGCAGGGCCACGCACTGGGCCGACGCCCCCCACGGCAGCGTGCACAGGGCTGTCGCGCCCGGCATCGTGCGGACCGACGGGGCGTCGTCGGGGTCGGCCGAGGGCCAGGGGGCCACGCAGATCACCGTGTGCAGACCGTCGGCGCGGGAGCCGAGGGCGGTGCGGAGTTCCGCGATGGCCATGTCGCGCTGCCAGTCGCGTTCCGCGGTGAGGACGGCTCGCAGTTCGCGGCTGAGGTCGGCACCGTGCTGGGCCTCGTCCGCGAGCAGCGCGCCGATCCGGATCGTGACCTGCATGGCGGCGGAGAGCTGGCGTTCGCTCGGGCCGGGATCGTCGTCCAGGAGCCAGATATAGCCGTGGACCACGCCCCGGTGGCGGACGGGGAGGCAGATCCGCCCCCGGTTCACCCCCGCCTCCGGCGTCGGCGGGATACGCACCGGGCCGGTCGCGCGCGTGATGCCGAAGCCCTCGAACCACGCCCGGACGGCCGCGGTCGAACGGCGGGTGAGGATCGAGCGGGTGCGCACCGGATCCAGGGCCGACGGATCGAGGTCGCCCTCACTGTCGTACGCCCCGAAGGTGATCAGCTCGAAGTCCCGGTTCTCCAGCGTCGCGGGCGCGCCGAGCAGCTCCGAGATCTCGTCGACCAGCTCCTCGTAGTCGCCCCGGTGTTCCGACGTCATGCGGGCATTGTCCCTCACCGTCCAAGACCCTTCATACATCTGTCTGAGATCTGCGGCACGGATGCGTGACAGCTGTCGATGGCCGACGATCGAAGGGATCCTTAGGTTTCACGGTGGTTCTCCGCGCCGTACCCGAAGCGTCATCCGCCCGGGGTCGGCCATCCGTTTGGTTGTGCTCTGGAGGTGCCCCGTGCTGGGTCCCGTGATTCTCGCCGCGTCTCGCAGCGACCGGATGCGACGCCTGATCTCGGCGGCCCCGGTGACCAAGCAGGTCGTCGACCGCTTCATCCCGGGCGAAGGCGTCGACGACATCGTCCCGGTGGTCCGGGGCCTCGCCGGCCGGGGTCTGGAGCTGACGATGGACGTCGTCGGCGAGGACATCACCAACCCCGCGCAGGCCGCCGCCGCCCGGGACGCCTACCTGGAGCTCGTCGACCGCCTCAAGCCGCTGGAGCTCGGCACCCGCGCCGAGATGTCGGTGAAGCTGTCGATGTTCGGGCAGGCGCTGGAAGACGGCCACGAGCTGGCCCTGAAGAACGTCCGCCCGGTCGTCGAGGCCGCCGCCGAGATCGGCACCACGGTCACCCTCGACGCCGAGGACCACACCACCCTGGACTCGATGTTCGCCATCCACGAGGAGCTGCGGAAGGACTTCCCGCAGACCGGCTGCGTCATCCAGGCCTACCTGTTCCGCACCGAGGCCGACGCCCGCCGCCTCGCCGGGAACGGCAGCCGGGTGCGCCTGGTCAAGGGCGCGTACAAGGAGCCCGCCTCGGTCGCGTACCAGGACAAACACGAGATCGATCGGACGTACGTGCGGATTCTCGGTACGTTGATGGCGGGGACGGGGTACCCGATGATCGGGTCCCACGACCCGCGCCTGATCGCCATCGGCCAGGAGCTCGCCCACCGCGCCGGGCGAAAGCTGGACGAGTACGAGTTCCAGATGCTCTACGGCATCCGCAGCGACGAGCAGTCGCGCCTCGCCGCTGAGGGCCACCGTGTGCGCGTGTACACCGCCTACGGCACCGATTGGTACGGCTACTTCATGCGCCGACTCGCCGAGAAACCGGCCAACCTGCGGTTCTTCGCACGATCGATGCTCACCAACGGCTGACCGACACACCGCTCAGTAAGGAGTTAGGGAAAACATGGACGCTGTGACCCAGGTCCCCACCCCCGTCAACGAGCCGGTGCACGGCTACGCCCCCGGCTCGCCCGAGCGTGCCCGGCTGGAGGCCAGGCTGAAGGAGCTGGCCGACAACCCCGTCGACCTGCCCTGCACCATCGGCGGCGAGAAGCGGATGGGCGGCGGCGAGGCCTTCCAGGTCGTCCAGCCGCACAACCACCAGGCCGTGCTCGGCACGTACCGCAACGCCACGCAGGCGGACGCCCAGGACGCGATCGACGCGGCCCTGGCCGCCGCGCCCGCCTGGCGTGCCCTGTCCTTCGACGACCGCGCGGCGATCATCCTGCGCGCCGCCGAGCTGCTGTCCGGCCCGTGGCGCGAGACGCTCGCCGCCTCGACCATGCTCGGCCAGTCCAAGACCGCCCAGCAGGCCGAGATCGACACGCCCTGTGAGCTGATCGACTTCTGGCGCTTCAACGTCGCCTACGCCCGCAACCTGCTGGCCGAGCAGCCCCCGGCGAACTCCCCGGGCGTGTGGAACCGTCTGGACCACCGCCCGCTGGAGGGCTTCGTCTACGCGGTCACGCCCTTCAACTTCACCGCCATCGCGGGCAACCTCCCGACGGCCCCCGCCCTGATGGGCAACGTCGTCGTCTGGAAGCCGTCCCCGACGCAGACCCACGCCGCCGTGCTGCTCATGCAGCTCCTGGAGGAGGCGGGCCTGCCCAAGGGCGTCATCAACCTCGTCACCGGTGACGGCATCGAGGTCTCGAAGGTCGCCCTGGAGCACCGCGACCTCGCGGGCATCCACTTCACCGGCTCGACCCCCACCTTCCAGTACCTGTGGAAGACGGTCGGCGCGAACATCGAGAAGTACCGCACCTACCCGCGCCTGGTCGGCGAGACCGGCGGCAAGGACTTCCTCGTCGCCCACCCCTCGGCCGACCCGGCGATCCTGAAGACGGCGTTCACCCGGGGTGCCTTCGAGTTCCAGGGCCAGAAGTGCAGCGCCACCTCCCGCGCGTACATCCCCGCCTCGATCTGGAACTCCGGTTTCAAGGAGGAGCTCGCCGCAGAGGTCGACGGCATCAAGATGGGCGATGTCACCGACCTGTCGAACTTCATCGGCGCCGTCATCGACGAGCGTGCCTTCGCCAAGAACAAGGCCGCCATCGACCGCGCCAAGGAGGACGCCTCCTGCACGATCGTCGCGGGCGGCACCTACGACGACTCCGAGGGTTACTTCGTCCGCCCGACCGTCATCGAGTGCACCGACCCGGAGAACGAGGTCTTCCGCACCGAGTACTTCGGCCCGATCATCGCCGTGCACGTCTATGAGGACGACAAGTACGACGAGATGCTGACCCAGATGGAGTCCGTCTCCGACTACGCCCTGACCGGCTCGGTCATCGCGAACGACCGCGCGGCCGCGGCCTACACGGCGGACAAGCTCCGCTACGCGGCCGGCAACTTCTACATCAACGACAAGTCGACCGGTGCCGTGGTCGGCCAGCAGCCCTTCGGCGGCGGCCGTGCCTCCGGCACCAACGACAAGGCCGGCGCCCCGCAGAACCTGATGCGCTGGACCCTGACCCGCGCCATCAAGGAGACGCTGGTCCCGCCGACGGACTACACGTACCCGCACATGGGCTGAGACCCGCGGCGCACCGACGGGCCAGGTCGAAAAGACCTGGCCCGTCGGCATGTCCGGCGGAAACACTGGCGCCATGACGAAGACGGAGACCGTGACCACCGAGGACGGCGTACGGCTGTGGGCCCAGCGCTCGGGCCGGGGCGCCACGCCCCTGGTGCTGTGCCACGGCGGGCCCGGACTGTGGGACATGTTCGGCGACGTCGCCGCACTGCTCGGCGACCTGGCCACGGTGATCCGCTGGGACCAGCGCGGCTGCGGGCGCTCACAGCCCTGCGACGGACCGTGGACCGTAGAGCGCTTCGTGGCCGATCTCGACGCCGTACGACGCCACTTCGGGCTGGACCGGACGGCGCTGCTCGGCCACTCCTGGGGTGCGCAACTGGCGCTGCACCACGCCCTGGCGCACCCGGACAGGGTCGGCACGCTGATCTACGTCAGCGGTACGGGCATCGGTCCGGACACCGACTGGCACGGCGCGTACCAGGAGAACCAGCTGGCCCGGCTCGGGGAGCGGCCCGAACGTCTGGCCCGCTGGCGGGAGCTGACCGACACGCCGGGGCGTGACGAGGCCCAGGAGCGGGAATGGGCGGTCCTCCACTGGTCGGCCGAGTTCCCGGACGCCGACCGGTCGACGGAGCACGCCGAACGGATGGCTGCCCCCTGGTTCGGGATCAACGCCGCGTGCAACAAGCAGCTGAACGCCGCGGCGAGGAAGGTCTGCGGCACCCCGGACCTTTACGCCGCCTGCGAGGCCCTCGACGTGCCCGCGCTCATCGTCGACGGCGCCCGGGACATCCGCCCGCGCTCGGCGGTGGACTCGCTGGAGCGGGCCCTGCCGCAGGTGACCCGGGTGGTACTGCCGGAGGCCGGTCATCTGCCGTGGGTCGAGGACCCCCGCGGCTTCAGGGAGGCCGTGGCGGCGGGCCTGGGGCTCGGATAACCGGTCGAGAGCCATCCGGCCCGTTCGCATACTGGGCCGATGACCCTCCGCGTACGTACCGCCCACACCGCCGACCTCGCCCCCGCCGACCTCGACGCCGTACGGGCCCTCTTGGACGCCGCCTTCGACGGCGACTTCGGCGACGAGGACTGGGACCACGGCCTCGGCGGCATGCACGCCCTCGTGCACGACGACTCCGGCCTCGCCGCGCACGGGGCGGTAGTGATGCGCCGGGTGCGGCACCGCGAGCGGTGGCTGCGCGCCGGGTACGTCGAGAACGTCGCCGTGCGCGCCGACGCCCGCCGCGGCGGC
>KL569241.1:6758-8896 GCA_000715635.1 Streptomyces violaceus | reverse complement strand
CGCCCGCCGCGGCGGCCTCGGCGGGCAGGTCATGGGCGAGCTGGAACGCGTCGTCGAGCGTGCCTACGACCTCGGCGCCCTCTCCGCCAGTGCGGACGGCGCCCGGCTCTACACCTCCCGCGGCTGGCGGCTGTGGCGCGGTGAGGTGCACGCCCTCAGCCCGCGCGAGGGCGACATCCGCCTGCCGGACGAAGAGGACAGCACGTATGTCCGGCCGGCCCTCGCCGGTGCGCTCGACCCCGCGCACGCACTGCTCTTCGACTGGCGCGACGGAGACGTGCTCTAGGAATCATCGCAGCTCAGCGCGGTGTGACGTAGTCCACCGTCTCAGATAGTAGGAAGTCCGAGTAATTGTGGAGACAGACGCTCCGGCCTCCCTTAGTTTTGTAGGAGCCGAACGTCTCGCTCGACCAAGCGAATGGCGGTCGTGAGCCGGGCCCCGTGCAGGCAATCCCTGCGGCACCGCTCCCCGCCCCACCGGCGTCTCGTATCTCTCATCTGCGCTCCATGCTGTCGAAGGAGTCGATTTCCCATGGCCGAGACGACCGTCCGCCGCCGAGTCCGTCACGTCTCCCGTACGAGCGAGTCCGACCGCAAGAACGCCGCCGCCGCGCTCCAGCGCGCCCTCGACCGCAGGGACAACGGCGGATCCACCGGCCACTGAGCCGCCCCAGGACCGGGAGCCGCCCGACGAGGCGCGGCGCGGGGCCTCACGCCCCGCGCCGCACCTCGAAATGGTCGATCCGCTCACCGCTCGACGCCAGCGCCGACACCTTCAACTTCGGTGCGGCGCCGCTCTCCGCCTCCACGGAGAGGAACGAGAACCCGCGGTAGCGCACCCGCGACCACTGCACCGACTCCGCCTTCGTGTCCTGGGACTTGGTCCACCGGAACGTGGCGACCGACTCGCGGTCGGCGGTGTTCCCCTCGTAGCTCTCCTTCACGCCGTCCGGGAAGCCGTACAGCTCCTTGCCGCCGCCGCCCGCGGTGACGTACACGATCCCGTCCCGCCTGGGGTCCGTCGTTCCGCCGACCGGTACCGGCCTGCCCACCTCGCCGTTCTTGACGGCGTCGGTCCGCTCGTACACGTGGTTGTGCCCGTTGATCACCAGGTCCACCTCGTGCTGAGCGAACAGGGGCAGCCACTCGGCGCGCACCCCGCCGTCGGAGGCGTGCGTGGACGTCGAGTACGCGCAGTGGTGGAAGTACACGACGATGAAGTCGACGTCCTTCGCGGCCCTCAGTTCGCCGAGCTTCTTCTCCAGCCACTTCGTCTGCCTCCCCTCCGTGTAGCCGAAGTTGGCGGGGATCTCGTACGACACGTCGTTCGCGTCCAGCGCGACCACGCCGACGTTGCCGTACGTGAAGGCGTACACGCCCGGTGCCGTACGCGCGTCGAAGCCGCTGTCAGGCAGGGAGAAGCGGGCGAGCTGGCCGCCGTAGCCGTCCGGTGAGTACCAGGCCTCCATGTCGTGGTTGCCGGTCGTCACCATCCACGGCACCGACTTGGCGACCGGCTCGGTCTGCTTGAGGAACCGGTCCCACTGCCCCGCGTCGAAGACGTCCGACTCCTTGCCCTTGCCGGTCGGGTCGGCATAGCAGATGTCACCGGCGTGCAGGTGGAAGGCGGGGTCCTGGCGCAGCAGCAGACGGTCGTTGAGGGCCGCCTCCTCGCCGACGCCCTGGTCGCCGAACGCGGTGAACACGAACCGTTCCGGCGGGCTCGCCGGTGCCGTGCGGAAGGACGCGATGGTGGACCGGTGCCGGGGGGACGCCGGGTCGAAGCCCTCGTGGCCGACGCCGTAGTAGTACGTCGTGTCCGGGCGCAGGCCGTCCAGCGCCGCGTGCAGATAGTACTGGTCGACCGCCGCCCGTACGCCCTTCAGCTCCGGGGTGTGCAGGTCGCGCAGCTCCGCCTCGATCTTGCGGCCGAGGTCGTCGGGGCGCAGGCCCACCCGGGCGTAGGGCTTCTTCACCGCGAGCGGCACCTGCCAGGAGATCCGCATCCGTGTCTTCGGGTCGGAGCCGAAGGCGAGATGGCGGCCGAACGGGGTGATGAAGGAGCCGGGCGCCTTCGACGTGCTCGGCGAGGGGCTCCCGGTCGCCGTGGCGCCGCTCCGGCCGGAGCGGGAGCCGGA
>KL569241.1:5506-6597 GCA_000715635.1 Streptomyces violaceus | reverse complement strand
GCTCCGGCCGGAGCGGGAGCCGGAGCCGCAGCCGGTCAGCAGACCGCCCGCCACCGCGCCCGCCGTCACCAGCGTGCGCCGACGCGACAGTCGCGTCCGCAGGTACTCGTGCTGTTCCGCCATGCTCATCCGGCGCGCGAGCTCGGGAGGGATGCCGAAGTGAGGGATCTCCATGGCGAGTGAACTTCCCAGCGGAGGCCAACAGCCGCAATACATACGGGTGAACACAGGCCGACGGACACGTGCCGTCACTCGAGCGGGTATCCGGCCTTGTCCGTATCACGGACACCCCGTGTCATCCCATGGGACGAGGAGTAGGGTGCCTGCATGTCTCGCAGCATCAATCTCGCAGTGATCCCCGGTGACGGAATCGGCCAGGAGGTCGTGACCGAAGGGCTGAAGGTCCTCTCCGCCGTCCTTCCGCAGGATGTGAAGCTGGAGACCAAGGAGTACGACTTCGGCGCCCGGCGCTACCACGCCACCGGTGAGACCCTCACCGACGCCGACCTCGACGCCCTGAAGAAGCACGACGCCATCCTGCTCGGCGCGATCGGCGACCCGAGCGTGCCGTCCGGCGTCCTGGAGCGCGGCTTCCTGCTCAAGCTCCGCTTCGCCTTCGACCACCACGTCAACCTGCGCCCGTCGAAGCTGCTCCCGGGTGTCGCCACCCCGCTGGCCGGCGAGCCGGAGATCGACTTCGTCGTGGTCCGTGAGGGCACCGAGGGCCCGTACACCGGCAACGGCGGCACGATCCGCAAGGGCACCGAGCACGAGGTCGCCACCGAGGTCTCCGTGAACACGGCCTTCGGTGTGGAGCGTGTCGTGCGTGACGCGTTCGCCCGCGCCCAGGCCCGCCCGCGCAGGAAGCTGGCGCTGATCCACAAGAACAACGTGCTGACCTTCGCGGGTCACCTGTGGACCAACATCTTCAACAAGGTGGCCGAGGAGTTCCCCGAGGTCACCACCGAGTACATGCACGTGGACGCGGCGACGATCTACCTCGTCACGCAGCCCGAGCGCTTCGACGTCATCGTCACGGACAACCTCTTCGGCGACATCGTCACCGACCTCGCCGCGGCCGTCTCCGGCGG
>KL569241.1:2916-5276 GCA_000715635.1 Streptomyces violaceus | reverse complement strand
GGCGGCCTCCGGCAACATCAACCCGTCCGGAGACTTCCCGTCCATGTTCGAGCCCGTGCACGGCTCGGCCCCGGACATCGCCGGCCAGGGCAAGGCCGACCCGACCGCCACGGTGCTGTCCGTCGCCCTGCTCCTGCGCCACCTCGGCCACGAGGCCGAGGCCGACCGCATCGACGAGGCCGTCGCCGCCGACCTGTCGGAGCGCACGGGCAAGCCCGCCCGCTCCACCACGGAGATCGGCGACGCGCTCGCCGTACGAGTAGCCGGCTGACCCGCCGCTGCTTTTCGTAAAGCCGCCGGGTCGCATCCGCACCCGGCGGCTTTCGCATGTTCCCCGCCGGGTGCCACCATCGACCACCGGGTCGCATTCACCCCGTTCCTTCCGCCGCCGCCCCCGGGCGATAATCGAACGCGAGGCCGCGGAATGAGGGAATGCTCGGACGTCCTAGCACTGGTCACCATCAGAGCAGTACCGAGCGCGGCCCGTCACTACAACCGGTGAAGGACATCAACCCATGACGACGCCCACGATCGAGCTCAAGCCCTCCGCCAACCCGCTCTCCGCCGCAGAACGCGAGGCGATCCTGGCCAACCCCGGGTTCGGCCGCCACTTCACCGACCACATGGTGACGATCAAGTGGACGGAAGGCCGCGGCTGGCACGACGGACAGCTCGTGCCGTACGCGCCGATCTCCCTCGACCCCGCCACCACGGTCCTGCACTACGCGCAGGAGATCTTCGAGGGCCTGAAGGCCTACCGCCGCCCCGACGGGTCGGTCGCCACGTTCCGTCCGGAGAAGAACGCCGAGCGCTTCCAGCGTTCCGCGCGCCGGCTCGCGATGCCCGAGCTGCCGGTCGAGACGTTCATCGAGGCGTGCGACGCGCTGGTGAAGCAGGACAAGGGGTGGGTCCCGGCGCACGGCGGTGAGGAGTCCCTCTACCTGCGCCCGTTCATGATCGCGACCGAGGTCGGCCTGGGCGTGAAGCCGGCCAACGAGTACCTGTTCCTGGTCATCGCCTCCCCGGCCGGCGCCTACTTCCCGGGCGGCGTCAAGCCGGTCTCCATCTGGGTCTCCGAGGACCGCGTCCGCGCCGTCCCCGGCGGCATGGGCGACGCCAAGACGGGCGGCAACTACGCGGCGTCCCTGCTCGCGCAGGCCGAGGCCGCGACCAAGGGCTGCGACCAGGTCTGCTACCTCGACGCCGTCGAGCACACGTGGGTCGAGGAGCTGGGCGGCATGAACCTGTACTTCGTGTACGGGGACAGGATCGTCACCCCGTCCCTCACCGGGTCCATCCTGGAGGGCGTCACCCGGGACTCCCTGCTCGCCGTCGCCCGTGACCTCGGGTACGAGGCCGAGGAGGGCCGGGTCTCGGTCGACCAGTGGCAGCGGGACTCGGAGAACGGGTCGCTGACCGAGGTGTTCGCCTGCGGTACGGCCGCGGTGATCACGCCGGTCGGTACGGTGAAGCGGGCCGGGGTGGAGTGGAAGCAGAGCGGGGGCGAGCCGGGGGAGGTCACGCTCCGGCTCCGTCAGGCCCTGCTCGACATCCAGCGCGGTACGGCCGAGGACAAGCACGGCTGGATGCACCCGCTGGGCTGAGTCCGACCCCACTCCGGGGGCTTCGGCCCCCGGCCCCCCGGCCCATGCCCCTCGAACGCGGCGACCGGCACCTGCGAACCGTTCCTGGGGTCCGGCGGCACGGATCGGGTCCGCAATCCTCGCGGACAGCCGCCTCGCGGACACCTGAACTCCCGCCCGCGTTGTACTCAGTTCGGCGGATTGACCCTCTCCCTCGTGATGATGTTGGCTCTGGGGGAGCCCTCGGCGCGGGGCCGGGGGAGAAGCGTCCACGGGGACACGGGGATGCGGGAACACAGGGGGAACAGCACATGACCAGCACCAGGAGGGCCACGTCCGTCGCGCTCGGATTGGCCCTGGCCGTCACGCTCGGCACCGCCGCCGCGCTGCCCGCGACCGCGGCACCGGCGCCGGTGCCGCGGACCGAGAAGGCGAGCGTCGCACCGGACGGCACCGACGGCGACGCCGCCTCGGGAGGGCCGAGCCTGAGCGCCGACGGCCGCCATCTGGCCTTCGTCTCCAGCGCCGACAATCTCGTCGCCGGTGACACCGACGGCGTCGCCGACGCCTTCGTGCGCGACCTCGACACCGGCACGACCCGGCTGGCCGGCGGCGGCGTGGACGGCTCCGTCGACGCCGTCGCCCTGAGCGGCAACGGCCGCTACCTGGCCTTCGCCGCCACCGCCGCGAGCGACGGCCGCAGCCACATCTGGGTCGAGGACCTGAAGAACGGCACCCTCCAGCGCATCGAGGACACCGTCGACACGGGCTACGACA
>KL569241.1:0-2751 GCA_000715635.1 Streptomyces violaceus | reverse complement strand
GGCTACGACACCGGCAGGCAGCCCGCCATCAGCGCCGACGGCCGTTACGTCGCCTTCGTCGCCCAGCGCTCCGAGTTCACCGAGGGCGAGGACGTCCGGGAACGCGTCTACCGCGTCGACCGCACCAGCGGCGAGGCCGTCCGCATCAGCCAGGTGCCCGCCGCGACCGACCGGAAGACCGCCGCCACCAACCCGTCCATCAGCGCCGACGGCAGCCGCGTCGGCTACCAGGTCTTCGTCCCGCACCCCTCCTCGGGCGACTGGAGCGACGCCTGGGTCCGTGACGTGCCGAGCGGGAAGCTGTTCCACGCCGACCTGGCGCCGGACGGCCTGAAGTCCGACGGGCAGACCGAGTTCCCGCAGATCAGCGCCGACGGGCGGTACGCGGTCTTCAACTCGCTCGACTCGCGGCTGACCCCGGGCGACACCAACCAGGGCCACAACGTCTTCGTCCGGGACCTCAAGACGGGGGATCTGCGCCGGATCGACGCCGCCGACCCGGCCGCCTTCACCGCGTTCCCGCGGCTCAGCGCCGACAGCCGGTACCTCGCCTTCGTCTCGGCCGACCCGGGCGACCCGGACCGTACGACGCGCGCGTACGTCCGCGACCTGCGCACCGGGCGCACGGTCCTGGCCAGCCCGGACGCCGAGGGCGGGCCGAACGACCAGAGCGTGTCCGCCCCGGTGGTCGACCGGCACGGCCGCAAGGCCGCCTTCGGCAGCTCCTCACCCGACCTCGTGCCCGGCGACACGTACGACACCTCGCACGTCTACGTCCGTCACATGAGGTGACCGACCGCATCCTGAGACAACCGTGATCCAGGCACGGGGGTTGTGCCAGACTGCCCCCGTGCTCTCGTTCGCCATGATTATTGGCAGCAGGCGCGCCGGTCCGCAGTGACCGCCACGTACGACCAGGTACGGGCGGACACCGTCGTCCTCGACCCGCGCGCAGACCTCTCGCACCCGCGAGAGGTTTTTCGCTTTTCTGGCCCCACCCGAAGCCAGGAGCGAGAGCGCGAGGGAGTATGTGGGGGCGGTGGAGCCGGTCATTCCGGTACGACCGAGATCCAATCCTCAGGAGCCTTGAGACCATGACCGCAACCAGCGAACTCGACGATTCGTTCCACGTCTTCGACACCACCCTGCGCGACGGCGCCCAGCGTGAGGGCATCAACCTCACCGTCGCCGACAAGCTGGCCATCGCACGGCACCTGGACGACTTCGGCGTGGGCTTCATCGAGGGCGGCTGGCCGGGTGCGAACCCCCGGGACACCGAATTCTTCGCCCGCGCCCAGCAGGAGATCGACTTCCGGCACGCCCAGTTGGTCGCGTTCGGAGCGACTCGTCGCGCGGGGGCGAAGGCGGCGGAGGATCCGCAGGTCAAGGCGCTGCTGGAGTCGGGCGCCGAGGTGATCACGCTGGTCGCGAAGTCCCACGACCGCCATGTCGAGCTCGCCCTGCGCACCACCCTGGACGAGAACCTGGAGATGATCCGCGACACGGTGTCGTTCCTGAAGGACCAGGGCCGCCGGGTCTTCGTCGACTGCGAGCACTTCTTCGACGGCTACCGGGCGAACCCGGAGTACGCGAAGGCGGTGGTCCGTACGGCGTCGGAGGCCGGTGCGGACGTGGTGATCCTCTGCGACACCAACGGCGGCATGCTCCCGGCGCAGATCCAGGCCGTCGTCTCCACGGTCCTGGCCGACACGGGCGCCCGGCTCGGTATCCACACCCAGGACGACACGGGCTGCGCGGTGGCGAACACGCTGGCCGCCGTCGACGCGGGTGCGACGCATGTGCAGTGCACGGCCAACGGCTACGGCGAGCGGGTGGGCAACGCGAACCTCTTCCCGGTCGTGGCGGCGCTGGAACTGAAGTACGGCAAGAAGGTCCTGCCCGACGGCCACCTGCGCGAGATGACCCGTATCTCGCACGCGATCGCCGAGGTCGTCAACCTCACCCCCTCCACGCACCAGCCCTACGTCGGCCTCTCCGCCTTCGCCCACAAGGCCGGGTTGCACGCCTCGGCCATCAAGGTCGACCCGGACCTGTACCAGCACATCGACCCCGAGCTGGTCGGCAACACCATGCGGATGCTGGTCTCCGACATGGCGGGCCGCGCGTCGATCGAGCTCAAGGGCAAGGAACTCGGCATCGATCTCGGTGGCGACCGGGAGCTGGTCGGCCGGGTCGTGGAGCGGGTCAAGGAACGCGAACTCCAGGGCTACACCTACGAGGCGGCCGACGCGAGCTTCGAACTGCTCCTGCGTACCGAGGTTCAGGGCAAGCCGCTGCGCTACTTCGAGGTCGAGTCCTGGCGGGCCATCGTCGAGGACCGGCCCGACGGGTCCCACGCCAACGAGGCCACGGTCAAGCTGTGGGCCAAGGGCGAGCGCATCGTCGCCACGGCCGAGGGCAACGGCCCGGTCAACGCCCTCGACCGCGCCCTGCGCGTCGGCCTGGAGAAGATCTATCCCCAGCTCGCCAAGCTCGAGCTCGTCGACTACAAGGTCCGCATCCTCGAAGGCAAGCACGGCACCCAGTCCACGACCCGCGTCCTGATCTCCACGTCCGACGGCTCGGGCGAGTGGTCCACGGTGGGCGTCGCCGAGAACGTCATCGCAGCGAGCTGGCAGTCCCTGGAGGACGCGTACACGTACGGCCTGCTGCGGGCGGGGGTGACTCCGGCGGAGTAGCGGGCCGCGTCTGCGCCTGTTCGCCGGTGGTGGGTCGGGGCCGTGTCGGGGG
>KL569240.1:45677-50032 GCA_000715635.1 Streptomyces violaceus | reverse complement strand
GGCTCGCCCCGCTGGTACGTGGGCCGCAGGACCCTCACCGGCACCGCGCAGGAGCTCGCCGAGTCGCTGCGGGCCTACCGGGCGATGGGCGTGCACCAGATCCAGGTGCGGTTCCGCAGCCGGAGCCGATCCGAACTCACCGACCAGATCGCGGCGTTCGGCGCCGAGGTCGCCCCCCACCTGTGAGGAGAGCCATGGGCAAGCTCGACGGACGGGTCGTCATCGTCACCGGCGCCGCGCGCGGCCAGGGCGAGCAGGAGGCCCGGCTGTTCGCCGCCGAGGGCGCACGGGTGGTCGTCGCCGACGTCCTCGACGACCAGGGCGAGGCCCTCGCCAAGGAGATCGGCGCCCGGTACGTCCATCTCGACGTGGGCCGGGAGGACGACTGGCAGGCCGCCGTCGCCGCCGCCAAGGACGCCTACGGCCATGTCGACGGGCTGGTCAACAACGCCGGCATCCTGCGCTTCAACGCCCTCCTCGACACGCCCCTCGACGAGTTCATGCAGGTCGTCCAGGTCAACCAGGTGGGCTGCTTCCTCGGCATCAGGGCGGTCGCCCCGGAGATGGCCGACGGGGGCACGATCGTCAACACCGCCTCCTACACCGGCCTGACCGGGATGGCCGCGGTGGGCTCCTACGCGGCGACCAAGCACGCCGTCCTCGGTCTCACCCGGGTCGCCGCGCTGGAGCTGGCCGGGCGGGGGATACGCGTCAACGCCGTCTGCCCGGGCGCCATCGACACGGCGATGTCCAACCCGGCGCGCCTGGACCCGGACGCCGACCTGGAGGAGACGGCGAAGGGCCTCGACCGGCTCTACCGCAAGCTGGTGCCGCTGGGGCGGGTCGGGCAGCCGGAGGAGGTGGCCAGGCTCGCCCTGTTCCTCACCTGCGAGGACTCGTCGTACATCACGGGGCAGCCGTTCGTGATCGACGGGGGATGGCTGGCGGGCGTCAGCGTCATCTGAACGACCTCACCGAGCTGACGGACCGTCAGCTATTGACGCTCCCCGAGGCCGGTGGAACAGTCGGAGCCATGAATCTGACGACTCGTCAGAAGTGACCGTAGGGCGGTGGATCTCCGTGGAATTCGGGCTCTTCGTACAGGGATACGTGGGCAAGCGGGCCGAGACCGACCCGCTCGCCGAACACAAGGCGCTGATGGAGGAGACCGAGTACGTCATCCAGGCGGACAAGTCGGGCTTCAAGTACGCCTGGGCCTCCGAGCACCACTTCCTGGAGGAGTACTCGCACCTCTCCGCCAACGACGTCTTCCTCGGGTACCTGGCGCACGCGACCGAGCGGATCCATCTCGGCTCGGGGATCTTCAACCCGCTCGCCCCGGTCAACCACCCGGTGAAGGTCGCCGAGAAGGTCGCCATGCTCGACCATCTCAGCGAGGGGCGGTTCGAGTTCGGCAGCGGGCGGGGTGCGGGGTCCCACGAGATCCTGGGCTTCCTGCCGGGGATCACCGACATGAACCACACCAAGGAACTCTGGGAAGAGACCATCGCCGAGTTCCCCAAGATGTGGCTCCAGGACGAGTACGCCGGCTTCCAGGGCAAGCACTGGTCGCTGCCGCCGAGGAAGATCCTGCCGAAGCCGTACGGGAAGTCCCACCCGGCGATGTGGTACGCGGCCGGGTCGCCGCCGTCGTACGCCATGGCCGCGAGGAAGGGGCTCGGCGTGCTCGGCTTCAGCGTGCAGAAGGTCTCCGACATGGAGTGGGTGCTGGAGCAGTACAAGACGGCGGTGGTGGACGCGGAGCCTGTGGGTGACTTCGTCAACGACAACGTGATGGTGACGACGACGGCGATCTGTGCGCCGACGCATGCGGAAGCCGTGCGGATCGCGGCGAGTGGCGGGCTCCACTATCTGCCGTCGCTGGTGTTCCGGTACCACGACACGTTTCCCCGGCCCGAGGGGTTTCCGGTGTGGCCCGAGACGCTGCCGGCGTACACCGAGGAGTTCGTGGAGGTGCTCATCGAGGAGGAGTTGCTGATCTGCGGGGATCCGGACGAGGTGCTGCGGCAGTGTGAGCGGTGGGAGCGGGCCGGGGCGGATCAGCTGAGTTTCGGGTTGCCGGTGGGGGTGCCGAAGGAGGAGACGTTGCAGACGATTCGGTTGGTCGGGGAGTACGTGATTCCGAAGATCGATACGGATCCTGTGCATCGGACTTCGCGGTTCCGGGGTGCTGCCTGATCGCCGTTGGCGGGTGCGGGTGCGTCGTGGCTTGTCGCGCAGTTCCCCGCGCCCCTTAGGGGCAACGAACCTAAGGGAGTTGAGTAGCTCATGCTCGATCACGTCATCCAGGGTGTGACCGTCGTGGACGGGACGGGCGGCCCGGCGTACACCGCCGACGTCGGAATACGGGACGGGCGTATCGCCGTCGTCGGGACGATCACCGAAGAGGCACGCACCACCGAAGACGCCGCCGGCCTCGTCCTCGCGCCCGGCTTCGTCGATCCCCACACCCACTACGACGCGCAGCTCTTCTGGGACCCGTATGCCACCCCCTCGCTCAACCACGGGGTCACCACCGTCGCGGGCGGCAACTGCGGGTTCACGCTCGCGCCGTTGAACCCGGACCGTCCCGAGGACGCCGACTACACCCGCCGCATGATGTCCAAGGTCGAGGGCATGGCGCTGGTGGCGTTGGAGGAGGGGGCGCCCTGGAGTTGGCATTCCTTCGGGGAGTATCTGGATGCCCTGGAGGGGCGGATCGCCGTGAACGCCGGGTTCATGGTGGGGCACTGTGCGCTGCGGCGGTATGTGATGGGGCCGGAGGCGGTGGGCGGGCAGCCGAGTGCGGAGCAGCTCGCCGACATGGTGCGGTTGCTGCGCGAGGCCATGGACGCCGGTGCCTGGGGGTTCTCCACCACCCAGTCGACCAGCCACTCGGACGGGGACGGGCAGCCGGTCGCCTCCCGGCACGCGAAGCCGCGGGAACTGCTCGCGCTGTCACGGGCCGTCGGTGAACACGAGGGCACGCAGATCGAGGCGATCGTCGCGGGCTGTCTGGATCAGTTCAGCGACGCCGAGATCGATCTGTTCGTGGAGATGAGCGCGGTGGCGGGGCGGCCGCTGAACTGGAACGTGCTGACGGTCGACGCGGCCGTTCCCGAGCGCGTGCCCCGGCAGCTCCTGGCCAGCGAGCAGGCGCGGAAGGCGGGCGGCCGGGTCGTGGCACTGACCATGCCGATCCTCACGCCGATGAACATGTCGCTGGGCACGTTCTGTGCGCTGAACCTGATCCCCGGGTGGGGGCCGGTGCTCGCGCTGCCCGTGCCCGAGCGGATCGAGAAGCTGCGCGATCCGGCCGTGCGGGCGGAGCTGCTGCGCCGCGCCACCTCCAAGGAGGCGGGCGTCTTCCGGCGGCTCTCGAACTTCGGGCGGTACGTCATCGGCGACACCTACAGCGACGCGAACGCCGGGCTGACCGGGCGCGTGGTGAAGGACATCGCCGAGGAGCGCGGCCAGGAGCCCTTCGAGTGCCTGGTGGAGATCTGCGCCGCCGACGAGCTGCGCACCGTCCTGTGGCCGATGCCGAGCGACAACGACCCGGCGTCCTGGGCGCTGCGGGCGGAGACCTGGCAGCACGAGGACGTGCTGCTCGGCGGGTCCGACGCGGGTGCGCATCTGGACCGGATGTGCGGGGCGCCGTACACGACCCGGTTCCTCGGGGATTGTCTGCGGCGCCGGAAACTGGTCGGTCTGGAGCAGGCCGTGAAAATGCTGACCGACGATCCGGCCCGGCTCTTCGGCCTGCGGGAGCGGGGGCAGGTGCGGGAGGGCTGGCATGCGGACCTCGTCCTGTTCGACCCGGAGCGGATCGACGCGGGCCCGGCCACCCTGGTGCACGACCTGCCGGGTGACAGTCCGCGGCTGGACTCCCGGGCGCTCGGCGTACGGGCCGTGTGGGTCAACGGCGTCGAGGCGATCCGGGACGACGTGGTGACGGGTGCCGTACCGGGCCGTGTGCTGCGTTCCGGTCGGGACACGGAGACGGTGAGCACCAGGTGACCACACGGGTGACGACACGGGTGACGGCACGCCAGGCGTTGTTCGTCGGCGGCTCCTGGGCGGAGCCGGACGGCGGGCACTACGAGGTGATCGACCCGGCGACCGAACAGACCGTCGGGTGGGCGCCGGAGGCCTCGCGGGATCAGGTGCTCGCGGCCTGTGCCGCGGCCCGCGAGGCCTTCGGGCCGTGGTCACGTACCTCGCCGGAGGAACGGGCCGCGGTCCTCGGCCGGGCGGCGCGGATCATCGGCGGCCGTGTCGAGGAGTACGCGGAGCTGGCCCGGGCGGAGACCGGCGCGACCACGGCCACCGCACGCGCCATGCAGGTCGGGGTC
>KL569240.1:43726-45470 GCA_000715635.1 Streptomyces violaceus | reverse complement strand
GTGGAGCCCGCCGAGTGGGCCATCCAGCCGCAGATCAACGAGGCCGGACCCATGGGCAGGGCGGGCGTGATGGGCGCCCTGGCCGTACGCCAGCCCGTCGGGGTCGTCACCTGCGTCACCTCGTACAACAACCCCTGGGCCAACCCGGCCGGCAAGATCGCCCCGGCCCTGGCCATGGGCAACACGGTGGTGGTGAAACCCGCCCCGCAGGACCCGCTGTCGGTCTACCGGATGGCGGAGGCACTGGAGGCGGCGGGCGTGCCGCCGGGCGTGGTGAACGTGGTCAGCGGAGCGCGGACCGAGGTCGGTGAGGCGGCCGTGGAGTCGCCCGACGTCGACATGGTCAGCTTCACCGGCTCGACGGCCGTCGGACAGCGCATCGCCGAGGTGTGCGGGCGCGGTATGAAACGGCAGTTGATGGAACTGGGCGGGAAGGGGGCGGCGGTCGTCTTCGACGACGCCGACATCCGCTCGGCCGTGGCCGGGATCGGGACCACCTTCTCCTTCTACAGCGGCCAGATCTGCACGGCACCTACGCGGGTGCTGGCGCAGCGCGGGGTGTACGACCGTCTGGTCGAGCAACTGGCCGGATACGCCAGACGGTTGAAGGTCGGTGACCCGGGGGGCCCGGACACGGTGGTGGGGCCGGTGATCTCCGCGGCGCACCGGGACCGCGTGGAGTCGTACGTCGAACTGGGCCGTAAGGAAGGCGCGGTGGTGGTGGCGGGCGGCGAACGTCCGGCCCTTTCCACGGGCTTCTACGTCCCCCCGACCCTCCTCGCCGACTGCACCAACGACATGCGCGTGGCCCGCGAGGAGATCTTCGGCCCGGTCGTGGTCGTCATCCCCTTCGACGACGAGGAGGAGGGCATCGCCCTCGCCAACGACACCGACTACGGCCTCATCGACTACGTCTGGTCGGGGGACGTGGGCCGAGCCTTCCGGGTGGCGCGGCGGCTGCGGGCCGGCGGGGTCGGGGTCAACACCGTCGGCCGCAACATGGAGGCCCCCTTCGGCGGCTTCAAGAAGAGCGGGGTCGGCAGGGACGTCGGCTCGTACGCCCTGCACGCGTACAGCGAGGTGCAGGCGATCGTGTGGCCGGGCTGACGCCTCTCAGGTGTCCAGGTCCACCCGAACCGTCAGCAGATTCGTCCCGAACGCCCGCACCCCCAGGCCGTTGAAGCGGGGCAGTTGCCGCAGCCGCGCCACCGGATCGTCGTCCGGCACCAGCCGGGCTGTCCCCGCGTACCACCGCCCCCGGATCCGCACCCGCACCCGCGGATCGGCCTGGATGTTGCGGACGTACTGCGACCGCTCACCGAACTCCGACACCAGCCAGAAGACATCTCCGACGCGCCGCCCGCCCACCGGCGTCTGCCGGGGCAGCCCGGAGACACGGCCCTTCGTCTCGATGACCGTCTGGAGGGGGAGGCGGCGCAGCAGCGGGTTGATGCGGCGCTGGAAGGCGGTGGCGGCACGGAACCTGACATCGGCGAGGCGGGACATCGTCAGGGGGACTCCTTCGCACACGGCTGCGGGCAGGATGTACATCTGATCACCGCTTCCGGCCGGCCACCAGAAGCGCACCGGTCCAGGCTGCCGGCCGACCATCGTGATGATCGACCGCTGGAGCCCGGACCTGTTCCAGTACGTCGCTAACGCCCCAGGAAAATCGGATTCGTGAACGCCGCCAGCGGCCCGGGTACCGGCCCCGCCGCCGCCTCGTGTCGCACCTCGGCCCGTA
>KL569240.1:41959-43487 GCA_000715635.1 Streptomyces violaceus | reverse complement strand
CGTGTGCAGCACGCCCTGGTCGGTGACGAAGCGGACCGTGCAGCGCGGGGCGCCCGTGACCTCCAGGCGGACGGTGACCGGGGTGTCGCGGCCGACCGTGAGCCGCTCGCCGATTCCCGCGTGTTCGCCGCGTCCGCCGGACGCCCGGAACGACAGCGCGACCCGCGCGGATTCGGCGATGTACGACCGTCCCGCCCGGATGCCCTCCTGGATCGCCTGACGGGTCAGATCGTCGGCCAGGACGACCGTCTGGGGGCTGCCGACGGGGTCCGGGTCGCGGTGGGCGTCGCTGCTGCCCATCGCCGGGATCCAGCCGCGTTCGCCCCGCACGGACGCCACGAGCATGCTGTCCCAGTCGGCCAGCGTCACCTCGTCGTCGGGTGTGTAGGGGCCGTTCCACACCTCCACCGCGTCCGCCTCGCCGAAGCCGAACTTCCAGTTGCAGCCGACGCAGGTCGCGTGCGGATGGGCCGGGACGACCAGGCCGCCGGCGCGGCGGATCTGGCGGGCGAACCGGCCGAAGCGGTTGTCGCGGGCACGGTAGCGCCAGTCGACGAAGGTGCCCGGGTCGGTGCCGAGCGCCACCACGTGCCCGTTCCGTGTGGTGATCTCCTCGCCCAGCATGACCAGCAGGTCCTCCCCGGCCACATCCGCCCAGTGCGCGTGCGCCGAGTGCGTGTTGTGCTCGGAGGAGTTGATGAAGTCCAGCCCCGCCGCCCGCGCCAGGGCCCCGATCTCGGCGGGGGTGCGGCGGCCGTCGGAGTACCAGGAGTGCAGATGGCAGTCACCCCGGTACCAGGCGCGCCCCCGCCCCTTGGCCCGCTCGGGCGGATACACCGGCTCGACGGCCTCGCCCGGCTCGCCGTACGTCAGCGTGATCGTGATCTCGTACGACAGGCCCTGCGGGGCGACCGTGTACGGGCCGAGCGCGATGTGCCAGGTGCCCTCGCGCACCGGGCCGGGGAGGTAGCCGGGCGTCGCGTCGTCGGCGCGGAGGAAGAACTCGGTGCGCGCCCCGCCCGACCAGCCCCTGAAGCCCCGGCCGCCGAGCTCGGTGCCGCGGTCGTCGAAGACGCCGATGTCGAGGGCGTTGCCCGTGGTGCCGGCCGGGACGGACGGCCGGTCGTAGGTGTAGGCGACCTTGATCTCCCGGACCCCGGCCGGGACCTCGACGGGCACGTACACGAAGTCGGGGGAGCCGGGCGGCAGGGTGCCCCGTACCGTTCTGGTCTCCTGGTCCCCGTCGGCCGCTGAAGCGAAGCTCACGCTTCCCAACGTAAGCGCGGCGGCGGCTCCCGTCACGAACAGAGCGCGCCGGGCGAGCCCGCCGTGGTTGTCCTCGCACATGCTGCTGCTCCCAGGGTGTCGTCGGTGACATGGCATGGGTGGTGCAGGGGTGGTGCGTGCAACGGTCGTATTCAGCCGTGAACCGGCGTGCAAGGGAAGAGGGCCCGGCGGTGGGCAGCAGCGGAACAGGCCGCGTGGGCCGGGGACTTCAGGCGGTGAGGCCGGCGTCGGTCTCCCCCTG
>KL569240.1:39078-41717 GCA_000715635.1 Streptomyces violaceus | reverse complement strand
GGGCCAGGGCCCGCGTCCGCGCCGGCCGCAGCGTGCCGCGACCGGAACCGGCTATGCGGCGCTCGCGACGGCCGGATGAGTGCCGACCGGTCGGTATGGACACCGGGGTGTCCCTCGGGTATGGATACGTCATGCGCATCGCCGTAACGATCTTCCTCACCGACGAGACGATCACCCCGACCCGGCTCGCCCGGGAGCTGGAGGGCCGCGGTTTCGCCGGGCTGTATCTGCCCGAGCACACGCACATCCCTGTCGAGCGGACCACCCCGTACCCGGCGGGCGGCGAGCTGCCGCGCGAGTACGGCCGTACCCTCGACGCGTTCGTGGCGCTCGGCCAGGCCGCCGCCGTCACCGGGCGGCTCGGTCTCGGCACGGGCATCACGCTCGTCGCCCAGCACGATCCGATCGACCTGGCCAAGCAGGTCGCGACCCTGGACCACCTGTCCGGCGGCCGGTTCACCCTCGGGATCGGCTTCGGCTGGAACGTCGAGGAGGCCGCCGACCACGGCGTACGGTGGCACACCCGGCGCGAGCTGGGCCGGGACCGGATGGCGCTGATGAGGGCGCTGTGGTCGGAGGAACCGGTCGCGTACGAGGGGGAGTTCGGCAGTGTCCGGGCCAGTCACGCGCATCCCAAGCCGGTGCGGAAGCCGCGCGGCCCGGTCGTGGGCCCGCGCACGCTGCTCGGCGGGGCCGCCGGGCCCAAGCTGTTCGCCCACATCTGCGAGTACGCGGATGGCTGGCTGCCCATCGGCGGCCGCGGCCTCTCCGCATCCCTGCCCCGGCTGCGCACGGCCTGGACGGAAGCGGGCCGTGACCCCGAGGCCCTCCAGGTCGTCCCCTACGCCGTCCATCCGACCCCGGGCAAGCTCGCCCACTACGCCGACCTCGGCATCGAGGAGGTCGTGGTGCAGCTGCCGCCGGCGGGGGAGGCCGAGGTGCTGAAGGCGCTGGACGCGTACCAGGAGTACCTCTGACAACTCCCCGGTCAGGGAGGCGGGTTCGCAGCTTGTCCCAGCGCCGGCTTGTCCGGGCCGCCTGACGGCAGGCCCTGGCTGCGCGCCCGGAACGATCAGTAAACTGAGGGCAAATGACCGGGTGGGATGAGCACCGGTGCGCGACTGACCATCGCGGCCGACAGGTGTGACCCGCCCGGTTTCCAGCTGCCATGGGGGAAGCATCATGAGAATTGCCTGGTTGGCCTGGCTTGTCCGTCACTTCAACGAATACGGCTACAGCCAAGGGTTGTTGCGTGCCGCGATCGGCACCTTGGCCGTGCTCGTGACCGCCGCGCTGGTCTGGTTCGCCCTGCACCGCAACAGACCGGCCGCCATAGCCGCCGCCGGCCTCACGTCCGCCCTGGGGATCGGGTGGCTGGCCTTCCACTGACGGGGCCGACCCGAGTTGATCAGCGCACTCGTATGCTCGAAGGATGACGACTTCCGCGACCTCCGGAACGGGCCCCACCGAGAACTCCATGCGTCGCGCCCTGAAACGGGCCAGGGACGGCGTCTCGCTCGATGTCGCCGAGGCGGCGGTGCTGCTCCAGGCCCGGGGCGGGCATCTGGAGGACCTGTCGGCCTCGGCCGCCCGGGTCCGGGACGCCGGCCTCGAGGCGGCCGGCCGGCCCGGCGTCATCACGTACTCCAAGAGCGTCTTCATCCCCCTGACCCGGCTGTGCCGGGACAAGTGCCACTACTGCACCTTCGTCACCGTCCCCGGCAAGCTGCGCCGCGACGGGCACGGCATGTTCATGTCCCCGGACGAGGTCCTGGACATCGCCCGCAAGGGCGCCGCCCTGGGCTGCAAGGAAGCCCTCATCACCCTCGGCGACAAGCCCGAGGACCGCTGGCCCGAGGCGCGAGAGTGGCTCGACGCGCACGGCTACGACGACACCCTCGCCTACGTACGGGCCATCTCCATCCGGATCCTGGAGGAGACGGGCCTGCTGCCCCATCTGAACCCGGGCGTCATGAGCTGGACCGACTTCCAGCGTCTGAAGCCGGTGGCGCCCAGCATGGGCATGATGCTGGAGACGACCGCGACCCGGCTCTGGTCCGAGCCGGGCGGCCCCCACCACGGCTCTCCCGACAAGGAGCCCGCCGTCCGCCTGCGGGTGCTGGAGGACGCCGGGCGGTCCTCCGTCCCCTTCACCTCCGGGGTTCTCATAGGCATCGGGGAGACCTATGAGGAGCGCGCCGAGTCGCTGTTCGCGCTGCGGAAGGTGACCCGGGCCTACCACGGCGTCCAGGAGCTGATCATCCAGAACTTCCGCGCCAAGCCGGACACCGCGATGCGCGGCATGCCGGACGCGGAACTGGACGAACTGGTCGCCACGGTGGCCGTCGCCCGGCTGCTCATGGGCCCGTCGGGCTGCATCCAGGCCCCGCCCAACCTCGTCGACGACGAGTACGAGCGGCTGATCGGGGCCGGCATCGACGACTGGGGCGGGGTGTCCCCGCTGACCATCGACCACGTCAACCCCGAGCGCCCCTGGCCGCAGATCGAGCAGCTCGCCGAGAAGTCCCGGGCGGCCGGCTTCGAGCTGCGGGAGCGTCTGTGCGTGTACCCGGAGTTCGTGCGGCGCGGCGAGCCCTGGCTGGACTCTGTCTCTTATACACATCTCTGATGGCGCGAGG
>KL569240.1:37511-38854 GCA_000715635.1 Streptomyces violaceus | reverse complement strand
GCCTGCCGTGGCAGGAGCCGGAGGAGGTCTTCACGGCGTCAGGCCGCACCGACCTGCACTCCGCGATCGACACCGAGGGCCGCACCTCCGACCGCCGGGACGACTTCGACGAGGTGTACGGCGACTGGGGCGCCCTGCGCGAGGCCGCCGCCCCGGGCATGGCACCGCAGCGCATCGACACGGACGTACGCGAGGCCCTGCGCACCGCGGCCGACGATCCCACGAAGCTCACCGACGACGAGGCACTGGCCCTGCTGCACGCGGACGGACCGGCGCTGGACGCCCTCGCGCGCATCGCCGACGACGTACGGAAGTCGGCCGTCGGCGACGACGTCACCTACATCGTCACCCGCAACATCAACTTCACCAACGTCTGCTACACGGGCTGCCGCTTCTGCGCCTTCGCCCAGCGCCGCACGGATGCCGACGCCTACACCCTCTCCCTGGACCAGGTCGCCGACCGGGCGCAGCAGGCCTGGGACGTGGGCGCGGTGGAGGTCTGCATGCAGGGCGGCATCCACCCGGATCTGCCCGGCACGGCGTACTTCGACATCGCGCGGGCGGTGAAGGAACGCGTCCCGGGCATGCATGTGCACGCCTTCTCGCCGATGGAGGTGGTCAACGGCGCGACCCGCACCGGCATGTCCATCCGTGAGTGGCTGACCGCCGCCAAGGAGGCGGGCCTGGACACCATCCCGGGCACGGCCGCCGAGATCCTCGACGACGAGGTCCGCTGGATCCTGACCAAGGGCAAGCTGCCCGCGGCGGACTGGATCGAGGTCGTGAGCACGGCGCACGAGCTGGGCATCCGGTCGTCCTCGACGATGATGTACGGGCATGTCGACCAGCCCCGCCACTGGCTCGGGCATCTGCGCACCCTCGCGGGCATCCAGCAGCGCACGGGCGGTTTCACCGAGTTCGTGACGCTGCCGTTCGTGCACACGAACGCGCCGGTGTACCTGGCGGGGATCGCCCGCCCGGGCCCGACCATGCGGGACAACCGCGCGGTCACGGCCATGGCCCGGCTGCTGCTGCACCCGCACATCCCCAACATCCAGACCAGCTGGGTGAAGCTGGGCACCGAGGGCGCGGCCGAGATGCTCCGCTCCGGCGCGAACGACCTCGGGGGCACGCTCATGGAGGAGACGATCTCCCGTATGGCGGGCTCGTCGTACGGCTCGTACAAGTCGGTCAAGGACCTCATCGCCGTGGCCGACGCGGCGGGCCGCCCCTCGAAGCCCCGGAACACCCTCTACGGAGACGTCCCGCAGGAGCGGCAACAGGCGGCACAGGCGTCGGACGGGCATCTGCCGGAGCTGCTGCCGGTACTGGACTGACGGCTC
>KL569240.1:34120-37258 GCA_000715635.1 Streptomyces violaceus | reverse complement strand
CGCCGGTGGCGGGGCGGGCGTGCCCCGGCCCAGCCAGAGCAGCAGCAGGCCGAGGGAGCAGGCGATCGCCGGCCAGTAGATGTAGCGGAAGTCCGTCGCGGGCATGATCGGCAGATAGCCGAGGATGTAGGCCGCCGAGCTGATGCCCAGCGCCCGGACCGGCATCGAGAACAGGCCCGTGCCCGGGCGGACGGCCAGCACGAGCGCCACGGCGAGCCAGAACCAGCCGCGGAACAGCCACGGCAGGTCCCGGGCCATGCCGCCCACATACGTGCCGAGCGTGTCCTCCAGCCGGGGATGCGCCACCTCGACGCCCAGGTCGTTGCGGGTGATCCCGGCTTTGTAGACGTAGCCGGTCTCGAACAGCAGACTCGCGAAGAGCCTCAGCCGGTACTGGAGATACTGCGGCACATGCCCGCCCATCTCGTCCAGCCACAGGGACGTGATCTCGCCCGAGTCCCCGCGCAGTCCGTCCGCCGGGCGCGCGTAGCAGGCCCAGTAGGCGTCCGACAGGGCGCCGGCACGTCTGCACTCCTCCGCGGCGGACACGAGCCGGTCCCTGAGGTCGGGTGACACGTCCGCCGACCGGAGTTCGTCCACCCTCAGGACGTGGACCAGGTCGTCGAGCATGATCTGCGCGCCCTGCTTCGTCTCCAGGGGCCGGGCGAACAGGGAGATGGCGGCGGCCGGCACGACCAGGGCGGCCACGAGCGCCGCCGTGCACGTCACCCACGTACGGCGTCCGGGAGCGCGCCACAGCGCGAGGACCAGCATGACGAAGACGGGGATCGCGGCGAAGAAGGCGTTCTTGCGCACCAGCATGGCGTACGCGAGGAACAGCACGCCCAGCCCGAGCAGCCCCCACCGCAGGGCGGGACGACGAAGGTCGCTGTCCCGCAGCCGCAGCCCGGTGAACGCGACCGCGCACGCGGCGAGCAGCGCGAACGCCGTGTGGACGTCCTTCCACACCACCCCGACGAACGTCAGCACGAAGGGAGTCAGCCCCAGGCCGAGCACGGCGAACGAACCGGCGCGGCTCCCGGTCAGCGCCCCGACGCACCGGGCCAGCACCCAGAGCGCCCCCCAGAAGAGAACGGACTGGAGCACGAGCATGGAGGCGATCGAGCCGGTCACGGCGATCAGCGCACGCCACACCAGGCTCAGTACGGGCGGGTGCCAGTCGGTCAGGGGCAGCTTTCCCTCGGCCTGGCGGAGCTGGTCGAGGCTGTCGGGACTCAGGTACCCGGGGGCGAAGACGAGGATCGTGGCCAGACAGCAGACCGCGGCGACGGCGCCCTGTGCCCAGAGCGATAGCTGTCGCGGCCGCCACACCCATCCCTTTTGTCCCATATGACGGATAGTAAGGCTTCAGCCGGACGGTAAGGGCTCAAGGTGCGACGAAGACGTAGCGCCGATAGGCGTAGAAGCGGAACAGGGTCGCGAGCACCCAGCCGAAGATGCGGGCGGTGTTGTCGCTGAGTGCCGAGTCGAGCCCGAGCAGCTGCCGGGAGGCGAAGACCGTGCCCGCGGTGATGGCGAGCCCCGCGCCGTTGGCCACGAGGAACAGGGCGAGTTCGCGGGTCACCTTCTCGCCGTGCTGGTGGCGGTAGGTCCAGTAGCGGTTCCCGGCCCAGCTGAAGAGCGCGGCAGCGCCCGTCGCGAGAACGGACGCCTGGACGGGGGAGGCGCTCATCGGCCCGCCCCGCGCACCGCCGGGCAGGCCGAAGACGAGGAGGTTGTAGCCGCCGTTGTCGACGACGAAGGCCAGGGCCCCGACGACACCGAACTTGGCGGCCTCGCGCCAGATGCCCTTGATGGCGTCACGCGCACGCAGCGTCACAGATGCGAGGACCGGCACACGGCGAGCCTAACGACCCGGCGCGCCCTCACCGCTCAGGCACGCTCATATCGCATGATTTCGTACTGTGTGATGAATCGCTCTGAGTGAGGAGTGGTCGTGGAACCGACGATCGCGTGTGTCGTGCCGTGTCACAACGAGGAGGCGTCCATCGGAAAGGTGGTCCGCGACCTGCGGGCGGCCCTCCCCGAGGCCGTCGTCTACGTGTACGACAACGCCTCCACCGACCGGACGGTGGAGATCGCCCGGGGAGCGGGCGCGATCGTCCGGGAGGAGCCCCGCAAGGGCAAGGGCAATGTCATCCGGCGCGCCTTCGCCGATGTCGACGCCGACGCCCTGCTGCTCATCGACGGCGACGACACCTACGACGCCGCACGCGCCCGGGACCTGGTGGACCTGCTCTTCGAAGGGCCCTACGACCAGGTCGTGGGCGCCCGCCGGGTGACGGTCGACGGGGCCTACCGGGCGGGACACGCGGTCGGCAACAAGCTGCTCACCGGGGCCGTACGGTCCCTGTTCGGCAACGACGTGACCGACATGCTCAGCGGCTACCGGGTCTTCTCGCGGCGCTTCGTGAAGTCCTTCCCGGCGCTGGCGAGGGAGTTCGAGACGGAAACCGAGATGACGATCCACGCCCTGCATCTCCGCCTCCCCACCGCGGAGGTCGTCGTGGACTACCGGGTCCGGCCGGCGGGCGGCGAGAGCAAACTGCGCACCTACCGGGACGGCTGGCGCATCCTGCGGGTCATCCTCGACCTGGCGCGGCGCGAGCGCCCCTCGCTCGTCCACACCGTGATCGCGGGCGTGCTGGCCCTGGTCTCGGTCATCCTCGGCATCCCCGTCATCGCCGACTTCATCGAGACGGGCACCGTGCCCCGTGTCCCCACGGCCATCCTCGCCGCCGCCATCATGACGATCGCCGCCCTCGTCCTGCTCGTGGGCTACATCCTCGAGTCGCTCATGCACATGCGGCAGGAGCAGTCCCGGCTCGTGCACCTCTCCTACCCGGCTCCCGCCCGCGCGCCGCACTACACCGCCCATGGCGCGGGCACCGGCCCGGTACCGGTCCGTAAGGCCCCCTGAGGCCGCCGGGAGAGGGGCATGCGCGCAGTACGATGATCGGAACCCCGACGTCCGTGCGGGGTCCCGTGACCGAGGAGATGCGTGCCGTGCCTGCCCGACTTCCTTCGTGGGCCTGGACGACCGGGCTGACCGTGGGAGCGATAGCCGCGGTGACGGTCCTGGCCGTGCAGGCGGACCGGGGCCCGCACCCCACCGCC
>KL569240.1:32866-33820 GCA_000715635.1 Streptomyces violaceus | reverse complement strand
AGCGAGGGGAGCCGCCGTACGTTCGCCGTGTGGCCGGGCACGGTCAGCCCCGACCCCGGCTCGTACACGGTGTCGTCGCGCAATGAGGGCACGACCGGCTCGGACGGCGTCCAGATCGAGCACATCCTGTACTTCGCCGCGAAGTCCGGCGTCTCCGTCGCCTTCTCCAACGCGGTCGACGGCGCCTCGCCGCCGCCCGCCGCCTCCGGCACGAAGACGGGCGGAGTCCGGATGCGGAAGGCGGACGGCACGGCACTGTGGGCGTTCGGCACGGTCGGTACGACGGTGACCGTGGTCAGGTAGAGGACGTTTCCGTCCGCGGGGTCGGCAGCTGGTTGACGATCAGCACGACACCGCTGAACAGGAAGACACGGGTCGCCGCGTCCAGCCCGTTCCAGCTCTTCGACTGCCACATCGAGAACCACTCGCCGCCGATCCCGATGAACCCGGCCCCGAACAGCAGCATCACCATCAGCAGCCCGTACGTCGACAACTGCCGGGCACGCCGCTGATCACGTCTGGCCCACAGCCAGCTCCCGGCTATGAGGACGAACGCGGCGACGGTCTCCCACGCGATGATCGCGATGTAGGCGGCGTCCTGAAGCGTCTCGCTCGTGACGGCCCGCCACATCAGGTCCTCGTCCTTGAACGTGGTGTCCATGGCCAGCACGTGCCGGACGAACTGCTGGTTGGTGCCGAAGTCGGTGATGTTCCCGAAGGCGACGAGAGTCATGTAGAGGGCGATGGTCGCGGTGAGCAGCATGGCGGCAAGAGGCAGCACGCCGCGTGAAGTTGGGGAGGTGGCCATGCCGATCATTCTCCCCGAGCGGCGGTTGCCGGCGCGACAGTAATGACAACGACCGTGCGGTATCGGGGCGTTGACGGAAGGGTGGCCCGGAGCCGTTCGGTAATGTGTTCGTCAAAAGTAGGGTGCGTACGGCTGCCGACAGGCGG
>KL569240.1:30021-32600 GCA_000715635.1 Streptomyces violaceus | reverse complement strand
CACCGAGACGCACGGGGGAACGCCGATGACCGCTCAGGCCTTGTCCAAGGTCGGGAGCAGCCCACCGCCGGAGAGCGACACGGTCATCGCCGTACGCGATCTGCGGATGCGCTACCGCAGCCAGGACGTGTTGAAGGGCGTCGGCTTCACGGCCCGCCGAGGCGAAGTCGTCGTGCTGCTCGGACCGAACGGCGCCGGCAAGACGACCACGATCGAGGTCCTGGAAGGCTTCCGGATGCGCTCGGACGGTGACGTGACCGTCCTCGGCACGGATCCGGCTCGCGGGGACGAACGGTGGCGTGCGCGCCTGGGCATCGTGCTGCAGTCCTGGCGAGACCACGGCAAGTGGCGGGTGCGGGAACTGCTGGACCATCTCGGCTCGTACTACGCGCCCTACTCCACCGCTCTCATGCAGCGCCCGTGGGACGTTGACGCGCTCCTGGCCGCAGTGGGGCTGACCGAGCAGGCGGGCAAGCGGGTCGGGACGCTGTCCGGCGGGCAGCGCAGGCGTCTCGACGTGGCCATCGGCATCGTGGGCCGGCCCGAGCTGCTGTTTCTGGACGAGCCGACGGCTGGTCTGGACCCGGAGGCCAGAAACGAGTTCCACGGACTGGTGCGCGGCCTCGCTGACGAGAACACCACTGTCCTGATGACCACGCACGACCTCGCCGAGGCGGAGAAGCTCGCCGACCGGATCCTCATTCTGGCCGGCGGCCGGATCGTGGCCGACGGCTCGGCAGCGGAGCTGTCCCGGCAGGCATCGGCCGAGGCCACGGTGCGCTGGACCCTGGACGGGCGGCCCTTCGAGGAAGCGACGGCAGAGCCCACCCGGTTCGTCCGCCGGCTGTTCGAGGAGCACGGCGAGGCGGTCGGCGGACTGGAGGTGCGCCGGGCGAGCCTGGAGGACACCTACCTGACGATGGTGCGAGAGCTTGAGGCGGGAGACGTTCCCGTTGAGCGGGCGGCGCACGCCCTCGGGGAGGGAGCGCGATGAGCCCGGTGTGGTACGCGGCGCGAGCAGGGGTCCGGCGCGGCTGGACGGAACTCCGGCAGACCTTCACCACCGGCCAGGACGTCTTCGGCTACGTGCTCTGGACGATCCTGCTCATGGTGCCGCTCTTCCTGCTCAAGGACGATCCGCTGAAGGGCGCCGGCATCTCGACCGGCGCGTTCATGCTGCCGAGCATGCTGGGCATGACGCTCGCGTTCACCGGGATGATGACCACGGCACAGCTGCTCGCGACCGAACGTGAGGACGGCACGCTGCTGCGTGCCAAAGCGGTGCCCCACGGCATGGTCGGTCACCTGGTCGGCAAGATCATCATGGTGTCGGGTACGGCCTTGGCCTCCATGGCGCTCCCCTTCGCCGTAGGCGTACTCCTGGTGGACGGAGTCGCCCGGCAGGGCGGCGGAGCGTTGCTGACGCTGGTGTGGGCGATCCCGTTGGGTCTCCTGGCGACCCTGCCGATCGGCGCCGTCATCGGCTCACTCGTCAGCAGTCCGCGCACCATCGGGTTGCTGATGCTCCCGGTGATGGGACTCGTCGTGATCTCCGGTATCTACTTCCCGCTGTCGGAACTGCCCGAGTGGCTGCAGACCGTCGGGCAGATCTTCCCCGTGTACTGGCTCGGCCTCGGTCTCCGGTCCGCGCTGCTGCCGGCCGACGCGGTCGCCGTCGAGATCGGCACATCCTGGCGGCACTTGGAGACGGCGGGCGTGCTGGGGGCGTGGGCGGTCGCCGGTCTGCTCCTCGCACCCTCCGTCCTGCGCAGGATGGCCCGCCGCGAGTCCGGGGCGGCGATGGCGGAACGGCACCGGAAGGCGATGCAGCGGGTCGGTTAGCGTCTCGGCCGTGATCCGCCGAACAGCGCCTACTCGTCCCCGCTCCTGTGCTGTGAGCGGGAACTCCGGCTCGCGCTGCGGGCCAGTTCACTGCCGAGCAGCATCGCCTTGGCCACACCACGTGCCCAGCGCGGAGCGTCGCCCCGGGCCGCCCAGAAGACGCAGACGCAACCGCCGATGACGAGCAGAACGACGACCGACAATACGAGCACGAGCATGCTCTACCCCAGATTCGTGTGATGGTCCGCGCCATCCTCTCAGGCCGGCCTCGCCTCCAGCAGACCTCTTGCCGCCATCGCGATCAGCGGTTCCGTGCGCCCTGGTGCCGGTGAACCGCGGTCGTGCTTCCAGCGCCCCCCTCACGGGCGGTTTGGCATCCGGAGCCGGTCAAGGCCTGCCACCGGCCGTGACACTCGGATGGCTGCGGGGGGATGACCTGACCATCGGGGGCGGGAACCGTCCGCATGTCTTCCGTCGACCAAGGGAGCAGCATGGCGAACGAGCTGAAGTACGGCGACCAGGTCCACCTGCAGAACGGCTACAACAGCTGGGCGGGCGGGTACCTGGACACCAACGGCCACAGCAGCGACGGCGGGGCGAAGTACGGGGTGTCGACGGCGGACTCGCCCACGCGGGGAGAGGGCACCGGAACCTGGCAGATCCTCTCCGCCACTGGCAAAGCCGTTGGTGCCAACGTGGTCAGCGGGGACCTGGTCTACCTGCGGAACCTCTACGGC
>KL569240.1:28752-29808 GCA_000715635.1 Streptomyces violaceus | reverse complement strand
GCTACCTCGACACCAACGGGCACGCGACCGCCGACCAGAAGAACAGCGGCGGCAAGTTCAACGTCTCCACATCCAAGGACCAGGACCGCGCCCCCGGCACCGGCCGCTGGCGCCTTTTCGCCCAGGCGTCCAGCCCCGGTGACCAGCATGTCCGGCCCGGCGACGTGATCCACTTGTGGAACACCTACGGCGACAACGGCGGCTTCCTGGAGACGAACGGACACGGAACCGCCGGCGGCAGCAAGTACGACGTGTGTACCAACGCCTACTACAACCGGGCCCAGAACGTCGGCGACTGGAAACTCCACCGCGCGTAAGCCGACACCGGCAGCATCGCGCACCACCGTGGTCCCGTCCGGCACCTCTCAAGGGCCACGCCGAACCCGCCCTGGACCTCACGGACCAGGGCGGGTCCGGATGTGTGGATTTCGGATATGGACCGTGCGGTACGGGGGCCGTTCCTCGCCGGGAGAACGTCGACCCCGTCTCGGTGGTGTACGTGAGTCCACCCCTGAGACGGAGGACAGCCGGAGCGAGAATCGTCAGCCCTCCCCGTAGCGTCCTGACGCATGAAGATCCCTGCCTTACTCCTGGCACTTCTCACCGGCGTCGGTGCCACCGCCCCGGCGGCCATCGCCGCACCGCGCCCCACCCCCCATGCGGCCACGTGGGACTGCGAGGCCCCTCCGGGACTGCGACACGCACTGGACGAGCTCACCGGAAGACACCAACTCGCGGGAGCCGCGGTCGAAGTGGCCGACCCGAAGTGCGGCCGGTGGACCTACGCCGCCGGCCAGGCCGATCTGCGCACCGGGCGGCCGATGAGCGCCGAGGACCGTCTCCGCATCGGCAGCATCACCAAGACCTTCACCGCCGCCACCGTCCTGCGACTCGCGGACGAGAAGCGTCTCTCTCTCGACGCGTCCGTGGAGCACTATCTGCCCGGACTCGTCCAGGGCAACGGCTACGACGGACGCCACATCACCGTGCGGCAGCTTCTCCAGCAAACCAGCGGACTGCCCGACCACGGCGACTCGCTCGCCACCGCCGACATCG
>KL569240.1:25815-28527 GCA_000715635.1 Streptomyces violaceus | reverse complement strand
TCAGAGATGTGTATAAGAGACAGGGTTCACCCCCCGGGAACTGGTGAAACGGGCACTGGAACTGCCGCCCCCCAAGGGCCCGTGGCACTACTCCAGCACGAACTACATCCTGGCCGGCCTGATCATCGAAAAGGTCACGGGCCGCCCGGCGGAAAAGGAGATCTCACGCCGGATCATCAAGCCGCTGAAACTGCGCGACACATACTGGCCGGGCAGCTCCGAGCACATCCGGGGCCGCCACTCCCGCAGCTACTTCACGACCGAGCGCGACGTAACGGCCGTGCGCGTGGACGGCACCGAGTGGAACACCTCCGCCGGCGGAACCGGCGGCGCGCTGATCTCCACGCCCCGGGACGTGAACACATTCTTCGCGGCCCTGCTGAACGGCCGTCTGCTGTCCGGCCGCGGGCTGGCCGAGATGCGGAACACGGTGCCGGGCGACCCCGACCGGCTGGGCCCCGACGGCCGCTACGGACTCGGCCTGATCACCTCGCCCCTGTCCTGCGGAGGTCGCTGGACAGGCCACACCGGCTCCGTGCGGGGCGGCCACAACAACCTCGCAGCCGTCGCCCCCGACGGCCGTCAGGTGACCCTCGTCATCAACGAGGCCCCGACCACCGATGCGACAACCACGGCCCTCATCGCCGCGGTCGACACCGCGCTCTGCGCGGACTGAGGGTCAGCCTCCCGCCGCGAACTCCAGGAACTCTGCCCAGGCGCCGTCGGTGAATGCCAGGTGGGCGCCGTCCTTGTTCTTGGAGTCGCGGATGTGGACGGCTGGAAGTGCTATCGAGATCTCGACGCAATCAGGACCGTCATTGCCGCTGTAGCTGCTCTTGAACCAGTCGAGCTCAGTGATCACGTCTCTTCTCCCAGAACTTTCTCTGAAGGCCAGGGACTCTCGGGGAGAGAGGGCCTGCGCCCGGATCATTCCATAGCGCATGTCGAGGGTCTGGGCGTCCCGGGGGTCGCTGATCACGCGATTGTGCAACTGCGCCTCGAAGTGCCCCAGCGTCTTGCCCTCCTGGAGCTTCAGCACCCGGAACGCCGAGAAGGCGAAGCGGCGCGAGCTGGAGATGACCCAGGCGCTCCAGGACGCGCGGGAGAACCAGGAGCTGCGGCGCCGCTGCTATACGGAACTGCACCGCGACGCACGACAGTTCTGCACGGCGCTCAGCCGCCATCTGTACGTCCTGCGGGATCGCGCGCCGGGTGACGAGGACGTACGGGCGCTGGAGGCGGCCAAGGACACCTACCGCGACCGCTGGTCCGAGGCGCTGATGATCGCGCCGGATGCGGTGATAGGCCCGGCCGGGGAAGTGAACGGAGCCCTGAACTCGGTCTACGGGCAGGTCAAACGCCTGGAGGGGAACCCGCGACCCGGTGAATCCCTGCACTCGGCCGCTGAGGCACAGCACGGCATCTGGTCTCTGATCGCTGCCGCGAGGGAAGCGATGCGCCGTGATCTGGGCGTGACGGGTTCGGGGGCGCGGTTGCGCTCCCCCGACGACCCAGAGGCCGTCACGCGCGACTTCGAGGAGCCGGATCGCGGCCGGTCATGACCCGGCCGTTCGCGACGCCAAAGACCTGAGAACCGGGAAAAGAACCAACCCGCCGAAGACCAGCAGCACCCGGGACGAACCTCAGACAGCGCGCCCGAGTTCCTTCTCCAGCAGTGTGAAGGACTTGGGCGCGCCGCCCGGCTGCGGCTTGCCCTCCTTGTGGCCCACTATCTGGTATCCGGCGTCCCGGTAGTAGGCGGTGAGCTGGGTGTTGCCGGCCAGGCAGTCCAGGCGGACGCGGGTTCGGCCGGTCGCGGCCACGCGGTGTTCCGCGGAGCGCAGCAGGAGCCGGCCCGTGCCGGGCGGGGCGGTGTTCCGGTTCACCATGAGCCGGTGCACGTATCCGGCCACGGGCGGCTGCGGGCCCCAGGCGGCCTCGTCCTCCCACCACAGTTCCCAGGCGCCGGCGACGCGCCCCTCGGCCTCCGCGAGCCAGACCTCGCCCTGGGCCATGACGCGGCGGAAGTGGTCCTCGTCGAGCTCTCCCGGCTGCCACTGCCCGGTGATGCCACGGGTCAGCATCCAGCGGGCCGCGTCGTCGCGGAGGCGGACGAGAGTGGAGAGGTCGGCCTCGGTGGCCGGGCGGGCGTGTAGATCATTCACCCGGAGATCCTCGCACGTCCGTCCGATATTCCGAGTGCTCAGAGCGACGGCCCGTGCGCCTGCCGTGAGGCACCGTTCCACCCTCTGAACCCACCGTCCCCGTTCGATTACAGTGCTGAGCTGTCGTACGTATGGACGGTCCCTGGGAGGTCAAGGTGGGTGCGACTGCCGGCGCCGTCTGGGGCCGTACGGAGCAGCAGGACTTCCGCAGCCGGGTGCGCGGGACGCTGCTCGGCGTCGCTGTGGGGGACGCGCTGGGCACGCCCGTGGACGGGCTGGGGATCGACGGGATCAGGGAGGCGCACGGGGCCGAGGGGCTGGTCGATCTGGCCCCCGCCTACGGCAGACGCGGTGCTGTCACGCACATCACGCAGCTGACGCTGTTCTCCGTGGACGGGCTGATACGGGCCCAGGTGAGGCGGGACACCGGAGCCTGGCATCCGCCGACCGATGTGCACCGGGCTTACCTGCGCTGGGCCGCCACCCAGCGGGACTGGGGGCCCGACGAGCGCCGCAAGGACGACGGCTGGCTCGCGCGGGAGGAGTG
>KL569240.1:23601-25617 GCA_000715635.1 Streptomyces violaceus | reverse complement strand
AAGGACGACGGCTGGCTCGCGCGGGAGGAGTGGCTGTACGCGCGGCGGGATCCCCACCAGGCCCTGTTGCTGGGGCTCGGCGACGAGATCATGGGCACCCCGGACACCCCCAAGAACCCCGGTGAGGCCGGGCCCGAGGCCGCCACCCGGTCCGCCCCGTTCGGGCTGCTCGTGGGATGGGAGCCGCAACTGGTCGCGCAGCTCGCCGTCGAGTGCGCGGCGCAGACCCACGGTCACCCCACGGCCTCGCTCGCGGCGGGTGCGTACGCCGTGATCGTGCATGCCCTCGCCCTCGGCGAGAGCCTCGACGGTGCCGTGCAGCGGGCCTTCGCGATGCTGGCCGCCCGGCCCGGACACCAGCCCGTGTCGGACGCCCTCCAGCACGCGCTGGGCGCCGTACGGCAGGGGATGCCCGGCCCGGAGCGCGTGAGCGAGCTGTGCGGGGCCGGTACGGCGGAGAGCCTCGTCGGCGCCGCCGTGTACTGCGCCCTCGTCGCCGCCGACGTCCGGCACGGGCTGTGCCTCGCCGTCAACCACGACGGCCCGTCCGCCGCCACCGGCGCGCTGACCGGCGGCCTGCTCGGCGCCCTGCACGGCGAAACGGCCCTGCCCCCGGCCTGGCTGGCCGAGCTGGAGGGCCGTCCCACCGTCCTGGAGCTGGCCGACGACTTCGCCATGGAGATGACCCAGGGGCCCGCCCTGCACGGGCCCGGGGGGTCGTCGCCGGGGTGGCTCGCCCGCTATCCGAGGGCCTGAGCCCGCGCCGCCGGTGAGCCGTCGGCGGCTGAGCGCGCGTGATCAGTCGCGGCGGATCAGTTCCGGGTCGATGCGCCGTCCTACGAGCGGAAGTGCGCCGACGGCGGACACGGCCGCCACGCCCGCTGCCGCGAGCGCGAGCACGGGGAGTCCGGCGGAGTCCCAGTAGATCTCACTGCCCCCGGTGATCAGATAGCAGGACTCGGCGAGCTTGCCCGTCACGAGCGCCAGTACGAGCCCGACGCTCAGGGGGAGCACGACCTGTACGCACTGCACGGCTCGCATCGTCCGCGCCGGTGCTCCGATCAGCGTGACGGCGGTGACCTGTGGGCGCCGCTCCACCGCCCGGTCGGTCGCCGAGACGACGAAGGCCGCGGTCCCGATGACCAGACCCATGATCATGCCGACGGCGAGCAGGGTCTCGAGGACGGCGATCTGCTGGAGGCCCTCGATGTTCACGCCGATGGGTTCGACCGCGACGGTCGGGGCGACGGCGGCGATACCGTCGAGGACCTTGCGGACCTCGTCGTGGTCGGAGCTGCTGGTGAGGACGTACTGCGCCCCCTGCGGGCGGGCCGCGGTGAGCATGGCCGACGGCGGGATGAGCACGTCCGCTCCGTGGACCGCCGACGGGTCGTAGGCGCTGTACGTGATCTCGTCCTGCGGAAGTGTGATGGTCAGGGTCGTGCCACGACCGCCCTTTGACAGGCGGAACGGGAGCGCGTCACCGGGGCGCGCGCCCTGGCCGGTGCCCGCGTTCGGGTCGCTGAGCCGCATCACCTTGCCGTCCACGCAGCCCTCGGAGTGCCGTACCAGTTTGGTCAGCTGGTCGCAGGTGGCGACAACGGCGCTGGCCCAGGGCTGGTCGGAGGACCCGTCGGGGTCGGTCCAGGACATCATCGTCACCGCGTGCGCGCGCACCCCTGGTACGTCGGCGACTTCGTGCTGCTGTCGCGTGGTCAGCGAGGCCAAGGGGACGGAGTAGTCCTGCACGGGAGCGGACGGGCGGGTGACCTGCTCCAGCTGGATGAGGACGCCCTGGGCGAGGGAGGCGGAGAAGACGAGCAGCACGAGGCCGGTGACGACGCGCATGGTGCTGCCCGGCTCGACCTCGTTTCGGCGCATCGCCAGGTTCAGGGTGAGGGACTGGGTGGTGCGCGCGAGCCCGCGGGCGATGCTGTAGGAGATCAGGGGCAGCGTCAGCACCAGCCCCAGGCCCGTCAGCAGAATGCCCGCCGGCATCACGATGGCGTTCGGGCC
>KL569240.1:18541-23359 GCA_000715635.1 Streptomyces violaceus | reverse complement strand
ACCGGTGGCGCAGTAGCCGACGACGATACCGACGCCGGTCACCAGGAGCAGTCCGCCCCACTTGGTGGGGCGCTTGGGGGCGGCGGTGCGGCGTACCGCCAGGGGATTGGCGGCGGCTTCGCGTGCGCTGGCGCGGCCGACGAACCAGGCGAGGAGCGGGCACCCGATCAGACAGACGGCGATGGTCGTCACGGACAGCGCGCCGTCGGCCGGGTACCACCTCAGACTGGGCAGCCCGGTCCGGGTCATGACCTGGTTGAGGACCCAGTACTCGCCGAGGCCGAGAAGCGCGCCGAGGAGGGCCGCGACGACGGTTTCGGCGGCGTTGACCCGCTGGGTGCCCTTGGTACTCAGGCCCAGCAGGCGCAGGGACGCGAGGCGGCGGTTCCGGCTGGCGGCGGAGAGCCGGGCACAGACGGAGAGGAAGATGCCGAGGGGGAGCAGGACCAGTGATCCGAGGGCGAAGCGGATGTAGGTCAGGGTCGAGGGTTCGACGGCGGGGAAGGGGGCGTAGTCGTATCCCCAGCCCTTCAGGGCGCGGCCATCGTCGGCGATCTTGTCACGTGTCGTGCCGATGTAGGCGAACAGCTCGTCGGGATGGGCGAGCCCCCTCGCGCCGACCAGACCCTTCTCGTGACCTGGCAGGAGTCCCTTGACGCCGGGCTGGTCACGCAGCAGGTCGTGTGCGCGGGGAGAGAGGACCACCTGGCCGGGGTCGGGGAGTTCCTTCAGCCCTGGCGGGACCGCGCCGGCGTTCTCGGTTCCCTTGGCGATGAACACCCGGGTGAACGCCTTGGAGCCGTAGGGGTCGGTGCGCTGAAGGAGCAGGGTGGAACCCGCGGACTGGGCGGAAGTGGTCCGCGGTTGGCGCGCGGCGGCCCGACCGTCGTGCGCGTCGAGGATCTGCGGGATGGTGAGGACGAGGGCGAGGCAGCAGACCCCGAGGGAGCCGCCGGCCGCCATGAGGAAGAAGCGTATGCGGTTGCCCCGGCCTGCGCCGAACAGCAGGCGCAGACCGAGCAGGAACTCCCTCACACCGCCCCCTGGGGGGTGAGGACTCCGTCGGACATCGTGTAGTGGCTGTCGGCCTGTGCGGCGACGGTGGGGTCATGGGTGACCAGGATGACGGCAGTGCCCTGCGAGCGCGCCAAGCCGAGGAACTCGTTCAGTACGGCGGATGCGTTGGCGCTGTCCAGTGACCCGGTCGGCTCGTCGGCGAACACGACGGCCGGGCGGTGGACCAGGGCCCGTGCGACGGCGACGCGTTGGTTCTGACCACCTGACACCTGCGACGGACGGCGCTCGCGCAGCTCGCCGAGTCCCAGCCGGGTGAGGACCTCGCCGGCGGCCGCGAGCGCGGGCCGCTTGCGCTGCCCGGCCAGGCGCAGTGGCAGGGCGGTGTTCTCCTCGATGGTCAGCTCCGGGAGCAGTTCGCCGTACTGGAAGACGAAGCCGAAGCGTTCACGGCGGAGTTCACTGATCTCGTCGTCGGTGAGATCGCCGAGCGACTGCCCTTCGAACCTCACCTGTCCGCGCGCCGGAGGCAGCACTCCCGCGAGGCAGTACAGCAGCGAGGACTTTCCCGATCCGCTCTGTCCGGTGATGGCCGCGACCTCCCCCCGGGAGATCGAGAGATGGGCGTCACGGACAGCCAGCTGCTCGCCGTAGGAGAGGTCAATGCCCGTGGCGGACAGCACTTCTGACGTACTGATGGCTTCCCCCAAAGAAGCGACCGGGCCCAGGAGATAAGCCTGGGCCCGGTACGTGGAGCTGTGGTTGTGCTTACCTCTGGTAGTGCTTGGTGGTCGAGCAGTTGTCCGGGTTGAAGGAACCCTTGTCACGGCAGACGCGGATGTACGCGTCGTCGGTGTAGCGCTGCGGGGGCGCCCAGTTGGAGGCGCCCACGGGAACGGTCTTCTTCTGTTTGCCGTTGTAGCGGTTCCAGTCGTAGCCCTCGACCTTCACCTGGACGTACACATTGTGACCGTCACCGTGATCGGCGTCCTGGAGCTGGCCCTTCCACTCGAAGGCGCCGTGGTTCACGCCTGCGGGGTGCCACTTGTACTGGCCGTGGTGGAACTTCGCGCCGCCGGTCGAGAGCGTCGGAATGTCGTGCCACGAGGCCGCGAATGCCGTGCCCGCCCCCATGGCGAAGAGGCCAGCCGCGAGGGCGCCTACTGCCAACTTACGCACATTTTCTCCCGTTTGTTTTCATTTATGTGGCTCTGGTGGTCAAGTCAGAGCAGCGGTGAAAATTAACATCCGTCACAGAGTGAACGGCGGGAGATGTGTTCGATCTTGCCCCCATCTGTCCGGGCTCTCGATGGGCAGTCTTTGCGTCAGCTTTGCCTTTTCCTTGCATGGGCTTGACTGCATGCCGCGCCGTCGAGGCCGAGTGACCCCGACCGGATGGAGCGGCCGACTCTGAGGGGAGCAGTCAATCCCTGGTCGTCGTCCGCACCACGTCGTCGGAGGGTCCGGCCGGCGTCGGGACCGCCGCGGCCGCCGTCCCGTCCCCGTCCGTGTTGATCTTCTCGATGAGCGCCAGCCGCTCCGGGGTGTCCTCCGGCTTGATGTAGCCGACGAGGATGTAGAGGACCAGCGACACCGCCAGCGGTATCGAGACCTGGTACTGGAGCGGGACGCCGCCCTCGACGTTCCAGTGGATCGGGTAGTTCACCAGCCAGAACGCGAGCAGACCCATCGACCAGCTGACGAGAGCCGCGGTCGGGCCGGAGCGGCGGAACGCGCGCAGCAGGCCCAGCATCATCGGGATGGCCATCGGGCCCATCAGACCGGCCACCCACTTGATGACGACGGTGATGATGTCCTTGAACGCGGGGGAGTTGACCTGCGTCGCCGCCGCCATGGACAGGCCGAGGAAGACGACCGTCGCGATCCGGGCGACCCGCAGTCCCTGGCTCTGGTTCCACGTCCGCGCCCTGGCCCAGATCACCGGCGCGCAGTCCCGGGTGAACACGGCCGCGATGGCGTTGGCGTCCGAGGAGCACATGGCCATCGTGTGGGAGAAGAAGCCGACGATGACCAGGCCCAGCAGGCCGTGCGGGAGGAGCTGTTCGGTCATCAGGGCGTAGGAGTCGGAGCCGTCCTGCTTCTGCGACTCGACCAGCAGCGGTGACATCCACATCGGGAAGAACAGCACCAGCGGCCAGACCAGCCACAGGATCGCCGAGAGCCGCGCCGAGCGCTCGGCCTCCTTCGCGTTCGGCGTGGCCATGTAGCGCTGGGCCTGGTTGAGCATGCCGCCGTTGTACTCGAAGAGCTTGATGAAGAGGAACGCGAGCAGGAAGACCGTGCCGTACGGGCCGACCAGCGGTTTCTCGTGGCCCTGGAGTTCGGGGGAGTCCCAGACTCCGAAGAAGCCGCCGTGGTCGTCGAGCCGTACGAACACCGCGACGAACATGGCGATGCCGGCGAGCAACTGGATGATGAACTGGCCGAGTTCGGTCAGCGCGTCCGCCCAGAGGCCGCCGATCGTGCAGTAGATCGCCGTGATGGCACCGGTGATGAGGATGCCCTGGTTGAGGGAGATCCCCGTGAAGACGGACAGCAGCGTCGCGATCGCCGCCCACTTCGCGCCCACGTCGACGATCTTCAGCAGCATGCCGGACCAGGCCAGCGCCTGCTGCGTCTTCAGGTCGTAACGGTTCTTCAGGTACTCCAGCGGGGAGGCCACATGGAGGCGTGAGCGCAGGCGGTTGATGCGCGGCGCGAACAGCTTCGACCCGATGGCGATGCCGAGGGCGATCGGGAAGGACCAGGTGACGAAGGATGTGACGCCGTAGGTGTAGGCGATGCCCGCGTACCCGGTGAACATCACCGCGCTGTAGCCCGACATGTGGTGGGAGATGCCGGAGAGCCACCACGGCATCTTGCCGCCGGCGGTGAAGAAGTCGCTGACGTTGTCCACGCGTTTGTGCGACCAGACGCCGATCGCGACCATCACGGCGAAATAGCCTATGAGCACGGCCCAGTCGAGACCGTTCATGTGCGCCCTCCCAGGGATCAGCCCGGCGCTCATCGTGGGCGCTACCGCGTGAACACGACAAGTGACCGTAGGGTCAAAGGGAGGTAAAAATGTTCGACGTGATGGCCTTGGTTCATCTACGTGAACTCATCGCATCAACTCCCCGGCGTTGACCAGCAATGACTGTCCAGTGATCGCCCGGGCCCGTTCCGACGCCAGGAACACCGCAGCGTCGGCCACATCCGAGTCCGCGGCCAGCTCGGGCAGCGCCATCCGCCCGGTCAGCCGCTCCAGCACGGCCGCCTCGGACACGCCCTCCGTCTGCGCCGTGAACCGCACATACGCCTGCACCGGCGGCCCCCACATCCAGCCCGGCAGCACGGTGTTGACCCGGATCCGGTACGGCCCCAGCTCCCGCGCCAGCGAGTACATCGCGCTCGTCAGCGCCCCCTTCGAGGCCGCGTACGCCGCCTGCCGCACCTGGGACGGAGCCGCCACCGCCGACTGCGTCCCGACGAACACCACCGACCCGCCGCCGCCCTCCTTCAGCGCCGGCAGGCAGGCCCGGGTCATCCGCAGCGTGCCCAGCAGGTTCACGTCCAGCACCGAACGCCAGGTCTCGAAGTCCGCGTCCTCGACACCGCCGAAGTGGCTGTCCAGCGCGGCCACATGCACGACCGCGTCGATCCGCCCGAACCGCTCCGCCGCCAGCCCCGCCAGCTCCTCGCACTGCGTCTCGTCGGTGATGTCGGTGGCCCGGTACGCCGTGCGCGCCCCGTCCGGATCGAGCTCGGCGGCCGTCTTCGCCAGGTTCGCCTCCGTCCGGGCCT
>KL569240.1:17588-18353 GCA_000715635.1 Streptomyces violaceus | reverse complement strand
CCGTCCGGGCCCCGAGCACGGCACGGCCGCCGTCCCGTACGACGGCCGCCGCGACCCGCCGACCCAGACCGGCCCCGACCCCCGACACCACGACCGTCTTCCCCGCGAGCAGTGACATGGCAGGACCTCCCCGAAGCCGGAACCGGACGCCGGACCCTGGCGCTTTATCTGACGGAGCGTCAGAGTATGGGCCTGCCACCGACGAAGGGGAAGGGCATGAGCGACGACACCCGCAGCGAGCTGTACGCCGAACTGGCCGCCGTCGGCCCCTACGGCACCCACCCCGGCCACGCCCTGATCACCATGGTCGAACCGCACCCGGGCCACGAGTACGCCTACAACCGCTGGTACGAGGACGACCACTACTACGCCGGCGCCATGGCCATGCCCTGGATGTACGCCGGCCGCCGCTGGGTGGCGACCCGGGACCTGCAACTCCTGCGCTACCCCGAGAAGTCGGCGATCGCCCAGCCCGTCACCACGGGCTGCTACCTCTCCACGTACTGGATCACCGCCGGCCGCTACGACGACCACATGCGCTGGACGGTCTCCATCAACAAGCGCCTCAACCGCGACGGCCGCGTCTACCAGGACCGCACCCACGTCCTCACCGCGTTCCAGGACCACGAGGCGACCGTGTACCGGGACGGCGCGGCGGGCCCGAGGGACCAGCACGCCCTCGACCACCCCTACGCGGGCCTGGTCCTCCAGGTCGTCGAGGCCGACACCCCCGAGCAGCGCGCCGAGCTGCTGGAGTGGCTGGGC
>KL569240.1:14794-17352 GCA_000715635.1 Streptomyces violaceus | reverse complement strand
CTCCCGCCACCTGCCGAAGCGCCTCGCGGGCTCCCCGGCGGCGATGGTGACGGTCTTCCGCCCGACCCCGCTCCCCGGCGACCGCATGACCTACGTCAAGCAGGTCGAAGGCGTCGACACCCGCCTGACCCTGCTGTGGTTCCTCCAGGCGGACCCGAGGGGGTGCTGGGAGGACCGCTTCACGGGCCTCGACGCGGTGGTGGCGGAGTCGGGGCTCGGCAGGGTGGAACTGGTGGCACCGTTCGTACCGACCCTGCCGGGCACCGACACCTACGTGGACCGGCTCCGCTGAGCGGGCGGGAGCCGGCGGGTCAGCGCAGCTCCTGCGGGCAGGGCAGCCCCCGGGGGAACTGATACGGCGCCGCCAGCCGGTACGTCCCCGCCTTCGGCGCGAGCAGCTCCGTCCACCGCACGCCCTGCGCGTCCTCCTCCGTGTCCATCAGACAGCCGTTGACGTTCACGTACGTCTTCGGCTCGCCCTCGGGCCGGTTCCTGGACTCCTCCGTCTCCCGCGGCGGCTTCAGGCTCTTGCCCTCGGCGTCGACGACGCTCAGCCACGGCGTGTACGGGATACGGACCAGGATCCGGCCCGGCTTCTTCACCCGGAGCACCATCTCGCCCTGTTCGGCCCGCTCGACGATGGTGTCCGGCTCGGCCAGCGGGGTGGGGTCGGTGACCTTGAACAGCTGCCAGTTGGCGTCGCCCCAGACCTGGGTCAGATACGGCAGCCCGCGCTGCACCAGCGCCCGCTCCCGCACCCCGCCGTCGCCGTCCGGCTCGCCCTTGGGCAGCACGACGTAGTGCACGCCCCAGCGCTGCAACCACTCGCGGTAGTTCGCCGAGTTGAGCGTGTCGTCGTAGAAGAGGGGATTGCGCTCCATGTCGGCCTGGCGCATCCAGCCGCGGGCCAGGTTGACGTACGGGGCGAGCGCGGCGGCCTCCCGGTGGGAGCGGGCGGGGACGACCTCCACCCGGCCCTTCTCGGCGCCGACCTCCTGCAACTCGTTGAGCAGCGGCGCCAGCTCGCGCGACCAGGACGCCGCCGGGGCGGTGTGCACGATGTCGTCGACCGTCTTGAAGCCGATCCACACGGTGAAAGCGACCATCGCGACCATGACCGTGTACCACCTGCGGCCGCGCGGCACCGTGTACGGCAGCGCGGCCACCAGCGCGACCCCGGCGAACAGCATCGCGAGACGCGTGATGTTGGACCCGATCTGGGAGCTGATCAGCCACACCAGCACCACGCCCAGCCCGTACACCGCCGCCGTCAGCCGGACCGTCTTCCAGTCCTTCGGCACCAGGGCGTAGGCGAGGGCCGAGAACGCGACCGGCAGGATCACCGAGCCGAATATCATCGGCTGGGTCCCCGAGAAGGGGAACAGCAACGCCGACACTCCCACCACCGCACTCGGCGCCAGCCCCAGCGCCCACGCGCCCGGCCGCCGCTTCTGCAGGAACAGCGCGACCGCCACCAGGCCCACGAACAGACCCGCGACGGGCGACGCCATGGTGGCCAGCGCGGCCAGCGGCGCCGCGCACAGGGCCTTCGCCCAGCGCTTGTAACGCCACCTGTACGGCCAGCAGAACACGACGGCGACCGCGCCGAGCGCGAACATCATGCCGAGGCCGAACGTCACCCGCCCGGACACCGCGTTGCAGAACAGCCCGAACACGCCCGCCATCGACGCCCACAGGGGGTTGCGGACCGACCTGCTGCGCAGCAGGAGCAGCGTCAGCAGCCCGGCCGACACCGTCCCCGCGATCATCATCGTCGTCCGCACGCCGAGCACCGACATCAGATACGGCGACACGACGCTGTAGGACACCGGGTGCATTCCGCCGTACCAGGCGAGGTTGTACGCCGAGTCCGGGTGCCGGCCGACGAACTCGGCCCACGCGTCCTGCGCGGCGAGGTCACCGCCGCTGTTCGCGAACGTGAAGAACCAGACGACGTGGAGCACTCCGGCGAGGCCGGTGACGGACAGGACGGGGTGGCGCAGCATGCGCTCACGCAGCGTCAGTACGGCGGTCCGCAGCCGGGTGTCGCGCTCACGGCCGGTCGTGCCGTCAGCGTCCCGTGCGTCAGCGTCCCGTGCGTCGGCTTCCCGCGTCGCGGGCATGCCTATTCGCGGGCCGGATCCCGGGCCCGGATCGGCGTTCTCGGTGCGTGTCGGCTCCGCAGTGGCCACTGAAAGGCACTCCCCGTGTCCCGTCTTCTGTTCTCAGCTTCTGCTTCCCGGCCGCGTACCGTTCACCCTCGGTTCGCAGCCGCGCCGCCGCGGACGGCGACCTGCCCCGATTCGGGACGCTAGCACGCACCCCGCCGGGCAGAGCCCGTACGGGCCGCGGACGGCGGGGTGCGGTGGTGCGGGTGGGCGACCCGGCTCAGCCGATGCGCGTGAGCTTGTCCGCGAAGCCCGGCTCCACGAGGTCCTTCTGGAGGGCGACCGGAACCTTGACCGCGCTGGTGCTGCCGTCACCGACGGTGAGCGTGCCCACCTTCTGGCCGGCCTTGGCCGTGTGCGGCAGCTCGTCCGCCGCGAACGTCAGCTTGA
>KL569240.1:11326-14585 GCA_000715635.1 Streptomyces violaceus | reverse complement strand
CTCGTCCGCCGCGAACGTCAGCTTGACGGACAGGCCCGCCCAGCCGACGGCGGTGACGTCCTCGGTGACGGCGACCGGCGTACGGCCGCCCAGACCGTCGTCGGCGTACCCGACGATGTCGCCCTTCTTCAGGATCGTCGCCGACTCCAGCGCGCCCTGCGCGGCCCGGATCAGCTTGTCGCCCTCGTGCAGCGCGGCGCCCAGGATCGTGTTGTCCGGACCGCCGGCGGGCTGGCGCACCACGGCGCCGATGACCCGGTGGGTCTCGCCGTCGACGTCCTTCCTCGCGGAGAAGACGAGGTTGCCGAGCGCCGAGGTGGTGGTGCCGGTCTTGATGCCGGTGACGTCGTTGTAGCCGACCAGGCGGTTCCAGTTGTCGTGCTTGGTGCCCTTGTAGTCGACGTACGACATCATCGTCGCGACCTCGCGGAAGGCGGGCTGCTCCATGGCGGCCCGGGCGAGCTTCACCTGGTCCACGGCCGTGGACACGGTGGTGTTGTTCAGGCCCGACGGGTCGGTGTACGTCGAGTTCTTCATGCCGAGGTCCTTGGCGGCGTCGTTCATCTTCTGCACGAACGCCTTCTCGGACCCCGCGTCCCAGCGGGCGAGCAGTCGCGCCACGTTGTTCGCGGACGCGATCAGGATGCTCTCCAGGGCCTCCCGCTGGCTGATCTTGTCGCCCTTGGTCACATCGACGGTGGACTCCTGTCCGGCGTCGGACTGGTCCTCGGCGGCCTGGTCGATCTCGATCTTCGGCCCGTCCTCACCGCTCTTGAGCGGGTGCTCGCGCAGGATCACATAGGCGGTCATGACCTTGGCGACACTCGCGATCGGCACGGGCTTCTGCTCGCCGGACGAGCCGAACGTACCGATGCCCTGCACGTCCAGCGCGGCCTGGCCGTCGGCCGGCCAGGGGATGTCGACCTTGCCGCCCTCGAAGGTGTAGCTGTCCTTCGCGGTGAGCTGGAGCGTGGGCGTCGGCAGCGGGCGCACGTTCTGCACGACCGCGAAGACGATCACGAGCAGCAGCGCCAGCGGCGTCCAGATCTTCACCCGCCGTACGGCCGTCCGCAGCGGGGTGTCCGGGGGCGGCGGGGTGTTGGTCAGCTCGGCCAGCATGTCGAGCGGCGGCCGCGGCGGCAACGGCTGCTGCGTGGTCCGCTCGGGGCTGACGGTGGGGACGGGGGCGGTGGCTTCGGCGGGTGCGGGTGCGGGTGCGGGTGCGGCCGGTGCGGCCGGCTTCCGCGTCGCCGGGTCGTCCAGCGGCTTGAGCGCGACGAACTTGCTGGTCCGCTCGGCGTCCTTCTCGGGAGCGCCCTTGTCCTTGGTCGCGCCCCCGATCTTCAACATCGTGGTCGGCTGATCAACCGCCGGCCGCGGGGCCTTGAAGACGGCGGTGGGCTGATCGACGCCGGACTTGCCGGTGCCTTTGCCTTCGCCTTCGCCTTCGTCTTCGGTGCCGGACTTGGCTTCGGGAGAGCTGTCCGTATCGGCGGTGGCCTTCGGGGAGGACTCGGCGTCGTCGTCGGTGGCGCGCGGGTCCTTGGGCTTGGAGGCCTTGGCGTCGGTGTCCGCCGTGCTGTCGGTCTTCGGGGACGACTCGGAGTCGCGGGAGGCGCGCGGGTCCTTGGGCTTGGCCGCCTCGCCGTCGGTGTCCGCCGCGCTGTCGGTCTTCGGGGTGCTGCCGTCGCCACTCGCCGTGCCGTCGTCCTCGTCGGGCTTCGATCCGGCCTCGGACCCGGTGGTGCCCGGCTCGCTGTCGGCGTCGGCGTCCGAATCGGCTTCGCCTTCGGCCTCGGGGGCGTCCGCGTCCGCGCTGTCGGCGGTGGCGGAACGGTCCGCCTCGGGCTCGTCGTCCTCGTCCTGGCTCGCTTCGGCGCCCTCGGACGCCTCCTCTGCGGCTTCCTGGGCCCCAGGGGCGTCCGTGGGCTCGTCCGGGCTCTCGTCCGCGCTCTCGGGGGCCTCCTGGCCGTCCCGGGCGTCCGCGTCGGCCTCCGTGGGCTCGTCCGCGCTCTCGGCCTCCCGGGCGTCCGCGTCGGCCTCCGCGGACTCGTCCGCGCTCTCGGCCTCCTGGGTGTCCGTCTCGGCCTCCGTGGGCTCGTCCGTGCCCTCGGCGGCCTGCCGACCCTCCGTGGAGTCCTTCTCGGCGCTCTCCGCGGGCTCCTGGCCCTCGTCCGCGCCCGCGCCCTCGTCCGCGCCCGCGCCCTCGTCCGCCGACGCGACCCACGCGGCCACCGCGTCCCGCAGTCGCCCGTCACTGCCCGCGGTGTCGTCGCCCCGACCGGAGCCGGAGGACTCACCGCCCTCGGCGGAGCCGGAAGCCTCGTCGGAACTGTCGGCCTCGCCGGAGCCCGAATCCCCGTCGGCACCCTCCGCGGACGCCTCCGCAGGCTCCTGGGACTCCTCAGCCGCCGCGTCGTCCGCGCCCGCGTCGCTGTCGCCGTCCCCGGCGTCACCCGCCGCGCCCTCGACGTCCGCGTCGTCGGCACCCTGCTCGGCGTCACCCGTCGCGTCCGTGGGCTGCTTGGGGTCCGCGGCATCGGGCGGCGTGTCCGTCGGCTCGTCCGCTGTGCGTACGGAGAACACGCGGGTCGCCGTATCGACGCCGCCGCGTGCCGAGGACTTCTCCGCGTCCCGGGCCACCGCGAGGCGCGGGTCGCGGGCTTCCGCGGACGCCTCGCTCCTGGCCTCGGGAACCGGACTCGCGCTCCCCGACGTCCGTTGTGCCGACGACTCGCGCTTCTTCGACCTGTCGGGGGACTCGCCCGCCACCGATGCCTCCTCCTCGCGCCGCACTCCCCGCGTACGCGTAACGAACCGTGAATCGCCGCCGTGACACCGCTCCTCGGCGCTGTCCGAACCATGTACCAGTGTCCTGTGTACGGGTCGAACCCAACCGGTAGACGAGAACGACATACCTACTGGTTCCACTACGAACCGGTCACGCACCCTCGACAGACCAATGTGAGAGGGGTCACCCTGTCTTTCATCCACGCGGGGAGGCATGGATGGGCAGGAGCCGCAGAACACTTCCGGAAGAGCTTCTGCTGCTGGCATTGGACCCGACCACGGGTACCACTGCACAGCCGCAGTCGCTCGACCTCGGTCTGGCCGGAGCACAGCTAGTAGAGCTGGCGCTGGCCGGACGGATAGCCCCAGACGGGGATCGTATCGCCGTGGTGGCACCACGGCCGACTGGAGATCCAACACTGGACTGCGCACTGGAGTTGCTGCGAAGGCGTGGCGCTCCCGTGCGGGC
>KL569240.1:10733-11103 GCA_000715635.1 Streptomyces violaceus | reverse complement strand
GGGCTCCGCCAGACCTACCTCTCGCATCTGGAGCGGTGCGGCATGGTGCATGCCGTGGCCGGCCAGATGTGCGGAGTGCTGCCGACGACTCGTTACCAGGCGACGGACACCGAAATCAGCCGGGAGATCAAGGCCAGGCTGGATTCCGCGATCCGCACCGGCGTACCGCCGGACCCGCGGACCGCAGCGCTCGCCGCCCTGGCACACGCGGTCGGCCTCGGCAAGCACCTGTATCCGGGGAACGAGGGACGTTCGTCCCGCTCCCGGCTGCGGGACCTGATCAGGCACGACCCCATGGGCGGTCTCGTGGCGCACGCCGTGATGGACGTCCAGAACGGCGTGGCGGCGCAGCCGCGCCGCAACCCGGCAC
>KL569240.1:10283-10475 GCA_000715635.1 Streptomyces violaceus | reverse complement strand
CCGCAACCCGGCACCGCCCGGCCGCCAGGCCGCCGGCGGAGCCAGGTCCGCAGCGGAACCCGCCCGCGGTGTTCCGATGCAGCCGCACCGCGCAAGCATGGCCCGCGTCCCGGCCCACTGAGCCGCGCCGCACCACCGGCACGACGCCGCACCCACGACCCGGTCACGGGCTGTCTCTTATACACATCTCTG
>KL569240.1:7745-10004 GCA_000715635.1 Streptomyces violaceus | reverse complement strand
GGCGGGGAGAGCACACACTCTCCCCGCCCCGCTCGGCGTGCCTGTCCGAACTGGCGTGTACCCGTCGCATATCCACCGTTTCCCAGCGGTAGGAAGCACCTTGGTGGCAGTCTGCTCAGCAGCAGATACGCAAAGTAGAGGCACGCAGCCGGAGGTGCACGTCCCGTGGCGTCCAATGTCAATCCCACCGTCAGGCGGCGCCGGCTGGGCCAGGAGCTCCGCAGGCTCCGCGAGCTCAAGGGCATGACGGCCGAAGAGGTCGCCGAGCGGCTGCTGGTGTCGCAGTCGAAGATCAGCAGGCTGGAGAACGGCAGGCGCAGCATCAGCCAGCGTGACGTGCGCGATCTGTGCGGGGTCTACGAGGTGGAGGACCAGCGCATCGTCGACTCGCTGATGCAGATGGCCAAGGACTCGCGGCAGCAGGGCTGGTGGCACGCCTTCGGGGACATCCCCTACAGCGTCTACATCGGCCTGGAGACGGACGCCGAGTCGCTCAGGGTCTACGAACCGCAGATCATCACCGGCCTGTTGCAGACGCGCGCGTACGCCGAGGCCATCATCCGGGGCGGCTCGCCCGAGGCGTCGGAGGCGGACAACGACAAGCGCGTCGAGGTCCGGCTGCGCAGACAGGGCCGTATCACCGCCGAGACGGACCCGCTGCGGCTGTGGGTGGTCCTGGACGAGGCGTCCCTGCACCGGATCGTCGGGAGCCGCCCGGTGATGCGCGAGCAGCTGGAGCACCTCGTCGAGATGTCCCAGCTGCCCCACATCACCGTGCAGGTCCTGCCGTTCGAGGTCGGGGCGCACGCCGGTATCAACGGCCAGTACTCGATCCTGGAGTTCGCCGACGCGGCCGACTCGAGCGTGGTGTACATCGAGGGCGTCACCAGCGACCTGTACCTGGAGAAGCCGCTAGACGTGCAGAAGTACACGGTGATGTACGAGCATCTGCGCGCCCAGTCGCTGAACGTGGACCAGTCGCGGCAGCTCATCGAGCGTGTGGCGAAGGATTACGCGCGCTGATCCGCCGTCGGGCGACGGCCTTTCGGCGGGCAAAGCGCGGGATGCTACACCGCTGACACGCCTGACTGGAAGTCTCCCCTGGAATATGCCATCCGGTCGAGTGAATGGCTGCTCCGAACGAGGATGTTGGCGAGTAGCGTCGATCACGCCACCCATCAGCACGGGTTGGCGTAAACGCAACTGGCTACGGAGCGAACATGGCAATTCGTCTGGGCGCCACGGAAACGTGGACGACGTCCTCCTACACCAACAACAACGGCGCGTGCGTGATGGTCAGGTCGACCGTCGACGAGGCCCTGGAGCTCGGGGACACCAAGATCCCCGAGGGCCCCAAGCTGGCGTTTCCCGCCGACGCGTGGAACGCCTTCGTGACCTCGGTCAAGGCCTGACCTCGCGCTCGACAACAGCACAAGCACCACCGACAGAGCCCTCTCGACCAGCATCGCCGTCCTTGCCGAGAGGGCTCCGCTCGTGCCCCGGGGATCCGAAGAGGACCAGCGGGATCAGCGGGATCAGCTCACGGGGAACGCCACGTCACACACCGGATCCTCGGCCCCCGTCGCCTCCCAGTCGGCGAAGTACACCTCCCGGCACGGACCGGCCTGTTCCAGACCCTCCCGCGCGATCCACTCCTCCACCGCCTCGAAGGCCGCCATGATCTGCGGATGGGCCACCTGCGCCTTGGTGATCCGGGTGTAGGCCAGCCGCTGGGCCGGGTGCACCGCCACCTTCGTCCCCCAGGTCCGGCCGTGCTTCTCGACCCACGCCCGCGCCGCCGCCTCGTCCGCCACGGGTACACAGGACTCGGCAGGGCCGTCGCTCTCCATCGACACCTCGGAGTGGTAGACGACGAAGGGCGCCGCCGTGACACCGCCGCACTCCCGCGCCGCCGACTCCAGCCGGCCCAGCGACGCGCCGATCCACGCGGGCAGCTCGCCCGCCAGCACATGCCGGGTCTCGGTGATCACCACCTGCGCGGGCACGTCCACCGTCTCGATCGCGAACTTCCGGTACATCTCGGAGCTCCTCCCCGACAGTCGTCCACGGAGGTACTCGGCGAGCGTCCGCTGACCCGCGACCCGCGCCTCGACGTCCGCCCAGTACGCGCCGAGCAGAGCGGCCGCCGTGGGCCCGTCGCCCGCCGCGACCACCTCGGCGATCCGGGCGAGCGGCATGTCCAGCTGCCGCAGCATGGCCACGAGCCGGGCCCGTTCGACCTGGCCGGCACGGTAATAG
>KL569240.1:5192-7562 GCA_000715635.1 Streptomyces violaceus | reverse complement strand
GAGCCGGGCCCGTTCGACCTGGCCGGCACGGTAATAGCGGTAGCCGGTGGCCTCGTCGACATGCGCCGGGGCCAGCAGCCCCAGCCGGTCGTACAGCCGCAGGGCCTTGGCCGAGAGCCGGGCGCGCGTGGCGAACGCCCCGATGGTGAGCAGTTCCTGGTCCGGTACGTCCACCACGGCATCCTCCGTCACCGGGCGGCTCTTCCGCCCGGTGACGAGGACGCTCGGGCCTGCCCCAGGGGCAAGGTCAAGCAGCCGGGTGTCAGCCCAGCTGGGCCTCCACCGCCGTCACGACCTCGGCCGACTCCGGCTCGGTCTGCGGCGAGAAGCGGGCGACCACCTGGCCGTCCCGGCCGATGAGGAACTTCTCGAAGTTCCAGCGGATGTCGCCGCTGTGCCCCTCGGCGTCGGCGAAGCCGGTGAGGCGGTCGTACAGCGGGTGCCGGTCGTCGCCGTTGACCTCGACCTTCTCGGTCAGCGGGAAGGTCACGCCGTACGTCGCCGAGCAGAACTCGGCGATCTCCTCGGCGCTGCCGGGCTCCTGCCCGAGGAACTGGTTGCAGGGCACGCCGAGGACGGTGAAGCCGCGCTCCGCGTACTGCTCCTGGAGCTTCTCGAGCCCCGTGTACTGCGGGGTCAGACCGCACTTGGAGGCGACGTTCACCACGAGCACGGCCTTGCCCGCGTACTGGGACAGGTCGGCGGAACCGCCCTGCAGTGCACCGATCTCGACGTCGAGGGGAGAGGAACCGTTGGTAGTCGTCATGCCCGGAGCCTAGCTCCGGCGGGTGCCGGCCCGGCTCTCGGCCTCCACAGCGTCCACCAGGACCTGCCCCGCCGCCGTCCGCGAGTACAGCACCGACCTGCCCGCCCGCCGCCGCTCCACCAGACCGGCGTCCAGCAGCACCCGCAGATGCCGCCCCACCGAGCCGAGCCCCTGCCCGGTCACGGCGACCAGCTGGCTGGTGCTCAAGGGGGAGCCGAGCCGGACCAGCACACCGGCGCGGGCGGTGCCGAGCAGCGCGCCGAGGCTCGCGGGCACGGGTGTGCCACCGGGGTCGGCGAGTGCGCCCGCGCAGGCGTAGACCACCGCGTACCGGTCGGGCTCCTCCCAGGACACCCAGCCGGTCTTCGGGGTGACCGGCACGAACATCAGCTCGGCGCCCGAGATCTCGCGGGGCGGGTACTCGTGCAGGTTCACCTGGAGCCGGTTGTCGCCCAGCCACCGGGTCCGGCCCGGCCGCAGCGTGTCCAGCGCCGCCGCCCAGCCGCCCCGGCTCACCTGCGCGGTCCGGGCGACCACGTCCGCCTCCAGCACCCGCCGGCGCCGGTCCCAGTCCGGTCGTACGGTCTCGGTCCAGACGTAGGACAGCAGGCCGGCCGCGCGCTCGGGGAGGTCGTCCCGGTCCAGGGGCGCGGGAAGCGGGCCGGCGAGGGAGATCCGCAGGTTGGCACGGGCCGCGTCGGGTCGGGCGGACCGCACCCGTGCCACCCCTTCCTCGAAGGTCTCCGGGCTCCTCGGGGTGGGCGTGAGGAAGTCGGCGATCCAGGACCGGCCCAGTCCGGCGCGGACGAGCAGCGCGGTCACGGGGTCGGCGGCCAGGCGGGCCCGGTAGCCGGGCAGATGGTCGCGCAGCCAGGCCTGTTCGCCGGGGTGTGCGGGTGTGCCCCGGTGCAGCAACTGGAGGCAGGCGAAGGTCTCGGCGAGCGGGGAGAGTACGAACCGGCTCCCGGCCAGGGTGTCGGCGTTGACCTGCCACCAGCCCATCGCGCACCCCCGACGTTTCGCACCCGCGCGAAACAATAACCGTGCCCTGCGGGCCGCCGCAGACTCCGCGCATGCGCAGCTACCGCGATCTGTTCCGCACCCCCGAGTTCACCCCGTTCTTCCTGGCCGCGTCGGCCCAGACGGTGGCCCAGACGATGGGCGGCCTGGCCCTGGGCACCCTGGTGTACCGGGCGACCGAGTCGCCGCTGCTGTCCGCGGTGAGCATGTTCGGCTCGTCGCTGGTGCAGGTGCTGGGCGCGACGTTCCTGCTCTCGGCGGCCGACCGCCTGCCCCCGCGTGCGGCCCTGACGGCCCTGCCCCTGGTCTTCGCTGCGGCCACGGCCGCCCTGGCCCTGCCCGGCCTGCCGGTCTGGGCGCTCTTCGTGATCGTCCTGGCCAAGGGTCTTGTGGAGTCGGTGGGCGGGGGAGTGCGCTGGGGCCTGCTGAACGAGATCCTCTCCAAGGACGGCTATCTGCTCGGCCGCTCCGTCTTCAACATGATGAGCGGCCTCATGCAGATCGCCGGCTACGCGACCGGCGGCGCCCTGGTGGCGCTGCTGTCCCCACGGGTGTCCCTGCTGGTGGCCGCCGCGCTGTACGTC
>KL569240.1:4596-4994 GCA_000715635.1 Streptomyces violaceus | reverse complement strand
GGCCGCGGTCGTCCGCCTGGGCCTGACCCGCCGCCCGCCCCGTACGACGGGCCGACCCTCGGTCGCCGCGACCTGGCGCGCCAACACGCTGCTGTGGTCGTCCGCGCCCCGCCGCCAGGTCTATCTGGCCCTCTGGATCCCCAACGGCCTGATCGTCGGCTGCGAATCCCTCTACGTCTCCTACGCCCCCGAGTCCGCGGGCACCCTGTTCGCCTGCGCCGCGCTGGGCATGCTGGCCGGTGACGTCCTGGTGGGCCGTCTGGTCCCGCCGCACCGGCGCCCCCGCCTCGGCTTCCCGCTCCTGCTGCTCCTGGCCGTCCCGTACGTGCCTTTCCTGCTGCACCCGAAGCTCCCGCTCGCGGCTGCCGCGGTCACGCTGGCCTCCGTCGGCTTCGGCG
>KL569240.1:4108-4368 GCA_000715635.1 Streptomyces violaceus | reverse complement strand
GGAGCGCCTGGTGGCCCTGACCCCCGACGCCCTGACGGGCCATGCCCTGGGCCTGCACTCGGCGGGGATGCTCACGATGCAGGGTGTGGCAGCGGCGCTCGCGGGCTCCGTGGCCCAACTGAGCTCTCCGGCCGTGGGGATGACGCTGATGGCCATGGGGTCTGTTGTGGTGACGCTGACCCTGGTGGCGGCGGGGAGGCGCGAGGAGCGGGCGGTGCCGGCCGTGGCCCGGGAGTCGTGACCCTGTCTCTTATACACAT
>KL569240.1:2932-3905 GCA_000715635.1 Streptomyces violaceus | reverse complement strand
GCCTCCGGCTGGCCGACGCCGAAGCCGTCCTTCTCCGCCTCCACGAACACCTCGGGAACCTCGTTGTCGACCACGACCCGCGACAGCAGCACGGCCAGCCGTTCCCGCTCGGCGCCGTTGAGCCCGGCCGGCAGGGCCTCCATCCGGCGTACGGTCTCGGCGTAGAACTTTTCGGCGAGCGAGGCGCCTTCCTCCGTCAGCCCCACCCGCACGGCCCGGCCGTCCCGCGGGTCGGCCTCCCGCCGTACCAGCCCCCGGCGCACCGTCCGGTCCACCAGCCCGGTCAGGCTCGACTTCGCCAGCCCGAGCGTCTCCCCGAGCTCCCCCATCCCGTACGGCTGCGGCATCAGCACGCACAGCAGCTGTCCCTGCTGGGGCGTCAGCCCGTACGCCCGGCTGGCCTCCGCGTAGACACCGTCCACCAGGAAGGCCGCCCGCACCAGCGCGGCGACGACACCCACCTGCCCGCCTGCCCCGTTCCCCATCGGGTCAGGGTACCGAGCGGTCGGACAGCCCTCGGCCGGTTCGGCGGCGTACCGGTCACTCCTCGTCCGGGGCCTCACCTTCGATGAGCCGTTCCGCGATGTCGTCGGCCCACTCCTGCGCCCAGCGGCGCAGTCCGGCGACGGCGGAGACCTCGAGACCATGGACGGTGAACGCCCGGTCGTCGATCCAGTCCGTGCCGGTCAGCCGGGCCTGGAGGTCGCTGAGGTCGAAGGTGTCGGGGGCGTGGCGGCGGCCGAGTTCCTCGAGTTCGGGGTGGCTCCAGCGGGCCGAGGCGGCGTATACGTCGACCAGGTCGCAGGCGAGTCCCCGGTCGGCCAGGTCCCGCACCCGGGTGCCGACGAGGTCGTCGAGGGAGAGCACGGGCCCGAGCTCCGTCAGCACGGGCGGGCGCCACAGCACCTCCTTGTGGACGCCGACGTCGTACTCCTGCTCGGTCGCCGCGTCCGTGACGAGGAACTGGGCGGAC
>KL569240.1:2320-2673 GCA_000715635.1 Streptomyces violaceus | reverse complement strand
AGCCAGCCGCGCGCCACCAGCCCGGTCCGGACGGTGCCGGCGATGGCGTCCATCCCGGCGGGGTGCTCGGTGGCCACGTCCACATCCGGCCCGGCCCGCTCCACCAGCCCGTGCGCCAGCACCGCGTACCCGCCCGCGAGAACGAGCGAGTACGCCTCACCCACCACCAGAAGATCCCCGACCAGACGGCCGCGCGGCTCGGAGACGGGAGGTGGGGTGACCATTCCCTGATTATCGTCCGGGCGTTGTGGGTGGCTGAGGGGATAGGCCCGTCTGGGGGAACACCCTTTGCTCTTCAGGGGCGCGAGGAACTGCGCTCTTTAGGGGCGCGGGGAACTGCGCGACCAGCCACA
>KL569240.1:0-2130 GCA_000715635.1 Streptomyces violaceus | reverse complement strand
AGGGGCGCGGGGAACTGCGCGACCAGCCACAGCGGCGCTGCACTCGACCACGAACCGGCTACAACTTGCGCCCAACGCCGCAGTACGCATCCACAGCCGTATCGACACCGGCCCCGCCGGACAGCTCAGGTCGCCACTCAGAAACCCGCACCACCCCCGGCCTCACCAACTCCAGCCCCTCGAAGAACCCGGCGATCTCGGCAACCGGCCGGACGTAATACGGCACCGCCCCACTCGAGTTGTACGCCTCCGACGCCGCGATCATGCCCTCACTCGTGGCCGTGCTGTCGCTGATCACCAGGTGGCTGCCGGCCGGCAGCCCGGCCATGAGCCGCCGCACCAGCTCACGTGCCTGCCCGTAGTCGGCGACATGCCCGAGCGTGTTGAGGATCATCAGGCCGACCGGCCGGGAGAGGTCGAGCGTGCCCGCGGCGGCCTCCAGGACGGCCTCGGGGTCGTACAGGTCGGCGTCCAGATACGCGGTGACGCCCTCGGGCGTGCTGGTGAGCAGCGCGTTGGCGTGGGCCAGCACGATGGGGTCGTTGTCGACGTACACGATCCGGGCGTCCGGTGCGACGCGCTGGGCGACCTCGTGCGTGTTGTCGGCGGTCGGCAACCCGGTGCCTATGTCGAGGAACTGCCGGACGCCCTGCTCCTCGGCCAGATGCCGGACGGCCCGTCCCAGGAACCGGCGGCTCGTGACCGCCACGTCGACCAGGCCCGGAAAGATCGACTTGATCTGGTCGCCGATCTCGCGGTCGACCTCGTAGTTGTCCTTGCCGCCGACGAAGTAGTTCCAGAAGCGGGCCGAGTGCGGCTTGGAGGTGTCGATACGGGCACGCAGGCTGTCGTCGAGCACGGCAGGGCCTCCTGGGGGTGGGGAAGGGGGACCGGTTCACCAACCTAGGCGAACCACCTGGTCGGACAGTGAAGTTGTCCGCTCCCGCCGCCCCCGACCGTGGTGTTTCGGCCACCCGGCCCGGCCGTCACACGCCGCGCGGCGAAACTCCGCCCACACGCCCGGACCCGCCGGTGTCGCCCCCGTGCCCCCGCGTCGCCAGCCACACGCCCCGGCCCACGGCCCACAGCAGCAGCCCGGCCGCGACCGGCGTACCGAGGATGATCAGCATCCCGGCTCCGATGTTGGCTCCGACCACGCCCGCGGTCAGGATCCGCCAGCCCACACCGGCCATGAGCCCGACGATCACGAGCGGCCCGAGCACCCCCCACCAGCGCCGGTCCAGCGCCCCACGCCGCGCAGCCCGCACGAGCACCGCGGCGCCGGCCCCCGCCAGCACCAGGGCGAGACCGCCGACGACCGCCGCGGCACCGTCCCCGATGCCCCAGGGCTGGTAGGCGTAGTCGAGCTCACTCGCCGGCAGCCCGTCGTAGTTCTGCTGTCCCATCAGCCCCCAAGCGGCGACCGGCACTCCAAGAGCGAGCGCGGCCCCTGCGGAAAGCATTCCCCGATTCTTCATACGGCCATGGTCGCGGGGCGGGGCGGGGCCGTCATGAGCACGCGTACTCAAGTACGCGGGCCCACCGCCAGGGTGGCGCGATGGCCCGGGCGGCCATCGCGCCGTTTCTGAGCGTCCCTCAGCCGGGCGCCACGGCGCGCCCCGTCTGCGGGGAGATCATCCCCGCGCACAGGCCCCGGGCCGTCAGGCCCTGGGCGATGCGCGGGACGGCCGCGAGGGTGTTGGCGGACCAGTCGTGCATGAGGATGACCTGGCCGTTGGTGAGGCGGCCGGCGGCCTGGACGATCGCGTCGGTGCTCGCGCCGTTCCAGTCCTGTGAGTCCACCTGCCAGATGATCTCGGTCAGGCCGTGCCGGGCCGCGACCGACTTCACCGTCGCGTTGGTCTCGCCGTACGGCGGGCGGAACAGTTTCGGGGTGCCGCCTCCCGCGCCGGCGACGGCCTGCTGGGTCCGGGAGATCTCCGAGTCGATCTGCGCCTGGCTGAGCCGGGTCAGGTGCGGGTGGGTGTAGCTGTGGTTGCCGACCCACATACCGGCGGACACCTGGGCCCGGACCAGGGACGGGTCGGCGGCCGCGTACTGGCCCTGGTTGAACATCGTGGCCCGCAGCCCGTTCTGCCGGAGCGCGTTGAGCCTGTCTCTTATACACAT
>KL569239.1:19410-19701 GCA_000715635.1 Streptomyces violaceus | reverse complement strand
TTCGGCTACACCCCGGGCACGCACAACCGCCGCGCCTGACCTGGTGAACCCCCCGGTCCGCCCGCCCCTTTACCGCCCGGTAATATCGCGCGGCAGGCCATCAGAGGAGGAACCGTGTCCCGGTCCGAACGCTCGCCCCTGCTGCTCGCCGGCCTGCTGGCCGCCGCGGGGGTCGCCCACTTCGCCGCCCCACGCTCGTTCGACGCGACCATCCCGCGCGGCCTGCCGGGCACGCCCAGGAACTGGACCTACGCCAGCGGTGCCGCCGAGCTGGCGCTGGCCGCGGGGCTG
>KL569239.1:17883-19195 GCA_000715635.1 Streptomyces violaceus | reverse complement strand
GGCCTTCTTCGTCGGGGTGTTCCCCGCCAACGTGCAGATGGCCGCCGACTGGCGCCACCGCCCCACGCCGCAGAAGGCCGCCGCCTTCGGGCGCCTGCCCCTGCAGGTGCCCCTCGTGCTCTGGGCCCGCGGCGTCGCACGGAACGCGAAGGGCCGGTCATGAGCGCGCGCGTGGAGACCGGGGACAAGGTCGAGGACTTCGAGCTGCCCGACGAGACCGGCACCGTCCGCACCCTGTCCGGGCTGCTCGCCGAGGGCCCGGTCGTGCTCTTCTTCTACCCGGCCGCCCTGACCCCCGGCTGCACCGCGCAGGCCTGCCACTTCCGCGACCTCGCCGCCGAGTTCGCCGCCGCCGGCGCACGCCCCGTCGGCATCAGCGGGGACACCGTCGAACGGCAGCAGGAGTTCGCCGGACAGCACTCCCTCGGCATGCCCCTGCTGTCCGACGCCGACGGCACGGTCCGCGAGCGGTTCGGCGTGAAGCGCGGCTTCTCCCTGGCGCCCACCAAACGGACCACGTTCGTCGTCGCGCAGGACCACACCGTCCTCGACGTCGTCCGCAGCGAACTGCGCATGAACGCCCACGCCGACCGGGCGCTCGCCGCCCTGCGCGCTCACCGGAGCTGACACCGTCACGAATGCGTCGCCGCGGTTGATAGCGGGCGGCAAAGGGATGATCCTGGACGAATGGAGGACGCCTCCGCTGCTGCGATCATCGACGCCCGCGGCATTGTGACGGGGTGGAGCGAGGGTGCCCGCCGGCTGACCGGCCATCCGGCCGAGGAGACCGTGGGCCGGGCCGTACGGGAACTGCTCGCCGAGGACGTGCCGCCCGAGGCGGTGTCCGCGCTGTCCGGAACCGTCATGGTCCGCCACCGCGACGGCTATCTGGTCGGGCTCCGCGTCAGAGGGTGCGCCGTGACGGGCCCGGACGGCGAGGCGGGCGGATTCGTCGTCACCGCCGAGCCCCCCGGCAGCGCCGAGACGTCGCTGGCCGGGCAGGCCTTCCAGCAGGCCTCCATGTCGATGTCCGTGTTCGACACCAGCCAGCGCTATCTGCGGCTCAACGACGCGGCCTGCCATGTGATGGGCGTACCCGAGGAGACCCTGCTCGGCCGGCACTTCCCGGAGACCGTCGAGGAGGCCGAGCACAGCAAGGGCTTCAACTGGCATCTGCGGCATGTCTCCGATACCGGCAGGCCGGTGCGCTACGAGAGCTTCACGGGCGCACCGTCCCTGAACCGGGAGCACGCCTGGAGCATCGAGATGTGGCCCGTCCGGGACGACGCCGGTGAGGTCCTGGGCACCGCCC
>KL569239.1:16778-17668 GCA_000715635.1 Streptomyces violaceus | reverse complement strand
ACCCTGGACGTGGTCCGCACGGCCGAGGAACTGATCGAGGTCGTGGTGCCACGGTTCGCCGACTTCGCCAGCGTGGACCTGTTCGACTGGGTCCTCGGCGCGGAGGAGTCGCCGACCGTGCCCACCGAGGAGATCGTGCTGCGCCGAGTCGCTCACGGCTCCCACACCGAAGGCACCCCGGAGGCCGCCGTCCGCCTCGGAGAAGTGGACGTCTACCCCGGCTTCTCACCCATCGCCCGGGCGATGCGGGAGGGCCGCGCGGTCCTCAGCCAGGCGGGGGAGCCGTCCTTCATGCGGTGGGTCGCCGAGCGCAACACGCGCGCCCCGCAAGGACGCCCCTACCGCAAGGGCGTCCATTCGATGATGGCGGTACCGCTGCGGGCCCGCGGCACCACTCTCGGCGTCGCCGTGGCCGTGCGCATCAAGCAGGTGGACGACTACGCCGACGACGACGCCGTCTTCGCCGAGGAACTCGCCAGCCGGGCCGCGGTCTGCGTCGACAACGCCCGCCGCTTCGCCCGGGAACGCACCACCGCGCTGGCCCTCCAGCACAGCCTGCTGCCGAGGGGGCTGCCCGGCCAGGCCGCCGTCCAGGTGGCCCACCGCTATCTGCCCTCAGGCTCGGCGGCCGGCATCGGCGGCGACTGGTTCGACGTCATCCCGCTGTCCGGCAGCCGGGTCGCGCTGGTCGTCGGGGACGTCGTGGGCCACGGCATCCCCTCCTCGGCGACCATGGGCCGGCTGGTCACGGCCGTACGCACCCTCGCCGACGTGGACCTGCCGCCCGACGAACTCCTGACTCACCTGGACGACCTGGTCACCCATCTCGCGTCGGACGACGAGGGCGACGAGGTCGCCGAACTCGGCGCGACCTGCCTCTACGCCGTCTA
>KL569239.1:13994-16603 GCA_000715635.1 Streptomyces violaceus | reverse complement strand
ACCTGCCTCTACGCCGTCTACGACCCCGTCACGCGCCGGCTGAACCTGGCCGCAGCCGGGCACCCCGCCCCCGCCCTGGTGCTGCCCGACGGATCCGCCCGGTTGATCCCCATGAGCGCCGGGCCCCCGCTGGGCGTGGGAGGACTGCCGTTCGAGGCCACGGAGCTCCAACTGCCCGAAGGTTCCGTCGTCGCCCTCTACACCGACGGGCTCATCGAGGACCGCGACCGCGACGTCGACCACGCCACCGACGAGCTGTGCCGCGCCCTGACCGTGCCCGCCGACTCGCTCGACGCCCTCTGCGACACGGTGCTGAAGGCCGTCCTGCCCGAGGAGCCCAGTGACGACGTGGCGCTGCTGCTGGCCCGCACCCGGGCGCTGGGCGCGGACCAGGTCGCCACCTGGGACGTCACCTCGGATCCCGCGGAGGTGGCCGTCACCCGGCAGGCCGCCACCGATCAGCTCACCGCGTGGGGACTGGACGAGACGGCCTTCGTCACCGAACTGGTCGTCAGCGAACTGGTCACCAACGCCATCCGGTACGGCGCCGCGCCCATCCAGCTCCGCCTGATCCGTGACCAGACCCTCATCTGCGAGGTGTCCGACGGCAGTTCGACCTCCCCGCACCTGCGGCGGGCCCACCAGGACGACGAGGGCGGCCGCGGACTGCTGCTGGTCGCCCAGCTCACCCAGCGCTGGGGCAGCCGGCAGACCACCAGGGGCAAGACCATCTGGTGCGAGCAGCCGCTCACGCCGCTGTTCTGACCACGCTGCGGGGCGTCACTCCCCGGCCGCGTCCGAGACGACCTGGGCGAGGGTACGGCCGGACCTGGCCGACCGCGCCCGGCGCGGATCGGGAGCTCCGTGCGTACGGGCACGTCCCCCGGCCCGCTTCACGAGCAGCCGGGCCTCTTCGCCCCCGTCCGCCCCGTCCCGGAACCGGGTGAGGGCGTATTCGCCGTGCAGCTTCGACCCGCTCAGCCGGAACGTGGCATGCCCGTGCTCCAGCGACTCCGCGAAGTCCACGGGCCGGCCCTCGCGGTCGTGGCTCAGCGGCTCGTACGTGCCGTGGTCCCAGACGATCACGGTGCCGCCGCCGTACTCGCCGCGGGGGATCACGCCCTCGAATTCTTCGTACTCCAGCGGATGGTCCTCCGTGGGCACCGCCAGCCGCTTGTCCTTCGGGTCAGCCGAGGGGCCCTTGGGGATCGACCAGGACTTCAGTACGTCGTCCACCTGCAACCGGAAGTCGAAGTGCATCGTGCTCGCGTCATGGATCTGCACCACGAACCGGGGCCTGTCCCCGTGGGGCGTCCCGCGTCCCCGGGGCTCGCCGGTCCGGTCGAAGTCACGCTTGCCGCGGTAGTCCCGCAGCCGGTCCCGCTCAGCCACCTGAGGCTCCCTTCTGCCTCGCGGGCGCGAGCTGCCCGGGCCGGCCCGGACACAGCTCTCGCTGGGCCCCGGGTACCCGTCAGAACTCCTCGTGCACCTCGGGGTCCCCGCCGACCCGCCGCTGCGCCCGGTCGGCGACGGCGCGCATCTCGTCCTCGCTCAGCTCGAAGCCGAAGACGTCGAGGTTGGCGCGCTGCCGCTCGGGGTTCGCCGACTTCGGGATGGGCACCGCGCCCAGCTGCGTGTGCCAGCGCAGGACCACCTGCCCGGCCGACACCCCGTGCGTCTCGGCGATCCGCGTCACCTCCGGGTCGTCCAGCAGGGGCGTGCCCCGGCCCAGCGGACTCCAGCTCTCGGTGACGATGTCCTTGCCCGCGTGGAAGGCGCGCAGGTCGTCCTGCGGCAGGAACGGGTGCAGCTCGATCTGGTTGACCGAGGGCAGTACACCGGTCTCCTTCTCCAGCCGCTCGATGTGCCCGGTCGTGAAGTTCGAGACGCCGATCGACCGGACGAGCCCGTCCTCGCGCAGCTTGATCATGGCCTTCCACGCGTCGACGTACCGGTCCACGCGCGGCAGCGGCCAGTGGATCAGGTACAGGTCGACGTATTCCAGGCCCAGGCGGGCCCGGGACTCCTCGAACGAGGCGAGGGTCTCCTCGTAGCCGTGGTGCCGGCCCGGGAGCTTCGTCGTCACGACGATCTCCTCGCGCGGCACCACGCCGGAGGCCACCCCACGGCCCACCCCCGTCTCGTTGCGGTAGTTCGTCGCCGTGTCGATCAGGCGGTAGCCCGCCTCCAGGGCCGAGAGCACCGCCTGCTGCGCCTCGTCGTCGCCGAGCGGCCAGGTGCCCAGGCCCAGGGCGGGGAGAGTCGTTCCGTCGTTGAGCGTGTGTGCCGGGATGCTGATCACTGTCGGACCTTCCCCTTGACTGTGCGTGCGACTGTGTCGTCCCTCCAGCGTCACGGATAGGGTGAGCAATGATCAACCGGACGGGTGGGGGATGAGGGCGGCGGACGGCATGGGCAGCGCCGAAAGGAAGCCGGCGTCGGGATCGGGGCGTCCCACCTCGCGGGACGTCGCCCGGCTCGCCGGCGTGTCGCACACCGCGGTGTCCTTCGTGTTCAACGGCCGGGCCGACGGCAACCTCTCGCCCGCCACCCAGGAACGCATCCGGCAGGCCGCCACCCAGCTCGGCTACCGGCCCGACCCCGTCGCC
>KL569239.1:13041-13860 GCA_000715635.1 Streptomyces violaceus | reverse complement strand
AGATGTGTATAAGAGACAGGGCCTGCGCCGCAGCCGTACGGCCGTGATCGGACTGGTCACCGACGAGATCGCCTCCTCGCCGTTCGCCGGGCGGCTGCTGCGCGGCGCCATGGACACCGCCTGGGCGGGCGAGCACCTGGTCCTCACCGTCGACTCCGGCGGTGACCCGGCCAAGGAGGACGCGGCGGTCGCCGAACTCCTCGACCGGCGCGTCGACGGCATCATCTACGCGGCCATGTCCCTGCGCCGCGTCCGCGTCCCCGAGGGCTTGCACCGCACCCACTCCGTGCTGGCCAACTGCCTGCCCGAGGACGACTCGCTGCCCGCCGTCGTCCCCGCCGAGCGAGCGGGAGGCCGGACGGCGGCCCGGCTGCTGCTGGAGCAGGGGCACCGGCGGGTCGCGCTCGTCGGCGGGCAGGACGACATCGCCTCGGTGGAGCGGCTGCGCGGCTTCCGCGACGCACTGCGCGCCGAGGGCATCACCGTGCCCAGGGACTGGGTCGTGCGGACCGGAGGCGAGATCTCCAGCGGGTACGAGGGCGCCGTCCGCCTCCTCGAGGGGGCCCCGGCCGACCGGCGCCCGACCGGGATCTTCACTTACAACGACCGGGTCGCGGCCGGCGTCCTGCACGCCGCGACCCGGTGTGGCCTCTCCGTACCCGGCGAATTGTCGGTGGTGGGCTACGACGATCAGGAGCACATGGCCGCGTACCTCGCGCCGCCCCTCACCACCATCGCGCTGCCCCACCGGGCGATGGGGGAGGCCGCGACGCGGCTCCTCCTCGACGCCATCGCCACCGGACGGACGCCGCCCGCCAC
>KL569239.1:12003-12827 GCA_000715635.1 Streptomyces violaceus | reverse complement strand
GCCCGCCACCGTGCGGCGCCTGGCCTGCCCGGTGATCAGCCGTGCGTCGGTGGGACCAGCGCCCATCCGGTGACGGCCGCGCCGGGCGTGACGCTCAACTCCCTTGCGTCATCCGCTCGTTGGTAGATGCGCTCAGTGACGGTGGCCCGGTCGCCGACGAACAGTTCGTACAGCGAACCGTCGACCAGGACGCGCACCATGAGCTCCTCGTGCGGCGGAACATGGACGACGACCGGCGTGGGCGCCTCGGCCTCCTTGCGGGGCCAGTTGCTCCGGTCGAGTGTCACGGTGCCCTCTTCAGGATCCAGACAGACCGTGATCTCGGCTCCGGAGGCCGACCGCAGCAGAGTCACGCGGGTGTTGCTGCGGGCGCTGACGGTCAGGTCGTAGGCCTCTGGGAGCGCGGCCCGGCCCGGTGCGGTGACGAACGGCTCCGCGGCGTGCAGCCCGTGCAGCTCCGGGGCCGGGGCCACCCGCAGGGACCCGTCCGGATGGACGTCGACGACCCGGGGAGCGGTCAGGACACCGGCCCAGTCGGTCTCGCCCTGCTCGCGGGCCTCCCAGGACCAGCCCCACATCAGGGCGCGGTCCGGCTCCTGGAGCACGGCCGGCGCGTAGAAGTCACGGCCGTGGTCGAGCCGGCCGCCCGTTCGTGCCGTGAAGCGATGATCCGCGTCCAGACGGCCCGTCACATATCCGGTGGTCCAGGGGTGGCCGTCCCACAGCGACACGACCAGCACCCACTCGCCGCCCCGCGTGGCGTACAGCTGCGGGCACTCCCAGCCGGTCGCCCGGTCCCCGAACGCCGCCGCGGCGGCCGGGTC
>KL569239.1:6950-11788 GCA_000715635.1 Streptomyces violaceus | reverse complement strand
AGATGGGTATAAGGGACAGTTCAGGAACACACCGGCGAACCGCCAGTCGCTCAGGTCGTCGCAGTCGTACAGCAGGACCGACGGCGTACCGTCGGCGTGCCCCGCGCCGACCAGCGCCCGGCGCCGTCCGTCGTGCCGGAAGACGAACGGGTCGCGGAACATCACCACGTCCAGCCCCTCGGGCGGGCCCGTGACCACCGGGGTGGGCAGGGCAGTCCACTCGGCCAGCGTGGCGTCGTCCGGGTCCGCCGCCCGTGCCAGGCAGATCGTGCCGAGCCCGGCGTGGTCACGGTCGACCCCGGTGTAGACGGCCGTCGGCACGCCGGAGTCGTCGACGACGCACCCCGACCAGCAGCCCGCCTCGTCCGGGCCGCCCGGTGTCGGAGTGAGCGCGATCGGGTGGTGCTCCCAGCGGACGAGGTCGGCGCTGGAGGCGTGCCCCCAGTGGACGTTCGCGTGCACCGGGGCGTCCGGGTTGTGCTGGTAGAAGAGGTGGTGGCGGCCACGCCAGCGGAAGGGCCCGTTCGGGTCGTTCATCCAGTTGGCGGGCGGGCGGACCCGGAAGCGCGGGGCGTGCGGGTCTAGCGGGGGAGCGGTGAGGCTCAACGGTTGACTCCTGCGGAGGTGATGCCCTCGCGCAGAGGGCGCTGGCCGACGACGAACACGGCGACGGCGGGAATCATGGAGAGGACGACACCGGCGAGCACGACGGAGATCGAGCCGGTGCCGAGGTTGCCCTGGAGGGAGACCAGCCCCAGCGGCAACGTGTAGTTCTGCCCCGATGTCTCGAGGATCAGCGGCCGGAAGAACTCGTTCCAGTGGTAGTTGAAGGCCAGCACGCCGACGATCGCGAGGCCCGGCGCGGCCAGCGGGGCGTACACGGACCGGAAGGTCCGCCAGGGCCCGGCACCGTCCAGCATCGCCGCCTCGCCCAGATCCTTGGGCATGCCCAGGAAGTACTGCCGCATCAGGAACGTGCCGAAGGCGGTCGGAAAGGCCGGGATGATCAGTCCCAGCAGGGTGTCGGTCAGGCTCATCGACTTCAGCACCAGGAACACCGGCACGATGGTGACCTGCAACGGCACCATCATCGTCGCCAGGACCAGACCGAACAGCACCTTCTTGAAGCGGAACTCCAGCCGGGCGAAGGCGTATCCGGCAAGGCCCGCCGTGATCATCTGGCCGACCGCGATCAGCCCCGTGACCAGCGTGGAGTTCAACGCCAGCAGCCAGACGTCGATCTGGTCGAACACCCCGCGGTAGGCCTCGGTGGACGGGTTCGACGGGACGAGCTGCGGCGGCAGATCGAACGCCTCGGCGGGCGTGCGCAGCGAGGTGGAGACCGTCCACACCACCGGGCCGAGGGTGAGCAGGGCGCATACGGCCAGCCCGGCGATGCGCGCCCAGGGCGCCAGCCGGTACCGCACACGGCCCAAGGACAGGGTTGCTTGGCTCATGGGAAGACTCACCCGGCTCACTGGTAGTGGACGAAACGCCGGCTGAGCCGGAACTGGAGTGCCGTGACCGCCATGATCAGCACGAACAGCAGCACACCCACCGCGGACGCCTCACCGAAGCGCAACTGCTCGAACGCCGTCTCGTAGATCACCATCACGACCGTGCGGGTGGAGTCGCCGGGACCGCCGTTGGTGAGGACGTACGGCTGCTCGAAGACCTGCAGCGCGTTGATGATGCCGACGACCGAGGCGACCAGCAGCGTCGGTGACAGCAGCGGCAGGGTGACGGTGAGGTGCTTGCGCAGGCCGGTCGCGCCGTCCAGGGCGGCGGCCTCGTGGATCTCCTTCGGGATGTTGTTCAGGCCGCCGATGAACAGCAGGAACGAGAAGCCGAACTGCTGCCAGACGTAGACCAGGACCACGGTCGTCATCGCCGCGTTCTCCGACGTCAGCCAGGGGACCGGCGCGATCCCGACGAAGCCGAGCAGCCAGTTGATCACCCCGAAGTCCTGATTGAACAGGTACTTCATCACCACCGAGATCGACGCGGCGGACAGCACGAGCGGGAAGAAGAACGCCGAGCGGAACACCGACCGCAGCCACACCGGCATCCGTCCGTTGAGGGTCAGCGCGAGCGCCAGCGCGATCAGCAGTTGCAGCGCCACCGCGAACACCATGAACACCAGCGTGTTGCGGAAGGACACCAGGACGGTCGAGTCGCCGAACACCTCCCCGTAGTTGGAGAGGCCGGCGTAGCTCGGCGAGTCGATCACGTTCCAGTGGAAGAGGCTCAGCACCACCGAGCCGACGATGGGGACGACGGTGAACAGGACGATGCCGACGATCGTCGGGGCCAGGAACAGCGTGGCCAGCAGCCGGGTGCCCCGGTCGCGGACCGAGGGACGCTTCGGCGTCGGGGACGGCGCGGACTTGGGGCGGGCGGCCCGTGCGGGTGGTATCTGGGTGTTCGTCATGCGTCACGCTCCATGGCCTTCTCCAGGTCGCCCTGCATCCGGCGCAGCGCGGGACGCACCGAGCGCGGGGAGGCCAGGGCCGTGCCGGTGTGCTTCAGCAGCACCTGCTCGACCTCCGCGACCTGCGGCGGCGCCGGGATCGGGCCCGTGTCGGGGAACCGGTCGAGGGTGTCGTAGAAGACCGGCCAGTGCGCCGGCCCCGTCTCCTCGTACCGGGCGGCGGTCAGCAGCGAGCGGCGGGCCGGGGTCGTCTGGTTCGTCGTGAACAGCCGTGTCAGGGTGTCCCTGCGGGCCGCGTACTTGATGAACTCCCACGCCTCGTCCTGCATCTTCGAGGTGCGCAGCAGCGCGTAGCCCGCCGCGCCGTACTGCATGCGCTGGGTGCGCCAGCGCGGGAAGTACTGCACGTCGAACCCGTCCTGCTTCATACCTGCCAGATGCAGGCCGCCCGCCCAGAAGCCGCCCGCCGGTGTGACACCGACCCGGCCGGTGGAGAACACGCCGATGAGGTTCTGGCCGTTGCCGCCCTCGGGTCGGGTGCACAGGCCGTCCTGGATGAGGGAGGCGAGATAGTCGTAGACCTCCTCCACGCGGTCGTGGGTGGCCTGCGGCGTCGTCCAGCGGAAGCCGCCCCCGCGGCCCTCGCGCTGAGCTGCCGGATAGAAGCCGTCCCAGAGCCACTGCCCGCCGGGCGCCTTGGACTCGGCGAGCAGGTTGGTCTCGTTCGCGAACAGCCAGGGCACCACACCGCCCCAGAGCCGGTTGGTCCAGAAGTACGGCGTGAAGCGGGAGCCGCCGGACTTCTTCATGTCCCGCAGCAGCGCGGTGAAGTCGTCGCGGGTCCAGTCGGCCGGCGGGAATTCCGCTCCGGCCCGGCGCAGCACCTGCCGGTTGAAGTAGATGTCGGCCGCGTTGAACTCCACCGGCAACTGGTAGAGGCTGCCCTCGTACATCATCGACTCCACCAGTGACGGGTGGACGTCGGCGAAGTACTCCTTCAGCTCGGCCGCGTCCCGCCGCACCCATCTGTCCAGGGCCACGCCGAGCCGCTGCGCGAACAGCTGCACGCCCTCGGTGGCGACGTAGACGAGGTCGGGGGCGGTGCCCGCCGCGACCTGGGTGAGGATCTTCGCGAAGAAGTCCGACCAGTCGACGGCCTGGACCGCGTTGATCCGGAGCTTGATGTCGGGGTGCAGCTCGCGGAAGCCCTCCTGGAGCGTGCGGATGGCCTCCGGCCCGTAGGCGGGGCCCAGCGTGGCGACGACTAGGGAGCCGTCGTCCCGGCCGGGGATGTCGGCTCCGGTGAGCCGGTCCCAGCTCGCGGCGGTGCCGGCCAGGGCGGCGGCCCCCGCGCCATAGGCGCCGTACCGCATGAGGGCGCGGCGGGTGAGGTGCGAGTCGGTCATCGTTGTGGGCCTAACTCGTGTTAGACGAGGGGTGATGCCCCAGATGATGTGAGTGCCGCACAGACCTGTCAAGGCGTGCGACCGCTTGACCTTTAACGAGTTAGGTCCGAGAGTCCTGGTCCCATGAGCCGCCGTTTCCGACGAGAGGAACGAGTGTGATGAGCGGGATCAGCAGGAGAGCGCTGTTCGCCGGTTCGGCCGTGGGCGCGGCCGGCGCGATACTGCCCGCCGCGGCGGGCCCGGCCGTGGCCAGGCCCCGGACGGCACACGCGAGCTACCGCGCCGCGTATCACTTCACCGTCCCCGAACAGTGGAAGAACGACCCGCAGCGCCCGGTCTGGATCGACGGCGCGTACCACTACTACTACCTCCACAACGCCGACTACCTCTCCGGCGAGGTCGGCACCGCCTGGCGCCTGGCCACCAGCACCGACCTGGTCTCCTTCACGGACCGGGGGATCGCCGTACCCAAGGACACCACCCCCAACGGTGACGTCTGGTCGGGCTCGGCGGTGGTCGACACCGACGACACGGCGGGCTTTGGACCGGGCGCGGTCATCGTCCTGGCCACGATGTCGCCGCACGACGGTCCGAGCGACCAGGCGCAGTACCTGTACTACTCCACCGACGGCGGCCGTTCGTTCACCCCGCACGGCACCGACCCGGTACTGCCCAACCCCGGAGTGCGCGACTTCCGCGACCCCAAGGCGATCCGCGACGAGGAACGCGGCCGGTGGGTGATGACCCTCGCCGAGAACGACAAGGTGGGCTTCTACCACTCCGCCGACCTCAAGTCCTGGACGTACGTGAGCGGTTTCGTCAAGGGCGGCATCGGTGTGCTGGAGTGCCCCGACCTGTTCCGGATCCGCGCCGGGGACGGCACGGTGAAGTGGGTGCTCGGCGTGAGCGCCAACGGCAAGGCCGCCGGGCTGCCGAACACGTACGCGTACTGGACGGGCTCCTTCGACGGCAGCGCCTTCACCGCCGACACCGCCGAACCG
>KL569239.1:5599-6749 GCA_000715635.1 Streptomyces violaceus | reverse complement strand
CCGCCGAACCGCAGTGGCTCGACCACGGCTGGGACTGGTACGGAGCCGTCACCTTCGACAAACGCGGCGCCGACGGCACGCTCGACGAGGACACCCGCTACGCGATCGGCTGGCTGAACAACTGGGACTACGCCCACATCACGCCCACCATCGACAGCGACGGCTTCAACGGCACCGACTCGATCGTCCGCGAGATCACGCTGAAGCGCGCCGCCGACGGGACCTACCACCTGGTGTCCCGGCCGGTCGCCGCGCTCGACCGGTACGTCTCGCGCACGGTACGGCTCGGCGACCTGGAGGTCGACGGCACCCGCGTCCTCGACTACCGGGGCACCGCCTACGAGCTGACCTGCGAGATCGCCTGGGACCAGCTCACGGGCGCGGGAGTACAACTGCGGCGCTCCCCGGACGGCGTCCGGCACATCGACGCCGGAGTCCACCGCGACTACGCCTACCTCAACCGCCGCCCCACCGTGTCCCCGGACATGTCGGGCAGATGGCAGGAGAGCCACAGCCCCTTCGACCCGGCCCGGCGCACGGTGACACTCCGCGTCCTGGTCGACCGCACATCGGTGGAACTGTTCCTGGACGATGGCCGGTACGTGCACTCGACGGCGGCCTTCCCGTACCTGGTCGACACCGGGCTCGCGCTGTTCACCGTCGACGGGCGGGCGGTGTTCCGGAACACCACGATCCGGGAGTTCGAGGTGTGAGGAGCGCGGGTGCGGTGTCGCCTCGGGCGGAGATCGCTGTCACGATCTTCGGGAAGGCAGGCACACGCCCACGACCAGCGGAGCGCTCATGACGACGGACAGCCCGATCACGGACGAGTCGGCGCGGGACGCCGGGGTGGAGGTGAAGCCGGTCGCCGGGCACATCGGCGCCGAGATCAGCGGCGTCGACCTGGCCGCGGACCTCGACGACACCGTGATCGCTGCGATCAGGGCGGCGGTGCTGCGGTGGAAGGTGGTGTTCTTCCGGGGGCAGCGGCTGGACCACACCGGGCATGTGGCGTTCGCGCGCCGGTTCGGCGAGACCGTGGTGCTGCCCCGGCGCGGCAAGGCCTCGCCGCCGGACTTCCCCGAGATCGAGACGACCGCGGACCGTCTCGAACTGGGCGGGCGGTTCGGCATGGAGCACGACGAGTGGC
>KL569239.1:5135-5345 GCA_000715635.1 Streptomyces violaceus | reverse complement strand
GCCGCCGCCACACCCTGCTGCGCGGCTGGCACTGCGACCACGGCGCCCGCGTCGACCCGCCCGCCGCGACGATCCTGCGCGCCGAGACCGTACCGCCTTACGGCGGAGACACCACCTGGTCGAACCTGGCGGCGGCGTACGCGGGACTCTCCGCGCCGCTGCGGGAGTTCGTCGACGGGCTGCGGGCCGAGCACCGGCTCGGCGTCGGCC
>KL569239.1:4179-4917 GCA_000715635.1 Streptomyces violaceus | reverse complement strand
CTCGTACGTCCGGCACCTGCTGGACCGCCAGGTCGCCTCGCTGCACCCGCTGGTGCGCGTCCACCCGGAGACGGGGGAGCGGATCCTCTACGTCAACGGCTACTACGTCGAGCAGATCGCCGGCCTCTCCCGGCCCGAGAGCAGCGCGATCCTGGACATGCTGCTCGAGCAGGCGGTCCGGCCCGAGTACACCGTCCGGTTCCGCTGGGAGCCGGGCAGCGTGGCGTTCTGGGACAACCGCGCCACCATGCACCTGGCTCCCGGCGACACCGCGCACCTCGACCACCCGCGGATCATGCACCGGGTGATGCTCGCCGGGGACGTGCCCGCCGGGGTGGACGGCAAGCCGTCGGAAGCGATCACCGGGACCGCACCGGGCCGTTGGTGACCCGCGCCGGTTCGGCGGGCAGGCTACGTGCGGTGCCTCCTGGTACGGGTGTGCTGCAGCTTGCGGGTGAAGCGATGCATGTGGGGGTCGAGCAGTTCCTCCGGCTGCTCGAGCACCTGTTCGTCGGTCAGCCACCGGATCGCGTCGAACTCCCTGTGGTCGTAGGAGGTGACGGTGTCGGCGCCGGCATTGAGGAGGTACCAGAGCGAGATGTCGGTGTGCGCCCCCCGCCCCCGGGTTCGGGTGACGGTGAGGAAGAGGGGACGCTCGCCGGCGACCGGCGACGCCACGGCCGCGATGCCGAGCTCCTCACGGCACTCGCGGACCACCGTGGCCCACGGGTCCTCACC
>KL569239.1:3245-4018 GCA_000715635.1 Streptomyces violaceus | reverse complement strand
AGAGATGTGTATAAGAGACAGGCCTTGCGGTGTGCGACGAGCAGTAGTTGCCCGCGCGTGTCGTCGAGGACGACGAGATAGCTCACCAAGTGCATCGCCGGAACATCCGGCTTGCGCACCCGGTAGAGCGGGGCTCCGCCGACGATCCACTGCGTGGCCGCCTCCAGATGAGTGCGCTCCAGGTGGTCCCACGGTTCGATGGCACCGACCAGCTCCAGAAGGTGGGCGCGGGACTGATCGTCAGGGGTGCTGAGCAGGCTGTCAGTTGAGGCCATCTGCGCATACTGGCAGGAGGCACTGACAACGTTGCTCCCCGGATGTAGGTCCGAGGCTGCCACCGGTCTTCCTGCGCGGGGTCGAGCCCGCTGCCCACACCCACGCCCCACCGACCAGTCCCGCGTAGCCAGTGCACCGATCAAAGGGGCGCTGCGCACGTGAGGCTGGGCGGGGCCCGTCACATCGGGAGGGAGTACAGACGCACCGGCCCTGAAGGCCAGTTCGCGTTGTCGCGCAAGGGCGTCACCATGGTTCGCAACGGCATGGCCACCAGGCGGCTTTCTGGTTGCTCGACGACTACCTGCTCGTCGAGCGGGTGCCATCCGAGGCGATGGTACAGCGGCACGAGGGGAGGTCTGCAGAACAGGAGCGCGTGCCGGGGGCCCATCGTGCGAGCATGGTCCAGTGCTGTTGTGACCACGAGACGAGCCAACCCCCTGCCTTGCATGTCGGGTGCGACGGCCACTCCACCGACTGTCTCTTATACACATCTCTGA
>KL569239.1:1357-3031 GCA_000715635.1 Streptomyces violaceus | reverse complement strand
GGTGTAGCCAATGGCAACCGGCAGCCGTAGCAGGCCGGCGTGTGCCACAAGCCGGTCGCCGTGCCTGATACCGAAGTGTTCCTTCTTGGGCAGCCAGACCAAACGGGCCGCGGCAACACCGAAGGGATCATCGCCCTCGCCGAGGATCTCGTCCTGATCCGTCTTGGTGTACCGAGTGAGCCGCACTACCGTCTGCGCTACAGAGGATGAGTTCTCAGACATTCCCACATGATGATCTCTCCTACGCGGACGAGCCAAGCGATTGCTCAGCCGATCGCCGAGTGAGGGTCCGGTTCGCGAAGGCCCGTCGACGACGGTCTGTCTATGAGGCCCGACATGCGGTCGAGGCGGAATCGACCGCCTCAAGCGGCACCGGACTGTCGCGACCCGGTATGAAGAGCTTGCCTGCCCCCTACGAGGCCACGGTTCACATCGCCGCGAACCATCAGTTGTTGCAGACGATCGCGGGCAAGTCCCGGTCATTCCTTCGCCAAGCGATGGTTCGTCAATTTCTTTAACACGAGCATCAGTTGAGCGATATCCGATGGGCGTCTATGAGAGGGGCCACGGCGATAGTTCGCGGCATCGGTTTCGACGGACACGAGTGGAGCCGCATCGGAACTCGGTGGGTCTGCGAAGGCAGCGCCGACAGCATTCCCCGAGATGCAGCCCAGGTGAGGGAAGCGCACGATGAGAAATGGGATGCTACCTGGAGGTGATCAGGATGCGACGTGTGCTCACCGCCGCGGCGGCCGCGGCTCTTTCGATTTCCCTTGCAGGACCACCGACTTTCGCGGCATCGCCCGGTACTTCTGCGACGGCCGCGGCGACCAGCGCTCCGGCCGAACATAAGTTGAAGCGTCCAGCAATCCTCGTGGCGCAGGGGCCGGACGACATATGCGACTACACCAACAGACGACCGAGCCTCAGCCGGGGGTCATCCGGTGCGGTAGTCCAACAAGCCCAGTGTTACCTGAATCAGGCCATTGGCGCCGGCCTGGACGAGGACGGGGACTTTGGCCCGGTTACGCAATCCGCGACAGTGGACTTCCAGCGATGTGCCCGCATTGTCGTCGACGGGCGCATCGGAGCCCAGACTTGGTCGTTCCTGTCCTTCTGGGCCAACGCACCGGACGCTCCCTTCTGTTGAGTGCCCGGAGCCGGCCTGGTCCGCCGGGAGACCTAGGGGGTGTCCGCTCGCCACCCCAGCGCCGGCCCGAGCTTCGTCGCCATGTCGGTGAGGATCTGTACATAGTCCTCGTGCTCGAACGTGAACGGCAGTGCGAACGCCACCTCGTCCACCTCCCGGAACGCGGCGTGCGCGTGCAGCCGCTCGGCGATCTCCGCCGAGGTGCCCACCAGGTCCGGCGCGAACAGCAGCCGCGCCGGGCCCTGCGGTTCGGTCGTACGAGGGGTGCGCCGGTCGGCGTACTCCTCGTACCGGGCGCGCTGTTCGGGCGTGGCCGAGTCCGTGGGGATGACGACGAGGCCCTGGGAGACGCGGGCGGCCTCGCCGCCGGGGTGGGCGGCGCGGAAGGCGCGGATGTGGGAGAGCTGGATCTCCGCGAAGTCGTAGGGTCCGTCGGGGTCTTCGGCCTTCACGACGCTGCTCGTGAGGAGGTTCATGCCGTGCTCGCCGGCCCACCGGGCCGACCGCAGGCTGCCGCCGCCGTA
>KL569239.1:0-1153 GCA_000715635.1 Streptomyces violaceus | reverse complement strand
TAAGAGACAGACCACATACGGCGGCCCAGGCCGGGGGAGTGGGGTTGCACCCGGTCCGAGAAGACCTCGAAGCCCTCGACCCCGCTGAAGTCCGTGGCCGGCTTGCCCCGCACGAAGTCCAGCAGCCGCTCCACCCGCCCGTGGCCGAAGTCCTCGGCGTCGGCCGTGTCCGGGTAGAGCGCGCCCTTGACCTGGTCGAAGTGCATCGGCGGGCCCACACTGACGCCCGGGTTGAGCCGGCCGCCGGACAGCAGGTCGACGGTGGCCAGGTCCTCGGCCAGCCGCAGCGGGTTCTCCCAGCCGAGCGGGATGACCGCCGTGCCGAGCTCGATGCGGCGGGTGCGCTGGGAGGCCGCGGACAGGACCGCGACGGGGGAGGAGATGCCGTACTGCAGATGGCGGTGGCGTACCCAAGCGCTGTCGAAGCCGAGCCGCTCGCCCAGCTCGATGATCTCCAGTGTCGACTCGTGGCCGCGGCGTGGGTCCGCCTCGTCGAACAGCCCGATGGTCAGGAAACCCAGCTTGCGCAGCGGTCGTGAGGTCAGAGGCACGGACCCTCCATCATTGAACGTTCAATGGCTACGGCTGTACCAACCCCGCGACTGCCCGCGCTGTTCCCGCCGCCGCGGGTCAGCGCAGCGGGATCGTCACCTCGTCCTCGATCGGTGGGGAGAGTTCCTGGGCGCGGTCGCCGGTGGCCGCGTAGCAGCGCAGGCGGACCGAGTCCGGGGAGACGTCCAGGCGCAGGAAGCACTTGAAGAACGGCGGGCTGTAGGTCGCCGAGCTCGGCGAGAACAGCGACGTGTAGATCTTCCGTACGGGCAGCCGGAACCGCTTGGCCTTGTCGGGCCGGCGGCCGGTGCCGAGCAGCCCGGCGACCAGGCGGACGCGCCGGGTGACACGGGCCGAGGCGCCCGGGGCACGGGCCGGCCGGATGCCGAGGCGCTCGGCGATCACGGCCGTCGCTTCGGCCTCGGTGAGCGTGAAGAAGCGGCGCATGCGCAGCCGGCGGCCGTAGAGCCGGCTGTAGAAGGCGAGGGAGTCACCGCGCAGCGGGTAGCAGCGGAAGTCCTGCTCGTCGACGTTCGCGACGGATACGCGGGGGATGGTGTGGGTGGCGTGCATGAACGCCCCGCCGCCGCCTGCGACCACG
>KL569238.1:33004-33621 GCA_000715635.1 Streptomyces violaceus | reverse complement strand
GTCACCAGCACCAGACTGTCGGACCGCTCCGGCACCAGGGCGCGGACCTGCTCGGCGTCCGACGCGTCGTCCAGGACGATCGTGACCGGCAGGCCGGTCAGATGCTGGTGGTACAGCTCGCTCAGCCGCTTGACCTGCTGGTCGGGGGAGGAGCGCTCACGGAACAGCAGTTGCTCACGGGGCGCCCCGAGCCGGTTGAGCAGGTGCAGCAGGGCGTCGCGGGTGGACAGCGGGGACCCGCCCGGGCCCTCGGCACGCAGATCGACGACGCAGGCGCCGCGGAAGTAGTCCCGCAGATCGTGCGTGGCCCGCACCGCGAGCGTCGTACGGCCACTGCCGGGCGTGCCGTGCAGGACGACCACCGTCGGCCGGGTCTCCGTGCTCGCGCGGGCCGCCTGCACCCACTGCCGGATCTGCGCCAGCTCCGGTCGCCGCCCCGCGAACGGCTCCGCCGGGTCCGGAAGCTGCGCGAAGGACTGCTCCAGCACATTGCGCCCGCGCGCCGCCGCGCTCTTGTCCGTGCCCCGCAGCCGCGGCCCCGTCTGCTTCGGTCCGGTGGAGGCGGCGAGCACCCGCTGCTGGTCAAGGAACGGCCGGATGCCCCGCACCTCCAGTGT
>KL569238.1:31372-32810 GCA_000715635.1 Streptomyces violaceus | reverse complement strand
GCCCGCTCAGAGTGTGTATAAGAGACAGCTCACGGCCCCGGCGCGGCGGCTCGCGGCCGGCAGATGTGAGCCGACCACCTTCACGACCGTCGCCGCGGCGCCCACGACCCCGACGGTCACGCCCGCGCCCAGCGCCGTCCCGGTGTCCGTGCCGAGGGCCATGTCGGCGACGACGGCCGCGACCGCCGCGACCCCGGCCACCAGCAGCGGCGTCCCTGCGCCCTCACGGGCGTACCGCTGCCCGAAGGTGAGCTGTCCGGCCGCCGCCTCGTCCAGGGCACGCGTGTAGGCCTCGTATTCCTCGGCCGCGCTCCGCGCCATCCCGTCGAGTCCCCCGCGCGCTCGCGCGAGCAGCACTTTCCCGTCGCTGCGCCCGCCGGTCCGCCGCACCTCCTCCTCCACGGCCCGCGCCAACAGCCCCTCGGCCTCCGCCCGATGACTGTCCCGCATGTCACGTCCCCCTCCGGCGGCAACAACGTTCTCTTCTGTCGCCTCGGTCGTGTTCTCGATCGTTTCCTTGGTCAAGTGTGCTGCGGACGGCGCATCGTTGCGAGGGGGCGTGCCTCGCATGATTGTGTGAAGACACGGGCCCGGCGGCGCGCCGCGTGCCCGGCGGGCGTGCGTCGGGAGCGTCGCCCGGGCGGCGCCTGACGCGTGACCGGCGGGGTACTGCGGCAGGATGGACACCATGCCGAACCGACTGGCGCACGAGACGTCCCCCTACCTCCTTCAGCACGCCGACAACCCCGTCGACTGGTGGCCCTGGTCGGCGGAGGCCTTCGAGGAGGCCCGCAAGCGGAACGTGCCCGTGCTGCTCAGCGTCGGATACAGCAGTTGTCACTGGTGTCACGTCATGGCTCACGAGTCCTTCGAGGACCAGCAGACCGCCGAGTACGTCAACGCGCACTACGTGAGCGTCAAGGTCGACCGCGAAGAGCGCCCCGACGTGGACGCGGTCTACATGGAGGCCGTGCAGGCGGCGACCGGGCAGGGCGGCTGGCCCATGACCGTCTTTCTCACTCCGGACGCCGAGCCCTTCTACTTCGGTACGTACTTCCCGCCCGCCCCCCGCCAGGGCATGCCCTCCTTCCGGCAGGTGCTGCAGGGCGTGCATCAGGCGTGGGACGAGCGGCGGGACGAGGTCACCGAGGTCGCCGGGAAGATCGTCCGGGATCTGGCGGCCCGGGAGATCTCCTACGGGGATGCGCAGACTCCCGGTGAGGAGGAGCTCGCGCAGGCGCTGCTCGGGCTCACCCGGGAGTACGACCCGCAGCGCGGCGGATTCGGCGGGGCGCCGAAGTTCCCGCCGTCCATGGTGCTGGAGTTCCTGCTGCGGCATCACGCGCGGACCGGCGCCGAAGGTGCCCTGCAGATGGCGTCCGACACCTGCGAGCGCATGGCCCGGGGCGGCATCTACGACCAGCTCGGCGGGGGGCTT
>KL569238.1:29561-31207 GCA_000715635.1 Streptomyces violaceus | reverse complement strand
GATGTGTATAAGAGACAGTCCGTCGACCGTGACTGGGTCGTGCCGCACTTCGAGAAGATGCTGTACGACAACGCCCTGCTGTGCCGGGTGTACGCCCACCTCTGGCGTGCCACCGGCTCGGAACTCGCGCGCCGGGTCGCCCTGGAGACCGCCGACTTCATGGTGCGCGAACTGCGTACGAACGAGGGCGGGTTCGCTTCCGCGCTCGATGCCGACAGCGACGACGGGACCGGCAAGCACGTCGAGGGCGTGTACTACGCGTGGACGCCCGAGCAGCTGCGTGAGGTCCTCGGCGAGCAGGACGCCGAGCTCGCCGCGCAGTACTTCGGTGTGACCGAGGAGGGCACCTTCGAAGAGGGTGCCTCCGTCCTCCAGCTGCCTCAGCAGCAGGAAGGGCTGGTCGACGCCGGGAAGATCGCCTCCGTCCGGGAGCGGCTGCTCGCGGCGAGGTCGGAGCGTCCCGCGCCCGGCCGGGACGACAAGGTCGTGGCCGCCTGGAACGGGCTGGCGATCGCCGCGCTGGCCGAGACCGGCGCCTACTTCGACCGGCCCGACCTCGTCGAGGCCGCCGTCGCCGCCGCCGACCTCCTCGTCCGGCTGCACCTCGACGAGCAGGCCCGGCTCACCCGCACCAGCAAGGACGGCCACGCCGGCGCCAACGCGGGCGTACTGGAGGACTACGCCGACGTGGCGGAGGGCTTCCTCGCGCTCGCGTCCGTCACGGGTGAGGGCGTCTGGCTGGAGTTCGCCGGGTTCCTCCTCGACCATGTCCTGGTCCGCTTCACCGACCCGGAGTCGGGCTCCCTGTACGACACGGCCGCCGACGCCGAGCAGCTCATCCGCCGCCCGCAGGACCCGACCGACAACGCCGCCCCGTCCGGCTGGACGGCGGCGGCGAACGCCCTGCTCGGCTATGCCGCGCACACCGGATCGGAGCCCCATCGCACCGCCGCCGAGCGGGCGTTGGGTGTCGTCAAGGCGCTCGGGCCGCGGGTGCCCCGCTTCATCGGCTGGGGGCTCGCCGCGGCGGAGGCCGCGCTGGACGGGCCGCGCGAGGTCGCGATCGTGGGGCCGTCCCTCGATCACGAGGGTACGAAGACCTTGCACCGCACGGCACTTCTGGGCACCGCGCCGGGCGCGGTCGTCGCCGTCGGCGCTCCGGAGAGTGACGAGTTCCCGCTGCTCGTGGACCGTCCGCTGGTCGGCGGTGAACCGGCCGCGTACGTCTGCCGTAACTTCACCTGCGACGCCCCGACGACCGAACCTGACCGCCTGCGAGCGGTATTGAGTGGCTGAAGTCACGTATCAACGGAAACGTGCTCTTTATCTGAACAGCCCCCAGGCTTCACAGTTCCCCCTTAACCTCTGCACAGTGCCGTGACGGATGGGGCCACACAGGCCCACTGTCACCACTGGGGGTTCTGGGATCTGGGGGGATCTGTTTGCTGACGTCTGTCTTCATCGCTGCCGTGTCACTGGCCCTGTTCTGGATGGCGGCCTTCACCTTGTGGTGGCAGATGCACGCCTGGCGTACGCCGGAAGTGCTCGCCTCCACGCGGTTCAGCAGTCCGGACGGGGACGAGCACGTCTCGTTCTCGCTGCTGCTGCCCGCCCGGCACGAACAGGCGGTGCTGGACCACACGATC
>KL569238.1:28187-29329 GCA_000715635.1 Streptomyces violaceus | reverse complement strand
GAGCCACACCGACTTCGAGATCATCGTGATCGTCGGGCACGACGACCCGGAGACCACCGAGGTGGCCGAAAAGGCCGCGGCACGTGATCCACGGGTCCGGGTCGTCGTCGACACGCACGAGAAGAAGAACAAGCCGAAGGCCATGAACACGGCACTGCCGCACTGCCGCGGCGACGTCGTCGGTGTCTTCGACGCGGAGGACCAGGTCCACCCCGAGCTCCTCGCGCACGTCGACCACGCCTTCCGCACCACCGGCGCGGACGTCGTCCAGGGCGGGGTGCAGCTGATCAACTTCCACTCCAGCTGGTACAGCCTGCGCAACTGCCTGGAGTACTTCTTCTGGTTCCGCTCGCGGCTCCATCTGCACGCGCAGAAAGGTTTCATTCCGCTCGGCGGCAACACGGTCTTCGTCCGCACGGACGTCCTCAGGGAAGCCGACGGCTGGGACCCGAACTGCCTCGCCGAGGACTGCGACCTGGGCGTCAGGCTCTCCAGCGTCGGCAAGAAGGTCGTCGTCGCCTACGACTCCGACATGGTGACCCGGGAGGAGACCCCGGGCTCGCTGATGTCCCTGCTGAAGCAGCGCACCCGCTGGAACCAGGGGTTCCTCCAGGTGTACCGGAAGAAGGACTGGAAGCAACTGCCCACCCTCGGGCAGCGGCTGCTCGCCCGCTACACCCTGATGACGCCGTTCATGCAGGCCTTCACCGGCCTGATCATCCCGCTGAACGTAGCGATCGCGCTGTTCCTGGACGTGCCCGTCGGCATCGCCTTCATCACCTTCCTGCCGGCCGTCACCGCCCTGGTCACCTTCGTCTTCGAGGTCGTCGGACTGCACGACTTCGGCAAGCAGTACGGGCTGCGTGTCCGCTTCGGGCACTACCTGAAGCTGATCCTGGGCGGCCCCTTCTACCAGGTCCTGCTCGCCGGGGCGGCCGTGCGCGCCGTGTGGCGTGAGCAGCGCGGCCGCAACGACTGGGAGCTGACGACCCATGTCGGCGCCCATCTCGACGAGACGGCAGCGAACCGGCAGGACACGCCGGTGGACCGGCAGGACGTCCCCGTGACCCGAGAGGACGTTCCCGCGTGACCTCCACCCTTCCCGCGGCGACCACCCCGAAGGTCCCCGCGCAGCGGCAGCC
>KL569238.1:26087-27944 GCA_000715635.1 Streptomyces violaceus | reverse complement strand
GAGCCGCCGAGCCGGCTCCGCTCCTCCCGGCCCGACCTGATCCTGTGCGGTGTGCTCCTGGTCGCGATCCTCATCGTGCAGGGCTGGAACATCGCCGACTACCCGGCCCTCAGCGACGACGAGGGCACGTACCTCGCCCAGGCCTGGTCGGTCCAGCAGGGCAACGGCCTCGCCCATTACACCTACTGGTACGACCATCCGCCGCTCGGCTGGATCCAGATCGCCCTGCTGACCTGGATCCCCGCGCTGATCAGCCCCGAGTCGATGACGGTGGGCACCATGCGCGCCGCGATGCTGCTGATCAGCGGCATCAGCGCGGTCCTCGTCTTCGTGCTGGGCCGTCGCCTGGCGCTGCCCCGCTGGGCGGCCGGACTCGGCATGGTGTTCTTCGGGCTCTCCCCGCTGTCCGTGGTCCTCCAGCGGGAGATCTTCCTCGACAACCTCGCGGTGATGTGGACGCTGCTGGCGTTCACCCTGGCCGCGTCCCCGAGCCGTCATCTCTGGCACCACTTCGGCGCGGGCATCGCGGCCGCCACGGCTGTCCTCACCAAAGAGACGATGCTCGTCGTCCTGCCCGCCCTGTTCCTCACCATGTGGCGGCACAGCCACAAGGACACCCGCAAGTTCGCCCTCACGGGAGCCGTCACGGCCTGCGTGCTGATCGGCTTCGCGTACCCCTTGTTCGCCCTGCTGAAGGGCGAGTTGCTGCCGGGCGCCGGGCATGTCTCCCTCTGGGACGGCGTCAAGTACCAGATGACCAGACCCGGTTCCGGCTTCATCCTCGACCAGGGATCCGGCTCCTGGGGCGTGCTCCAGTCGTGGCTGTACTACGACAAGATCCTGCCCCTGGGCGGGCTCGCGGGCGCCCTGCTGCTCCTCGTCACCTGGCGCTGGTCGGTCACCGCCCGGGCCCTGGCCGGACCGGCCCTGGCCGTCGCGATCTTCGCCGCGCTGGCCCTGCGCCCCAACGGCTATCTGCCCGCGATGTACGTCATCCAGGCCCTGCCGTTCCTCGCGCTCGTCCTCGCCGGCGGAACCGCTTCCGTCGCCCACGGGGTGCTGAGCCGTCGGCGCTCCGAGGCGGAGAAACGGTACGTCAGCCTGGGCCGGTACGCGCTGGCCGCGGTCCTGGCCCTCGCCGCGGCCGCCTACGTCGTACCGCGCTGGTACGACGGGGCCCGCATCGCCGTCACCACCGACGCCAACGCCGGCTACCAGGCGGCCTCGAAGTGGCTGGCCACGGAGGTCGAGGACCCGGAGCGCACCCGGGTGCTGGTGGACGACGCCCTCTGGCTGGACCTGGTGCACCAGGGCTACCGGCCGGGGCTCGGCGTCATCTGGTTCTACAAGGCCGACCTCGACCCGGCGGTGACGAAGACGATGCCGCGCGGCTGGAAGGACCTGGACTACGTGGTCGCCTCGCCGACGGTACGGCGTGACGCGGCCGACCTGCCCAACGTCAAGGCCGCCATGGAGCACTCGGACCCGGTCGCCACCTTCGGCACCGGCGAGGACCGCATCGAGATCCGCCAGATCCAGACGTCCGCCGGAGGCGCGCGATGAGCCAGGAGTCCACCGTCCCCGGTGAGGTCGTCGAGACCGCCGAGATCCCCGAACCGGGCGCCGTCACCATCGTCGTACCGACGTTCAACGAGTCGGCGAACGTACGGCAGCTGCTGCACCAGATCACTGAGGCCGTCCCGGCCCGGCTGCCCTGCGAGGTCGTCTTCGTGGACGACTCCACCGACGACACGCCCGAGGTCATCCAGAAGGCGGCGCAGGACTGCCCCTTCCCGGTGGCGGTCCTGCACCGGGACGAGCCGGTGGGCGGGCTCTGTCTCTTATACACATCTCTGA
>KL569238.1:25567-25917 GCA_000715635.1 Streptomyces violaceus | reverse complement strand
CGGGGGGGAGCCGGTGGGCGGGCTCGGCGGCGCGGTCGTCGAGGGCATGAAGGCGGCGACCTCCGACTGGATCGTCGTCCTGGACGGCGACTGCCAGCACCCGCCGTCGCTCGTGCCCGACCTGGTCGCCACCGGCGAGCGGGCGAACGCCGGGCTCGTCGTCGCCTCCCGGTACATCAAGGGCGGCAGCCGGGCCGGTCTCGCGGGCAGCTACCGCGTGTTCGTCTCGCGCGGGGCGACCTGGCTGACCAAGGCGCTGTTCCCGCGCAGGCTGCGCGGCATCAGCGACCCGATGAGCGGCTTCTTCGCGATCCGCCGCAGCGCCGTCACGGCGGAGGTCCTCCAGCCGC
>KL569238.1:22325-25358 GCA_000715635.1 Streptomyces violaceus | reverse complement strand
CCTCCAGCCGCTCGGCTACAAGATCCTCCTCGAACTCGCCGTCCGCAGCCGCCCGCGCACGGTCACCGAGGTGCCCTTCGTCTTCCAGGACCGGTTCGCCGGGGAGTCCAAGTCGACCGCGCAGGAGGGCCTGCGCTTCCTGCGCCACCTGGCCGGGTTGCGCGCCGCCTCGCCGGTCGCGCGCATGGTCGGCTTCGGCCTGATCGGGCTCACCGGCTTCGTACCGAACCTGCTGGGCCTGTGGGCGCTGACCGCCGTCGGAATGCACTACGTACCGGCGGAGATCCTCGCCAACCAGCTGGGCGTCGCCTGGAACTTCCTGCTCATCGAGCATCTGCTGTTCCGCGAGCGGCGCCGGCACCGCCGCTGGTGGGACCGGGCCGGGCGGTTCGCGCTGCTCGCCAACGCCGATCTGGTGCTGCGCATCCCGTTGATCGCCCTGTTCGTGCACCAGTTCCACCTGGGCGTGCTGTCCGCCACCGCGCTCGCGCTGGTGACGACGTTCGTCCTGCGCTTCGCGGGGACCGAAGCGCTGGTCTATCTGCCGCGCCGGGCCGGTGAGAAGCCCGTGCGTGACGGCCGCACCGCAAGGAGAGCCGTGTGAACAGGTACCGGAGAAGGACCGCACTCGCCGGCGTGGGCGCGCTCACGGCCGGCCTCCTGCTGACCGCACCCCAGCCCGCCTCCGCCGCCAACCTCATCAAGAACCCCGGCTTCGAGACCGCCGGCACCGGCGACATGCCCTACTGCTGGGAGAAGTCCGGCTGGGGCGACAACGACTTCACCTTCACCACCACGACCGACGCGCACTCCGGCGGCAAGGCCATGAAGGTCGAGCTGACCCGCCGCGCCGACGGCGACCGCAAGGCCCTGATCACCGAGTCCGCCGAGTGCGCACCGGTGGTGACGCCGGGCAAGCAGTACGACCTGGGCCTCTGGTACAAGACGACCACCCCGGACGCGTCCCTCACCCTCTTCCGGCACGACGCGACGGCAGGCTGGCAGTACTGGACCGACCTCAAGACGCTGGACCTGGCCGGGGACTGGGCCGAGGCCACGGTCCGCACCCCCGAGGTCCCGGCCGGCACGGACCGCATCTCCTGGGGCGTCTCCGTCTACGGCACCGGCTCCGCCACCACCGACGACTACACGATGGACCAGGTCCCCGACCCGGTCCTGCCGCCGGAGTGCACCGGCACCGCCGAACAGTGCGCCGACGGCAAGTGGGACGTGCTGCCCACGCGGAACCCGGTCCGCTCCATGCACTCCGTCGTCCTGCACAACGGCAAGGTGCTGCTCATCGCAGGCTCCGGCAACGACCAGTCGATGTTCGAGGCCGGCACCTTCACCTCGGCGGTCTACGACCCGGCGGACGGCTCCTACAAGGTCGTCCCCACGCCGAAGGACATGTTCTGCGCCGGGCACGTGCAGCTCCAGGACGGGCGCGTGCTGGTGATGAGCGGCAACAAGGGCTATCCCTCGGCGGACGGCACCGTCGGCTACCAGGGCTACAAGGACTCGTACGTCTTCGACCCGGAGACCGAGACCTACTCCAGGACCAACGACATGAACGACGGCCACTGGTACCCGTCGGCCACGATCCTCGGCAACGGTGACGTCATCTCCTTCGGCGGCCTGCGCGAGGACTCCACCGGCTCGGTCACCGCCGAACTGTTCTCCCAGGCCGAGCAGAAGTGGCAGCCGACCTGGAAGGTCAACCAGACCTGGTCCTACTGGGGCCTGTACCCGTCGATGATCCTCATGCAGGACGGCCGCCTCTTCTACTCGGGCAGCCACGTCTTCGGCAACAACATCCCGGGCACGGGCTCGGCGCTCTACGACTACGACGCCAACACGATCACCCAGGTGCCGGGCCTTCAGAAGAAGGACGAGCGCGACCAGTCGGCGAGTGTGCTGCTGCCCCCGGCGCAGGACCAGAAGGTCCTCACCCTCGGCGGCGGCAACATCGACTCCAACCCGGAGGCGAACCGCCTGACCGACATCATCGACCTCAAGCAGCCGAACCCCTCGTACGTGGCCGGGCCGCCGATCCCGCAGGGCACGGTCGACCTGGGCGACGGGCCCGTCCCGCAGACCGGGAACCAGGGCAAGATGTACGTCTCCGCCGTCCTCCTGCCCGACGGCAAGGTGCTGGAGACGGGAGGCGCCCTGCACAACCGCGCCGACCCGGTGTACGAGACGTCGCTCTTCGACCCCGAATCGGAGACCTTCGACCCGGTGGCCGTCGACCCCGAGGCGCGCGGCTACCACTCCTCGGCGTTCCTGCTCCCCGACGGCCGGGTGATGACCACCGGCGACAACCCGGGCAACGGCACCTGGAACCACGACGTGTCGGTCTACAGCCCGCCTTACCTGTTCAAGGGCCCGCGCCCCACGATCACTTCGGTGATCGACACCGAGTGGACCTACGGCGACACCCAGCGGATCACCGTCGACCGCCCCATCGCCAAGGCCGAGCTGATCCGCCCGGCCGCCGTCACGCACTCCTCCGACCCGAACCAGCGGTTCGTGGACCTGCCGCTGTCCGTCGACGGCAACAACGTCGACCTGAACGTGACGAGCAACCCCAACCTGGCCCCGCCCGGCTGGTACATGCTCTTCGCGGTCGACGCCAACGGGGTGCCGTCGGTGGCGAAGTGGGTGCACCTCCAGGGCCCGCAGGCGCTCAAGGCGACGGACGCGTCAGCGCATGTCCACGACTTCGCGGACGCGCCCGAGGGCAAGGTGGTGAAGCCCGGCAAGAAGCGGGTGTCGCAGAAGGTCAGCCCGACGATCTCCGGCTGCGACCGGCACTATGGGTCGGTCAACGTCTGCGTCCCGACCGACTTCCCGGCGGAGGTGAAGAAGTCGGCGGCCGCTCGGTGCGAGTGGCTGAAGGCGAACGACTACGGCCGCCTGAAGGTCAACGGCAAGGACGACCCACTGGGCCTGGACCGCAACAGGGACGGCATCGCCTGCGGCAAGGCGGATCTGACCAGGCGCTAGACGCGCCCCATCAGGGGCGCGGGGAAC
>KL569238.1:21450-22142 GCA_000715635.1 Streptomyces violaceus | reverse complement strand
GGGCGCGGGGAACTGCGCGACCAGCCACGGCGGGCCCGCAGTTCCCCACGGCGCCCAGCAATCAACGGCGCTCCGAGCACAGCGCAACCGCACGCTCCACGATGGCCTCCAACTGCTCGTGATGCGCCCCCCTCCAATACGCCCTGCCGCACGCGGTGCACTGCGCGAACACGTCGTACGTCGCGTGCGTGCCGTGCTTGAGCTGATCCGCGACCTCCTCCTTGGTCGCCTTGCGGAGCACCCCGTTGCAGGCGGTGCAGCGCGTCCAGGGGCGCAGCTCGGGGCGGAACCGGTCCAGGACGTCCCGCAGCTGCTCCTCGGGCCGGGTGCTGTACACGAACGCCCCCGCCCACAGCTCACGCCTGCGCAGCAACCCCCGGTCCCGGCTCAGCATGACCCGCTGTTCCGCCGCCGAACGAGCGGCCAGCGCCGGGTCGCCGATGTCGGTCGACTCATAGGCCGTGTCCACGCCGAGCAGCCGCAGCCGGCGGGCCAGCGTGCCGAGGTGCACGTCGAGGAGGAAGCGCAGGGGAGCGCCCGGGACCTTCTGGGGGCGTGCCACGGGCCGTACGGTCACGGACTCGCCGGCCGCCGGGACGTGTGACACGGGCACCTCACGGCCGTCCACGACCAGGGCGCCCACCTCGGTCAGCGGCACGCCCAGCGACTCGATGACGTGGCCGAGGCTGGGG
>KL569238.1:16441-21280 GCA_000715635.1 Streptomyces violaceus | reverse complement strand
GTACGGTGCCCGCCCGCCGGGCCTGGGAGACGAACAGGTGCAGCTCGGGGGCGAACTCGACGTCGATCTCGGGACCGTTCACCCGGTCAGGATGCCACGGCGGCGGGCCGCCGCCTCAGGGTTTTCCGGTCGGCAGGCCGTGTTCCAGGACGTCCAGGGCGCGGTCGACGAGGTCCCGGATGTCGTCCCGGTGGCCGGTCTCGGCCCAGTAGTGGGAGACCTCCGTCAGCCCGCCCAGCACGGACATGGCGAAGACCCGTAGTTCCAGGCCGTCGGGGTCGAGCCCGGAGCGCTCGGCGAGGGCCTCGCGGAGCAGCAGGCCGGTGGCCGCCGTGCTCTCGATCATGCGGGCCCGGACCGCGGGCACCTCGACCCCTAGCCGCGTCCGCAGCCGGGTCACCTCGGGTTCCTCGGCGAGGCTCAGGTCGAGTGCCGTGCGCATCACGTGCCGCAGGGTGTCGGCCCAGGACTCGCCCTGTGGCCGGGCTCGCAGCTCTTCCAGCATCACCGGGTCCCACTCGTCGGTGATGACGATGTCCTCCTTGGTCGGGAAGTAGCGGAAGACGGTCGACGGCGACACCTCGGCCCGGTCGGCGATCTGCTCGATCGTCGTGGCGTCGTAGCCCTGCTCCTCGATCAGCGCGTAGGTCGCGCCGCGGATCGCCTGGCGGGTCTTGATCTTCTTCCGCTCCCGGAGTCCCAGCGGAGGCCGGTCGGCGGGGGTGGTGCGCGGGGCCGGCATCTGGATGCCTCCGGGGATAGCGAATGACAGTAGCAGTTATTTGACAGTAGCCATCAAAAATAACCTACTGTCAATTTTCCCTCCGGGTGCAACGAAAACGGCCACGGCTGGAGAGCCGTGGCCGAAAGGGGCGAGCGGTCCTATCCGTGCTGGTACGCCACCAGTGAGATCCCCACGTAGTGCGCGATGAAGGCCGCGAGGGTGAGGGAGTGGAACACCTCGTGGAAGCCGAACCAGCGCGGCGACGGGTTGGGCTTCTTGATCCCGTAGACCACGCCGCCCGCGCTGTAGAGCAGGCCGCCGACGATGACCAGGACGAGGACGGCGATACCGCCGGTCCGCATGAAGTCCGGCAGGTAGAAGACGGCCGCCCAGCCCATCGCGATGTAACACGGCGTGTAGAGCCAGCGCGGGGCGCCGACCCAGAAGACGCGGAAGACGATCCCGGCCGCCGCCGCGGCCCAGACACCCCACAGCAGCCACTGACCCTTCGCCCCCGGCAGGAGCAGCATGGTCAGCGGCGTGTACGTACCCGCGATGATCAGGAAGATGTTGGCGTGATCCAGACGGCGCAGAATGCCGTCCATGCGCGGACTCCAGTCGCCCCGGTGGTACAGCGCGCTCACGCCGAACAGCAGGCAGGCCGTCAGCACGTAGATACCGCAGGCGACGCGCCCTCTGGACGAGTCGGCGAGGGCGGTCAGCACCAGGCCCGCGACGAGAACGGCCGGAAACATGCCGAGGTGCAGCCAGCCGCGCAGCTTGGGCTTCACCGGGTGCGGCAAGGAGAGCGCCACCGGGCCACGGCCGTCGGCCGGCGTATCCGAGGGCGCGTCGGGGACGAACGCAGTCATGGCCGAATGGTAGCTACGGAACCGTAAGTGACCCATCAGTCCGGTCGATTGGCCGATGAAGAGTGGCCATCCTCTCACGCTCGCCGAATGATGGTTACGCAAACGGATGGTCAGGTGAACCCAACGTGAACGCAAAGACGGTGCGAGAAACCGTGGCGATCCTCACGTTGCTCACCTGTGCGCTTCTCTGGACAGATGGGCGCGGACGTCGGATGATCAAATGAGTGCGGTCGGCACCGGATGAGCGCCAGGTTTCACCATGAAGCATCCGGGTCGCAGCCCCCACGGGGCCTCCACATCAACAAAAATCCCTCATTTAGGAGCAATCGTGGCGCGCGACATCGCGGCTCCCACCGTCCCCACCACTCATCAGGGGCTGATCTCGTGGGTGAACGAGATCGCCGAGCTGACCCAGCCGGACAACGTGGTCTGGTGTGACGGATCCGAGGCCGAGTACGAGCGCCTGTGCGAGGAGCTCGTCCAGAAGGGCACCTTCCGGAAACTCGACCCGATCAAGCGCCCCCACTCCTACTACGCGGCCTCCGACCCCACCGACGTCGCCCGCGTGGAGGACCGGACGTTCATCTGCTCCGAGAAGGAGGAGGACGCCGGCCCGACCAACCACTGGAAGGCCCCCGCCGAGATGCGGGAGATCTTCCAGGGCTCCGGGGGCCAGGGCGGCCTGTTCCGCGGCTCGATGCGCGGCCGGACCCTGTACGTCGTGCCCTTCTGCATGGGCCCGCTGGGCTCGCCGCTGTCCGCGCTCGGCGTCGAGATCACCGACTCGGCGTACGTCGCCGTCGCCATGCGCACGATGACGCGCATGGGCCAGGCGGTCCTGGACGAGCTCGGCTCCGACGGCTTCTTCGTCAAGGCCGTGCACACCCTGGGCGCCCCGCTGGAGCCCGGCCAGGAGGACGTCCCCTGGCCCTGCAACCAGACCAAGTACATCTCGCACTTCCCCGAGGACCGCGAGATCTGGTCCTTCGGCTCCGGCTACGGCGGCAACGCCCTGCTCGGCAAGAAGTGCTACGCCCTGCGCATCGCCTCCGTGATGGCGCGTGACGAGGGCTGGCTGGCCGAGCACATGCTGGTCCTCAAGCTCACCCCGCCGCGGGGCGAGGCCAAGTACGTCGCCGCGGCCTTCCCGAGCGCCTGTGGCAAGACCAACCTCGCCATGCTGGAGCCGACCGTCCCCGGCTGGACGGTCGAGACCATCGGCGACGACATCGCCTGGATGCGCTTCGGCGAGGACGGCCGCCTGTACGCCATCAACCCCGAGGCCGGCTTCTTCGGTGTCGCCCCCGGCACCGGCGAGCACACCAACGCCAACGCCATGAAGACCCTGTGGGGCAACTCCGTCTTCACCAACGTCGCCCTCACCGACGACAACGACATCTGGTGGGAGGGCATGACGGAGGAGACTCCGGCCCACCTGACGGACTGGAAGGGCAACGACTGGACCCCGGAGTCCGGCGTTCCGGCCGCCCACCCCAACGCCCGCTTCACGGTCCCGGCCTCGCAGTGCCCGATCATCGCGCCGGAGTGGGAGGACCCCAAGGGCGTGCCGATCTCGGCGATCCTCTTCGGCGGCCGCCGCGCCACCGCCGTCCCGCTGGTGACGGAGTCCTTCGACTGGAACCACGGCGTCTTCCTCGGCGCCAACGTGGCCTCGGAGAAGACCGCCGCCGCCGAGGGCAAGGTCGGCGAGCTGCGCCGCGACCCGTTCGCGATGCTGCCGTTCTGCGGCTACAACATGGGCGACTACATGGCCCACTGGATCGATGTGGCCAAGGACAAGGACCAGTCCAAGCTGCCGAAGATCTACTACGTCAACTGGTTCCGCAAGGACGACCAGGGCAAGTTCGTGTGGCCCGGCTTCGGTGAGAACGCCCGCGTCCTGAAGTGGATCGTGGAGCGCCTGGACGGCACGGCCGAGGGCGTCGAGTCGCCGATCGGCATCCTGCCGGCGAAGGGCGCCCTCGACACGGACGGCCTCGAGCTGTCCGACGCCGATCTGGACTTCCTGCTCACCGTCGACAAGGAGGTCTGGCGCGAGGAGGCCGCCCTGGTCCCCGAGCACCTCAACACCTTCGGCGACCACACGCCGAAGGAACTGTGGGACCAGTACCGCGCGCTGGTGCAGCGCCTGGGCTGACCACCCGCACCCAAGACTCCGCGGCCGGTCTACCGAGAGCGCCCTGACCAGCAACATCGTCACGGCCGGCCGCGGTGACAGCACCACCGGAGGCAGGAGTTCGCACAACGGCGTGCGAGCCCCTGCCTTCGTCGTTCCCGTCGCGCCCCCTTGCTCACGGAATCTTCACGCATGTTTCATGCTCTACAGGCGCCTCGCCGGTCCCGGTGGGGCTCTCAAACAGCCTGTGGGGGGCACAGTTGAATACTGCACACCGTTCCAGACGGCTCGGGGCCACGCTGTCCGCCGCGTTACTCGCGGGGACCGGCCTGACCGTCGCCGCCGCACCCGCGGCGCACGCGGCGGCCTCCGACGCGGTGGCCAAGCTGCCGATCTCGTCGTACTCGGCGCTGGCCGTCGACAACGTCCATCAGCGCGTCTTCGTGGCGGACAGCAACGTCGGCTACTACCTCAACTCCGGCACCATCGCCGTCTACACCTTCGAGGGTGAGCGCCTCACGACGCTCACCACCAGCCAGGCCCATGTCTCCGGCCTCGCGGTCAGCGCCGACGGCAACACGCTGTACGCGGGTCTGCGCGAGCGCATCGAGGCCATCGACACCACCACCTACCAGCGCACCACCGTCGCCTCCGTCAGCACCGACACCTGCGGCCGGGAGATCGCCCAGTCCGCCGGCCAGCTCTACTTCACGACGCCGAACACGTCCTCGACCTCCCAGTGCGCCACCGCCGAAACCCATCTCGACGGGATCGTGAACGGCGTGCACGCCCGCACCGGCTGGAACGACAACGGCGATCTGCAGCTGGAGGCCGGCCCCGGGGACCGCATGCTCATGGGCCAGCCGCTCAACGCGAAGGCGGCCGACCCCTTCCTCGCCGTGTACGACACCAGCGACGGCGCCCTCGTCCGGGGCGCCGCACGGCGCTTCGCCGACGGCCAGGGCAACGGTGCCCTGAACCTCAAGGACCTGGCGTTCTCCGCCGACGGCGGCAAGGTCGCCCTGGCCGACGCCACGGCGGGCACCCGGCTGCTGAACACCGGCGACCTGTCGGACGCGGCGACCGGCTACCGGGCCCTGCCCGAC
>KL569238.1:15971-16276 GCA_000715635.1 Streptomyces violaceus | reverse complement strand
CTACCGGGCCCTGCCCGACGGGGCCACCGCCAGCGCGGTCGCCTTCAGCGGCGACGGCAAGTACATCGCCCGCGGAGCCTCCGCCACCGGTGCCGTCCCCGACCTGCTGGTGCAGCCCGCCGACCCGGGCGACTCCACCACCCCGCTGGAGTTCGTCTTCGAGGGCAGCCTCGACGGCGACCGGGTCGTGCCGCGCGGCATGGAGTGGTCGGCGGACGGATCCCGGCTGTTCGCGGTCACCACCAACGCGGCCGGCGGCCAGTACTGGCTGCACATCATCAAGCCGCCCGCCGTCCAGTACGACG
>KL569238.1:14954-15743 GCA_000715635.1 Streptomyces violaceus | reverse complement strand
CGGCCGGCTGGAGCACGACGGGCCCGCGCCCGCCGAGCCGCTGAAGGTCAAGGCGACCCGCACCGACGCGAGCGGCACCCACGACCTGGGCACCGCCACCGTCAAGGCGGACGGCACCTTCACGGTCCTCGACGAGCCCGACCGTCTCGGCGAGGCCACGTACACCGTGTCCTACCTCGGCGATCTGACCCACCGTCCGGCCACGGACATCACCCACACCGTGACGGTCGGCAAGGCCCCCACCGCGATCGCCCTGACCGCCCCCGACGAGGCGAACCTGTCCGACGGCATCGAGATCACCGGCACGTTCACCGCCCAGGGCAAGGCACTGGCGGACCGGGCGGTACTCAAGGTCGTCCGCGAGGACCGTCTCGGCACCGGCACCCTGTCCTCGGTCACCGTCGCGGCCGACGGCACGTTCACCATCAACGACATCCCCCGCACCCACCGCGACGTGACCTACACGGTCACCTGGCCGGGCGACGCCCTGCACGAGGGTTCGACAGCATCAGCGGAGGTCTACGTCAGACGCTGACTCTTGCGATGCCGTTGGGGGACGCCCCTTGGGGGCGCGGGGAACTGCGCGACTGGCCACACTGAACCCGCACCCGCCCACGGGCGATACCCCAACGGCGATACACGGCTCAAGCCAACGCAGTGCTGTGGCTCCCGGCCCGCGCGTCGCTGCGGGTGCGCGCGGACCGGGGCCGTCGAAGGGAGCCCGTAACGGGCTCAGTGGGACGCGAGCTCGCGCGGCTCGAGGGCCGCCGAGTGCACGTCCATCTGCTC
>KL569238.1:12516-14725 GCA_000715635.1 Streptomyces violaceus | reverse complement strand
GAATCGCCGCCGCCGTATCGGCACGGGACGCGGCGACGACCAGCGCACGCCCCGCCAGGGCATGCGCCCTCCGGTGGAGCGCCACGGCGCTCCGCTCACGCCGGCCCCTGGACGCGCGGGTCGGCGTACGTCCACCCCGCAGCCGGGCAACCTGCTCCGTGAGCCGCGCCGCCGAGGCGTCCAGGCCGGCCGACGGTGCTGCCGCGCGGAGTTCGTCCGTGACGGCGAGCAGTGCGGCGAGATGGCCCGCGAGCTGGATGTCCAGCTCTTCCTCACGCGATCGGTGGGGGAAGTCGGCGGTGGTGCCGGCCATCGTGGTGTGGACCGACTTGGCGCGGATCGGTTCGTACATGGGACGGCCTCCTGAGTGCTTCAGGAAGCCATCCTAGCTTAGATTTCGTCTAAAGTTGAGTTGTTCACAAAATCGGACCGACTGTACACACAGTGTGAGCGGGGTCTTTGGTCAGGGCTGGCTGTAGCCGTCCAGGAAGTGCCCGATCCGGCTCACCGCGTCCCGCAGGTCACCGACCGACGGCAGGGTCACCACACGGAAGTGGTCCGGCTCCGGCCAGTTGAAGCCGGTGCCCTGGACGACCATGATCTTCTCGCGCCGGAGCAGGTCCAGGACCATGCGGCGGTCGTCCTTGATCTTGAAGACCTTGGGGTCGAGGCGCGGGAAGAGGTACAGCGCCCCCTTCGGCTTCACGCAGCTCACGCCGGGGATCTGGGTCAGCAGCTCGTACGCCACGTCCCGCTGCTCGCGCAGCCGGCCGCCCGGCAGTACCAGGTCGTTGATCGTCTGGCGTCCGCTGAGCGCCGCGACCACGCCGTGCTGTCCCGGCATGTTCGCGCACAGTCGCATGTTCGCGAGGATCGTCAGGCCCTCGATGTAGGAGTCGGCGTGGGCGCGCGGCCCGGAGATCGACATCCAGCCGACCCGGTAGCCGGCGACCCGGTACGCCTTCGACATGCCGTTGAAGGTGAGGGTGAGCAGGTCGGGGGCGACGGCGGCGGTCGGGGTGTGCGTGGCCTCGTCGTAGAGGATCTTGTCGTAGATCTCGTCCGAGCAGACCAGCAGATTGTGGCGGCGGGCGATGTCGGTGAGCCCCTTGATCATCGCCTCGTCGTAGACGGCCCCGGTCGGATTGTTGGGGTTGATGATGACGATCGCCTTGGTGCGGTCGGTGACCTTGCGCTCGACGTCGGCCAGGTCCGGCATCCAGTCGGCCTGCTCGTCGCAGCGGTAGTGCACGGCGGTGCCGCCGGACAGGGAGACGGCGGCGGTCCACAGGGGGTAGTCGGGCGCCGGCACGAGGACCTCGTCGCCGTCGTCGAGCAGCCCCTGCATCGCCATCACGATCAGCTCGGAGACGCCGTTGCCGATGAAGACGTGCTCGACGTCCGTCTCGATGCCGAGGGTCTGGTTGTGCATGACGACCGCGCGCCGCGCGGCCAGCAGTCCCTTGGCGTCTCCGTATCCGTGTGCCGTGGACACGTTCCGGAGGACGTCCTCCAGGATCTCGGGCGGACACTCGAAGCCGAACGCGGCCGGGTTGCCGGTGTTGAGCTTGAGGATGCGGTGACCGGCGGCTTCCAGCCGCATCGCCTCCTCGAGCACCGGGCCCCGGATCTCGTAACAGACGTTGGCGAGCTTGGTCGACTGGATCACCTGCATGTCAGGGAGCTTACGGCCCGGTAATGCCCCGCGGTTCGTGTTTTCCGCCACGTGAGACGCGCCGGTTTGGACGGGTATCGCCGCATGCTGTCCCACCAGCGCTTTCGATGCCTACAATGCGCCGCCATGTCCAGGCCATCCGAATACGCCGACGGAGCGACGGGCGGTGAGCCTCATGGGCCGCCGAACGTGTATCTGCCGCAGACCGCCCCGCCCCCGGCGTACGACGCGTACGCCGATCCGGCGGCGGCGCACGGCTGGCAGGACGTGTACGAGCCCGAGGACGCGCGGGGCGCCGCCGGCGGCACGGGTGACACACGTGAACTGCCGTCGGTGCCGGCGCACGGCCGGTCCGGTGCGGGCCGCCACTCCCGGCGCCGGCCGGGGGCGTGGCGTGCCCGCCGCGTAGCGGTCGCCGCCGGAGCCGTGGGCGCCGTGTCGGTGGCCGCGCTGATCGCCGGTCTCTCCCTCTCGGACGCGCCCTCCGGCGGGGCGAGCGGTGGTGAGGGCGGCCGGACGGGTCCGACGGCGGGG
>KL569238.1:9541-12365 GCA_000715635.1 Streptomyces violaceus | reverse complement strand
CTCCCGCCGCCCCGCTCGTCGGCGGCCCGGCGGATGGTGACGAGCCGTCCGGCGCCGCGTCCGCGAGCCCGTCCACCGCGGCGAGCCGCACCCCGTCCGAGTCCGGGACGGGCGCCGCGAGTTCCTCGGCCGGCAGCCCGACGGCCTTCGCTCCCACCGCCGCCACGTCGGCTCCGGGCCGAGCCGAGGGAAAACCTGGACGCGGTCCCGGCGGCACGAAGGGCCCCAAGTAATCCGTCCCCCAGAGCCGTTGAGTAGGGTCAGGCCCGACGGGCCGGTCCCGGGGAGAGAACAACTCCTTGCCCGTCCGCCTCGCGACGATCACAATGCGCATGACAACAATGCGGGCGGCCGGAAGATTTCCGGCCGCCTCCGTCGCAAGAGGGGACCCCCCATGAGAAAACCTCTCGCCGCCGCGTTCTTCGCCCTGGCGATAGCCGGGGCCGGCGCGGCTCCCGCGACCGCTGCCGAGGCCGCCCCCCAGGGCCCCGGCAAGGTCGCGGACGCGGGCTCGGTCACGTCCGCCGCCTCAGGCGTGATCACGTCCGTGGAGCAGACGCTGTCCGGGCTCCGCGGCTCGTCGTCCAAGGCCGTCAACTTCGCCGGCACCGTCGCGCTCAGCAACTGCTCCGGTTCCGTCGTCCGCATGCCGGACTCCGAGGACAATGACCCGGCGCTGGTGATGACCAACGGCCACTGCCTGGACGGCGGCATGCCCGCGCCCGGCGAGGTCCGCGTCGACCAGACCTCCAGCCGTACCTTCGGCCTGCTCAACGCCTCCGGCTCGCGCGTGGCCACCCTGCGCGCCGCCAAGCTCGCGTACGGCACGATGACCGACACGGACGTCGCGTTCTACCAGCTCACCACCACGTACGCGCAGATCAAGAGCTCGTACGGCATCAACGCACTGACGCTGAACGACACGCACCCGGTCGCCGGCACCGCCATCAGCATCCCCTCGGGCTACTGGAAGCGGATCTACAGCTGCGACATCGACGGGTTCGCCCACAACCTGAAGGAAGGCGACTGGACCTTCAAGGACTCGGTCCGTTACACCTCCGCCTGCAACACCATCGGCGGCACGTCCGGCTCGCCCGTCGTCGACGAGGCCACCGGCAAGGTCGTCGCGATCAACAACACCGGCAACGAGGACGGCGAGCGCTGCACGGTGAACAACCCCTGTGAGGTCGACGCGAACGGCGACGTGACGGTCCGCAAGGGCATCAACTACGCCCAGCAGACCTACCAGATCCCGGCCTGCTTCGGCGTCGACAGCAAGCTCGACCTGAGCGCGAGCGGCTGCACCCTGCCCAAGCCGTAGGGCGGAGCCTGGGGGCGGGCGGTCACGTGGGAGGAGTCCTGCGGACCGCCCGGCCCGCCAGGACGTCCGTCCGCCGGCCGTCCTCGATCACGAAGCGGCCGTCGACCAGGACGTACGGGATACCCGTCGGGAGCGTGCGGGGTTCGGCGAACGAGGACCCCGCCGCTACCGTCGCCGGATCGAAGAGGACCAGGTCCGCGACGTACCCCTCGCGCACCAGGCCCCGGTCCGGCAGTCGCAGCCGGGCCGCCGGACGTGCGGTGAGGTGCGCGACGCACTCCTCCAGCGACAGCACCCCCAACTCCCGCACGTAGTGCCCGAGGTAGTGCGGGAACGTGCCGTAGGCGCGCGGGTGCGGCTTGGCGCCCTGGAGGATGCCGTCCGAGCCACCGGTGTGCACCCGGTGGCGCATGATCGCCCGGACGTTCTCCTCGTGGCCGACGTGCTGGAGGATCGTCGGGGCCAGCCGGTCGGCCAGCAGCAGCCCGCGCGCGGTCACCCAGGGAGCCTCGCCCCGCAGGTCCGCCGACTCCTGGACCGTGTGGCCGACGAACTCGGCCAGGGCCGGATCGCCCACCCCCGAGATCTCGATCGTGTCCCACTCGATGGGCACGCCGTGGCAGCCGTCCGAACCGGTGACCTCCAGGTCGTGGCGGATCCGCCCGGCCGTCTCCTCGTCCGCCAGCCGCTTGAGGGCCGCCTCGGGTCCGCCCTCGTTCGCCCAGCTCGGCAGCATGGCCGCCAGCGTCGTACAGCCGGGCGTGTAGGGGTAGGTGTCGAGGCTGATGTCGGCCCCGGCCGCCAGCGCCTCGTCCAGGAGGGACAGCAGCTCCGGCGCCCGGCCCTTGTTCACGCCGAAGTTCATGGTGGCGTGGGCGAGATGCAGGGAGCAGCCCGCCTCCCGGGTCAGGTCGACCATCTCCCGGTACGCCTCCAGGGCGCCCGCGCCGTAGGAGCGGTGGTGCGGGCAGTAGTAGCCGCCGTACGACGCCACCACCCGGCACAGCTCGGTCAGTTCGGCGTCCTGCGCGTACATGCCGGGCGTGTACGTCAGCCCGGACGACATGCCGACGGCGCCCTGCTCCATGCCCTCGGCGACCAACTGCCGCATCCGGTCGAGCTCTTCGGGGGTCGCCTCGCGGTCCTCCCAGCCGACCGCGAGCGCGCGGACCGTGCCCTGGGGGATGAGGTAGGCCGCGTTGACCGCGATCCCTCGGTCCAGCCGGTCCAGGTACTCGCCGACAGAACGCCAGTCGAAGTCGATGTCGTCGCCGGAGCCGTTCCACCCGGCGATCGCCCGGCGCACCTCTTCGAGTGTGCGGTCGTCGACCGGCGCGTACGACAGTCCGTCCTGGCCGATGACCTCCAGGGTGACGCCCTGCGCGGCCTTGGCGCTGTGGTCGGGGTCGCGCAGCAGGGCCAGATCGCTGTGGGCGTGCATGTCGACGAAGCCGGGGGAGAGGACCAGCCCCTGTCTCTTATACACATCTCTGATGGCGCGAG
>KL569238.1:6077-9338 GCA_000715635.1 Streptomyces violaceus | reverse complement strand
ATCGAGACGATCCGGCCGCCGCCGACCACGACATCGGCCCGGTACGAGGGTTCGCCGGAGCCGTCCACGACGTCGGCGTCCCGGATGACGAGCTCTTCCATCGCGCGGGCCTCCTAGAAGAACGTACGGACGTAGTCGACGACCGTGCCGTCCGCCGCCACGACCGGGATCAGCTGCCACTTGTCGAACGACGTGCACGGATGGGACAGACCGAGACCGACCCAGTCCCCGACCTCCAGATCCGCCTCCGGCGTGGTGCTCAGCCAGGCGTGCTGGTCGGACAGGCCGGTCACCGACACCCCGGTGGCCGGGCGCTCGGCGCCCTCCCGGCGGATCGCCTGGGCGAAGGGCAGATCGAGATCGTAGGCCGCGTCCCGCTTGCCCGCGTTGACGAAGGCCTGCTCGGCCGAGGGCCGCGACACCACCTGCGTCCACAGGCGGAACGCCGGCTCCAGGGCGCCCTCCTCGGGGACCCGGTTGAACGGGGTCAGCTTGCGGTAGTGGCCGTCGTCGTGCGAGACGTAGGCGCCCGAGCGCAGCAACTTCAGCACGGGACGGGAGAGTCCGGGGATCTCCGCGAAGACCTCGGCGACCGCGTCGAACCAGGCACTGCCTCCCGCGCTGACGACGATCTCGTCCACGTCCTCGAAGCGCCCGGCCTCGTCGAAGCCGGCGGCGAGCGCGACCAGCCGCCGCAGCCACGCCGTCACCCGCTCCGGGTCGGCCTTCGGCACCTCGCCCTCGTAGCCCGCGACACCGACGAGCCGCAGGGTCCGGGTGCCCGCGACCGCGTCCGCGACCGCCGCGCACTCCGCCTCCGTACGGACCCCGGTCCGGGCGCCCTCCCCGGCGGCGAGCTCGACGACGACCTCCACGGGGCGCCCTGCCCCGCTCAGCGCGGCGTCCATCAGTTCCACCCCGCGCACGGAGTCGACGTAGCAGACGAAGCGGAAGTCCGGGTCGGCGTCCAGCTGCCCGGAGACCCAGCGCAGGGCCGCCGGGTCGACCAGCTCGTTGGCGAGGAACACGCGCCGGGTTCCGAACGCGCGCGCCACCCGCACCTGGTGGGGGACCGCCAGCGTGATGCCCCACGCCCCGTCCTCGATCTGCCGCTGGAACAGCTGCGGGGCCATGGAGGTCTTGCCGTGCGGCGCGAAGGCCAGGCCGTGCCGGGCCGCGTACGTCTCCATGAGCTTCAGGTTGTGCTCCAGGCGCTCGGCGGACAGCGCGAGCACGGGCGTGGCGAAGCCGCCGGTGAAGAGGTTGCGGCGCTGGGCGGCCAGCTCACCCACGGTCAGGCCGTCGGCGTCCGGCGGGAGGCCCTTGAAGCGGTGGTCGACGCGCTCGGCTGCGAGCCGGGCGAGGGACTCGGCGGCGGTGTCGGCTGTCATGGAGCCTCCTGATCAGCGGTGTTGCATTCTCTGCAATCTTCATTGCGTATGTCGCGTAACGCTGTCTAACATCTCGGCCACCCCCGGTCAATGAAACGGCCACCGACCGACCCGACGAGGAGCTACGAGCATCGTGACCCCCACCGGACCCTGCAACGCCCCCGACGTCGTGGACGTCGTCGCGCTCGGCGAGTCCATGGTCACGTTCCTGCCCTCCCGGCCGGGGCGGCTCGCCGACGTGCCCTCCTTCGACCGGGGCATCGGCGGTGCGGAGTCGAACGTGGCGTGCGTGCTGGCCGCCGCCGGGCATTCCGTGCGGTGGGTGAGCCGGGTGGGGGACGACCCGTTCGGTGATCACCTGGTCGAGGCGATCGGCGGGTACGGGGTCGACGTGGCGCACGTCCGGCGCGATCCCGACCGCCCCACCGGCATCTACTTCCGCACCGCCGGGGACCGGGCCACCGACGCGCACGAGGTGGCGTACTACCGGGCCGGTTCCGCGGCGTCCGCGATGAGCGTGACGGACCCCGATCCGGCGGCGGTGCGCGCGGGGCGCGTGCTGCACCTGTCCGGGATCACGCCCGCGCTGTCCGCGAGCTGCCTGGACCTGATGCGCGAGCTGACCACCCGCCGGCCAGGCCGCCCCCTGGTCTCCTTCGACGTCAACCACCGGCCCGGACTGTGGGGCGACACCGACGCCCCGAAGGTGCTGCGGGACCTCGCACGGGGCGCCGACCTCGTCTTCGTGGGGCAGGACGAGGCCTGGGGGCTGCACAGCGCCGAAGCCGTCCGCGCCGCCCTCCCCGAACCCGACGTGCTCGTCGTCAAGCAGGGCGCCGCGGGAGCCACCGTCTTCGAGAAGCAGGACGTCACCTTCGTGCCCGCCCCGCGGGTCGACGTCGTCGCCGAGGTCGGCGCGGGCGACGCCTTCGCCGCCGGGTTCCTCTCCGCCACCCTGCGCGCCCTGCCCGTCCGGGACCGGCTGCGGCACGGGCATCTGATGGCCGCCGCCGCGCTCACCGTCCCCGGCGACCACGCCACACCCCCTTCCCGGGAGCACGCCGACCGGCTCGCCGCCCTGGACGACGCGGCATGGGGGAGACTGCGACTCGGCCTGGGCTGGACCGAGGAGGCACAGCGGGCCGACGAGGAGGTACGTACGCCATGAGCCAGACCGTCGACCGCGCACTGAGCATCCTGCCGCTGCTCGCCGAGGGCCCCGCCGACCTGGGGCAGGTCGCCGACCGCCTCGGCGTGCACAAGTCCACCGCCCTGCGGCTGCTGCGCACCCTGCACGAGCACGGCCTCGTCTACCGCCAGTCCGACCAGCGCTACCGCCTCGGCGCCCGCCTCTTCGCGCTCGCCCAGGAGGCGATGGAGAACCTCGACGTCCGCGAGATCGCCCATCCCCACCTGGTCCGCCTCAACGAGAGCTGCGGCCACACCGTGCACCTGGCCGTGTACGAGGAGAACGAGGTCCTCTACATCGACAAGGTCGAGAGCCGCTACCCCGTGCGGATGTACTCCCGGATCGGCAAGCCCGTCGCCATCACCGTCGCCGCGGTCGCGAAGCTGCTGCTGGCCGACCTGCCCGAGCACGAGCGGCGGGCCGTGGCGGAGAAGCTCGACTACCCCACGTACACGTCCCGTTCGACACCCAACGCCGGCGCGTTCCTGCGCGAGCTGGACAAGGTGCGCGAACAGGGCTGGGCCACCGACCTCGGCGGCCACGAGGAGTCCATCAACTGCGTCGCGGCGCCCATCCGCGGCGCCGACGGCCGGGTCGTCGCCGCGATGTCGGTCTCCGCGCCGAACGTCGTCGTCACCGCCGACGAACTCCTCACCCTGCTCCCGCTGGTCCGCCGTACGA
>KL569238.1:1158-5896 GCA_000715635.1 Streptomyces violaceus | reverse complement strand
CTCCCCCTCCTGCCGCTGGTGCGCCGTACGGCGGACGCCATCAGCGGCGAGTACTCCGGCAGGACACCAGTGAAGGGCACCGTATGACGGACAAGATCGCACTCACCCCGAAGACCCACACCACCCCGCCGGCGAAGTTCTCGCACGGTGTGAGGAAGGGCAACATCCTCCAGGTCGCCGGCCAGGTCGGCTTCCTGCCCGCCGAGGAGGGCAAGGCGCCCACGCCCGCCGGGCCGACCCTGCGCGAGCAGACCCTGCAGACCCTGGCCAACGTCAAGGCGATCCTCGAGGAGGGCGGCTCCGGCTGGGACGACGTGATGATGATCCGCGTCTACCTCACCGACGTCGACCACTTCGCCGAGATGAACGCGATCTACAACGCGTACTTCGAGGAGCAGGGCCTGACCCAGCCGCCCGCCGCGCGCACCACGGTCTACGTCGGCCTGCCCGCGGGTCTCCTCATCGAGATCGACGCGCTGGCCGTGCTCGGCTGACCCTCCACCACACCTCGCTCTTTCAGGCGCGGCGCCACCGGTGCGCCGCGCCGCGCTCCCCCCTACCCCGAAACTGCATGCATTTAAGTAGAGGACCCCCAAATGTCCCATCCGCTCGCCGCGTCCGCGCCCGCCGAGACCCCACCCCACACCGGAGGCCTGCTCCTCCTCGTCGACGGCACCGCCGGACTCCTGCTCACCGCCGCGCTCGGCATAGCGCTCCTCCTCTTCCTCATCATCAAGATGAGACTCCAGCCGTTCGTCGCCCTGCTCGCGGTCTCCATAGCCGTCGGCCTCGCGGCCGGTCTGTCGGTCACGGAACTCTTCGGCACCGTCCAGAAGTCGGACGCCGTCTCCACGATCGAGTCCGGCATGGGCGGCATCCTCGGCCATGTCGCGATCATCATCGGCCTGGGCACCATGCTCGGCGCGATCCTCGAAGTCAGCGGCGGCGCCGAAGTGCTGGCGAGTCGTCTCCTCGGCCTGTTCGGCGAGCGGCGCGCCCCGCTCGCCATGGGCCTGACCGGCCTGATCTTCGGTATCCCGGTCTTCTTCGACGTCGGCATCTTCGTCCTGGCGCCGATCGTCTACGCCGCCGCCAAGCGCTCGGGCAAGTCGATCCTGCTCTACTGTCTGCCCCTGCTCGCGGGCCTGTCCGTCACCCACGCCTTCCTGCCGCCGCACCCCGGCCCGGTGGCCGCCGCCGGTCTGCTGCACGTCGACCTCGGCTGGGTCATCCTCATGGGCATCGTCTGCGGTCTGCCCGCCGTGCTGGCCGCGTGGGCGTACTCGGCGTGGATCGGCCGCCGCATCTTCGTCGCCGTTCCCCAGGACATGGTCGAGGCGGCGGAAGAGGCCAAGCAGGCGGTCCTCGACGAGCAGCGGGCGACCGGCACGGAGCCGCGCGAGCAGCCGGTCTCCCTCGGCACGGTCCTCGGCATCATCGGCACCCCGCTGGTCCTCATCCTGGCCGCCACCTTCTCCTCGATCGCCCTCGACCCCTCCACGCTCCGCTCGGTGATCGAGTTCTTCGGCCACCCCTTCGTGGCGCTCACGCTCGCCCTGTTCCTCGCGTACTACCTGCTCGGCATCCGGCGCGGCTGGTCCCGCAAGTCCCTGGAGACGGTGTCCACGGCGTCCCTCAAGCCGGTCGGCAACATCCTGCTGGTCGTCGGCGCGGGCGGCATCTTCGGCGCGGTCCTCAAGGCCAGCGGCGTCGCCCAGGCGCTCTCCGACACGTTCAACGACGTGGGCCTGCCGGTGCTGGTCCTCTCCTACCTGATCTCCGTGGTCCTGCGCGTCGCCCAGGGCTCGGCGACGGTGGCCATCGTCGCGACGGCGGGCATCGTGGCCCCGCTCCTCTCCGAGGGCGACCACTCCCAGGCCTTCGTCGCCCTGGTCATCATGGCCATCTCGGCCGGCTCCATCTTCGCCTCGCACGTCAACGACGGCGGCTTCTGGATGGTCGCCAAGTACTTCGGCATCAGCGAGCGGGACACGCTCAAGACGTGGACGGTGCTGGAGAGTGTGCTGTCGGTGGCGGGGTTCGCGGTGGCGGCCGTATTGAGCCTGTTCGTGTAGGCGTCTGATAACGATGCTGGGGCTGGTTGTGTGCGGCACAGGTTTGTCGACCATACTGCTCCGCTGTGGAGCAGCGCATAGGTTCGAGCAGCCAGCCCCTGGAAGGCGCCGGATTCGACCCGGCCTTCATCCCCGGGCTCACGTCACCCGCGTCCGGACGGACGAAGGACGAGGAGCCGGAGAAGGAGCCCGAGGTCGCGGAAGCCGAAGACGCCGAGGACGCCGAGGGGGCCGAAGAGGCCGCCCCGGAGCCGGAGGAGGACGCCGCGGAGGAGGACCCGGCACCGGAAGGCGGTCCCGTCTTCGAGGCGTCCGACCGCCGCGCGAAACTGGTCGCCGACCACAGAGGCGTACGCCTCTCCCTGGACGACCAGGAGTGCGAGTTCCGCTGGGACGAGATCGGCGCGGTCGAGACGGAGACCGCCCGCTTCGGCAAGCGCTACACCGTCACCGTCCACACCCCTGACCGGCGCTGGTACCCGATCGAGATCGAAGCACCGGCCAGGAGCCGTTTCACGGAGTGGGACAGCCAGTTGGACGCGGTACTGGACGCCTACTTCGAGGAAGACGCCGGCTGAGGAGCGCGCCTACCCGCAGTACTGGCTTTCCTTGCCGATCGACCGGTACATGCAGTCCGCGTTCTCCAGCAGTTGCAGCACCGCATCGCGGTTACGCGAAGTCTCCCGCTCGATGACCTCGTCGGGCGGGTAGAACCCACCTCCACCGGACCTCGGATACATCTCGAACGTGTATCCGAAGATCTTGTGTGTGCCCCAGAGGTAGTCGTCGATCGACCCGTCCGTGATGTACAGGTCGCTGGACTGCTCCGCCGTGTAGCCGTTGCTCGCGGCCATCTTCTGCCCGACCGCCTTGAACGCCGCATGGTCGTCCGCGGTCATCCCGGTCGTGGTGTCCGAGTACGTGTAGCCGAACGGCCACAGCACCAGCTCGCTGTACGTGTGGAAGTCGACACCGGCCTTGATCTGCTGCTTCCCGCCGACGACCCGGCTGCGCACGAAGTCGGCGACGACCTTCACCTCGGGCGCCGACTCCGCCGCCGTGCCCCGGTAGGTGTCGGAGGACGCCGAGCCGGAGGAGCCGCCGCAGCAGCCCCAGCGGTAGTTCCAGTTGCGGTTCAGGTCCGTGCCGACGTACGACGAACCCGAGTTGGGCTGGCGGTTCTTGCGCCACGAGCGGTACGACCCGGTGGCGATGTCGTACTCGCCGCCGTCCGGGTTGATGTCCGGGACGATCCAGATCTCGCGGTTGTTCACCACGCTGGTGACGCGTGAGTCGGAGCCGTAGTCGGAGGTCAGCTCGCGCAGCAGGTAGAGCGCCATCTCGACGGTCAGGTGCTCGCGGGCGTGCTGGTGGTGCGTGAACAGCACCTCCGGCTCGGCTTCGTCGCTGCCGACGTTGTCGCTGATCTTGAGGGCGACGATGTCCCGGCCCTGGTGCGACTTGCCGATCACGCGCCGGCTCGCGATCGACGGGTTGGCCGAGACGATCGAGTTGATCTCGGCCGTCATCTCCGCGTAGTTGTGGTAGCGCGAGTCGGCGGACGGGAAGTCGAAGACCCGGACGTCGTCCTCGCCGGCGGACCGGTCGGGCACCGCGCCGAGCGCGGTGACCTCGTAGCCCAGTGCGCGCAGCTTCTTGATCTGGTCCGCGCGGCCGGAGACGACGACCCCGTGACCGTGGGCCTCGTCCACGGTCACGCCCGTGCGCTGAAGTGCCGTGCGGTCCTTGGCCGTCGCGTGCAGATGGACCTCGTACTGCCTGACGTCGTCGGCCGAAGGGGCCGCCTTGGGCGCGCTGTCGGCGGTGGCGTCCGGCGCCGTCGCGGACAGGGGCGCCGCGAGGGCGAGGGCGAGAAGGGCGGCGAGGGCGGCGGTGCGTCTGCCGGTGCCGGCCCCGGAGCCTCGTATGCGAAGTCGCATGAAATCTCCTTGTGGGAGGTGGGGTTGTTCCGTGCGACGTGCGACGTGCGTAGTGCGGGTGGCGCACATCGTTCTGCCAATGGCATGAGCAGGTCAAGACTGAAAGCGGTCGCGCAGTGTACGCGTGCGGCGTGGCCGTCGAGGTGTCCCGGGCGAAGTACACCCACGGGTGTGACGCGCGCGTGCATATATGTACGCCAGGGGAGAGAGTGAGGATCCGCGCAAGGGGAGCCGGACTGTCCGGATCCTCGGACCACACCCCCCAGAGGACTGGCTGATCATGGGCGGATCAGCGCCACGACGGGACCACCAGCTACCGGCCGAGACGACCAGCTTCGTCGACCGGCGTGGCGAACTGACCGAGGGCCGCGAACTGCTGGCCCGCGCACGGCTGGTGACGCTGACCGGACCGGGCGGCGTCGGCAAGACCCGGCTCGCCGCGCGCATCGCGGCCCGCGTGCGGCGCGCGTTCCCGGACGGCGTGCGCTTCGTGCACCTCTCCGGGCTGCACGACCCGGCACTCGTCCCGCTCGCCGCCGCCGACGCGCTGGGACTGCACGACCACTCCGCCCAGCCGCCGCTGGACGCCCTCGTCGAGCAGGTACGGGACCGGCGGCTGCTTCTCGTCGTCGACAACTGCGAACATCTGGCCGGTGCGTGCGCCCAGTTGGCCGCGGCCTTGCTGCACGGAACCGGGGGCGTCCGGATCCTCGCCACCAGCCG
>KL569238.1:0-1052 GCA_000715635.1 Streptomyces violaceus | reverse complement strand
GGCTCGGCCTCACCGAGGAGCATCTGCTGGAGGTACGGCCGCTGCCGGTGCCCGACCCGGACGGCGACCTGTCCGCCGCCGAGGGGTATCCGGCCCTCACGCTCTTCGCCGACCGTGCCGCCGCGGTCGTCCCCGGCTTCCGGCTCACGCCGGGCAACCTCGCGTCCGTGGCCCGCCTCTGCCGCCGCCTGGACGGCCTGCCCCTGGCCATCGAACTCGCCGCCGTCCGTATGCGCGTCCTCGACGTCGACCAGCTCCTGGACCGCCTCGACGACCGCTACCGCTTCCTCACCACCGGCAGCCCCGCGGCCCTGCCCCGCCACCAGACCCTGCGGGCGGCGGTCGCCTGGAGCCACGACCTGTGCACCGGACCCGAGCAGATGGTGTGGGCCCGGCTGTCGGTCCTGGCGGGCGCCTTCGACCTGGAGACGGCGGAGGCGGTGTGCGCGGACGACACGGGGGAGGGGGACGCCGGCTGGGGAACGGGCCGGGCACCGGCCGGGGTTCTCCTGCCGGAGGGCGCGACGGGCTTCGCCGACGATGCCGAGAGGCGGCGAGCGGCGGCCGGAGAGCGCCTTCACCCCGCGCATGCCCTCACGGGGCCCACGACACCGCCCCCGCCCGACGACGGCCCTGGCAACCCGACGCCGCCCGCCCTCGGCCCGGCCGACGGGATCGCCCCGAGGCCCGCACTGCGCCGCTACCCCCTGGCTGCTCCTCGCTGCGATGACGGCCCTGACAGCGGGATGCCGCCTTCACCCGTGCCGGGCCCTGTGGGTGTGCCGCTGTCTGGGGGCGTGCCGGGCCCTGTGGGTGTGCCGCTGTCTCTGGGCGTGCCCGGCCTTGGCGGCGCGACATTGCCGTCACCCGCACCGGGCCCTGGCGGTGCGACGCCGCCCTCGCCCCTGCCCGGCTCTGGCGGTGTGCCGCTGCCCCCGGTCGTGTTGTGTCCGGGCGGTTCGATGCCGTCCCTGGCCGTGTCCGGCTCCGGCGGTGTCGCCGCGCCCCCGGCCGTGCCTGGCCCTGGCCGTGTGCCGCTGCCTCCGCCTGTG
>KL569237.1:9219-14066 GCA_000715635.1 Streptomyces violaceus | reverse complement strand
TCCTTTTAGAGCTCTGGCTCTTGGGCACACAGCCCGAGAGCCAGAGCTTTTTTGCGTTGAGGTAAGGTCAGTGAGCATCGTTGGCACGTTTCCCACAGGAGGCCCCCGGGTGGAGGTTCAGGAGACTCGCGTCCAGACGGACCGTGTGCTCACCATCCCGAACATCCTGAGCATGGCTCGGCTCGTCGGCGTGCCCCTCTTCCTGTGGCTGATTCTGAGGCCTGAGTTCGGTGGGCCCAAGAGTGACGGCTGGGCCCTTCTGGTACTGGCCTTGAGCGGCATCAGCGACTACCTGGACGGCAAGCTCGCGCGGCGCTGGAACCAGATCAGCAGCCTCGGCCGGCTTCTCGACCCCGCGGCCGACCGGCTCTACATTCTCTCGACTTTGGTCGGTCTCACCTGGCGTGAGATTCTGCCTCTTTGGTTGACCGCTGCACTTCTGGCGCGAGAGCTGGTTCTGCTGGTGATGGTGGGCATCCTCCGCCGTCACGGCTATCCGCCGCCCCAGGTGAACTTCCTGGGCAAGGCCGCCACCTTCAACCTGATGTATGCCTTCCCGCTGCTCCTGCTCAGTGACGGAACTGGTTGGATCTCGTCACTGGCTGCTATTTTCGGATGGGCGTTCGCCGGATGGGGTACAACGCTGTACTGGTGGGCAGGAGTCCTCTACGTGGTACAAGTCCGCCGCCTGGTCCGTGCGGACGCCATGGCCGATTGAACTTGCGGATTGCTCCCACCGTGGCTGTCCGATGGCCCGTGGTCGCAAAGTGGGGGACAATCCTCGCGGGGGAAGTCGGCTAGACCGTCGTCTCTTAGAGGAGGACGCTTCCGACATGAAGGCCGTCGTGATGGCCGGAGGCGAAGGCACGCGTCTTCGCCCCATGACCTCAAGCATGCCCAAGCCGCTCCTGCCCGTGGCCAACCGCCCGATCATGGAGCATGTTCTTCGGCTGCTCAAAAGGCATGGGCTCAATGAAACAGTTGTTACTGTCCAGTTCCTGGCCTCGCTCGTCAAGAACTACTTCGGTGATGGCGAAGAGCTCGGTATGGAGCTGACCTATGCCAATGAGGAGAAGCCACTCGGTACCGCCGGAAGCGTCAAGAACGCCGAAGAGGCATTGAAGGACGATGCCTTCCTCGTCATCTCCGGCGATGCTCTGACGGATTTCGATCTCACCGAGCTCATCAATTTCCACAAGGAAAAGGGTGCGCTGGTCACGGTTTGCCTGACGCGTGTTCCCAATCCGCTGGAATTCGGCATCACCATTGTCGACGAGGAAGGCAAGGTGGAGCGCTTCCTCGAGAAGCCCACCTGGGGCCAGGTCTTCTCCGACACGGTGAACACCGGCATCTACGTGATGGAGCCCGAGGTCTTCGACTATGTCGAGCCCGATGTGCCCGTCGACTGGTCAGGCGATGTCTTCCCGCAGTTGATGAAGGAAGGCAAGCCCGTCTACGGCTACATTGCCGAGGGGTACTGGGAGGACGTCGGCACGCACGAGAGCTATGTGAAGGCGCAGGCCGACGTCCTGGAGGGCAAGGTCGACGTCGACATCGACGGGTTCGAGATCTCCGCAGGCGTCTGGGTCGCCGAGGGCGCGGAGGTGCATCCCGATGCCGTGCTTCGCGGCCCCCTTTACATCGGGGACTACGCCAAGGTCGAGGCCGGCGCCGAGCTCCGTGAGCACTCCGTCGTGGGCTCCAACGTGGTTGTCAAGAGCGGCGCTTTTCTGCACAAGTCCGTCGTTCACGACAACGTCTACGTGGGGCCGCACAGCAATCTGCGCGGGTGCGTCGTAGGGAAGAACACCGACATCATGCGCGCGGCGCGGATCGAGGACGGGGCGGTCATCGGTGATGAGTGCCTGATCGGTGAAGAATCGATCGTGCAGGGCAATGTGCGGGTCTATCCGTTCAAGACCATCGAAGCCGGTGCTTTCGTCAACACCTCGGTCATCTGGGAGTCCAGGGGACAGGCGCACCTCTTCGGAGCCCGCGGTGTGTCCGGAATCCTGAACGTCGAGATCACGCCGGAGTTGGCCGTGCGGCTCGCCGGTGCGTATGCGACCACACTGAAGAAGGGCTCGACCGTCACTACGGCCCGGGACCATTCGCGTGGCGCCCGTGCGCTGAAGCGGGCGGTGATCTCCGCGTTGCAGGCCAGCGCCATCGACGTACGGGATCTGGAGAATGTTCCGCTGCCCGTGGCCCGGCAGCAGACCGCTCGGGGCAGTGCGGGCGGGATCATGATCCGTACCACCCCCGGGGTGCCGGACTCCGTGGACATCATGTTCTTCGACGGCAACGGTGCCGACCTGTCGCAGGGCAGCCAGCGGAAGCTGGACCGGGTGTTCGCGCGACAGGAGTACCGCCGGGCGTTCCCCGGTGAGATCGGGGATCTGCACTTCCCGGCCAGCGTCTTCGACTCGTACACCGGGTCGTTGCTGCGGAACGTCGACACGACGGGTATCTCCGAGTCCGGGCTGAAGGTCGTCGTGGACGCGTCCAACGGCAGCGCGGGACTCGTGCTGCCGAGTCTGCTCGGGAAGCTCGGTGTCGACTCGCTGACGATCAACCCCGGTCTGGACGAGTCCAGGCCGACGGAGACGGCCGACATGCGGCGGTCGGGGATGGTGCGTCTCGGGGAGATCGTGGCGTCCTCCGGTGCCGCCTTCGGGGTGCGGTTCGACCCGGTCGGTGAGCGGCTGTCTCTCGTCGACGAGAAGGGGCGCATCATCGAGGACGACCGGGCGCTGCTCGTGATGCTGGACCTCGTAGCCGCCGAGCGGCGTAGCGGCAGGGTCGCGCTCCCGGTGACCACGACCCGTATCGCCGAGCAGGTGGCGGCGTACCACGGGACCCAGGTCGAGTGGACGACGACCTCTCCCGACGACCTCACGCGCGTCGGTGGTGAGGAAGGGACGATCTTCGGCGGTGACGGCAAGGGCGGGTTCATCGTCCCCGAGTTCAGCAGCGTGTACGACGCCACCGCGGCCTTCGTACGGCTCATCGGGCTCGTGGCGCGGACGCAGCTCACGCTCAGCCAGATCGACGCCCGGATCCCGCGGGCGCACGTCCTGAAGCGGGATCTGGCGACCCCGTGGGCTGTCAAGGGGCTCGTGATGCGGCGGGTCGTCGAGGCGGCCGGAGATCGCTATGTGGACACCACGGACGGTGTGCGGGTGGTGGAGACCGACGGGCGCTGGGTGATGGTGCTGCCCGACCCGGCGGAGGCTGTCACCCACCTGTGGGCCGAGGGGCCGGACGACGCCTCCGCGCAGGCCCTGCTGGACGAGTGGTCGGCGGTCGTGGACAGCGCCGGCCGGTAGAACGGGCTGCACGCGTGCGTGCCGGACAAGTGTCCTCAACGGGGCCTGTCCGGCACGCCGGTGGGGCCGTTCGGAGGTAGTGGCCGCGACGTGCGACGATGTGCGGCATGCCGCAGCAACCCCCCATTCGGAGCACACCGACGCGGCCCCGGCGCCCGGATGCGTCCATGTCGCTGCTCACCAACGTCATGGACCACAGCCTCGACGACGGATATGCCGAGGCCGCGGAGCGGAAGAGGGCCGCGGGTGATGCCGGCCTGCCGAAGACCCTCAGGGCGAAGCTGGGGCTCGCGGCGGGCCTGGTGCTCGCGGCCCTGGTCGTGACCGTAGGAGCGGCACAGGCGCGGGTCGCCGCACCGGTTGTCGCCAAGGAGCGGGAAGAGCTGGTCGACCGTATCGACCGGGAGAGCGAAGCGGCGGACAAGCTGGAGGACTCCGTCGACGAGCTGCGCGCGGACGTGAGCGCTCGGCAGCGCGAGGCGCTGAAGCACAGTGGCAGCGCCGGGTCCGACCTGGTGGGCATCCTGTCCGGCGCCGCCGCGGTGCACGGTCCCGGCGTGAAGCTCGTGGTGAACGACGCCAAGGACACCGGTGCGGGCGGCGACGGCGACCCGCGCGAGAACCCCGGGTTCTCCGACACCGGCCGGGTGCGTGACCGGGACATGCAGCGCGTGGTCAACGGGCTGTGGGAGTCGGGGGCCGAGGCCGTCTCCATCAACGGGCAGCGGCTGACGGCGCTGTCCGCGATCAGGGCCGCGGGGGACGCGATACTGGTCGACAACAAACCGCTGGTGCCGCCGTACACGGTGCTCGCGGTGGGGGACGGGCAGCGGCTGAGCACGCGGTTCCAGAACAGCGCGGACGGCTTGTATCTGAACGCGCTCCAGGAGAGCTACGGCGTCAGGACAGCCATCTCCGCGGAGGACGACCTCCGGCTGCCTGCCGCACCGAGTGTGATCGTACGTACAGCACAGCCGAGCACTGAGAAGAGCGAGAAGGGCACATCGTGATCGCCGTACTGGGCCTCGTCGTGGGAGTCGTGGCCGGCCTGTTGGTCCGGCCTGAGGTTCCGGCGGTGGTCGAGCCTTATCTGCCGATCGCTGTCGTGGCGGCGCTCGACGCCGTCTTCGGCGGTCTGCGCGCCATGCTCGACGGCATCTTCGACGACAAGGTCTTCGTGGTGTCGTTCCTGTCGAACGTGGTCGTGGCCGCGTTGATCGTGTTCCTGGGTGACAAGTTGGGCGTGGGTGCCCAGCTGTCCACCGGTGTGGTGGTCGTCCTCGGTATCCGGATCTTCTCCAACGCCGCGGCGATCCGCCGGCACGTGTTCCGGGCGTGAGGCGGATGAGCGAGCACGACGACAAGCGCGCCGAGGAGAACGGCGGCACGCGCGCGGAGCAGCGCGACGGGAGTGGCGAGTCCGGGAACCGGCTCCGCAAGGAGCTGCCCCAGGAGGTGGCCGCGGCGGAGTCTGCCGACCAGGCCACCCCGGAGTCTGTCTCTTATACACATCTCTGA
>KL569237.1:6502-9015 GCA_000715635.1 Streptomyces violaceus | reverse complement strand
CAGAGATGTGTATAAGAGACAGGGGTTGTGGCCGCCTCGGGTCAGCCGGGCCCAACTCATCGTCGCGCTGCTGCTGTTCGGCCTCGGCTTCGGGCTGGCCGTGCAGGTGGCGTCGAACAGCGACAGTGACAGTGCCCTGCGCGGTGCGCGCCAGGAAGATCTTGTCCGCATCCTCGATGAACTGGATGACCGTACCCAGCGTCTTGAGGACGAGAAGCAGGGTCTCGAGAAGCAGCGCGACGAACTGGAGAACAGCTCGGACCAGGCCGAGGAGGCCCGGAGGCAGACGATCGAGAAGGAGCGGCAACTCGGCATCCTGGCGGGCACGGTGGCCGCGCAGGGGCCCGGCATCACCATGACCATCGAGGACACGAAGGGGACGGTCGAGTCGGACATGCTGCTCGACGCGGTCCAGGAACTGCGTGCGGCCGGTGCCGAGGCGATCCAGGTGAACGGCGTACGGGTCGTGGCCGGCACGTATCTCACGGACTCCGGCAAGGGTGTGGGCGTCGACGGGAACAAGATCAACGCGCCCTATCGTTTCAAGGTCATCGGCAAGTCGCAGGACCTCGAGCCGGCGCTCAACATCCCCGGAGGAGTGGTGCAGACTCTCGAGAAGGAACAGGCCACCGTCACCGTGGAGCGGTCGACCGAGATCGTCGTGGACGCCTTGCGAGCAGCGAAGCGGCCTGACTACGCTCGGTCGTCCTCCCAGTGAACCGGCGGTGCATGGGCGGCGTCCGGCGAGGGCATGAGGTTGCGGGGGGTCGGCGCACCGAATGGGTGGTGCGTGGTGGAAACTGTCTGGTGCAGACGGACGTTGTCAGGATGTCCGGGTCGGTCAGAGTGTTCAGTCAGGGTTCGTCCTGCCCCACGGGCGGGTCTGTTTCGGTCAAGGGGAATCGCCCGTGAAGTTGTTTGCGAAGTTGTTCGGCAAGAGCCCGCGAGAGGGCAGCGACAATGCGACCGCCCGTCATCGCGCACAGCCTGACGCGGAGGGCCAGCGGCCGCTGTTCCGGGACCAGGTCGGCGGTCCGGGCGGCGACGTTTCCGGAGGTCAGGGCGCGCCGTCGGTTGACCCTGCGCAGCCTGGCGGCATAGGTTTCGGGCAACCCTCAAGTGCGGGTGGAGGGTTTTCCGACCCGTATGCGTCCAATGCTCCTGGTGGGCAGCCGCGGCAGGAGGATCCGATGTCGGCCCTGGTGTGTACGAGGTGCGGCAACCGCAACGCGGAGAACAGCCGCTTCTGCTCCAACTGCGGCGCGCCGCTGCGGGCGGGCGCGACGCCGGAGCGTCCGTCCGAGACGACCTCCACGATCTCCATCTCCGGTCTCGAGGCCTACGACGCCGAGGCCACCGGCCAGACGCCTACGCCGACGCTGTCTCCTGAGGCGCAGGCGGCTGTGGACGCGCTGCCGCTGGGGTCCGCGCTCCTGGTCGTGCGCCGCGGGCCGAACTCCGGCAGCCGCTTCCTGCTGGACGGTGATCTGACCACGGCCGGCCGTCATCCGCAGAGCGACATCTTCCTGGACGACGTGACGGTCTCCCGGCGGCACGTGGAGTTCCGTCGCGGTCAGGACGGCTCGTTCACGGTGGCCGACGTGGGCAGCCTGAACGGCACGTACGTGAACCGCGAGCGGATCGACCAGGTCGCTGTGAGCAACGGTGATGAGGTGCAGATCGGCAAGTACCGGCTGGTCTTCTACGCCAGCCAGCGGGGTTACTGACCCGGACCGCCTCCGGGGCACCCCAGCGAAGGTCCGTCCGTCAGGGAAGGTCCATGCTTCATACACCGAGCGGCGGTGCCGGGCACGGCGCCGCCGCCACGGACAGTGGGCTGATGAGTATCGGCACGGTGCTGAACGTGCTGCGCGACGAGTTTCCCGAAGTCACCATCTCCAAGATCCGCTTCCTGGAGTCGGAGGGGCTCATCGAGCCACAGCGGACCCCCTCGGGGTATCGCAAGTTCAGCCCCCGCGACGTCGAGCGCCTCGGTCACGTCCTGCGGATGCAGCGGGACCATTACCTGCCCCTGAAGGTGATTCGCGAGCACCTGGAGGCCATGGAGCGCGGTGATGCCGTCCCGCTGCCGACCGTGGGCCGTCAGCGTGACGGCGATTGCGCGCCCGAGCCCTTCGAGGGGCCGCCCTCGGCTGCCAGGGTCGGGCGCCAGGAGCTGCTCGCCGCCGCCGGGGTGGACGAGGAGGTGCTCAGCGAGTGGGAGTCGTACGGGCTGGTCACTCCACTGGAGGACGGGGCGTACGAGGCGGAGGCGGTCACGGTGGCGGCGCTCGTCGCCGAGCTGGGGCGCTTCGGGATCGAGCCCAGGCACCTGCGGGTGATGAAGGCCGCCGCCGACCGCGAGGCCGGGCTCGTGGACCAGGTGGTGGCCCCGCTGAAGCGGCACCGGAACCCGCAGACCAGGGCTCTTGCGGAGGCCCGCACCAAGGAGCTGGCGGGGCTCACGGTGAAGCTGCACGCCGCGCTGGTGCAGACGGCGCTCGGGGTGCGGG
>KL569237.1:2159-6296 GCA_000715635.1 Streptomyces violaceus | reverse complement strand
GCCATGAGGCGGCCGGACACGTGGGGGCCGGATCAGGCGCCCGATCCCTGCCCGACTACCCAAACGTCCCGAGCACGGCCTAGGGTTGCTGTGTGAACGAGCTCGATGTCGTAGGTGTCCGGGTCGAAATGCCCTCCAACCAACCGATCGTGCTGCTGCGTGAAGTGGGAGGCGACCGTTACCTCCCCATCTGGATCGGGCCGGGGGAGGCGACGGCGATCGCCTTCGCCCAGCAGGGCATGGCTCCCGCGCGGCCGCTGACCCACGACCTGTTCAAGGACGTGCTGGAAGCCGTCGGTCAGGAGCTCACGGAAGTGCGCATCACGGACCTGCGTGAGGGTGTCTTCTACGCGGAGCTGGTCTTCGCCAGTGGCGTCGAGGTGAGCGCCCGCCCGTCCGACGCCATAGCGCTGGCCCTGCGCACCGGGACGCCGATCTACGGGAGTGACACGGTCCTCGATGACGCCGGCATCGCGATTCCGGACGAGCAGGAGGACGAGGTGGAGAAGTTCCGCGAGTTCCTCGACCAGATCTCCCCGGAGGACTTCGGCAGCAGCAGCCAGTGAGTTCCGGAGGCCGGTGAGTGCCGGCCGGGCGGGGAGCGGCAGCGGTCGTGAGACGAGTGGGCGGCCCGGCGGACGATGAGTCCGCGGCAGGGCCGCCGCCGTATGTGTGAGGGGTGAATTGCCCGCATGTGCCGGTGGCGAGTGAGAGCGTCACACGGTCCGTGCCGAAGGCATTCGGCTAGCCTTTCCCCGCGGTGGGGCACGGGAAACCACTCTTAGGGTGATTATCACTCGGCGTGGCGAGTGTGGCGATCGTTGACGCACCCCGGGTGACTGCCTACCGTCGAGAAGGCAGGTCAAGGACGGAGGTCGGCGTGAGAAGCAGCGGCGACGGTACGGCTGGGGGCGGCCCCGAGCGCAGTCTCAGGGCGAGTGGTCCGTACGCTCCCCCCGGCTCTCGGCTCCTTTCGGGCGGGGGGTACCCCCAGCCCGACGGTGCGGCCGATCATGCTCCGCAGCGACCGTCGGCGGTGCCGAGCAGCGGAGGGACGACGTCCATGGCGTCCGAGCAGATCGGCTATCGAGGCCCCACAGCATGCGCGGCCGCCGGTATCACCTACCGGCAGCTGGACTACTGGGCCCGCACCGGTCTCGTCGAGCCGAGTGTGCGCCCCGCCCATGGGTCCGGGACGCAGCGGCTGTACAGCTTCCGGGACGTCGTCGTCCTGAAGATCGTCAAGCGGTTCCTCGACACCGGGGTGTCGCTGCAGAACATCCGCACGGCGGTCCAGCACCTCAGGGAACGCGGTTTCCGCGACCTGGAGCGGATGACGCTGATGAGTGACGGTGCGACGGTCTACGAGTGCACTTCGCCGGACGAGGTCCACGCCCTGCTCCAAGGGGGGCAGGGCGTCTTCGGGATCGCCGTGGGTGTGGTGTGGCGGGACGTCGAGAGCGCGCTGTCCCAGCTGCACGGGGAGCGGATCGACACCGGCGAGACCCTGGTCGGGCCCAACCCGGCGGACGAGCTGGCGCGGCGGCGGAACCGGGCTGTCTGACCCGTTGGACGGTGCGGTGTGCATGCGGCCGCAGGAGGCGGGACGTTTCCACGCCGGGCTGTAAGCGGTTTCTCCCGGGGCGGTCGGGAAGGTTCGGCACGGCGTTGTCAGTGGCGTAGGGCAGCATCGGAGTTGTGAGAACCGCACCCACGATTCTGCATCTCGACATGGATGCCTTCTTCGCCTCGGTGGAGCAGGCGTCCAAGCCGAGTCTGCGCGGGAAGGCCGTGATCGTGGGCGGGCTCGGTCCGCGGGGTGTGGTCGCGACCGCGTCGTACGAGGCCCGGGTCTTCGGGGTGCACTCGGCGTTGCCCATGGCGCAGGCCCGGAGGCTCGCGCCCAACGCCGCGTATCTCGTGCCGCGCTTCCAGTTCTACCGGGCGATCAGCGAGCGGGTGATGGAGCTGCTGGGGGCGCTGTCGCCGCTGGTGGAGCCGCTGAGCCTGGACGAGGCGTTCGTGGATCTGGAGGCCGGAGGGGCGGCCTGGGACGAGCGATCCGCGCGGCTGGCCGGGGTGAAGCTGCGTGCGGACATCCGGGCCGTCACGGGGCTCACGGGGTCGGTGGGGCTGGCCGCCTCCAAAATGCTCGCGAAGATCGCCTCGGAGCAGGCAAAGCCCGACGGGCTGGTGGTGATCGAGCCGGGGACGGAGCGGGCGATGCTGGGGCCGATGTCGGTGCGGACCCTGCCGGGAGTAGGGCCGGCGACGGGCGACCATCTGCGACGGGCCGGGATCACCACCGTCGAGGAGATCGCCGAGGCGGGTGAGGACGAGCTGGTCCGGCTGCTGGGGAAGGCGCATGGACACGGGCTCTATGCCATGGCTCTGGCGCGGGACGACCGGCCCGTGGTGGCGGAGCGGGAAGCGAAGTCGGTGTCGGTCGAGGACACCTACGACGTGGACATCCACGACCGGCTGCGGGTCGGGCTGGAGGTGCAGCGGCTCGCCGACCGCTGTGTACAGCGGCTGCGCGGGGCCGGGCTGTCCGGGCGGACCATCGTGCTGAAGGTGCGGCGGTACGACTTCTCGACGCTCACCCGGTCCGAGACGCTGCGCGGGCCGACGGACGATCCCGGGGTGATACGTGAGGCCGCGGCCAGGCTGCTGGACTCGGTCGACACGACGGGCGGCGTGCGGCTGCTCGGGGTGGGCGTCAGTGGGCTCGCCGACTACACGCAGGAGGACCTGTTCGCGCAGGCGGCCGGGGAGCGGGCGGTCGCGGAGGGCCCGGTCGAGGAGCCTGCCGCGGCGCCGGTCGAGGAGCGGCCCGCGCCGGCCGAGCGGCGGTGGCCCGCCGGGCACGATGTGCGGCACGCCGGGTTCGGGCACGGATGGGTGCAGGGCAGCGGCCTGGGGCGGGTGACCGTACGGTTCGAGACACCCGATTCGGAGCCCGGGCGGGTGCGGACCTTCCGGGTCGACGATCCGGAGCTGGAGCCGGCGGACCCGTTGCCTCTGGTGTTACGAGAGCCTGAGGGGGGTCATGGGCCGGATGGTGACTCGGGGAATGCGGGGCTGCGGTCCGCCGCCGTTTAGGCGGTTGCCGGAGCTTCAGGCCGTCTCGTCCGTGCCTGCCAGTTTGCCGAACTCGTGGTCCTGGAGCGGGGGAGGAGCGGCGACGTCGAGACCGTAGTGGTGGTAGAGCTGGAGTTCCTGCTCCGGGGAGAGGTGGCGGCCCACGCCGAAGTCGGGGGCGTCCTTGATCAGGGCGCGGTCGAAGGGCACGTGGAGGGCGCCGTCGATCAGTTCGCTGGGTTCGAGTGGGACGAAGGCGTCCCTGCTGAACAGGCCGGTCCGTATGGCCGCCCACTCCGGGGCGCCGGTGGCGTCGTCGAGGTAGACCTCGTCGATCGTGCCGATCCTGGTTCCGTTGCGGTCGAATGCCTTGCGGCCGATCAGGTTGCGCGGATCGATATCGGTTCGCACGGGCCCTCCACATGGTCGCAACTCATCCGTAAACACTACAAAACGGCACAATCAGGGACGCGGCCACTCGAAGGTTCGTGCGTTGCCCTCGCTGGTAGGCTGACAGCGGCTGCTGACCCCGTGCGGGAGAGTCCTCCAGACATCATCGGAGGCGCCGAAGGAGCAAATCCTCCCCGGAATCTCTCAGGCTCACGTACCGCACGGACGAGGTCACTCTGGAAAGCAGGGCGGATGTCGACGGACGTCCGCTCTCACCGACGGTGAAAGCCGGAGGCCTTCGGGCGATCCGGTGAAGCTCTCAGGTTGACATGACAGAGGGGGAGGCCGTCCGGGTACCCGTGCCGTGGTGCCCCTCGAAGGTCGTGTCAGACCAGGAGGCCTCCGCATATGACCGCCCATCGCATTCCGCTCTCCGAGCTCGAAGAGGCAGTTCCCTTCGAGCAGCGCCACATCGGCCCCGACCATGAGGCGTGCGCCAAGATGCTCGCGCACGTCGGCTACGGCTCGCTGGACGAGCTCACGGCCGCCGCGGTCCCGGCCGTGATCAAGAGCGCCGAGGCACTGGACCTGCCGGGCGCCCGCAGCGAGGCCGAGGTGATCGCCGAGCTGCGCTCCCTCGCCGACCGCAACCAGGTCCTCGGCTCC
>KL569237.1:0-2002 GCA_000715635.1 Streptomyces violaceus | reverse complement strand
AGGTGATCGCCGAGCTGCGCTCCCTCGCCGACCGCAACCAGGTCCTCGGCTCCATGATCGGGCTCGGGTACTACGGCACGTTCACGCCGCCGGTAATCATGCGCAACGTCATGGAGAACCCGTCCTGGTACACGGCCTACACGCCGTACCAGCCGGAGATCTCGCAGGGCCGGCTCGAGGCGCTGCTCAACTTCCAGACCATGGTCGCCGACCTCACCGGCCTGCCGACCTCCGGCGCCTCCCTGCTCGACGAGGGCACCGCGGCCGCCGAGGCCATGGCGCTGTCGCGGCGTCTGGGCAAGAACAAGAAGGGCCTGTTCCTCGTCGACGCGGACGCGCTGCCGCAGACCATCGGCGTGATCCAGACCAGGGCCGAGCCGACCGGCGTCGAGGTCGTCGTCGCCGATCTCAGCGAGGGCATCCCCGCTGACGTCGCCGAGCGCGAGATCAACGGCGTGCTGATCCAGTACCCGGGCGCCTCCGGAGCCGTAAGGGACATCAAGCCGGTCATCGACCAGGCACACGCGCTCGGGGCGCTCGTCACCGTCGCCGCCGACCTGCTCGCACTGACGCTGCTGAAGTCGCCCGGTGCGCTCGGCGCGGACATCGCGGTCGGGACGACGCAGCGGTTCGGGGTGCCCATGGGCTTCGGCGGTCCGCACGCCGGTTACATGGCCGTCGGGGAGAAGATGGCGCGCAGCCTGCCCGGGCGGCTCGTCGGCGTGTCCGTGGACGCCGACGGGAACAAGGCCTACCGGCTGGCGCTGCAGACGCGTGAGCAGCACATCCGTCGTGAGAAGGCCACCAGCAACATCTGCACCGCGCAGGTGCTGCTCGCCGTCATGGCCGGCATGTACGCCGTCTACCACGGGCCGGAGGGCCTGAAGGGCATCGCGCGGCGCACCCACCGGTACGCCACGGTCCTCGCCGCCGGGCTCGCGAACGGCGGTGTCGAGGTCGTGCACGGGGCTTACTTCGACACCGTGACGGTGCGCGTCGAGGGCCGGGCCGCCGAGGTCGTGGCCACCGCGGAGCGGAACGGGGTCAACCTGCGGCTCGTCGACGCCGACCACGTCTCGATCTCCTGCGACGAGACCACGACGCGGGCCCAGCTGCGTGCCGTATGGGCGGCGTTCGGGGTCGAGGGTGTCGTCGAGGCGCTGGACGCCGCCACCAAGGACGGGCTTCCGGACGCTCTGCTGCGGTCCGACGAGTACATGACGCACCCCGTCTTCCACCAGTACCGCTCCGAGACCGCCATGCTGCGCTACCTGCGCCGGCTGGCCGACCGCGACTACGCGCTCGACCGCGGCATGATCCCGCTGGGCTCCTGCACCATGAAGCTCAACGCGACCACGGAGATGGAGCCGGTCACCTGGCCCGAGTTCGGGCAGCTGCACCCCTTCGCCCCCGCCGGGCAGGCCGAGGGCTATCTCACGCTCATCCACGAGCTGGAGGAACGTCTCGCCGAGGTCACCGGCTACGACAAGGTGTCCCTCCAGCCGAACGCCGGGTCGCAGGGCGAGCTGGCCGGTCTGCTGGCCGTACGCGGGTACCACCGGGCGGGCGGGGACGAGCAGCGCACTGTGTGCCTGATCCCCTCGTCCGCGCACGGGACCAACGCCGCGAGCGCGGTGATGGCGGGCATGAAGGTCGTCGTCGTGAAGACCGCCGACGACGGCGAGATCGACGTCGAGGACCTGCGGGCGAAGATCGAGCAGCACCGTGACGAGCTGGCGGTGCTGATGATCACGTACCCGTCCACCCACGGTGTGTTCGAGGAGCACGTCTCCGAGATCTGCGCCCAGGTGCACGAGGCGGGCGGGCAGGTCTACGTCGACGGGGCCAACCTCAACGCGCTCGTGGGACTCGCCAAGCCGGGGCACTTCGGCGGGGACGTCTCGCACCTGAACCTGCACAAGACCTTCTGCATCCCGCACGGCGGCGGCGGGCCGGGCGTCGGTCCGGTGGCGGTGCGTGAGCACCTCGCGCCGTACCTGCT
>KL569236.1:30907-35781 GCA_000715635.1 Streptomyces violaceus | reverse complement strand
GTGCGGTGCGGATCAGGAGCAGCGGGGGCGGATGTAGCCGTCGCTGCCTGTGTTCACGTAGGCGTCCGAGATGTACTGGCCGCTCGCGATGTTGTCCCAGATGGTGGTCGTGCCGTACGGGCCCGTGACGCGGGTGCCGGGTGTCTGGCAGTGGATGGCTACCCGGGCGCCTTCCGAAAGGGTTTTGACGATCGGGTAGCCGGTGCCGGGGCCGCTGCGGACGTTGAGACGGACGCCCGGTGCGACCGAGTAGTACGTGGCCGCGGCGGCCAGTGTGGTGACCACCGGCATGCCGGTACTGGGACTGACCTGTTCGACTGACATGAAAAACCTCCCCCGTTGCACCCCATGGCAGCCATGGGGTCCCGTTGATTCCCCTGAATCACGCCATCAAACACTTGTGCGCGATTCGCCAGCGGAGGCTAGCAAGCCGCCTCTGTCTCGTACGAGTCATCGACTAGGCTCCGTGCGTCGCGCGCGCGGACGAACAGCACGGGGGTGGTTCCATGGCGGCGCAGGGAAACGCCGGAGCGGGCCCGGAAGCGGAACTTCCTGAATTCGCCGGTCACTACCGGCTCGAGGAGTGTCTGGGCTCGGGCGGCATGGGGGTCGTGCATCTGGCCCGGAGCACCTCCGGGATGAAGGTGGCCGTGAAGGTCGTGCACGCGCAGTTCGCCGAGGACCCCGAGTTCAGGGGGCGTTTCCGGCAGGAGGTGGCTGCGGCCCGGCGGGTCAGCGGGGCCTTCACCGCGCCTGTTGTGGATGCCGATCCCGAGGCCGGGCGGCCCTGGATGGCCACGTTGTTCATTCCGGGTCCGACGCTGGCCCAGGAGGTGAAGCGGAACGGGCCCTTGGCCCCTGCGCAGTTGCGGCGGGTGATGGCCGGGCTCGCGGAGGCGCTGCGCGACATCCATCGGGTCGGGGTCGTGCACCGGGACCTGAAGCCGAGCAATGTCCTGCTCGCCGAGGACGGGCCGAAGGTCATCGACTTCGGCATTTCCCGGCCAAAGGACAGCGAGTTGCGGACCGAGACCGGGAAGCTGATCGGTACACCGCCCTTCATGGCGCCCGAGCAGTTCCGGCGGCCCCGGGAAGTGGGGCCCGCCGCCGATGTCTTCGCGCTCGGGTCCGTGATGGTGCACGCGGCTACCGGGCGGGGGCCGTTCGATTCGGACAGTCCGTATGTCGTGGCCTACCAGGTCGTGCACGACGAGCCCGATCTGACCGGCGTACCGGAACAGCTGGCGCCGCTCGTGCTGCGGTGTCTCGCCAAGGAGCCCGAGGACCGGCCCTCGCCCGACGAGTTGATGCGGGAACTGCGGTCGGTGGCGGCCTCGTACGACACGCAGGTGTTCATACCGGCGCAGCGTGTGGACGAGGCGCCGGGTGCGGGAGAGGTGCCGGATGACGTGTCCCCGCGTCGGTCCAGGCTGCGGCTCGGCAAGCGGGCCGTTCTCGGGGCCGGTGCCCTGGGGCTGGCCGTCGTCGGCGCGCTGGCGGCGGTGCCCCTGCTCGGGGGCGGTCCCGCTCCGGCGCCCGCGGTCAGCGCACCGCGGACCACGGCTGCCGCCTTCACGGCGTGGGCGGCTACGCCGTTGTCCAGGACGGGCACTCCACTGTGCTCTTACGCGGCCGGGAAGTTGCTCTGCGCGCAGACCGGGCTGGTCTTCGCTCTGGACCCCGCCGACGGGCGTCTGCTGTGGAAGTACTCACTGGAGGGGATCGCCGCCGACGGGCCGCCGAGTGGGGCTCCGGTCGTGTCGGGTGACCTGGTGCTGGGCGGGCTCGGCCACGGGCAGCGGCTGACCGCGCTGGATCCGGACTCGGGGGATGTGGTGCGGCGGCAGGCCATGTCCATGTCCGGCGGGGTGCGGGCCGTGGGCGGGATGGTGCTGCTCACCGCGGCCGACGGCACGGTCACGGGTGTGGACAGTGCCTCCGGGGACGTGAAGTGGAGTCAGCGGATTCCGGGGCAGGACGTGCCGTACTTCGTGTCGTTCCCGGGTGATCCGCTGGCGTACGCGGCGACCGTGTCCGGTGATGGGGCCGGTACGACCGTCACGGCGGTGGACCCGGGCACGGGCGAGGTGCGGTGGGACGCGCGGCTGGAAGGGGCGTTGGAGCCGATCGGGAGCGAGGGCGGGGCGGTCGTGTTCGTCTCGGTCGATGCCGTGCGGGGAGAGGCGCGGGCCGTGGTCCGGTACAGCCCGGAGGGGCGGACGAGCGAGCGTGTGCCGTTGCGTATCCCGTTGCAGGGGGCTCAGGGCAGTGTGCGTGGGGGCGTCGTCCATCTGATGGCGGACGGCGGGGGGCTGGTCGCCGTCGACCTGGAGGCGCGCAAGCAGCTGTGGAGTCTGCAGACCGGTGTGGCCCGGGGGTCCGTGCCCGTCGCCGGTGATCGGTACGTGTACGTCACCACGCCGGACGGCCGGCTGCTCGCCGTCGACGCGCGGCGCGGGAAGCTCGTCGGGCAGACGTCTCCTCGGCTGGCGGTGCAGTCGGACCGGGTCCCGGCCACGCTGCCCGCGCCCGTGGTCGTGGACGGCCGTGTCTACGCCGGTGCTCCGGACGGCACCGTCTTCGCCGTGGACGGGCGGGATCCGTCGTCCTGGTAGCGGATACGGGAAGGGGCCGCCTCCTTTGAGACGGCCCCTTCGAGAGCGTGCTCAGCCGAGCTTCGACACGTCCCGGACGGCGCCCTTGTCCGCGCTGGTCGCCATCGCGGCGTAGGCGCGCAGGGCGGCGGAGACCTTGCGGTCGCGGTTCTTCGGGGCGTAGACGCCGTTCAGGGCCTTCTCGCGGCGGGCCAGTTCGGCGTCGTCGACGAGGAGTTCGATGGTGCGGTTCGGGATGTCGATGCGGATGCGGTCGCCGTCCTCGACGAGGGCGATGGTGCCGCCGCCGGCCGCCTCGGGCGAGGCGTGCCCGATGGACAGGCCGGACGTGCCGCCGGAGAAGCGGCCGTCGGTGATCAGGGCGCAGGCCTTGCCGAGGCCACGGCCCTTCAGGTACGAGGTCGGGTAGAGCATCTCCTGCATGCCGGGGCCGCCCTTGGGGCCCTCGTAGCGGATGACGACGACGTCGCCCTCCGTGATCTGTTTCAGCAGGATCTTCTCGACGGCCTCCTCCTGCGACTCGCAGACGACCGCCGGGCCCTCGAAAGTCCAGATCGACTCGTCGACGCCGGCCGTCTTCACCACACAGCCGTCGACCGCGAGGTTGCCCTTGAGGACCGCGAGGCCGCCGTCCTTGGAGTACGCGTGCTCGACGGAGCGGATGCAGCCGCCCTCGGCGTCCTCGTCGAGGGCCTCCCAGCGCTCGGACTGGGAGAAGGCCTCGGCGGAGCGGACGCAGCCGGGGGCCGCGTGCCACAGTTCGAGGGCCTCGGGGGACGGGGAGCCGCCGCGCACGTCCCAGGTCTTCAGCCAGTCGCCCAGGGTGGGGCTGTGGACCGAGTGCACGTCCTCGTTGAGCAGGCCGCCGCGGTGCAGCTCGCCGAGGAGGGCGGGGATGCCGCCGGCGCGGTGCACGTCCTCCATGTAGTACGTGCGGTTCTTCGCGACGTTCGGGGCGACCTTGGCGAGGCAGGGCACGCGGCGGGAGACCTCGTTGATCTCCTCCAGGCCGAAGGGGACGCCGGCCTCCTGGGCCGCGGCCAGCAGGTGCAGGATCGTGTTGGTCGAGCCGCCCATGGCGATGTCGAGGGCCATCGCGTTCTCGAACGCCGCGACGGTGGCGACGTTGCGCGGCAGGACCGTGTCGTCGTCCTGCTCGTAGTAGCGGCGGGTGATGTCCATGACCGTGTTGGCCGCGTCGACGTAGAGCTGCTTGCGCGCGGTGTGCGTGGCCAGGACCGAGCCGTTGCCGGGGAGGGAGAGGCCGATGGCCTCGGTGAGGCAGTTCATCGAGTTGGCGGTGAACATGCCGGAGCAGCTGCCGCAGGTCGGGCAGGCGTTCTCCTCGATGCGGAGGATGTCCTCGTCCGAGATCTTGTCGTTCACGGCGTCGGAGATCGCGTCGACCAGGTCCAGCGTGCGGACCGTGCCGTCGACCAGCGTCGCGCGGCCGGACTCCATCGGGCCGCCGGAGACGAACACGGTCGGGATGTTGAGGCGCAGGGCCGCGTTGAGCATGCCCGGCGTGATCTTGTCGCAGTTGGAGATGCAGATCAGGGCGTCGGCGCAGTGGGCCTCGACCATGTACTCGACCGAGTCCGCGATGAGGTCCCGGGAGGGGAGGCTGTACAGCATGCCGCCGTGGCCCATGGCGATGCCGTCGTCCACCGCGATGGTGTTGAACTCGCGCGGGATGCCGCCGGCCTCGACGATCGCCTCGCTGACGATCCGGCCGACCGGCTGGAGGTGGGTGTGGCCCGGCACGAACTCCGTGAAGCTGTTGGCGACCGCGATGATCGGCTTGCGGCCGATGTCCGCACCCGGTACACCGGAGGCCCGCATAAGGGCGCGGGCGCCCGCCATGTTGCGGCCGTGGGTGACTGTGCGGGACCTCAGCTCGGGCATCGTCGCTCGCTCCTTCAGAGACTGCGTCAGAGGATTCGGAGATTTCTGACTGCTGTCGAGCGTACGCCGGTCATCCAGAGGGCGGGACGGCATGTCCGAAATGCGGGATGGCTGTCTCGGCCGACGGCTGTCCTCGGCGGGTCAGGGTCCGGTGAGGTGGCCCTGTACGACCGGGGCCAGCCGCTCGATGATCTGCTCCGGGTCCGCCGAGGCCAGTGGTTCGACCTTGATGACGTAGCGCAGCATGGCCGTGCCCACGAGCTGGGCGGCGGCCAGCTCGGCCCGCAGTTCGGCGTCCGGCAGGTCCAGCCGGCCGGCGATGCGGCGCAGCACCTGGGCTGTCTCTTATACACA
>KL569236.1:28838-30669 GCA_000715635.1 Streptomyces violaceus | reverse complement strand
GGCCGCCGTTTCGTTGGTGACGGCGGAGCGGACGATGGCGAGCAGGGGCGCGCGGGTCGCCGGGTTCTCCCAGATGCCGAAGAAGAAGCGGACCAGGCGCTCCCCCACCCCGTCGAGCGGTCCCTCCTCGATGGCTTTCGGTGCCTCCATGGCGGGGGCGAAGGACTGGGTGATCGCCGCCTCGAAGACCTGCTCCTTCGTCCCGAAGTAGTGGTGCACGAGCGCCGGGTCGACCCCGGCCGCCTTGGCGATGCCGCGCACGGACGTCTTCTCGTAGCCGCGCTCGGAGAACTCCTCGCGGGCGGCGGTGAGGATGCGGTCGCGGGTGTCGGCCGACTCCGTGCGCGGGGGGCGGCCCCGGCGGCGGGCGGTGGTGCCGGTTCCTGTGCCGGTTCGGGCGGTGGTGCCGGTTCCTGTTCCGGTTCCGGCCGGGGGCCCGTCCGACGGCCGGTCGCTCATCGTCGCGGCACCTTCGCCGCCGAGGCCAGGTGCAGGCGCGTGAAGGCCAGCGCCTCCGCGAGGTCGGCCTCCCGCTCCGCGCTCGACATGGCGCGGCGGGTGTTGACCTCGATGACGACGTGCCCGTCGAAGCCGGTCAGGGCGAGCCGCTCCAGCACCTCGGCGCAGGGCTGGGTGCCGCGGCCGGGCACCAGGTGCTCGTCCTTGGCCGATCCCCTGCCGTCGGCGAGGTGGACGTGGCCGAGGCGGTCTCCCATGCGGTCGACCATGTCCAGCGCGTCGGAGCGGGCCGTCGCGGTGTGGCTGAGGTCGATCGTGAAGTGCCGGTAGTCGTCCTTCGTCACGTCCCAGTCGGGGGCGTACGCGAGCATCTCGCGGTCGCGGTAGCGCCAGGGGTACATGTTCTCGACGGCGAACCGCACATCTGTCTCGTTCGCCATGCGCCAGATGCCCGCGACGAAGTCCCTGGCGTACTGGCGCTGCCAGCGGAAGGGCGGGTGCACGACGACGGTGCTCGCGTCGAGCTTCTCGGCCGCCGCGCGGGCCCGCTGGAGCTTGGTCCAGGGGTCGGTGGACCAGACGCGCTGCGTGATGAGCAGGCAGGGGGCGTGCACCGCCAGGACGGGGATCTGGTGGTAGTCGCTGAGTCTGCGCAGGGCCTCGATGTCCTGGCTCACGGGATCCGTCCAGACCATGACCTCGACTCCGTCGTAGCCGAGGCGTGCGGCGATCTCGAAGGCCGTGGCCGTCGACTCCGGGTAGACCGAGGCCGTCGACAGGGCGACCTTCGCGTCCGGGATCTTTACGGCTGGCTCTGCCATGCAGGACAGATTACGGGGTGTGGTCGGGGCGGGGCGGGGGGCCTCTTCGCCGTTGTGGTGTTTGCCACGGCGGGGGTGCATGTCCTTCGCAGCTCTCTTACGCGGACTCCATGTGGTCCAGGCGCCGCAGGATCACGCCCTCCCGCAGCGCCCACGGGCAGATCTCCACGCGCTCGACGCCGAACAGGTCCATGGCGCCCTCGGCGACCAGGGCGCCTGCCAGGAGCTGGTTCGCCCTGCCCTCCGAGACGCCCGGCAGCTCGGCCCGTTCCGCCTCCGTCATGCCGGCCAGCCTGGGGACCCAGGCCTCCAGGGACTCACGCTTGAGTTCGCGCTGGACATAGGGGCCCTCGGCGGAGCGGGCGGCGCCGGCGATGCGGGCCAGCTGCTTGAAGGTCTTGGACGTGGCCACGACGTGGTCGGGGGAACCGATGCGGCTGAACTCGCCGACCGTGCGGGCGATCTCGGTGCGTACGTGGCGGCGCAGGGCCCGGACGGCGTCCGGGGAGGGCGGGTCGCCGGGCAGCCAGCCCGCGGTGCTGTCTCTTATA
>KL569236.1:27406-28597 GCA_000715635.1 Streptomyces violaceus | reverse complement strand
CGGGCGGCGAGGAAGGTGTGGCGGGCCTCCTCCTCGCCGGTGAGGACCTGGAGCTCGACGCCGGTCTCGGCGCGCACGCGCGCGAGGACGTCGTCGGCGTTTCGGGCCTCGCGTACGGCGGAGGTGGCGAACGGCAGCAGGTCCTCGACGCCCTTGTCCTCGGCGGCCTGGAGCGCCTCCTGGACGACCGAGACCAGCCGGTCGACGCCCTGGGGGCCGATCGCGCCGTCCTCGTCGAGGAGCTGGGCGAGGCGCAGTTCCGCCTTGTGCGAGTGCGCGGGCAACGGGCACGCGCCGGGATGCGCGTCCACCACGAGCAGATGCACCGTGTTCGATCCCACGTCGAGGACACCGAGTCTCATGTACGGAACGCTACTGCCAGCAGGGCCGTGCGCCGTCCTCGGTGTGGGTACAAGGCCCGTACCCTGGACATGTGCCAAAGACGAAAAAGGCGAAGCGCGACAAATCATCGGGTGCCGCGGTGTCCGACGAGAAGGGCCTCGACTTCGCCCGCGCGTGGGTGGAGTTTCCTGATCCGGCGGACGACGAGCAGGTCTTCCGCTGCGATCTGACATGGCTGACCTCTCGCTGGAACTGCATCTTCGGCAGCGGCTGCCAGGGCATCCAGGCCGGCCGCGCGGACGACGGGTGCTGCACGTTGGGTGCCCACTTCTCCGACGAGGACGACGAGAAGCGGGTGGCCGAGCATGTGGCGAGGCTCACGCCGGACATCTGGCAGAACCATGCCGAGGGCACGAGCAGCGGCTGGGTCTCCGAGGACGAGGACGGCGACCGGCAGACGCGCCCCTTCCAGGGCTCGTGCATCTTCCAGAACCGGCCCGGCTTCGCGGGCGGCGCGGGCTGCTCGCTGCACATCCTCGCCCTGAAGGAGGGCCGCGAGCCGCTGGAGACCAAGCCGGACGTGTGCTGGCAGCTGCCGGTGCGGCGGACCTACGAGTGGATCGACCGGCCCGACGACACGCGGGTGCTGCAGGTGTCGATCGGTGAGTACGACCGCCGCGGCTGGGGTCCGGGCGGCCACGACCTGCACTGGTGGTGCACGTCGGCGACCTCGGCGCACGGCGCGGGCGACCCGGTGTACGTCTCCTACCGGCCGGAGCTGATCGAGCTGATGGGCAAGGCCGGTTACGACCGGCTGGTCGAGCTGTGCGAGGAGCGGCTGGCCTCGCA
>KL569236.1:23242-27150 GCA_000715635.1 Streptomyces violaceus | reverse complement strand
GGATCCGAAGGGCTGACGTCCCGGGACCCAGGGGTTCCTGCGGCCCTCTACGACGTGGACGGGCTCGGGTCGTCGCCCTCCGGGGGCGGGGGCGTCGAGTCCGTCGGGTCGCTCGGGCCCGGGTCTGTGGGCGTGGGGTCCGGGTCGGGTGACGGGGGCGGGGTGGTCGGCGTCGGGTCGGGGTCCGGCGCCGAGGTCGTGGGCGTCGGGTCCGGCTGGGCCGGGGGCGGGTCGCTGGGGCGGGGGTCCGGGCCGGGGCCGGGATCGGAGGGGGTGGGCGCGGTGCCGAAGCCCTCGATGTGGACGACGGCGCCGACGGGTGCGACCGCCACCTTCGCCTGCCAGGGGCCGGAGGGCTCACGCAGATGGTCGACGTACACCTTGATCGTCAACGACTCGCCGGGCCGCAGCGTTCCCGAGGACTGGCTGAGGTAGAGCCAGTCGGCTCCCGTGGAGGCGGACCAGCGGACCGGGGCCGCGCCCGTGGCGGCGAGGGTGATCAGGGTGGTGTCGCCCGTGTTGTCCGCCGTGACGTCCAGAGCGCTCTCGCGGCCGGCGCCGGGGACGCCGATGACCTCCACGGACACGTCGGCCTTGCCGTTCTTGCCGAAGCGGGGGCCGGGTCTGGTGCTCGCGTTGCCGGTGTTCTCGTAGCCGCCGCCCGCCATCTCGCCGTCCAGGCCGAGCGGGTCGTCCACCTCGAGCGCGGAGGCGGAGCGGCCGTCCTGGCCCTCGCCCACGGGGGTGCCCCGGTAGGCGGCCCACAGGGCGAGCACGGGGGCGGCCACGACGGTGGCGACGACCGTCGTCGTGACGGCACGCGCGCGGAGACGGTCCCTTCGGGCGGCGCGGTCCTTGGGGTCCATCGGGTAGCCGCGCCGGTCGAAGCGGGGGGCTGCGCCCCGCGCGCGTGGGTGGTGGGCCATGGCGACGTGCAGCGCCGCGAGGGGCGCCTGCAGGACGGGCAGCGCGGCGGGTGTGACGCTGGTGCCGGGCCAGCGGCCGGGGATGGCGCGCTCGGCGGTGCGACGGCAGCGCGGGCAGTCGTCGACGTGCCGGACGAGCTCGCGGCGCAGGGCCGTGCCGAGCACGAGCCGGTCGTCTCCGACGAGGTGGGCGACGCTCGGACACGCCCCGGTCTCGACCACGGCGAGGGCCGCACGCGTGCGTTCGACCTCGCAGGCGGCGGAGGCGAGCAGGTCGCGGGTGGCGGCGAGGTCCATGCCGAGGACGGCGGCGACCTCGTGGGCGGCGAGATGGTGGCGCACGGCCAGTTCGAGCGCCTCCCGCTGCTCCGGGGTGGTGCCGGCGGCCTCCGGCCAGGCCAGCAGGGCCAGTTCGCCGCGACGCCGCTCCTGGATCTCCTCGGAGAGGGCCGGGGCGGCCGGCCCATCGGGGCGCTGTGCGCGGCCCGCCGCGTGGCTGCTCGTACGTTTCTGCTTGGCCTCGGCCAGCCCCCGCAGGCACGCCCAGCGGGCCAGCGCGTACAACCAGGCCCTGCGGTCCGCGGGTGCCCCGGGGACGTGCCGGCCGCGCCGTTCGGCGAGCGCGAGGGCGTCGCCCAGGGCGGCGGTCGCGGCATCGTGGTCGCACAGCACGGACAGGCAGTAGGTGAACAGGCCGTCCAGATAGGGCTCGTAGCGCGCGGGCGGCCGCTGCACCAGCGTGCGCGCCGCACCGCGGTCACGCGCTTCCCGGTGCGCCCGGTGGGCGCCGGCCGTGCGGGTCGAGATCTCCGGCGTACTGCTCGTCATTCGGCGACCGTAGGGTGCCGGGAGTGTTACCTTCCGGCGGCTTGAGCACATTTAATCCGTACGGGTGAAACGATCCCTCAATAGGGGACAGGAACCAGCTGTTCCGCCGCCGGCGGGGGGGTGGCGGGGTCCTGGCGCGCAGGTGGCCGTGCCCTCCGGTCCCCGCGGTGTCAGTGCCTGCGGCTACGGTTCGTCCATGGCTGCCCGTACGAAGACCACCAAGGACCGCCCGTCCTACCGCTGCACGGAGTGCGGGTGGCAGACGGCGAAGTGGCTCGGCCGCTGCCCCGAGTGCCAGGCCTGGGGGACGGTCGAGGAGTACGGCACGCCCGCGGTCCGTACGACGGCACCGGGCAGGGTCACCACCTCCGCCCTGCCCATCGGCCAGGTGGACGGCCGCCGGGCGACGGCCCGCACCACCGGCGTGCCCGAGCTGGACCGCGTGCTCGGCGGCGGCCTGGTCCCCGGCGCGGTGGTGCTGGTCGCGGGCGAACCGGGCGTCGGCAAGTCGACGCTCCTGCTCGACGTGGCGGCCAAGTCGGCGAGCGACGAGCACCGCACGCTGTACGTCACGGGCGAGGAGTCGGCGAGCCAGGTCCGGCTGCGCGCCGACCGCATCAAGGCCATCGACGACCATCTGTACCTGGCCGCCGAGACGGATCTGGCGGCGGTGCTGGGCCACTTGGACGCGGTGAAGCCGTCGCTGCTGATCCTGGACTCGGTGCAGACGGTGGCCTCCCCGGAGATCGACGGCGCGCCCGGCGGTATGGCCCAGGTGCGGGAGGTCGCCGGGGCGCTGATCCGGGCGTCGAAGGAACGCGGCATGTCCACGCTGCTCGTCGGCCATGTCACCAAGGACGGCGCCATCGCGGGCCCGCGCCTGCTGGAACACCTCGTGGACGTGGTGCTGCACTTCGAGGGCGACCGGCACGCCCGCCTCCGCCTCGTACGAGGCGTCAAGAACCGCTACGGCACCACCGACGAGGTCGGCTGCTTCGAACTGCACGACGAGGGCATCACGGGCCTCGCCGACCCGAGCGGACTTTTCCTGACACGTCGGGCCGAACCGGTCCCGGGCACCTGCCTGACCGTCACCCTGGAGGGCCGCCGCCCGCTGGTCGCCGAGGTCCAGGCGCTCACGGTCGACTCGCAGATCCCCTCCCCCCGCCGCACCACCTCTGGCCTGGAGACCTCCCGCGTCTCGATGATGCTGGCGGTGCTGGAACAGCGCGGCCGGATCAGCGCCTTGGGCAAGCGGGACATCTACTCCGCGACGGTCGGCGGTGTGAAGCTCTCGGAGCCCGCCGCGGATCTGGCCGTCGCCCTCGCCCTGGCGAGCGCGGCGAGTGACACACCTCTCCCCAAGAACCTGGTCGCGATCGGGGAAGTCGGCCTCGCGGGCGAGGTGAGACGGGTCACGGGCGTGCAGCGCAGGCTGGCGGAAGCCCACCGGCTGGGCTTCACACACGCCCTGGTACCGGGCGACCCGGGCAAGATCCCCACGGGTATGAAGGTTGTGGAAGTCTCGGACATAGGGGACGCGCTGCGGGTCCTTCCGCGCTCCCGTCGCAGAGAGGCCCCACGGGACGAGGAGGGTCGCCGGTAGACTTTGCCCAGGTCTCGCCCGTCCGTGCGAACCAAGTGTGCGACACGGGGCGCCCCAGAACCTGCGACCGGAGGAGTGCAGTGGCAGCCAACGACCGGGCAGCAGCTCCCGGAAAATCCGGTGGGAGTGCCGGTACCGATGGCCTGATGCGCGCTTCACTGAGCGCCGTGGCACCCGGAACCGCCCTGCGTGACGGCCTGGAGCGCGTGCTCCGGGGCAACACCGGCGGTCTCATCGTGCTGGGCTCCGACAAGACGGTCGAGGCGCTGTGCAGCGGCGGTTTCGTGCTGGACGTCGAGTTCACCGCGACCCGTCTGCGCGAGCTCTGCAAGCTGGACGGCGGCATCGTGCTGTCCTCGGACCTGTCGAAGATCCTGCGCGCGGGCGTGCAGCTGGTCCCGGACCCGGCGATCCCCACGGAGGAGACCGGCACCCGGCACCGCACCGCGGACCGCGTCAGCAGGCAGGTCGGCTTCCCTGTGGTCTCGGTCTCCCAGTCGATGCGGCTGATCGCCCTGTACGTCGACGGCCAGCGCCGTGTCCTGGAG
>KL569236.1:18464-23023 GCA_000715635.1 Streptomyces violaceus | reverse complement strand
AGCCAGCGCCGTGTCCTGGAGGACTCGGCGGCGATCCTGTCCCGCGCCAACCAGGCCCTCGCCACCCTGGAGCGCTACAAGCTCCGCCTCGACGAGGTCGCGGGCACGCTGTCGGCGCTGGAGATCGAGGACCTGGTGACCGTCCGGGACGTCTCGGCGGTCGCCCAGCGCCTGGAGATGGTGCGCCGCATCGCCACGGAGATCGCCGAGTACGTGGTGGAGCTGGGCACGGACGGGCGCCTGCTGGCCCTCCAGCTCGACGAGCTGATCGCCGGCGTGGAGCCCGAGCGTGAGCTGGTCGTCCGGGACTACGTCCCCGAGCCCACGGCCAAGCGGTCCCGCACGGTCGACGAGGCCCTGGCCGAGCTCGACGCCCTCACCCACGCCGAGCTGCTCGAACTGCCCATCGTGGCACGGGCGTTGGGCTACACGGGCTCGCCCGAGACGCTGGACTCGGCGGTGTCCCCGCGCGGCTTCCGCCTCCTCGCCAAGGTGCCCCGGCTCCCCGGCGCGATCATCGACCGCCTGGTGGAGCACTTCGGCGGCCTGCAGAAACTGCTCGCCGCGAGCGTCGACGACCTCCAGACGGTGGACGGCGTGGGCGAGGCTCGGGCGCGCAGCGTGCGGGAGGGCCTGTCGCGGCTGGCGGAGTCGTCGATCCTGGAGCGGTACGTCTAGCGTCTAGCCTTCGGCGCGCGCTGATGCGTGAGGGGGGTGTTCCCAACTGGGAACACCCCCCTCACGCATGAAGGCCGCGTGGCCAATTGAACGACAAGCGGCTAATCGTTCTTCAGGACGAACGACGTCTGCACCTTCGCATAGCCCGGAGCCTTGGCTTCCACCAGATACGTGCCCGCCCCGGCCGAGCCCGAGGGGGGCGTGGCGCACTCGGGGGCACTGGGCTTGCGGTCCCACTTCAGGGCGTAGGTGATGCCGCTGCCCGCGGGAACGCGGTACAGCCGGCTGCCGGCGACCTTGGGGCAGTCCTTGGAGGACCAGTAGTCGTCGTCGGCGCTCGCCTCGGCGATAGTGAACACGGCGTTCCTCGGCCCGAGATCGATCTTGCAGTCGTGGCCGGAGACGTTCCGCGCGGTCAGCAGGAACGTGGGCGTCTGCTCGGGGTCGTAGCTGTTGTGCTGGCTGCGCAGGCTGAACTTGACCACGCTCGCGGTGCAGTTGGGCAGCATGGAACCGGCCGGCAGCGTGTCGCCCGCGCCGACTCCGCCCACCGTGGTACCGCCGTCGTAGCCACCGGCACCGCCGGATCCGACCGAACCGCCCGAACCGCCCGATCCCTCGGACCCGCCGGAGCCGGAACCGCCGCCGGAGCCCGTGCCGGAACCGTCCCCGGCTCCGCCGCCCGATCCGTCACCGGAACCGCCGCCGGATCCTGCCCCGGACCCGGACGACGAGCCGCCCGAGCCCTCGTCGCCCGACTCGTCGCGCCCGCCCGGCGCTTGGCTGATGGCCGGACCCGAACTCGACGGGCCGGGGGTGATGGAGGGCGCGGGATTCTTGCCGTTGGCGCCGTTGCCGCCGTCCTTGCCGCCTGTGCCGCCCATGGTCACGAGCCAGGTGGTCAGCAGCGCCAACAGGGCAGCCACGGACACCAGTACGACCCTCCGACGCCAGTAGATGGAGGAGGGAAGCGGCCCGACCGGATTGCGCAGAGATCCCACGGCGCAAACCTTACGAGAGATCGGCGCGTTCGCCGGTCCCACCCGCCGCTCAGGCTCACAACTTTTCCGGATCATCATGCCGGAAGCAGCCGTCCCACCCCCTGTCTTTCGTCAGGAACGGCACCCGACGATCGCAGGGTGTGACGGGATCGGCCCGCCACCTACCGTCCGTGACCATGGACTTCGAGGACACCGCGCTCTACCGCGACATCACCGACTTCGCCGACGACTCCCCGGTGTGGATACAGCACGGGGCCCAGTTATGGACGGAGGCCGGACTGCTGGTCTTCGCCCTGCTGTTCGCCGCCGCCTGGTGGCGTGCCCGCCGCGACACCCCCCACGCGTTCGCGATCGCGGCCCTTGCACCTCTGGCCACGGCTGTGGCGTATGTGAGCAGTGAGGTGCTCAAGTCCGCTGTCACGCAGGAGCGTCCGTGCCGTGCGGTCGCCGGTGCGGCGGCGTCCCTGGCCGAGTGTCCGCCGCACGGCGACTGGTCCTTCCCGTCCAACCACGCCACGATCGCGGGCGCCGCGGCCGTCGCCCTCGCCCTGGTCCGGCGCACCCTCCTGTGGCTGACGGCCCCGCTCGCCCTGCTGATGGCCTTCTCCCGGGTCTTCGTCGGCGTGCACTATCCGCACGACGTGGTCGCGGGGCTGGGCCTCGGCACGCTCGTCGCCCTCGTCGCCGTAGGGCTGGGCACGGGCCCGATGACGCGGCTGGCCGGGGCGATGCGCGGCTCGCCGGCACCGGCCGCGCGGTGGGTCACCGGGCCGGGCCCGGAGCCCGTACCGTCGTACGGGACGCACGCGCGGCCCTGAGCCGAGGGGCGTCACGGTTCCACCAGTCCCGCCTCGTACGCCACGATCGCCGCCTGCACGCGGTTGCGCACGCCCAGCCGGTCCAGGACCGCGCTCACATACGCCTTCACCGTGCCCTCGACGAGGTGCAGCCGGGCGGCGATCTCCGGGTTGGACAGGCCGGCGCCGACCAGGCCGAGCACCTCGCGTTCGCGGGGGCTCAGGACGGACACGCGGGCGCGTGCCTGTGCCTCGCGGGTGAGCCGGCCGCCGCCGAGGCCCTCGTCGATGACGTACCGGGCCACCTTCGGCGACAGGAACGCGGCGCCCGCGGCCACCGCCCGTACACCGGCGATCAGTTCGTACGGGTCCCCGGACTTCAGCAGGAACCCGGTGGCGCCGCCGCCGAGGGCGCGGGTGACGTAGGCGCCCTCGGAGAAGGTGGTGAGCATCGCGACGGCCGTGCCGGGCACGGTCCGTACGATCTCCTCCGCCGCCGTGAGGCCGTCCAGGCGCGGCATGCGGATGTCGAGCAGGGCCACGTCCGGGCGGTGGGCGCGGGCCAGCTCGACGGCCTCGCGGCCGTCACCGGCCTCGGCGACGACCTCCGTCTCACCGCCGCTGCCCAGGATGGCGCGCACCCCGGCCCGCACCATCGTCTCGTCGTCGGCCAGCAGCACGCGGATCACCGTGAGAACTCCTCGTATTCTTCGCGGCCTTCGCCGGACAGGCCGGCGCGCGGGACCACGTCCTTGGACACGAGCCGCCCGGCGTCGAAACACAGTCTGAAGTGGTCGACGGAGACGAACAGCTCACCGCTCGCCCGGTACCAGCGGCAGTCGGCGCCCTCCGGTGCCGGGGTGGCCGCCCGCTCGGCGGGCGGGTCGTTCACGTCCCGTTCGGGCAGCACGCGCTCGACGTCGGCAGCCGGGGCGCCCAGTGGCAGTTTCGCGTACGCGGCGGGTGCGAGCACCGAGTGCTTCTCCACGTACGCGTACCAGCCGAAGGCGGCGCCGACGAGGACGGCGCCCACGCCGGCCGCGGTGCCGAGGCCGACGGCCACGCGGCGGCGGGCGTGGGTGAACGGGGCGGGGGCGGGGCGGGCCGGCCTGGTCGTGGTCCGCTGTGCGGGGACGTACGCGCTGACGCGGAAGCCCTCCCCCTGCGGGCCCGCCTCGAACTCCCCGCCGACGGCGGTCACGGCGGTCCGCAGCCCGAGCAGGCCCGTGCCGCCTCCGGAGGGCCGGGAACTCCGCTCGGTGGACGGGCCGTTGGTGAGGGTGACGGACGTCCCCTCGGCCCGCCCGGTCACCGCCACGACCACGGGGGCGCCCGGTGCGTGCCGTGCCGCGTTGGTCAGCGCCTCCCGGGCCACGCGGTACAGCAGCCGTTCGGCGAGCCCGCCGGGCGCCGTGGGCGCGCCCTGCCCGGCGGGCTGCTCCCAGCTCACCTGGAGCCCCGATTCCGCGGCGCGGGCGACGAGTTGCTCCAGGGTCTCGCCCGCGGGGGACAGCGGCACCGGCTCGTCGTCGTCCTCGCGCAGGACGCCGATGATGCGGTGCAGCCGGTCCGTGGCGTCGGCAGCGGCCGCGCGCAGGTCGGCCGCCGCTGCCCGGTGTTCGCCGGCGAGGCCGGGGGCGACCTGGAGGGCGCCCGCGCGCAGGGCGATGAGGCTGAGCTCGTGGCCGAGGGAGTCGTGCATGTCCTGGGCGATCCGCGAGCGTTCGCGCATTCGGGCGCGGTCCTCGGCGAGGCGCTGCTCGTCCTCCAGCCGGGCCGCCCGCAGCCAGCCCTCCGCGGCCAGCTCGCGGCTCTGCCGCCAGTAGCGCCCGCCGAGCCAGGGGAAGACGCAGCCGAAGAGCAGCGTGCCCGTCATGACCAGCCACTCGGGGGCCGGGTCGACCCCGACGAGCACGATCCGCGCGGTGCCCGCGCAGCCGACGGCGGCGAAGCACAGCACCGCGGGGCGGGCCCGGCCCGCTCGCAGCCCGAGCAGCAGCGCGGACAGGCCGAGGGCCGGGCCGTAGGAGACGGTGAACAGGGCCGGGGCGGCGGCCAGGCTCAGGGCGGCCGCCAGCCCGAA
>KL569236.1:18052-18190 GCA_000715635.1 Streptomyces violaceus | reverse complement strand
AGCTGCCAGACCGTGCGCGGCTCGTTCAGCCCGATCCGGTCCGCCGTGAGCGCGGGAAGGGCGAGGGCGGCCCAGAGGAGGGCGCCCCGGGCGAGCCGCGCCGAACGAGGACGTTCCATTCGGCCGACGCTATCGGCG
>KL569236.1:17287-17799 GCA_000715635.1 Streptomyces violaceus | reverse complement strand
AGAGATGTGTATAAGAGACAGTCGTCAGGTACCTCGCCCTCTCGGGTCGCGGTGTGCCCGATTCGCGGCTCTCGCGTGGCAGGATCGAATGGCCATGACTGCTCCCACGAACACCCCGCGCACCAGCCCCGGCCCCACCGACACCGCGTCCGGCCCGCCGCCGGGCGAGGACCTGCACGCCCCCGTCATCGACTGGTTCGACGACAACGCCCGCGACCTGCCGTGGCGGCGCCCCGAGGCCGGGGCGTGGGGCGTGATGGTCAGTGAGTTCATGCTCCAGCAGACGCCGGTGAGTCGCGTCCTGCCCGTCTACGAGCAGTGGGTGGCCCGCTGGCCGCGCCCCGCCGACCTGGCCAAGGAGGCGCCCGGCGAGGCCGTCCGCGCCTGGGGCCGGCTCGGCTACCCGCGCCGCGCGCTCCGGCTGCACGGCGCCGCCGTCGCCATAACGGAACGGCACGGCGGTGACGTACCGGCCGACCACGCCCAGCTGCTGGCGCTGCCCGGTATCGGCG
>KL569236.1:16616-17093 GCA_000715635.1 Streptomyces violaceus | reverse complement strand
ACGGCCGCCGCCGTCGCCTCCTTCGCCTACGGGCAGCGGCACCCGGTGCTGGACACCAATGTGCGCCGGGTCATCGCCCGCGCGGTCACCGGCGTGCGGTACCCGCCGAACGCCACCACCGCCGCCGAGCGCAAACTGGCCCGCGCGCTGCTGCCCGAGGACGAGCCGACCGCCGCCCGCTGGGCCGCCGCCTCCATGGAGCTGGGCGCGCTGGTGTGCACGGCGAAGAGCGAGTCGTGCCACCGCTGCCCGATCGCCGCGCAGTGCGCGTGGCGGCTGGCGGGCAAGCCCGAGCACGACGGACCGCCGCGCCGCGGCCAGACCTACGCGGGCACCGACCGGCAGGTCCGCGGGCGGCTGCTCGCCGTGCTGCGGGAGGCCCACACCCCGGTTCCGCAGGCGGCGCTCGACCGCGTGTGGCACGAGCCGGTGCAGCGGGCCCGCGCCCTGGACGGCCTGGTCGCCGACGGCCTGGTG
>KL569236.1:15354-16385 GCA_000715635.1 Streptomyces violaceus | reverse complement strand
GGCTGCCGCTGGCCTGACGTACAGACAGATCACAGCCTTGGGTCTCCCGTAACGGAGATACAGGGTGGACAAATCGCCCCATAGTCATCCCAACACCCCCAGTGCTGTACCCCGTTCCGACTTCCGTTACACAACCGACGGACAGCCGAGTGCTAGCCGCAGGCTGCTTCGGACAGCGCCGTGACAACGCCTCCGTACCTTCAATTGCGTTCCCGGAAGACACGGGACGACCAAGGAACACAGGCAGTGCACGGGCGGCGGGGAGCCGGCCCGAACGGGGAAACGGGAGGCGGTTCACCATGGCGCAGGGCGAGGTGCTCGAGTTCGAGGAGTACGTCCGCACCCGGCAGGACGCACTGCTGCGCAGTGCTCGCCGCCTGGTCCCGGACCCGACGGACGCGCAGGATCTGCTGCAGACGGCGCTGGCACGGACCTACGGCCGCTGGGAGACCATCGAGGACAAGCGGCTGGCGGACGCCTACCTGCGCCGGGTGATGATCAACACCCGGACTGAGTGGTGGCGGGCCCGCAAGCTGGAGGAGGTCCCGACCGAGCAGCTCCCGGACGCCTCGGTCGACGACGCCACCGAGCAGCACGCGGACCGCGCCCTGCTGATGGACATACTGAAGGTGCTCGCCCCGAAGCAGCGCAGCGTCGTGGTGCTGCGACACTGGGAGCAGATGTCCACGGAGGAGACGGCCGCCGCCCTCGGTATGTCGGCCGGAACGGTCAAGAGCACGCTGCACCGGGCGCTCGCCCGGCTCCGTGAGGAGCTGGAGTCCCGCGATCTGGACGCACGCGCGCTGGAGCGTGAGGAGCGGGAGCGGTGCGCGGCCTGACCGGCGAGGGTTCCGCACGGACCCGGGGCAACATCCAGGCGGTGAGCACGGCATCGGCCGTGGCCACCGCCCTCGCCCTTTTCGTGGCCGGGTGTGGCGCCGGCGGCACCGGCGCCCGGGACGAGGGCCCGGCGCACGCCGACTCGGTGGCGGGCGCCACGGCCGCCACGCCCTCGGCCTCCCCGTCCAAGA
>KL569236.1:12694-15174 GCA_000715635.1 Streptomyces violaceus | reverse complement strand
GGCCGCCACGCCCTCGGCCTCCCCGTCCAAGACGCCCGACGCGGTGAACGCGGTCCGGCTCGTCAAGGACGACCCCAAGGTCTCCCCCGCGGTGAAGCGCGAGCTGAAGCCGTGCGTGGCCGACGAGTATCCCGTCGACGTGTCCTACGGCAATCTGACCGGCGGGGCGGCCGACGACGTCGTCGTCAACGTGCTGACCTGCGGTGACGCGGTGGGCGTGGGCAGTTATGTGTATCGCGAGCGGGACGGCTCGTACGAGAATGTGTTCAAGGCCGAGGAACCCCCGGTCTACGCGGAGATCGACCGCGGCGACCTGGTGGTGACCAAGCAGGTGTACGACAAGGGCGACCCGGTGTCGAGCCCCTCCGGGGAGAACGTGATCACGTACAGATGGGCTTCCGGCCGGTTCAGCGAGAAGTACCGCACGCACAACGACTACGGCAAGGTCGTCGGCGACAGCCCGTCGCCGGTGCCCGCGAGCTGACGCGGGCACGGCGTGCGTGAACCGATCGGGCCGCTCGGACCGATCTCTCGGTGAACGCGGCGCACGGACCGTGCGTCCCCTGAAGAGACGGACCGTGCGTCCCTTGAAGTACGCACCCCATCGACCCACACGAGGACTGAGAGCACCGGGATGGCAGACCAGACCCACGTTCTGTTCGTCGAGGACGACGACGTCATCCGCGAGGCCACGCAGCTCGCCCTGGAACGGGACGGCTTCGTGGTCACCGCGATGCCCGACGGCCTGTCGGGCCTGGAGGCGTTCCGGACGGACCGCCCCGACATCGCGCTGCTGGACGTCATGGTTCCCGGCCTCGACGGGGTCAGCCTGTGCCGCCGTATCCGGGACGAGTCGACCGTGCCGGTCATCATGCTGTCGGCGCGGGCCGACTCCATCGACGTGGTGCTGGGCCTGGAGGCGGGTGCCGACGACTATGTGACCAAGCCGTTCGACGGGGCCGTGCTGGTCGCCCGGATCCGTGCGGTGCTGCGCCGCTTCGGGCACGCGGGCGGCGGCCGGGCCGGGGAGCCGGACTCCCAGGCGAGCGGCGGGATGCTGGCCTTCGGGGACCTGGAGGTCGACACCGAGGGCATGGAGGTCCGCCGGGCCGGGCAGCCGGTGGCGCTGACGCCGACCGAGATGCGGCTGCTGCTGGAGTTCTCCTCGGCGCCGGGCACAGTGCTCTCCCGCGACAAGCTGCTGGAGCGGGTGTGGGACTACGGCTGGGGGGGGGACACCCGCGTCGTCGACGTGCACGTGCAGCGGCTGCGGCAGAAGATCGGCCAGGACCGAATCGAGACGGTCCGTGGTTTCGGCTACAAGTTGAAGGCCTGAGCAGGGGTTATGAGGGGGCATTTCCGGCGCCTGGTCGCCACTGGCTTGGAACGCGCGGGGATCCGTACGGGCCTCAGATGGAAGCTGAGCGCGGCCATCGCACTGGTCGGCGCGCTGGTGGCGATCGCGCTGAGCCTGGTCGTGCACAACGCCGCGCGCGTGTCGATGCTGGACAACGCGCGCGACCTCGCCGACGAGCGCATCATGATCGCCCAGCGCAACTTCGAGCTGTCCGGTCGGATGAACTTCCCCAACACCAAGATCGATGACCCGGATCTGCCGGACGCGCTGAGGGACCGGGTCGAGGTGGGCCAGCGGGCGACCTACGTGGCGGACCGGCCGGGTGGCGCGCCGGACATATGGGCCGCCGTGCCGTTGAAGAACGGGCATGTGATGTCCCTGCACTCGGGCTTCACCGACCGCAGCTCGGACATCCTTCAGGACCTCGACCAGGCCCTGCTCATCGGGTCCATCGCGGTCGTCCTCGGCGGCAGCGCGCTCGGCGTGCTCATCGGCGGGCATCTGTCGCGGCGGCTGCGCAAGGCGGCCGTCGCGGCCCACCAGCTCGCGGGTGGCGAGACCGACGTACGGGTGCGGGACGCCATGGGCGGGGTCGTCCGGGACGAGACCGACGACCTGGCGAGCGCGGTGGACGCCATGGCGGACACGCTGCGGCAGCGCATAGAGGCGGAGCGCCGGGTCACCGCCGACATCGCGCACGAGCTGCGCACGCCGGTGACCGGGCTGCTGACCGCGGCCGAGCTGCTGCCGCCGGGGCGCCCGACCGAGCTGGTGCTGGACCGGGCGAAGGCCATGCGCACGCTCGTGGAGGACGTGCTGGAGGTGGCCCGGCTGGACGGGGCCTCGGAGCGGGCGGAGCTGCAGGACATCATGCTGGGCGAGTTCGTCGCCCGGCGAGTGACGGCCAAGGACCCGGCCATCGAGGTGCGGGTCGTGCACGAGTCGGAGGTCGCGACCGACCCGCGGCGCCTGGAGCGGGTCCTGTTCAATCTCCTGGCCAACGCGGCCCGGCACGGCAAGCCGCCCATCGAGGTCACCGTCGAGGGCCGGGTCATCCGGGTCCGCGACCACGGCCCGGGCTTCCCCGAGGACCTGCTCGCCGAGGGGCCGAGCCGCTTCCGCA
>KL569236.1:11663-12490 GCA_000715635.1 Streptomyces violaceus | reverse complement strand
GGCGGAGCCGCTTCCGCACCGGCAGCAAGGACCGGGCCGGTCACGGCCACGGCCTCGGCCTGACCATCGCGACCGGACAGGCCCGGGTGCTGGGCGCCCGGCTGACCTTCCGCAACGTCCGCACGCCCGGGACACCGGAGCAGCTTCCGGCCGAGGGCGCGGTGGCGGTGCTGTGGCTGCCGGAGCACGCGCCGACGAACACGGGGAGTTATCCGATGCTGCCGGGGTCGGTGACGTAGGGCCGGTCCCGCGGATCAGCAGGACCCCGGATCAGCAGGACCAGTCCTGGTCCATGTCGAGTCCGCCCTCTCGGGGCTGGGTGAAGGAGAACCAGTTGCCGGAGTCGTCGCGGAACAGCGCCTCCGTGCCGTAGGGACGCTCCTGCGGCTCCTGGAGGAACTCCACGCCGCGGTCCTTGAGCTTCTTGTAGTCGCCGTGGATGTCGTCGGTGGTCAGCACGCCGGCGCCGAGCGCTCCCTTGGTCACCAGCTTCCTGAGCATCTCGGCGGACTCGGGGTCCATCGCGGGTCCGCCGGGCACCATCAGGGTGAACTCGACGTCGGGCTGGTTCGGTGAGCCGACGGTGAGCCAGCGCATGCCGCCCTCGCCCATGGTCATGTCCGTACGGACCTCCAGGCCCAGTTTCTCGGTGTAGAACTCCTTGGCCCGGTCCTGGTCGAGGACCCAGACGGTCGAGATGGCGAGACCCTTGATCATGGCGTGCTCCTGCTGCTCGGGGGCCGGTTCGTGCTTGCCCTGCCACGGTAGGCAGCGGGGGTGTCAGCCCGCTTCTCCGGAATTGCGCTGTTGCCGCTGCTGCCGATGCG
>KL569236.1:7377-11452 GCA_000715635.1 Streptomyces violaceus | reverse complement strand
GCTGCCGATGCGGCTGTTGCCCGGAGCCGGGTGCCGGACGGAAGCCACCGGCCCAGAGCATGGCGTAGCAGCCCGGTATGAGGGCGGCTCCACGGCCCACGTGCTTCGTCCGGTACTCGGTCGGCGTCAGTCCGGTCCACGCCTTGAAGCGCGCCGAGAAGGTGCCGACGCTGCTGAAGCCGACCAGATGGCAGATCTCCGTCACCGACAGGTTCGCGGTACGCAGCAGGTCCTCGGCCCGCTCGATGCGGCGGTGCGTGAGGTACTGGCCGGGAGTCTCGCCGTACACCTCCTTGAAGGCGCGGATGAAGTGATACCGCGAGTACCCGGCGTGCGCGGCCACGGCGTCCAGATCCAGCTCCGGATCGGCCCAGTCCCGGTCCATGGCGTCCTTGGCCAGCCGGACCTGCCGCGTCTTGTCCATGAATCCGATGGTGGCACGAGGGTCTGACAGCGAGGTCTGTGCGACCGACCGCATGACGAAGGCCCCCGGGGGTCCACCCCGGGGGCCTTCGTCATGCGGTCCGGTCAGACGGTCTCCGCCACAGGCGGCTGCGCCGCAGTGGCGTCCGGCTCGTCCTTCCCCTTCGGTCCCGCTCCCTTGAGCGGGACCTCCTTGACGAACACCGCCGCTGCCAGGGCGACCACCGCCACCACGGCCCCGAGCAGGAACGCCGAGTGCGTGCCGGCGGAGACCGCGTGCTGGTAGGCCTCCCGGGCCGCCGCCGGGAGCTTCGCCAGGCTCGCCTGGTCGAGCTGCGCGGACTGCTCGGTCACCTTGGAGCCCAGCGCCCCGGCCCGCTCGGCCATGACGTCCTGGACGCGGCTGTTGAACAGCGCGCCCATGATCGCGACGCCGAAGGAGGAGCCGAGGGTGCGGAAGAGGGTGGTGGACGAGGACGCGACGCCCATGTCCTTCATCTCCACGCTGTTCTGCGCGACCAGCATGGTGATCTGCATCAGGCAGCCCATGCCGAACCCGACCACGGCCATGAAGACACCGGAGGTGAATCGCGAGGTCCCGGTGTCCATGGTGGACAGGAGGTACAGCCCGACGATCATCAGCGCGCTGCCGAGGACCGGGAAGACCTTGTACTTGCCGGAGTTCGTGGTCACGCGCCCGGCGACCATCGAGGTGACCAGCATCGCGCCGAGCATCGGCAGGAGCAGCAGCCCGGAGTTGGTCGCGGAGGCCCCCTGCACGGCCTGCTGGTAGAACGGCAGGAACAGCGTGGCCCCGAACATCACGAAGCCGGTGACGAAGCCGATGACCGACATCAGCGTGAAGTTGCGGCTGCGGAAGATGTGCAGCGGAAGCACCGGCTCGGCGGCCTTGGTCTGCCAGAACACGAAGCCGACGAGCGCGGCGACGCCGATGCCGATCAGCTCCATGATGCGCGCGGAGGACCAGGCGTACTCCGTGCCGCCCCAGGTGGTGACGAGCACGATCGCGGTGATGCCGATGGTGAGCAGCGCGGCGCCCAGGTAGTCGATCCGCGCCTCGGACCGCTTCTTCGGCAGGTGCAGGACGACGCTGACGGCGGCCAGCGCGACCACACCCAGCGGCAGGTTGATGTAGAACGCCCAGCGCCAGCCCCAGTTGTCGGTGATGGTGCCGCCGACCAGCGGACCGCCGATCATCGCGAGCGCCATGACGCCGGCCATCAGGCCCTGGTACTTGCCGCGCTCCCGGGGCGGGATCAGATCACCGATGATCGCCATGACGCCGACCATCAGACCACCGGCACCGAGGCCCTGGACGGCACGGAAACCGATCAGTTCGCCCATGTTCTGGGCCATGCCGCTGAGCGCCGAGCCGATCAGGAAGAGGACGATGGACGTCATGAACGTGCCCTTGCGGCCGTACATGTCGCCGAGCTTGCCCCACAGCGGGGTGGAGGCCGCAGTCGCGAGCGTGTAGGAGGTGACGACCCAGGAGAGGTGTTCGAGCCCGCCCAGCTCACCGACGATCGTCGGCATCGCCGTACCGATGATCATGTTGTCGAGCATCGCGAGCATCATCGCGATCATCAGAGCGAGCAGGACGACCCGCACGCTCTTCGGCTTTTTCCCTCCGGTGTCGGCGTCGACCGCCGGTGTCTCCGTCGTGTCCGCCATCGCTTCCCACTCCCCCAGCTACCGCTACTTACTTGCCGACCGGCTAGTGACTACACTCGGAAGCTAGCCGCGGAACTAGCCGGGCGTCAAGTAAGTTTTATGGAAAGCGGGCGGCGTAGGAGGATGGGCGGCACCATGGACGGCACCAGGCAGCGGCGCCGCGGGAACACCCGCCAGCGCATCCAGGACGTGGCCCTCGGACTCTTCGCGGAGCAGGGCTACGAGAAGACGTCCCTGCGCGAGATCGCCGAGCGCCTGGATGTCACCAAGGCGGCGCTCTACTACCACTTCAAGACGAAGGAAGAGATCCTCGTCAGCATCTTCGAGGACCTCACACAGCCGATCGACGACCTGGTCGAGTGGGGACGGCAGCAGCCGCACACCCTCGAGACCAAGCAGGAGATCGTCCGCCGTTACGCCGAGGCGCTGTCCCACGCGGCACCGCTGTTCCGCTTCATGCACGAGAACCAGGCGACGGTACGGGAACTGCAGATCGGCGACTCCTTCAAGGAGCGCATCCGCAGCCTGCGGGACACCATCATCGACCCGGACTCGGACCTGGTCGACCAGGTCCGCTGCGCCAGCGCGCTCTTCACGCTGCACGCCGGGATGTTCCTGCTCCAGGAAATGGAAGGCGACCCCGAGGAGAAGGACAAAGCCGTCCTCGAGGTCGCCACCGAGCTGGTGACCCGGGCCCACCGGGGAGCCGAGGGCTCCTAGGGCCTGTCGGGTCAGGGGGTCGTCAGACCGTCACGCCCTTGGCGCGCAGGAACTTCACCGGGTCGACGGCCGAGCCGTAGTTCGCGGTCGTACGGATCTCGAAGTGCAGGTGCGGACCGCTCGAGTTACCGGTGTTGCCGGACTTGGCTATCTCCTGGCCGGTCTTGACGATCTGGCCGACGTTCACGGTGACCTTCGACAGGTGGGCGTACTGGGAGTACGTGCCGTTGCCGTGCTTGATCACGACGGCGTTGCCGTAGGCGGGGCCGTCACCGGCGCCGTTGCCGCCGGCCTTGACGACGGTGCCGCCGTGCGCGGCGACGACCTGGGTGCCGCTCGGCACGGCGAAGTCCTGGCCGCTGTGGGTGGACTGCCACATGCCGCCGTTCTGGGCGAAGCTCGCGGAGAGCTTGTACTTCTTCACCGGGTCGACCCAGGACGGCTTGGCCTTCTTGGCGGCGGCCTTCTCGGCAGCGGCCTTCTTCTCGGCCGCCTTCTTCGCGGCGGCGGCCTTGGCGGCCTTCTCGGCCTTCACGGCCTCGGCCTTGGCGTGCTTGGCCTGGGCGACGGCCTGCGCCTGGACGGCACTGGCGGCGCCGGACGCGGACGTGGTGTCGGCGGCGGACGCGACCCCGGCTCCCAGTGCGACCGAGACGCCAAGGCCGGCGGCCAGCACGGTCGCACGGGTGCGGAGCTGGGACGTACGGGAAGAACGGGACGTGACGCGCTGGGACATCGAAACCTCGTGTGGAAGGGGACGGAGAAACCACCCGGCGCACAGACGCTCGCCGAATGGCCATCCCTTGGTAACCCGAAGTCCGACAAACCCCCAAAAGGCGTGATCTACGACTGAAGTTAGTAATTTGGTTCAGTGTTCTACGTCTCTTGACACAGCAGTCATACGGGATGAATCAGTGCACTGCACCGCACTTCCCCCCACCCTGCGCGGCAAGAATCCCTTTCCTCCCGATCCGTTAGCCACTATTCCATCTAGTAACGGACATATCGCCTGTGCCCCATGTCACCGGAGACCCTCTTCAGCCATTCCGGAAATGTGGCGCACGCCTCTAGGCACCTACCGTTCGGTAACCTTACGGTTCCCCTCGCGCCACCCTCGCCCACGAACATGCACACGACATGTTGCAGCGTCACGGACGTGAGAGGACCCCCCACGACATGCAGACCCGACGCCCCTGGTTGCGCCGCGCATCAGTGACCGCCGTATCGGCGGGGGGGG
>KL569236.1:4894-7116 GCA_000715635.1 Streptomyces violaceus | reverse complement strand
TCGCGCCATCAGAGATGTGTATAAGAGACAGCAGAAGGACTGCCAGGCGGTGATGGACCAGGCGCTGCCCTATCTGAAGCAGCGGATCGCGGCCACCAAGCCCGGTGAGAAGCAGGCGATCGTCTTCGACATCGACAACACCACGCTGGAGACCGACTTCGGCTTCAGCTACCCGCAGCCGGCCAACAAGCCGGTCCTGGAGGCCGCCAGATACGCCCAGGAGCACGGCGTCGCCCTGTTCTTCGTGACCGCCCGCCCGGACATCATCTACTCGTTCACCGAGTACAACCTGAAGCAGACCGGCTACCGGGTCTCCGGCCTCTACGTCCGGAACTTCATCGACCTCTTCAAGAACGTCGCCGAGTACAAGACGGCCCAGCGCGTCGACATCGAGAAGAAGGGCTACACGATCATCGCGAACATCGGCAACAGCGCCACCGATCTCTCGGGCGGCCATGCCGAGAAGACGTACAAGCTGCCGGATTACGACGGGCAGCTGTCGTAGAGCCGCAGCGCCCACACAGCCCCAGGGCATGCGAGAAGGGCCGGTGCTTTTCAGCACCGGCCCTTCTCACTCGATCGTGACGCTTATGCGTCCTTGCTCAGGTTCGGCCCGGTTCCACCGGCCGCCTGCTCGATCGGCGGGACGTCCGGGAGGGCCGCCTTCTCCTCACCCCGGAAGGTGAAGGTCTTGGCCTCGCCCTCGCCCTCGGTGTCCACGACCACGATGTGACCGGGACGCAGCTCTCCGAAGAGGATCTTCTCCGAGAGCGAGTCCTCGATCTCGCGCTGGATGGTGCGACGCAGCGGACGCGCACCCAGCACCGGGTCGTAGCCCTTCTGGGACAGCAGCTCCTTGGCGGACTGGGAGAGCTCGATGCCCATGTCCCGGTCCTTCAGTCGCTCGTCCACCTTGCCGATCATCAGGTCGACGATCTTGAGGATGTCTTCCTGGGTCAGCTGCGGGAAGACGACCACGTCGTCGACGCGGTTGAGGAACTCGGGACGGAAGTGCTGCTTGAGCTCGTCCGACACCTTGTTCTTCATGCGCTCATAGTTCGACTTCTTGTCACCCGAGGCCGCGAAGCCCAGGTTGAAGCCCTTGGAGATGTCCCGGGTGCCGAGGTTGGTCGTCATGATGATGACCGTGTTCTTGAAGTCCACGACCCGGCCCTGGGAGTCGGTCAGGCGACCGTCCTCCAGGATCTGCAGCAGCGAGTTGAAGATGTCCGGGTGGGCCTTCTCGACCTCGTCGAAGAGGACGACGGAGAACGGCTTGCGGCGGACCTTCTCGGTCAGCTGGCCGCCCTCTTCGTAGCCCACGTAGCCGGGGGGCGAACCGAAGAGCCGCGACACCGTGTGCTTCTCGCTGAACTCCGACATGTCGAGGGAGATCAGCGCGTCCTCGTCGCCGAAGAGGAACTCGGCGAGCGCCTTGGACAGCTCGGTCTTACCGACACCGGACGGGCCGGCGAAGATGAACGAGCCACCGGGACGCTTCGGGTCCTTCAGACCGGCACGCGTACGGCGGATCGCCTTCGACAGCGCCTTGACGGCGTCGACCTGACCGATGACCCGCTTGTGGAGCTCGTCCTCCATGCGCAGCAGACGCGAGGACTCCTCCTCGGTCAGCTTGAAGACCGGGATGCCCGTCGCGGTCGCGAGGACCTCGGCGATCAGCTCGCCGTCGACCTCGGCGACGACGTCCATGTCGCCGGCCTTCCACTCCTTCTCCCGCTTGGCCTTGGCGGCCAGGAGCTGCTTCTCCTTGTCGCGGAGGGAGGCGGCCTTCTCGAAGTCCTGCGAGTCGATCGCGGACTCCTTGTCCCGGCGGACACCGGCGATCTTCTCGTCGAACTCGCGGAGGTCCGGCGGAGCCGTCATCCGGCGGATGCGCATCCGGGAACCGGCCTCGTCGATCAGGTCGATCGCCTTGTCCGGCAGGAAGCGGTCCGAGATGTAGCGGTCGGCCAGCGTGGCGGCCTGGACCAGCGCCTCGTCGGTGATCGAGACGCGGTGGTGGGCCTCGTACCGGTCACGGAGACCCTTGAGGATCTCGATCGTGTGCGGCAGGGACGGCTCCGCGACCTGGATGGGCTGGAAGCGGCGCTCGAGGGCCGCGTCCTTCTCCAGGTGCTTGCGGTACTCGTCCAGCGTGGTGGCGCCGATGGTCTGCAGCTCACCGCGGGCCAGCATCGGCTTCAGGATGGAAGCCGCGTCGA
>KL569236.1:3265-4674 GCA_000715635.1 Streptomyces violaceus | reverse complement strand
GTCGATGGCGCCCTCGGCGGCACCCGCACCGACCAGCGTGTGGAGCTCGTCGATGAACAGGATGATGTCGCCGCGGGTGCGGATTTCCTTGAGCACCTTCTTCAGGCGCTCCTCGAAGTCACCGCGGTAGCGGGAGCCGGCGACCAGCGCGCCGAGGTCCAGGGTGTAGAGGTGCTTGTCCTTGAGGGTCTCGGGCACCTCGCCCTTGACGATGGCCTGGGCGAGGCCCTCGACGACGGCGGTCTTGCCGACGCCGGGCTCACCGATCAGGACCGGGTTGTTCTTCGTACGGCGGGACAGCACCTGCATGACCCGCTCGATCTCCTTCTCGCGCCCGATGACCGGGTCGAGCTTGGACTCACGAGCGGCCTGGGTGAGGTTCCGGCCGAACTGGTCGAGGACCAGGGACGTCGAGGGCGTGCCCTCGGCAGGCCCGCCGGCGGTGGCGGTCTCCTTGCCCTGGTAACCGGAGAGCAGCTGGATGACCTGCTGCCGCACCCGGTTGAGATCTGCGCCCAGCTTGACGAGGACCTGGGCGGCGACGCCCTCGCCCTCGCGGATCAGGCCGAGCAGGATGTGCTCCGTGCCGATGTAGTTGTGGCCCAGCTGAAGGGCCTCGCGGAGCGACAGCTCCAGGACCTTCTTGGCACGGGGGGTGAAGGGGATGTGCCCGGACGGGGCCTGCTGCCCCTGCCCAATGATCTCCTCCACCTGCTGGCGGACCGCCTCGAGCGAAATCCCGAGGCTCTCAAGGGCCTTGGCGGCGACACCTTCACCCTCGTGGATCAGGCCCAGGAGGATGTGCTCAGTGCCGATGTAGTTGTGGTTGAGCATCCGGGCTTCTTCCTGAGCCAGGACGACAACCCGCCGCGCGCGGTCGGTGAACCTCTCGAACATCGTTAATCGCTCCTCAGAGCGGTCAGGCAGTGGGGGGAACTTCCCCTCCCTGTCCTTCCGCAGCTTAGTCCCGCAAGCGGGGACCGCTCATTCCAACTGCCGACACCGTCGATGGCCTCCTGACCCCGAACGCCGACATCTGCTCCAACCCGATGGTGCGAGACGATGTTCCCGCAGGCCAGGCAGTTACCCCCATCGCCAGTACGCCGATGGCGAACGTGAGACGGCCTTTCCTGCGTGTCGCCCCCTCCCACTAGGGATGTCTTACCCGTAGAGCCCGGATATCCATGCCGGGTGCCCCGGTTCCCTCCGCTACGGGCGAACAACCTTGCGCCTCCCGGCACCCCCCGGACACTCCCGTTTCGCCACTCTGTGCGCTCGCGACAGCACCCAGCGTAACTCGCACGTCCTTCCGGCGGTTGCACGTGGCATGTTCGGCGCCCCGCACCCCCTGCCCGCGTCCGCGTCCCCGCTCGTCCCGCTCCCCCGCCTGTCTCTTATACACATCTCTG
>KL569236.1:2608-3146 GCA_000715635.1 Streptomyces violaceus | reverse complement strand
GCGCCATCAGAGATGTGTATAAGAGACAGAGAGGGAACTGGGCTGGCCGACGGTGCCCGGGGATCCGGTGCGGCTGGCGGTGGGCGTTCGCTTCGACGTCCTGGACGTGCCGGCCGAGGCGGGACACGCGGCGCTGCGGCGCCTGGGGCCGGGCTCTCCCGTGGCCGTACAGGGCGACCGCGTGCGGCTGCTGGTGGCCCCGGGCAGCGCGGAAGAGTTGCCCGGGCTGCTGGAGTGGCTGGAGTGGGGAACGCTGGCGCTCGACCTGATCGCGATCGGCGCGGGCGGCTCCATGGAGGCGCCGCTGCCGACTGAGACAGGCGGGGTGTGCGGGCTGTTGCCGCGCGGAGCGTTTCCTCCGGGTCCGCTGGGCCCGGTCGGTTCCCAGGGGGCCGCCGTGTGGCTGCGGCCCCCCGAGCCGGGATGCGAGGTCGAGGCCTCGCTGCCGACACTGTCGGCCTTGGGGGGCACTGGAAACGCCCCCGATCTCGTGCGGCTGGTGGACACGGTGGCCACGCACTGCCACCGGGTCCGGCTG
>KL569236.1:375-2431 GCA_000715635.1 Streptomyces violaceus | reverse complement strand
CACCGGGTCCGGCTGCGGCGCACGTGCGCCCAGCCGCCGGCCTTGCGTACGCAAGGTCAGTAGTGCCGCTGTTCAGCCGTTGGCCTTCTCGTAGGCCTCGCGGATGGTCGCGGGGACACGGCCGCGGTCGTTGACCTCGTAGCCGTTCTCCTTCGCCCAGGCGCGGATGGCCGCGGTGTCCTGGCTGCCGCTCGATGCCGCGCGCGCCTTTCCGCGCCCGCCCGAAGCACGGCCTCCGGTACGACGACCGCCCTTCACGTAAGGCTCGAGAAGGCCACGGAGCTTGTCCGCATTGGAGGTGGTGAGATCGATCTCGTACGTCTTGCCGTCCAGCGCAAACGTCACGGTCTCGTCCGCCTCGCCGCCGTCGAGGTCGTCGACAAGAAGGACCTGAACCTTCTGTGCCACCGGATTTCCTTTCATCGATATCTTCAGGGCCGGGGAGTGTGCCGGCGTCCGCCGTATCGCCGTCCCCTGTTATATGCAGTACTGCAGTACGTCGGAAAGCAAACCGCTTTTGCCGGAAAAACACAAACCCTCGGCAGAGACCGGGAGCCCTGGCTCCGTCCGGAAACGTGCGCGTTTCGGACATAGGGCACCGGGGCAGGTGTGGATCCCCAATCCCCGACGATCACAGATGCAGAAGCATCCGGCTGTTGCCCAAGGTGTTCGGTTTCACTCGTTCGAGACCGAGGAACTCCGCGACACCCTCGTCATAGGAACGCAGCAGCTCCGCGTAGACATCCGTGTCGACCGGCGTCTCACCGATCTCCACGAAGCCGTGCTTGACGAAGAAGTCGACTTCGAAGGTCAGACAGAAAACGCGGCGAACGCCGAGCCAGCGGGCGGTGTGGAGCAACTTCTCCAGCAACTGGTGTCCGACGCCCGCGCCCTTCAGGCCGGGCTTCACCGCGAGAGTGCGGACTTCCGCGAGGTCTTCCCACATCACGTGCAGGGCGCCGCAGCCGACGACCTCCGCGTTGTCGTCCCGTTCCGCGACCCAGAACTCCTGGATGTCCTCGTAAAGCGTCACCGTTGCTTTGTCGAGCAGGTTGCCGCCGCGGACGTAGGCGTCAAGGAGACGGCGCACCGCCGGGACATCGCTGGTGCGGGCCCGTCGGACGGTGATGGCTTTTGCGGTGGCTTCGGGGCTCTTCGCGGACATGGGCGGACGCTATCGCCCGCCGTGATCCTGAGCGGAGGCGGGGTTCTCAGGGGTGGGGTTCTCGGAGGCGGGGTTCTCGGGGGTGGGGTTCTCGGGGTGGCTTCTCGGGGTTCCGCTGGTTCAGCGGGTTGAGCCGGTTCGGTCGAATCAGACGCTTCGGTCGGTTCCAGGGTTTCCGGGACCTGGACGATGCGTACGGCATCACCGAGAGCCCGTCGCTGTTCCTCGCTCATCATGCCGAAGAAGGCGACGAGAGCGGCGGCGGGGTTGTCGCTCTGCGACCAGGCGTCGTTCATCAGGGCGGCGGCGTAGGCGGCGCGTGTGGAGACCGCCTCATATCGATAGGCGCGGCCTTCCGCCTCGCGGCGCACCCAGCCCTTCTGATGGAGATTGTCCAAAACGGTCATCACCGTGGTGTAGGCGATGGACCGCTCCTTCTGAAGATCTTCCAGGACTTCTCGAACGGTCACCGGGCGGTTCCACTTCCACACCCGCGACATGACCGCGTCTTCGAGTTCTCCCAATGGGCGAGGCACAGCACAGAACAATAGTGGGAGATCTCGGTAATGGCGTGGCGGACGTGCACTTCAGCGGCGAACGGGAACAAAAAGGGCGTACGACTCGCAGGTGCGGGCCTCGCGGTGGGCGGGCCTCGCCGAGTCGTACGCCTTCGGCCGGGGTGGGGCCGGGGGTGCGGTCAGGCCTTCGGGGTGCTCGCGGAGGACTGGCGGGCGCCCTCCACGCGCGCGAGGGCGGCGTCCACGGCCGCGTCCTCCTTGGCCTTGTTGGCGCCGCCCTGTGTCTTCACGATCACCCGGATCACGCCGATGAAGAAGACGGCCATGACGACCGGGGGCAGGAGCGCGGAGACATAGTCCATGGATCCAGAGT
>KL569236.1:0-173 GCA_000715635.1 Streptomyces violaceus | reverse complement strand
TGGATCCAGAGTAGCCACGTCAGCCCGCGGCGAGCTGCTGGGGGTTCGCGGGGGGCGGCGGGGTGGGCTTGCGGCGTGGGAAGACCTCGCCCGGGGTGGGGATCGGGCGGCTGGGCTTCGGGGTGCCGGGGGTGGGGGCGGGGGTTGGAGCCCTGTCTCTTATACACATCTCT
>KL569235.1:6593-7281 GCA_000715635.1 Streptomyces violaceus | reverse complement strand
GCGGAGGCCTGTTGCGTCGCCGTGCCCGTGCCCAGCCGGTCGCGGGGTGTGCGGGCCAGACCCGTCCCGCCGTCCGGCCGGGCGAAGGCGTCCCAGCCGGGCTCGGGCGAGGGGGACGAGGAGGCGCCGCCGCCCGACTCACCGTTGGCGGCCCTGGCGGGCTCGGATGCCCGGGGCGGCACAGCCGGCTCGGACGCCGGGGCCGGTTCCGAGGACCGGGCGGCCTCGGCGCGGGGGCCGGTGCCGCCTGCCGGGCGGTCCGTCCAGCTCATTACCGCCCCGCAGGCGTCGCAGAAGGACTGGCCCGGTTCCGCGCGGGTGCCGCAGTCGGCGCAGTTCTGGGGGGTTGTCATGTCTCCCGGGTCCTTTCGGCGGGGGCACCGGCGGTCACCTGGACCGTGTACGGCATATGAGCGGGGCGGGCGGCGGACACGAGGGTCTCCAGGCGGTAGTGGTCCGCGGGGGTCGGGGCGGGAAGTCGTAGGTGGACGTGCAGACGGGGGCGGGGCGCGCCGGGGAACGGGCCGAGCGGCCGGGCGCTCCATGCGGCGCCACCGCTCTCGGTGATCTCGGGCTCCACGCCGAACGCGAGCCGGACCGCCTCGGACAGCCCGCGCCGGGTGCCGCGGATACGGTGCAGATACGCGGCGGCGGCCACGGCAGCCCGCAGCCGCGCTTCGGGTTCGTC
>KL569235.1:5110-6393 GCA_000715635.1 Streptomyces violaceus | reverse complement strand
GATGTGTATAAGAGACAGGGTTCGTCGCCCGCGGTCTCCGCGCCGACCCAACTCCCCAGCCACTGGGTGAAGTCGAGCGGGGTGAGGGACGGGCGGAAGTAGGTGTCGAGACAGTCCAGCACGTTCAGGACCGGGGCGATCACGTCGTCGAGCCCGGCGACGAACCGCTGGGCCAGGTCGTCGTCTGCGAAGACGGCCGGCAGCATCGTGCCGATCGGCGCGGAGGATCCGAGGCCGTCGATCGAGCCCCTCATCAGGAACCGTCTCCGATCACCCGGACGCGGTGGTCGAACGAGAACACCAGCGACGGCGCGGACAGATCGATCCGGTTCGTCGGCTCGCCGCGTTTGCCGGTGAGCGGGTCCGCGGGGTGCAGGACCACCTCGTCGACCAGCTCCACCCCCGGTACGCGTTGCAGCACCGCGAACACCTCCCCGGCCTGGACGGGCCGCCCGAACGGCCAGCCGGTGCCGTCCGTGCCGCCGGTCAGCGGATCGAGGTGCCGGTAGAGGGCGTCGTGCGCCTCCCGGCGCACCCGATCGGTGTCGACACCCCGGAAGGCATGCACCGTGGCCACCACGGTGACACCCTGGTAGTACGGCGGGCCCACCGCCAACCGGGTCCCGATCAGGCGACGTTCGTCCAGATGCCGGGTGATGCGGTCCAGCAGCGCGTCACCGGGCACGAGTTGTTCGAAGCGCAGCCGGCCGCCGGGGTCCGGCACGGCCTGCGGCACGACCAGCACCCGTACCGCGTAGGCCCCGTGCTCGCCCTCCTCGCCCTCGAGGCAGGTGATGCGCGCGGTCTCGGGGGCGGCGCGGCGGGCCAGTTCCTCGTAGTCGCGCAGCGTCACGGCACGCTCCTGGGCGCGCAGCGTGATGGGGGCCCGGACCTTCGCCTCCTCGACCGTCTCCCCGTCCACACCGCCGCGCGCGGCCTCGCGGTTGACGACCTCGGAGATGTACGGGATGGAGGTGCGCAGCACCTGTACGGCACCGCGCGCCACGTTGCCCGCGCGCCCGCCGCCCGTGCGGTAGCGGCGGGCCCGGACGGGTGCTCCCTTGGGGGCGACCATCCCGTACTGCCGCAGGGATCCGTCGGGTTCGCGCACGGCCGGGCCGAAGGCGATCTCGCCGGTCGTGGCGTCGAGGGTGATGTGCCGGTCGTACGGCCCGGAGCCCGCGAAGTTCGGGACGACCCGCCAGTCCGTCCAGCCGTCGTGCTCGGCGGTCTGCAGCAGCACCGGCGGGTCGTCGCCGACCACGGGCGCGTGCACCAGGCGT
>KL569235.1:0-4896 GCA_000715635.1 Streptomyces violaceus | reverse complement strand
GAGCGCCTCGTCGTACACCGTCTCGGCGGGCACGGCGGCGGTCGTGCCGCCGATCGTGAAGGCCTCGGCGGCGCGCACGGTGGGCGAGGTGGTGTAGAAGGGCTGGTTCGGCCGGGGTTCGGTGACCCGGCAGCGCAGCCAGCCGGCCTCCTGGCCGGCGTTGCGGGACAGGACATGCCCGCCGGGGATGTGCAGGACCACCTCGCCGGGCCGGTTCAGGCCGCCCGTGCCGTCCCGGTCGACCTCACAGGGCTGCCAGCCGTCCGCGGTCCACGCCTCCCACACCAGCGGCGGCTGGCGCGGGTCCACACCGACGCCGTCCACCCGGCTGTCCAGGTCCAGGGCGACCGCGCAGTGCGGCAGCGCGGCGGTCAGGCCGAACAGCATGGCGTCACCGGGGTTGGGCGACTCGGCGAAGCACAGCAGGTCCTTGTCCTCCTCGGCGAGGTCATGCGTCCGGTCGGCCATCGGCTCGCCCTGGTGCTGCACCAGCAGATGGCGCAACGCGCAGGACACCACCGTCAGTTCGCGCTCGGTCGCGAAGACGACCGCCTCCTCGCTCTCGGTGCGCAGCGTGGCGACCTCCGTGCCGACCGGCACCCACACCGGCTCCTCCTGCGGAGCCGCCAGCCAGAACGTGACGTCGGTGCGGGCCGCCGACGGCGGGAACAGGGTGATCCCGACGAGGTCCAGGAACGCCAAGTGGTTCTTCTCCGGGACCCTGTTGAGCCGGTAGACGATCTGGTCGGCCATGTGGGCGACCGTCTCGACGAGGGTGACGCCGGGGTCGGAGACGTTGTGGTCCGTCCACTCCGGGGCGCGCTGCTGGATGTAGCGCTTGGCGTCGTCGACGAACTGCTGGAAGCGGCGGTCGTCGAGGTTGGGGGAGGGCAGTGCCATCAGCGGTCGCTTTCGGGGGCGTCGGGCTCGTCGTGGGACGGAATGACGTAGAAGGGGAAGACCAGGCTGCGCGGGTTGTTGGTGCCGCGGATCGAGTACCGGACGTCGATGTAGAGGACGCTCTGGTCGGTGCCGGCGGTGACCTCGACGTCGTCGACCTCGATGCGCGGCTCCCAGCGGTCCAGGCTGGCGTACACCTCGTGCTGGATACGGCCCGCGGTCTGCTCGTTGACCGGCGCGAACACCAGGTCGTGGATCGCGCAGCCGAAGTCCGGCCGCATCGGCCGCTCGCCCGGAGCGGTCGACAGGACCAGCCGGATCGCTTCCTCGATCTCCCGCTCCCCGCTGACCAGGGCGATCCCTCCGGTCGGCCCGATGCGCAGTGGGAACGACCAGCCGGACCCGACGAACTGCTCGGCCATCAGAACCACACCTCGCCCTTCATGAAGACGGTCATGGGATCGGTCATCGGATCGCTCACGGGATCGGTCACGGGATCGGCATCGGCACGGGAATGGTCTTGACGCCGAACACCTTCGAACCGATCAGGGTGGTCGGGGAGTTGATCGTCGTGTTGGCGAGCGAGGTGATCTGTACGGTGGCCTTGCCGGTGAGGCTGGCGATGCCCGTGGCGTCCAGGCTCAGCGCACCGAGCGCGTTCACCGCGATCGCTCCGGCGGCCCGCATGTTGACCACCCCGCCGCCTTGGATGCTGAGCGGGCCGCCGCTCTTGATGGTCAGGCTGCGCCGGGCGCTCAATGAGAGATCGCCGCCCGCCTCGACCGACACGGACCGGCTGCCCTTGATCGTCACCGAACCCTTGCTGTCCACGACGATCTCGGTGTTCGTCCGGTCCAGGTTGATGACCAGCTGCTTGTCGCCGGAGGCCAGCCGGACACCCTGCTTGCGGAGGCCGGTCTTCTGGCTGAGCAGGTCCATGCGGTTGCCGTCCCGGTCCGAGACGGTGTGCCGGCTCGCCTTCTTGCGCACGGTGTCGTGCAGCGGCACGTCGTTCACGGGCGTCGGCTTGTCCTTGCCGTTGTAGAGCCCGCCGATGACGAAGGGATGGTCGAGGGCTCCCCGGTCGAAGCCGACGAGCACCTCGTCGTTCACGTCCAGCGGGAAGATGCCGCCGCCACCGAGACCGCCCCACTGCACGGTCCGCGTCCAGTCGCTGACATAGCTGTCGTCCAGCCACGGGAACTGCAACCGGACCCGCCCCTGCTTGAGCGGGTCGTTCACGTCGGTGACCAGGGCGTTGGCCACACTCGGCAGCCGCGGCGCGTTGTCGGCGCCGCCGGAGGCGAGCCCGTACAGCGACCGCCACTGCCGCCCGCTGACCGTCACCCACGCCTCGTAGTGCTTGCCGTCGCCGAAGACATGCCGCACGGACGTGGCCGTGTACTTGCCCTCGAAGGGCTGCCCGACGTCCGAGAGCGTGACCGGAACTCCCGGGCGCAGCTTGGGATTTCCGCGCGCGACGACCTCCATCTCGGCGAACGAGGAGGTGAGGTCGTCGGCGAGGGCGTCGGCGGCGAACTTCACCTCGTTCTGCCGGTCGTACGGCGTGCTCGTCTCGACCAGCTTGGCCGGCTTGAACTTGCCGGCCGCCGCGCCGGGTGTCGTGCCGATGCCGATGCCCGGGTTGTCGGTGGCGGGTGCGGTCGCCGTCAGCTTCTTCTTCGTCGTGACGTCCCAGCCCCGCGACTCGACCTTGCCGACCTGGTCGGCGGCGGTGACGGCGGACCGCAGCCGCAGGATGTCGCGCCCGGCCTGGAGCACGAACGGGCTCCGGTCGCCGCCGGTGCTCGGCGAGGGCGCCCCGGACGACGGCTTCGGCTTCACGAACTGGAACTTGCCGTCCGCGTCGACGGACATCACCATCTCGTTCTCGTCGGCGAGCCGGGCGAGGAAGTCCCAGTCGGTGACGTTCGACTGGCTGATGAACTCGTACACCGTCTTCGTCGACTGCACCCGCCCCACCGGCACCCCGCCCTGTGCGGCGAGCTTGCGCGCGATGTCCGACGCGCTCTGGTTGCGGTAGGCGGCCACCCGGCGGCGGCGCAGCAGACGGTGCCCGAGGTCGTAGCCGCGGATCACGGTGAAGGTGCCGGTGCCGTCGTAGTCGGCCTCCAGGCCGGTGACCTCGCCGGTCAGCAGCGGGTCGGCGGCGCCCTGGCCGTCGGACACCGGCGCGATGACCACCGGCGTGCCGAAGGTGACCTTCAGATCCCGCAGGAGGATCCGGTACGGGTCCCGGAACGTCAGCCGGAACGCGGCCGGCACCCCGGCGCCCTGGTCGACGTAGCTGTCGACCAGCGCCCGGGCGAACTCGGGCGGCAGCTTGGCGCCCCCGAGCTTCACCTCGACGACGTTGGAGAACGCGGACTGCACCATTACGGACGTACCTCCTCGGCGGCGGGCAGCACCAGTTCCGCACCGGCGGGCAGCCGGGACGGGTCGTCGATGCCGTTGGCCTCGGCGATCGAGCGCCAGGCGGCGGCGTTGCCGTACTCCCGCCAGGCCAGCGACTGCAGCGAGTCGCCCGCCACGACCCGGTGCACGCGCTGCGCGGTGAGCGCGCCCGACGTCGGGTTCTGCCTCTTGGTCTTGCTCGGGATCTCGTGCAGCTGGAGCCGGCAGGTGGCGCGGATGGGCACGCCGGTGGTGCCGAAGAGGGAGTACGTCGCCTCCACCGAGCTCACGTACGCCGTGAACCGGGCCGTGGAGAACGACCCCCACTGGAACACCACCCAGGGAGGCGACGGCTGCTTCGCGGCGATGCTGGCGTTGGTCACCTCGCAACAGGCGAGCAGCGACTCCACCTTCTTCAGCACGGTGTTGCCGCTCGGCCTGGCGGAGGAGTCGAGGAAGATCTCCACGCCCATCTCCCGCGCCTCGGCGCCCATGAACTCCGGCAGGGCACCGTCCCGTTCGATCTGCGCGGGCGTCGACTTCCACTGGGCGCGGCGGGTCAGGGACAGCTGCGCCGGATTGAAGTCGAAGCCGAAGGTCTTGATGATCCCGCCGGGCGTGGTGCTCTTGCCGACGGGGGGCTCGTGGATCGCGAGCGTCGCCCTGACGAGGCTCTTCCCAGCGCCCCTGCTGCTGGCTCTTGCCATGTCGTGTGATGCCCCTTCAGTCCGTGAACCCGTGGTGGGCGATCTCCAGGACCTCGGTCGCCACGGCCGGGTTGGCGGGGTCCAGGGTGGGACCGCTCCAGCTCACCGGCAGTACCTCGATCAGCCCCCAGCGGGCCACCTCCGAACCGTCCGCGCGCAGCGCCGCGATCTGGGCGGTGGGCCGCTTGATCCCCGTCTGCACGGACGAGATCCACTTGGCGACCTTCGTGGTGTCCGGGGTGAGCGGGCGGGTCAGCCGGATGGTGGAGAAGGTGACACGGGTGGGCAGCTGCCAGACGAACCCGTTGTTGCCGCCCTCCTGGCGCTGCTCGACCTCCACCTGGGACGACAGCCCTTCGCATCCGTTGAAGTAGCCGAGGCTCTCACCGTCGATGCTGAGGGTGAACCAGATGGTGGAGCCCGGGTCCTGGCGGGACATCGAGGGCCTTTCTGTATCAGTGGCGGGGGTCGCGGAGTCTGCCGATCCGCTCGCGGTCCATGCGGAGTTCCGTGCGGATCAGCCGGGTGATGCGGCCGATGAGGCGGTGGACCAGTTCGTCGAGCTGGAAGTCGGTGAGCTCACGGGGGTCGAAGCCGCCGTTCGGGATCTCTGTGTAGGCGGGCGGGGGTGGTTGGTTCGCGGACGCGGATGCGGGCGCGGATGCTGATTCCGAGTACGGGGGTGGGGGGCCTTGGGGTGGTGAGGGGGGTGGGTGCGGAGGTGGTGCGGTCTGGGTCGTGAGGGTGTTGGCGATGGTGGCGGCCGCGGCGGCAGCGAGGGCGCCGGTGGTGTTCTTGGGGGCGTTCTTGGTGGTGGTCTTCGGCTTCTTCCAGAAGCGTTGGACTACGGGGAGGGGGGAGGTGGGGGTGCTGG
>KL569234.1:37847-42819 GCA_000715635.1 Streptomyces violaceus | reverse complement strand
GGCCCGCCGGCACCCCCGACGACAACCCGACCGCTCCCGTCGCAGAAGGAGTTTCGTGAAGTACCGCGACCGGTTCGAACGCCAGGTCGTCCGCGAGGACGTGTGGATCCCCACCCGGGACGGCAGGACCCGCCTGCACGCCCGCGTCTGGCGCCCGGCCGACGCCGAGTCGGACCCCGTCCCCGCGCTGCTCGAATACCTGCCGTACCGCAAGAGCGACTGGACCGCCCCGCGCGACGCCCAGCGCCACCCCTGGTACGCCGGTCACGGCTACGCCTCCGTCCGGGTCGACGTCCGCGGTCACGGCGACAGCGAGGGCACGCCCGGCGACGAGTACGACGCCCAGGAACTCGCGGACGGCGTGGACGTCGTCAACTGGCTCGCCGCACAACCCTGGTGCACCGGCAAGGTCGGCATGTTCGGCATCTCCTGGGGCGGCTTCAACTCCCTCCAGATCGCCGCCCTCGCCCCCGAACCGCTCAAGGCGATCGTCACGGTCTGCTCCACCGACGACCGCTACGACAACGACGTGCACTACACGGGCGGTGCCGTCCTCGGCATCGACATGCTCGCGTGGGCCGGCACCATGCTCGCTTTCACCGCACGCCCGCCGGACCCCGCGAACGTGGGCGCGGACCGCTGGCTGCCCCTGTGGCGCGAGCGCCTGGACGCGCTCGAACCCTTCCTGCACACCTGGCTGGAGCATCAGCAGCGGGACGACTACTGGCGGCACGGCAGCGTCTGCGAGGACTACACGGCGATCGACGCGGCGGTCCTCGCGGTCGGCGGCTGGAACGACCCGTACCGGGACACCGTGCTGCGGCTCGTGGAGCACCTCCCCGGCGACCAGGTGCGGGGCATCGTCGGCCCCTGGTCGCACCAGTACCCCGACCGCGGACTGCCGCCCGGCCCGGCCATCGGGTTCCTCCAGGAGACCCTGCGCTGGTGGGACCAGCACCTCAAGGGCGTCGACACGGGCGTCATGGGGGAGCCGCTGCTGCGTGCCTGGCTGGGCGACCCGGTACCGCCAGCCCCGTCGCACGAGGAGATGCCCGGCCGCTGGGTGAGCGACGCCGAGTGGCCCAGCCCCGACGTCACCTGGGACACCCGTCCGCTCGGCGAGAGCCGTGACCCGGTCCTCGTGCGCTCCCCGCAGCACACCGGCCTCGAAGCCGGCCGCTTCTTCCCGTTCGGCAACGCCGCCGACCTGCCGCCCGACCAGCGCGAGGAGGACGGCCGGTCCGTCTGCTTCGACTCTGCGCCCCTGGACCGGCGCGTGGAGATCCTCGGCCGGCCTCGAGTCCGGCTCCGCCTCGACAGCGACACCCCCCGGGCCCATGTCATCGCCCGCGTGTGCGACGTCGCTCCCGACGGCTCGTCCACGCTCGTCACCCGGGGCGTGCTCAACCTGCTCAGCAGGAAGGGCCGTGAACACGCCGTCGCATGGACTCCGGGGACGTACGAGGACGTCGAATTCGAGCTCAACGGCATCGGCTACGCCTTCCCGCCCGGCCATCGCGTCCGTGTCGCCGTCTCCGACGCGTACTGGCCCTGGGTGTGGCCGCACGGCGAACGCGGGGCGCTGCACGTCGTCCCGGCCGACAGCGCGGTCCTGCTGCCCGTGCGCGAGGCCGCCGACGAGGCCTCCGTCCGCTTCGAGGAACCGGAGCAGGCGGTACCGATGCCGGTCACCTACGACACTCCCCCGGACCCCCGTCCCGAGCGGCTGGTCACGCACGACGTCGCCAAGGGCGAGTGGACCCTGGAGGTCGACCCCGGATACGGGGGGTCCCGGACGTACCCGGACGGGCTGCGCTACGAGGAGAGCGCCCGCGAGAAGTACACCATCCGCACCGACGACCCGCTGTCGGCGCGAGCCGTCTCCGAGTGGCGCATCCGGCTGCGGCGCGGGGACGACTGGGACGCTGAGATCATGGCCAGGACCGAGCTGCGCGCCACGGCGGCGGAGTTCATCATGGACAGCCGTATCGAGGCGCGGGGGAACGGAGAGACAGTGGCCGAGCGCGCATGGCACCGCACCACCCCGAGGACGTCGGGATGACGGCCGCCGAGCAGCCGCGGCAGGGCGGGAAGGGCCCGCGCCGGGCCGTCGCCGCCCGCGACCGGACCCGGCAGCCCACCGAGGTGCGGCGGCGTCTCATCGTCGACGCGGCCGTCCCTCTGATCGCGGAGCGCGGCTACAAGTCGGTCGGCGTGCGTGACGTGGCAGCCGCGGCCGGGGTCTCCGTCGGCACGGTCACCTACCACTTCGACAGCGTGCAGGAGGTCCTCTCCGAGGCCATGGTGCTGCACATCGAGCAGTACTACGCGGCGCTCAGCGAGGCCGCCGAGCACGCGACCAGCGGGGCCGAGGCGCTCAGGCTGCTCGTCGACGCGCTGTTCACCGAGGACACCGACCGGCACTGGCGGATGTGGTTCGACTTCTGGCACGCGGGCGAGCAGAGCACGGACGAGACCTTCGCACGGGGGCAGGCCGACCGGTACGCGGCCTGGCACCGGCAGATCCGCGCCCTGGCCGAACGGGGCGTCGCCGACGGCGAGTTCAGCAGTGACGACCTCGACGGCTTCACGGCCCGTTTCGCCGCCCTCGCCGACGGCCTGGCCCTGCAGCGCCTGCGCCAGGCACCTCCTCTGACCACTCAAGAGGCACGGCACCACCTCAACCGGTTCATCGAACGGGAACTCGTTCCGCGATCACCCGCGTGATGGAACTCGCAGCCGTGGCGGTGCGGTCGAGGCGCGGACGACGAGTTCGACGGGTGGGTCGTCCGGCGGTGGCAGGTCCGTGCCGGGTGTCTCGATCGCCCGCACCAGGAGCCGGAGCCCCTCCCTCGCCACCGCGTCGAAGGGCTGGCGCATCGTCGTCAGCGGTGGGGTCACGTAGGCGGCGACGGGGATGTCGTCGAAGCCGGCCACGCTGACATCGTCCGGGACACGCAGTCCGGCCTCGGTCAGGGCGCGGATCACGCCGATGGCCATGTCGTCGTTGGCGGCGAACACCGCGGTCACGTCATCGGCGGCGGCGAGCTCACGCCCCGCCTCGTAGCCCGACGCGGCCGACCAGTCGCCGGTGAGCACGGGCGGCTGTTCCCTGCCCCGCGCGGCGAGGGCGGTTCGCCAGCCCTCCAGACGGTCCCGGGCGGCGAACCACCGGCCGGGGCCGGCGACGTGGTGGACCGTCGTGTGGCCGAGGTCCAGCAGATACTCGGTGGCCGTCCGGGCCAGGAGTTCGGCCCCTACCCCCGCGGACACGGTCCGGGTGCCGCCGAAGACGGCGGGGGCGCCGAGGACCAGGACCGGAACGTCGACGCTGAGGGAGACCGCTCCCTCGTCGATCGGCTCGGAGACGACGATGCCGTCCACGCCCTGTTCCAGGAGGGACTCCACGGCGCCGACGGCACCTCCCGCGTCGCCTTCCAGCGTGTTGACCACCCGGAGGGCGTATCCCGCGTCCCGAGCGGCCCGCTCGATGCCGATCAGGAGTGACGCGGGTCCGTAGAGCGCGGTTCCGAGCGTGACCACGCCGATGGAGCGGGTCCGCCCGGAGGCCAGCGCACGGGCCGCGCTGTTCAGCCGGTAGCCGAGCTGGTCAGCCGCTTCGAGCACCCGTCGGCGCACCTCGTCGGAGACGTACCGCTCCCCGTTGAGGACCCGCGACACGGTCTTCTGCGAGACGCCGGCCAGCCGGGCCACGTCCACGCTGCGCGGCGCGGAACCGCCGGTCCGTGCTCCCACTCTCGTCATGGTGTCTCCCCCGGTCCGGATACGACTGCGCAGTCATAGGTTCACAGCCGAGCGGTCCAGGTCAAGACCCGCCCGGTACCTCACCCCGTCGAAGTCCGCGTGATGCCCGCCCCCGGTGAGGTCCCAGGCCCACAGGCCGACGAACGCGCCGGTGAAGCCGAGAGCGCGGATCTGCCCGTCCTCGATGTGCTCGGCGTGCTCGTCGGACACCGATCCTTGTCATCAGCCAGGTCCGCGCCGACGACCCGCCTCCTCCAGCGGCAGCCGTTCGGGAAGTCAGCCCGCGGCGCGAACTACAGCGGCCGGACAGAAACCGCAAGACTGCAGGTGCGCCGTTGCGCCGACCTGAAAGGATTTCCGGTCCTCCCAGGACGCCGCTTGCTAACCCTCCGGACGCACCTCATCACTGTGGTGGCCAACTCAAGCCGCTTCGAACACTCTTGACACATCATCAGCTCCCTCCTACGTTGCGAAAACCTTTTAGGTCGTTTCCGTGCTCTGCAGGTCCGGACAGGGAGCTCCGATGAGAAGACCGCAGATCCTCCTGGCCGCACTGGTACTCGCCGCCTGTTCCGTCGTCCCCGCCACCCCCGCTGCCGCGGCGCAGACCATAGGGTTCCCCAGCTTCGGCGGCCCCGCGATCCCCGCCCCGCCCGTCGCCCACACACCCGGCGACATGATGCGGGCGATCTACGACGCGGAGAGTTCGGGGACCGACTTCTGGATGGACCGCCTGCTGGCCCGCTCGGGCAACGATCCGGCCGGTCCCTGGCTGATGAGCCGGGGACGCGCTCTGTTCATGAAGGAGCACGACCCGGCCCGGTTCGGTTTCGGCGGCAAGGTCGCCTACTGGGAGAACATCAACGGCAACAACGCCTACACCGTCGCGGTCACCCCGGGGACCTTCACCGAACAGGTCGCACAGCGCCGGCAGACGCCCAGCCACTGGAAGAGCGTGCACACCGGCGGCTCGGTCACGGTCGACCAGACGAAGTTCATCACGGACAACAACGTGGCCGTGACCAATCTGTCGATCAAGAACAACGGCTCGTCCTCCACCACGCTCCAGTTGCGGGCGACCTCGCCCTACGCCACCTCGGGCACCGGTAGCGAGCTGACCGGGCAGGTCAACGCCTACAACAACCTCACGACCCTCCGCCCCCGGCTGACCGGTGACGGGTTCACCGTCGCCGGCGGCGGCCTCAAC
>KL569234.1:37175-37642 GCA_000715635.1 Streptomyces violaceus | reverse complement strand
GGTTCACCGTCGCCGGCGGCGGCCTCAACCGGTCCGTGACGGTCGCGGCCGGTGCCACGGTGACCGCGAAGGTCGTGATGGGTTTCGTCACCGACGAGATCCCCGAGTCGCGGACCGAGTACGACGCTTACGCGGGTTACTCGCCTACCACCGCGTTCGCCACCCATGTCAGGGCCTACAACCGGTGGTGGGCGCAGAACGTGCCGTACATCGACGTGCCCGAGCCCGCGATCAAGAAGAACATCTACTACCGCTGGTGGCTGATGCGCTTCAACCACCTCGACGCCGACATCCCCGGGCAGACCTTCCAGTTCCCGACCTCGACCGAGGGCGTCCTCGGCTACAACAACGCCATCGCGCTGACCCAGCCCATGCACATCGACGACCTGAAGTACCTGCGCGACCCGTCCTACGCCTACGGCGACTGGATCGGCGTCGGCCAGACCTCCAAGGGCGGCCGGTTCCTG
>KL569234.1:36203-36986 GCA_000715635.1 Streptomyces violaceus | reverse complement strand
ACATCGCCGAGGCGGCGTGGAAGAGCTACCAGATCCACGGCGGCCAGCCGGGCATCGCCGCCAGCCTCGCCCGCTACGCGGAGGGCGATGTCAAGGGCCAGCTCGCCCACTACGACCGCGACAACAACAAGCTCATCGAGTACGACTGGGGCGCCCTGACCGGCAACGACGCCGACGCCGTCTCCTTCCACTGGAAGCCCGGAAACATGGACCGCGCCGAGTCCGCCTACCAGTACAGCGGCGCCCTCGCCGCCGCTCAGGCCTACGAGGCGACCGGCAACACGGCCAAGGCGACCGAGATGCGCACGCTGGCGAACCAGATCAAGGACGCCATCGTCGACGTCCTGTGGAACCCCGACCGGCAGCTCTTCGAGCACCGGCTGAAGTCGACCGACGAGTGGGTGCCCTGGAAGGAGATCAACAACTACTACCCGTTCTCGGTCGGCGCCGTCCCCGACACGGCGACGTACAAGCAGGCCCTGCGGCTGTTCGACGACCCGGCGCAGTACCCGGTCTTCCCCTTCTACACGGCCAACCAGGTCGACAAGAAGGCGGCGGCCGAGGCCGGGGAGCCGGGCTCCAACAACTTCTCCACCATCAACTCCACCGTCCAGTTCCGGCTGTACTCCTCGGTGCTGCGCAAATACCCCAACTCCTGGATGAACGCCACCGACTACAAGAAGCTCCTCTACTGGAACACCTGGGCGCAGTACGTCGGCGGCAACACCCAGTGGCCGGACGCCAACGAGTTCTGGGCCGACTGGAACGGCAGCTCCATCGACT
>KL569234.1:34868-36013 GCA_000715635.1 Streptomyces violaceus | reverse complement strand
CATCCTGGGCAGCAGCAACTGGACGGTGATCGAGGACGTGGCGGGGCTGCGGCCGCGCGGCGACGCGAAGGTGGAGCTCTCCCCCATCGACATCGGCTGGTCCCACTTCACGGTCAACAACCTGCGCTACCGGGGCGCCGACCTGTCCGTCGTCTGGGACGACCCGGCCGACGGCGTGGTGCGCTACCCCGGCATCCCGCAGGGCTACTCGATCTACGTCAACGGCACCCGGGCCGCCACCGTGAGCTCCCTGGTGCCCTTCACCTGGGACCCGGCCACCGGCGAGGTCACCACGAAGGGCACGGTCACCCACCGCACGGCCGTCCCCGGGCTGAAGGCCCCCAACCAGGTCGTGCAGGACAGCCCCCGCATGGTCGACATGCTCGCCAAGGCCGGTGTCGACCTGACCGGCGACCCGGCCAACCTCGCCTCCGGGGCGACCGCGTCCGCCTCCCACACCGGGTCGGGCGGCAGCGTCGCGGGCGCGGTGGACGGGCTCCCCACCAACGAGCCGTTCTGGGGCGCGGGCGGCTCCGCGAACAGCCAGGACTGGTACGAGCTGAACTTCGGTACCACCCGGACGCTCAACGAGGTGCGCCTGTACTTCAAGGACAGCCGCCCCGCCAGTACGACGTACCGGGCGCCGTCCTCGTACTCGATCCAGTACCACAACGGCACGTCCTGGGTGAACACCGACGGCCAGACCAAGAGCCCGGCCGCGCCCCGCGCCAACTACAACCTGGTGCGGTTCCCGGCGATCAGCGCCCAGCGCATCCGGGTCCTTGCGACCAACGCCTCCGGGGCGAAGACGGGCCTCACCGAGATCAAGGTCCACCACCGGGGCGGCGCCCAGCCACCCGCCAACCTGGCGACGTCCGCGACGGCGTCCGCCTCCCACACCTCCTCCTGGGAGAGCGTCACCGCGATCAACGACGGGGTCGACCCGCCCTCCTCCAACGACACCGTCAACCCGCGCTGGGGCACCTGGCCGGAGACCGGGCAGCAGTGGGCCGAGCTGACCTGGCCGTCGGCGAAGAGCGTCGACCGGGCCGAGGTGTACTTCTTCGACGACGACCAGGGCGTCGACATGCCCGCCTCGTGGAAGCTCCAGTACTGGAACGGCAGCGCCTACGTCGACGTGCCCG
>KL569234.1:33522-34626 GCA_000715635.1 Streptomyces violaceus | reverse complement strand
CGAGGAACCAGTACAACGCGGTCACGTTCACCGCGACGAACACCACACGACTGCGTGTGCAGCTCACCAGCAACGGCAGCAACTCCGTCGGCCTCCTCGAAGCGAAGGTGTACGGACCGTGACCCGTTTCAGATGTCTGTCCGCGCTCATCGGCGTCCTCACCATGGTGGTCGCCTTCCTGGCCGCGCCGCAGCCCGCGGCCGCCGCCGTCGCGTTCACGTCGACGGGGGTGAACCAGAACGGCGGCAACTGCCTGGATCTGCCGGGTGGTTCGTCGACGAACGGGACGCAGTTGCGTGCCTTCTCGTGCGGCTCCGGCGCCGGCCAGAGTTTCCGCTTCGCGCCGGTTTCCGGCTCGGGTGACACGTACACGATCACCACCCAGTCCGGCCAGTGCGTCGACGTCTCCGGCGCGTCCACCGCGGACGACGCCACGGTCATCCAGTGGCCCTGCCACGGGGGCACCAACCAGCAGTGGCGGCTGGTGCCGGTGAGCGGCACTGACAAGGACTTCAACCTGGTCTCCACGGCGTCAGGCAAATGTGTGACGCCCAGCGGAGGTTCGTCGGCGTCGGACACCGGCCTGGTGCAGCTGCCGTGCTCCGCCGCGAACGGCAGGGTGTGGCGACTGTCCGGATTCACCGGCGGCGGCACGAGCCCGAACACCTTCACCAACCCGATCGCCCAGCGCGGCCCCGACCCCTGGCTGACCTACCACGACGGTTACTACTACCTCGCCGCCACGACCTGGAACTCGACGGTCACCATGCGCAAGTCCCGCACACTGGGAGGCCTCGCCACGGCCTCCGAACAGGTGATCTTCAATCTGACCAGGCCCAATGGCGCCGGCACGATGTGGGCCCCGGAGTTCCATCTGCTCGACGGCCCGAACGGCAAGCGGTGGTACTTCTACTACACGGCCGGGCGGGAGCCGTTCGACCTGGGCACCCAGCGGATCCACGTCCTGGAGAGCGCCGGTCAGGACCCCATGGGCCCCTACAGCTTCAAGGCCGATCTACTCGACCCGTCCCAGGACAACACCTGGGAGCTGGACCCGGGCATCCTCCAGCTGAACGGCAAGCTCTGTCTCTTATACACATCTCT
>KL569234.1:31320-33275 GCA_000715635.1 Streptomyces violaceus | reverse complement strand
GGCTCGCAGCCGATGTTCATCCGGCCGCTGTCCAACCCGTGGACCGCGAGCGGCACACGCCGGATCCTCTCCACTCCCACCTACGGCTGGGAGACGGTGGGCGGCGCGGTCAACGAGGGCGCCGAGGTCCTGCAGCGGAACGGGAAGACCTTCATCGTCTACTCGGCCAGCCACTGCTCCACCCCCGACTACAAGCTGGGCATGCTCACGTACAACGGCGGCGACCCGCTCAGCTCCTCCTCCTGGACCAAGTCTCCGAACCCGGTGTTCCAGCGGTCCAACGCCAACGGGGTGTACGGCCCCGGCCACAACGGCTTCTTCAAGTCGCCGGACGGCACGGAGGACTGGATGGTGTACCACGCCAACAGCTCCGCGAGCGGCGGCTGCGACATGAACCGCTCCACCAGAGCACAGAAGTTCACCTGGAACGCCGACGGGACGCCGAACTTCGGCACGCCGGTGGGCCTGGGCGTCCCGCTGACGGCACCGTCGGGAGAGTAGCCCGGAAGCGGACGAGGGCCGCGAAACGCCGCGGTGGTCCTTCTCGGCCCTCGTCCGAACGGCGAGCATGCCATGTCATGGACATCTTGCTTGTCGCCAGCGCGTTCAACAGCCTGTCCCAGCGTGTGTACGCGGAACTGTCGGACGAGGGGCACCGGGTCGACGTCGTCCTCGCCTCGCACGGCGCCGACGCGGTCCGGGCCGCCGTACAGGAGGTGCGCCCGGACCTGGTCGTCGCCCCGATGCTGAAGACGGCCCTGCCGGAGGACGTGTGGCAGCAGCACACCTGCCTGATCGTGCACCCCGGACCACCCGGCGACCGGGGGCCGTCCTCCCTGGACTGGGCGATCGCCCGGGAGGCGCCCGAGTGGGGCGTGACGGTGCTTCAGGCCGAGGCGGCGATGGACGCGGGCGACGTGTGGGCGGACGGGTCCTTCCCCGTGCCGCCGGCGGGCAAGAGCAACGTGTACCGCAACGAGGTCGCCGACGCCGCGACAGCCGCGGTCCTCCAAGCCGTGCGGCGATACGCCGAGGGCTCGTACAAGCCGCGCCCGCAGAGCGAGCCCGGGATCAACGTGGTGTGGCGGGACTTCTTCCGCCAGGAGCAGCGGCGGATCGACTGGGAGCGGGACAGCACGGAGACGGTGCTGCGCAAGCTGCGCGGGGCCGACTCGCAGCCCGGCGTCCGGGACGAGATCTGCGGCCGGGAGGTGTTCCTGCACGGCGGGCACCCCGAGGACCGGCTGCGGGGGGAGCCCGGGGAGCTGCTCGCGACCCGGTCCGGCGCGGTCTGCCGGGCCACCCGGGACGGCGCGGTGTGGATCCCGGAGCTGCGCCCCCGCAAGAGCTCCGGCGACCCGGCGCCGTTCCGCCGCCCGGCGGCCTCGGTCCTCGCCGGGTTCCCGGCCCCGCCCGGATCCCACGGCATGCCGAGCTCGAGCGAACGCCCGCACTGGCTGCCCGAGATCGCCGCCCCGCTCGAACTGCCCCCGGACCGCACCACCTGGGCCGACATCCGCTACCGGCAGCACGGTCCGGTCGGCTTCGTGACCTTCTCGTTCCCCGGCGGGGCGATGAGCACCACCCATTGCCGCAGGCTGCTGGCCGCCTACCGGTACGCGCTCAGCCGCCCCACATCGGTGCTGGTTCTCGGCGGCGCCCGCGACTTCTTCTCCAACGGCATCCACCTCAATGTGATCGAGGCGTCGAGCGACCCGGCCGGCGAGTCCTGGTCCAACCTCAACGCCATGGACGACGTGGTCGAGGCCGTGCTGCGCACCACCGACCGGCTGGTGGTCGCGGCGCTCGGCGGCAACGCGGCGGCCGGCGGCGTCATGCTCGCCCTGGCCGCGGACGAGGTCTGGTGCCGCACGGGCAGCGTCCTCAATCCGCACTACCGCAACATGGGCCTGTACGGTTCGGAGTACTGGACCTGTCTCTTATACACATCTCTG
>KL569234.1:29215-31099 GCA_000715635.1 Streptomyces violaceus | reverse complement strand
GACGAGCGAGGCGTTGCCGGTGAGCGCGGCGACGGCTGCGCGGATCGGGCTGGTGGATCGTCTGGTGCCCGCGCAGGCAGGGGAGTTCACGACCGAGGTCGAGCGACTGACTGCCGCACTCGCCGACGACCCGGACCTCCCACGCAGGATCACCACCAAGACCACGGCACGTCACGCGGACGAGCTCCAGCGCCCCCTCGCCGAATACCGGCGGACCGAACTCGCCCGCATGCGCGCCATCTTCTTCGACCGGCAGGCCCCGTACCACGCGCTGCGGTCCGCCTTCGTCCGCAAGCTCCCGACCGGCTCCCCGAGGCCCCTGGGGGGTGCGCGATGAGTGCGCGGCTGCTCGTCGCCGGTGTCGGCAACATCTTCCTCGCGGACGACGCCTTCGGCCCCGAGGTGATCCGTGCCCTGGAGCGGAACCCGCTGCCGCCCGAGGTGCGGGTGCGGGACTTCGGCATTCGCGGGATGGATCTGGCGTACGAACTGCTCGACGGCTACGACACGGCCGTCCTGGTCGACGCGGCGGTACGGGGACACGAGCCGGGCACCCTGTCGCTGGTCGAGCCGGACCTGCCCGACGAGGCTCAGGGGGGCGCTCCGCCCGAGGCACACGGCATGGACCCGGCGAAGGTCCTCGCCCTGGCCGCCCACCTGGGCGACGAGCCGCTGCCGCGTGTCCTCGTCCTCGCCTGCGAGCCCGAGCTGCGGGCACCCGCCGACGAGGACATCGCGCCGGGCATCAGCGTGACGGTGCGCGAGGCGGTCGAGCGGGCCGTCGCGGCACTGCACACCATGGTTCCGGTGCTGCTCGCCGACCCGGCTGCCACGCCTGCGTTGAGCCGCCCGGACGAATCCGCCGCCCTGTCGTCGGCCGGGCTGCGGGGCAGGGTGGGCGGCGGCGCGGAGGATCGGTAGCGGACCGATTTCCCTACCGATGTCCTTACCGACCGCGAGGAGCGGCCCATGTGCGATTCCGTGGACGAGGTCACCCAGGCCGTCCTGGCGAAGAACGACTCCCTGGCCGCGGGGCTGCGCGAGGAGCTGGCCCGGCGTGGCGTGAGCGTGGTCAACCTGCTGTCCAGCCCGGGCAGCGGCAAGACGGAACTGCTCGGGCGGGTGCTGGCCAGGGCGGTGGAGCGGGGCCTTCCGGTGGCCGCGCTCACCGCCGACCTGGCCACCGAGAACGACGCTCACCGCCTCGCCCGCTCGGGAGCTCCGGTGAAGCAGCTGCTGACGGACGGGCTGTGCCACCTGGAGGCGCGGCAGCTGCGCGGCCATGTGGAGAGCTGGCTGCCCGAGGGCACCTCGCTGCTGTTCGTCGAGAACGTCGGCAACCTCGTCTGCCCGGCCTCCTACGACCTCGGCGAGAGCCTGCGGATCGTGCTCATGGCGGTGACTGAGGGCGAGGACAAGCCGCTCAAGTACCCCACCGCCTTCGGGTCCGCCCATCTGGTGGTGCTCACCAAGGTCGATCTGGCCGGGCCCGCCGGGTTCGACCAGGCCGCCTTCGCCGCCAACGTCCAGCGGGTCAACCCCGGGGTGGAGCTCCTGTTCTCCTGCGCCCGGACCGACGACGGTGTCGACACCCTCCTGGAGCGGGTGCTCGCCGTACGGGACGGTGCCCCTGTCCACCGGCCTCCCCTGGCACCCCGCCCGCACACCCACTCCCACGAGGGCACCGAAGCCGGCCTCGTCTCGTGACGGCGCCCGCCACTCAGGCGGTGCGCCGCCGCGTCACCGTGCGCGGCACGGTGCAGGGCGTGGGGTTCCGCCCCTTCGTGCACCGCCTGGCCACCGATCTCGCGCTCGCCGGGTTCGTGAGCAACACGGCGAGCGGCGTCCTCATCGAGGTGGAGGGACCGCCGCAGGGCATCGCCG
>KL569234.1:28071-29008 GCA_000715635.1 Streptomyces violaceus | reverse complement strand
CCGTTGGCCACGGTCACCGGCGTCGGGTTCGAGGACCTGCCCGTCAGCGGCGCCGACGACACCTTCAGCATCCGTTCCACCGACCGCTCCCCCGGCCGCACCCTCCTCCCGCCCGACACGGCGACCTGCCCCGACTGCCTGCGGGAACTGGCCGATCCGGCCGACCGCCGTCACCGGCACCCGTTCGTCACGTGCACCCATTGCGGGCCCCGCTTCACCATCGCCACGGACATGCCGTACGACCGGGCGGTCACGACCATGGCCGGCTTCCCGATGTGTGCCGACTGCGGCCGGGAGTACGGCGATCCCGGCGACCGGCGCTTCCACGCCCAGCCCGTGGCCTGCCCCGACTGCGGCCCCCGGCTGCGTCTGGTGCCCGCCGACGGGAGCGGTGTCCGCCCGGCGCGGGACGCCGACGCCCTGGCCGCGGCGCGGGCGCTGCTGGCCGCCGGGCGGATCGTCGCCGTCAAGGGCCTCGGCGGCTACCACCTGGCGTGCGACGCCACCGACGCACGGACCGTCGAGACGCTGCGCACCCGCAAGGCGCGCGGCGGCAAACCGTTCGCGGTGATGTGCGCGGACCTCGACGCCGTACGGCGGATCGCCGACCCCTCCACGGCGGAACTGGCCGCCCTCACCAGCGCCCGGCGCCCCATCGTCCTGCTGCGGCGGCGAGCGGAGCAGGCAGGCCTCGCGCCCGGTCTCTGTCCCGGCAGCCCGCACCTCGGCGTCATGCTGCCCTACACACCCGTGCACACCCTGCTGTTCGGCCTGCCCGGCGATCCGCCGGGCCCGCGCGTACTGGTCATGACGAGCGGCAACCGCTCCGGCGAACCGATCGTCACGGACGACGACGAGGCACTGACCAGGCTGGCCGGGCTGGCCGATGCCTGGCTCGCCCACGACCGGCCCGTCTCCTCGCCCTGTGACGACTCGC
>KL569234.1:25793-27923 GCA_000715635.1 Streptomyces violaceus | reverse complement strand
ACCCGTCTCCTCGCCCTGTGACGACTCGCTGCTGCGGGCCGCCCCGACGGCACCGAGCAGGTGCTGCGCCGGTCCCGGGGGTACGTGCCCCGCCCGCTGCGGCTGCCGGTCCCGGTGCGGCCGACGCTCGCCGTGGGCGGGGACCTGAAGAACGCCCTGTGCCTGGGCGAGGGCGACCACGCATGGTTCGGCCCGCACATCGGCGACATGGGCGATCTGGCCACCCTGGAGGCGGCCCGGCGGGCCGAGGCGCACATGCGGTCCCTGACCGGCGTCGACCCCGAGCTCGTCGCCGCCGACCGGCACCCGGGATACCACTCCGCGCGGTGGGCTCGTCGACGGGCCCACCGGCTCGCCCCCGTCTTCGTCCAGCACCACCACGCGCACATCGCCTCGGCGATGGCCCAGCACGGTCTCGACGGCACCGCACCCGTGATCGGCGTCGCCTTCGACGGCACCGGCTACGGCGACGACGGGACCGTCTGGGGCGGCGAGATCCTGCTCGCCGACTACACCGGCTACCGGCGCTTCGCCCATCTGGCCCCCGCCCCGCTGCCCGGCGGGGACGCGGGCGTGGCCAACCCGTGCCGCCTGGCCCTGGCCCGGCTGTGGGCGGCGGGCCTGGCGTGGGACGCCGATCTGCCCAGTGTGACCGCCTGCGCGGCCGATGAACTGGCTGTTGTGAAGCAGCAGTTGACACGAGGGGTGGCCTGTGTGGCGACCTCCAGCATGGGCCGGCTCTTCGACGCCGTGTCGTCCCTGGTGGGCGTGTGCCATCGCGCGGGGTACGAGGCCCAGGCCGCCCTGGAGCTCGAGGCCGCCGCCGCTTCGGCCTGGGGCGAGGGCACATCGGCCTACGACTTCGGCTTCACCGCCGGTACGTACGACCCGGCACCCGTGCTGAACGCACTTGTCGCCGATCTGCGGCGCGGCACCCCGGCCCCCGTGCTCGCCGCTCGCTTCCACCGTGCGGTGGCGAGGGCCGTCGCGGAGATCTGCCGGCGTGCGCGTCAGGACACCGGCCTGGCCGCCGTCGCCCTCAGCGGCGGGGTCTTCGCCAACGCGCTGCTGGAGGAGGAGTGTGCGCGGCTGCTGTCCGAAGACGGCTTCGCGGTGCTCCGCCACGGCGAAGTCCCGCCGAACGACGGCGGTTTGGCCCTCGGCCAGCTGGTGGTCGCGGCGCACCTACGACAGGAGGAGTGACCCATGTGTTTGGCAGTGCCCGGCAAGGTCGTGGCCATCGACGACAGCGCGGATCCGCTCACCGGGCTGATCGATTTCGGCGGAGTGCAGAAGCAGGCGTGCCTGGAGTACGTGTCCGATGTGCGGGTGGGTGAGTACGTCATCGTGCACGTCGGTTTCGCGCTCCAGCGCCTGGACGAGGAGTCGGCCCTGGCCTCGCTGAAGCTCTTCGAGGAACTGGGGCTGCTGGAAGAGGAGTTCGGGGACGCCTGGGAGCAGGCGGCGAAGGAGGCGGGAACGGCGTGAAGTACATCGACGAGTTCAACGACCCCGATCTGGCCCGGCGGCTGCTGGACGAGATCCGCTCCACCGCCACCCGGCCGTGGGCCCTCATGGAGGTGTGCGGCGGGCAGACCCACTCGATCATCCGGCACGGGATCGACCAACTGCTGCCCGAGCAGGTGGAGTTGATCCACGGGCCCGGCTGCCCCGTCTGTGTCACGCCGCTGGAGGTCATCGACAAGGCACTGGAGATCGCCTCGCGGCCCGGAGTGATCTTCTGCTCCTTCGGCGACATGCTCCGTGTGCCGGGCACCGACCGCGACCTGTTCCGGGTCAAGGGCGAAGGCGGCGACGTACGGGTGGTCTACTCGCCGCTCGACGCCCTGGAACTGGCCCGCCGCCACCCGGACCGGGAGGTGGTGTTCTTCGCGATCGGCTTCGAGACCACGGCCCCCGCCAACGCGATGGCCGTGCACCAGGCGAGGCGCCTCGGCCTGACCAACTTCAGCCTTCTGGTCTCGCATGTGCGGGTGCCCCCGGCCGTCGAGGCGATCATGACGGCGCCCGCCTGCCGGGTGCAGGGCTTTCTGGCAGCCGGGCACGTGTGCAGCGTGATGGGAATGGCGGAGTACCCGGAGCTGGCGGAGCGGTTCCGGGTGCCGATGG
>KL569234.1:22801-25590 GCA_000715635.1 Streptomyces violaceus | reverse complement strand
AGAGATGTGTATAAGAGACATCCTGGAGGGCATCCGCCTGGCGGTCCGGCAGCTGGAGCGCGGTGAGCACCGCGTGGAGAACGCGTATCCGCGTGCCGTGCGCGAGGAGGGCAATCCGGCCGCGGTGCGCATGATCGAGGAGGTGTTCGAGGTCACCGACCGGAACTGGCGCGGCATCGGGCCGATCCCGCTGAGCGGCTGGCGGCTGACCGACGCCTTCCGCTCGTACGACGCCGAGCACCGCTTCGACGTCACGGGCATCCGCACCGAGGAGCCCGCCGAGTGCCGCAGCGGCGAGGTGCTCCAGGGGCTGATCAAGCCGACCGAGTGCGAGGCGTTCGGTACCACCTGCACCCCGCGCAACCCGCTCGGGGCCACCATGGTCTCCAGCGAGGGCGCCTGCGCGGCCTACTACCTGTACCGCCGGATGAACGCCGCGACGCCGCAGGCCGAGCGGGCCGCGCGAGAGGAGATGAACCCCGTTGCCTGAACAACTCGCCGACACCGTCGACCCGGCGAACTGGACCTGCCCCGCTCCCCTGCGCGACCAGCCGGTCGTGGTGATGGGGCACGGCGGCGGGGGCGCGCTGTCGGCGGAGCTGATGGAGCAGGTCTTCGTCCCCGCCTACGGCAACGCCACCCTGGCCGGTCTCGCCGACTCCGCCGTCCTCGAACTGGGCGGCGCGCGGCTGGCGTTCTCCACCGACTCCTACGTGGTCAGACCACTGTTCTTCCCCGGCGGCAGCCTGGGTGACCTCGCGGTCAACGGCACGGTCAACGACCTCGCGATGAGCGGTGCCAGGCCGGCCTACCTCTCCGCCGCCTTCGTACTGGAGGAGGGCGTGGAGCTGACCGTCGTCGGACGGATCGCGCGCGCCATGGGAGCCGCGGCCGAAGCGGCCGGGGTCACGATCGCCACCGGTGACACCAAGGTCGTCGAGTCCGGGCACGGCGACGGGGTGTATGTCACCACCGCCGGGGTGGGGCTCGTGCCCGATGGCGTGGACATCCGGCCTCAGCGTGCGCGGCCGGGTGACGCCGTGATCGTCAGCGGGCCGATCGGTCTGCACGGGGTGGCGATCATGAGTGTGCGGGAGGGCCTGGAGTTCGGGGTCGAGGTCGCCAGCGACACCGCGCCGCTGGCGGATCTGGTGGCGGCGATGCTGGCCGTCACCCCGGACATCCATGTGCTGCGCGACCCTACCCGGGGTGGTCTGGCGGCGTCCCTCAACGAGATCGCCCGCGCTTCCGGGACCGGGGTCCGGCTTCAGGAGCGGGCCGTTCCGGTGCCGGACGCCGTGGCGAACGCATGCGGCTTCCTCGGGCTCGATCCCCTCTACGTCGCCAACGAGGGCCGGCTGGTCGCCTTCGTGCCCCCGTCGGCGGCGGACGAGGTGCTCGCGGCGATGCGTGCCCATCCGCAGGGCGCCGGGGCCACCCTGATCGGCGAGTGTGTCGCCGACCATCCCGGCATGGTCGTGGTCGCCACCGGCCTCGGCGGAACCCGGGTAGTGGATCTGCCGCTCGGCGAGCAGTTGCCACGCATCTGCTGACCGGGCATGCGAGAGGGCCCCGCCGAAGGTGTCGGCGGGGCCCCCTCGCGCTATGCGGAGGCCGGTAACGGCTCGATGCCCGTGATCTCCAGCTCCCGGCCGCAGCGCAGGTCGTTGGAGGGCTGGTCACAGCGCGGGCACCAGAAGAACGGCGGCATGCCCACCGGGAACTCCTCGGCGCACGGGCCGCACCAGGCCTGCGCGGGGACCTGCTCGACCACGAGCCTGGCCCCGGCGAGGGCGGTGCCGTCGCGGGCCACCTCGAAGGCGAAACCGAGGGCGTCGGGGACGACGCCCGCCAGCTCGCCGACCCGGACGGTCACCGTCGAGACGGCGTCCGTCCCGTCCGCCCGGGCCAGCTCGTCGGCCCGCTCGATGATCGCGGTCGCGATCGACAGCTCGTGCACGGCCGGATCACGGATAGCGGTTGCCCGCGCGGAAACCGCCGGACATCCGCCAGATCCGCATCTCCCGCCTCAGGCTGGGCCACTCCCAGCACAGCATGGCCAGGGCCACACCGCCCACCAGGACGGCCTCGGCCTTCAGCACCCGCTGTCCGCTCATCCCGCCGCGCCTGCGGGCGACGGGTCTGCGTACTCGTTTGACCTTCATTGCGGCGACTCCCTGCTCTGTCCGAGAACGGCTCTCATCCCGGCGAGATGTTCGGCATGCTCTCCACGAGGGCGTCATGCCGCTTCCAGTGGATCCCCGTGGAGCGGCGCGCGTCGGCGGTGCCGTCCGCGTGGTGCCCCTTCTGCTGCGCGTACCGTCCCTTGTTGCCCTGGTGCAGGCCGGCGACGTGCCCGGGGGTGTCGGGCCTCGCCTGGGGCCGGCCCACTCTGATGCTGCCCATGGTGTGCTCTCCTTCCTCGCCTCCGACCTGCGGAGTGCGTGCTCATGGCCGCTCGGTGAGGTCCTCGAAGAACCGCTCGACGGCAGGCCAGACCCGTCCGCCGCCGGACAGGCCGCGCCACTCTCGGCGTACGACGGCGACCATCCGGTAACAGTCGTCGACCGGCACGATCCAGTGGTGATCGAGACCGTGGACGGTGTTCACCAGCAGGGCCTCCACCTCGGGTTCCACGGTGGCGAGCTGCGGAACCGTGCCGGCCAGTTCCTGCCAGGCCGCCGCGTCCACCTCCCACCGCATGGCCCCCGCCGGGCTCGGGCCCTGCGCGGTGACGGTGCCGTCCGCCCGGGGTACGAAGAAGACCAGGCCGACCGGTACGCCCAGCA
>KL569234.1:22158-22567 GCA_000715635.1 Streptomyces violaceus | reverse complement strand
GCCGGACCCGGCGCCGGGGCACGAGCCGGTACTGGCCGTCACCCGCCCCGGCCTCGGCGAACAGCACCGAGCAGGGGCGGCAGGCGCAGCGCACCTCGTCCTGCCCGCTGTCGTGGAGATGGGCGTGCTCCTCGGCGAGAGGCGCGGCGCACAGGTCGCACACCTCCCTCTCGGCCGCCGCCGTACGGTCGGCCGAGGAGCGGATGAGGCGTGCCAGTGCCCCGTCGGTGGTCACCGTGCGTCCCGGTGTCTCAGGGTGGTCAGCGGTACGAACGCGGGGGCCGGCGTGCTGGGCAGTGGTTCCACCGCCGTCAGCTCGGGAGCCACGGCGAGGACCGCCGCACTGACCGCGTCGGTGACCTCGGATGTGCCGCCACCGCCACCGCCACCGCAGCCGCAGCCGCCGCCC
>KL569234.1:21286-22017 GCA_000715635.1 Streptomyces violaceus | reverse complement strand
CTCCCTCGCGCCATCAGAGATGTGTATAAGAGACAGAGCGCACCCGGGCGACCTGCCCTTCCACGCCGGCCCACTCCACGTCGCCGCCGCGCTCCTGGACGGCGGGCCGCAGCCGCTCGACCGCGCGGGCCGCCCGGCGCTCGGCGGGCTCGGGGTGGATGTCGTGCAGGACCAGCAGATGGCCCAGCAACTCGTCGCCGGCCAGGTTCTCGGCCAGCGGCCCGTCCGCGTGGTCCATGACGCGGGCCAGTGCCTCGCCGTAGACCTCGGTCAGGATGGCGACCGCCTCGGTGGCGGAGCGGGTGGTGGGGCCGGGCGCGGACTCCAGGCCTTCCAGCAGGCCGTCGAGCCGGGCGAGCCGGGCCTCGACGTCCGGGTCGGCCAGTCGTGCGCCGGCGGCCTCAGCCACGGTTCGCCCCGTAGGTCGGCGAGTGCAGGGTGGTGAGCGTCTTGCCCTTGCCGACGTACATGTGCACACCGCACGGCAGGCAGGGGTCGAAGCTGCGGACCGTGCGCATGATGTCGACGCCCTTGAAGTCGTCCGGCCCGTTCTCCTCGAAGATGGGCTGGCCCTGGACGGCGTCCTCGTACGGGCCGGGGGTGCCGTAGATGTCGCGAGGGCTGGCGTTCCAGGGGGTGGGCGGGTACGGGTGGTAGTTGGCGATCTTCTTGTCCTTGATCACCAGGTGGTGGGAGAGGACGCCGCGCACCGCCTCGTGGAAGCCGCAGCC
>KL569234.1:18335-21032 GCA_000715635.1 Streptomyces violaceus | reverse complement strand
CAGCCGATCGCCTCGTCGGGCACCTCGTAGTTCTCGAAGACCTTGGTCTCGCCCGCGCGCACCATCCCCATGGCCTCTTCGATGAACTGCAGGGCCATGGCGGCCGCGTAGGCGACGAAGTACGGCCGGGCGCGGTCGCGTTCGATGGTGTTGCTCCACTGCGGGATGCGCCACTCCAGGGTGGTCTCCGGCAGCGACTCGCCCTTGGGCAGCGAGATGCGCACGCTGTGGCCGGTGGCCTTGACGTACGGGGTGTCGACGATGCCGCTCAGCGCGGTCGACCACAGCCGGGCGAGCGGGCCGCCGCCGGTGTCGAGGGCGAGGTGCTGGTCGGTTCGCTTGTCGAACCAGCGCGGGCTCATCACCCAGCTGTACTTGTCGTCGAAGTCGCGCTTCTGCGGTACCGGGACCGTGGTCTGGTTCCACGGGTGGCGCATGTCGACGGGGTTGCCGAGCGGGTCGTGCGTGACGAACGGCGATTCGTTCACCCAGTCCTCGTAGTACGAGCTGCCCAGCATGATCCGCAGGCCGAGGTTGATGTCGACGAGGTTGTTGGTGACCAGCTCGCCGTCGACGATGATGCCGGGGGTGACGTACATGTCCTTGCCCCAGGAGTTCATCGTCTCGTAGCGGTAGTCGACGGTCTGGGGGTTCTGGAAGGCGCCCCAGCAGCCCAGCAGGACGCGGCGGCGGCCGACCTCCTCGTAGCCGGGCAGGGCCTCGTAGAAGAAGTCGAAGACGTCGTCGTTCATGGCGACGGCCTTCTTCACGAAGTCGATGACCCGCATGAGCCGGCTGAGGTAGTCGGTGAAGACGGTCGGCTGCGGCATCGTGCCGACACCGCCCGGGTACAGCGTGGACGGGTGGACGTGCCGCCCCTCCATCAGGCAGAACATCTCGCGGGTGACCCGGCTGACCTTCAGGGCCTCCTTGTAGACCTCGCCCTCGAAGGGGTTGAAGGCCTTCATGATGTCGGCGATGGTGCGGTAGCCGTGGATCTCGCCGCGGGGTGCGTCGGTGCGTTCGGCGCGGGCCAGCAGGCCGGGGTTGGTGGCCTTGACCATCGCCTCGCAGAAGTCCACGAAGACCAGGTTGTCCTGGAAGATCGTGTGGTCGAACATGTACTCGGCCGCTTCGCCGAGGTTGACGATGTGCTCGGCCAGCGGGGGCGGCTTGACGCCGTAGGCCATCTGCTGGGCGTAGTCGGAGCAGGTGGTGTGGTTGTCGCCGCAGATGCCGCAGATCCGGGACGTGATGAACCCCGCGTCGCGCGGGTCCTTGCCCTTCATGAACACCGAGTAGCCGCGGAACAGCGACGAGGTGCTGTGGCATTCGACGACTTCCCGGTTGGCGAAGTCGATCTTCGTGTAGATGCCCAGGTTCCCGATGATCCGGGTGATCGGATCCCAGGACATGTCCACGAGTTGTGGCGGCTTGCGCTCCGTGGGCCGGGCCTCGGTGGTGGTCATCTGCGGTACTGCCCCTCGCTGTAGGTGTTCCGATGAGTGGTGGTGGGGTGCGCGCCCGGGTGCGCGGCGCGGGTCACGAGGGCCGCCAGCGCGGGTCGTAGCCGCTGGTCAGCTTGCGCTTGTTGTGGCGCCACCTGGGCTCGTGGTTGACCAGCTCGTTCGTCACGCCGCGCAGCCGGCGGATGACGGCCCCGTAGGGCTTGATGGCCAGGGACGACAGGGTTCCGCCCGGGGGCTCGTCCATGAACGGCATGAACGCGTCGGGGAAGCCGGGCATCGTGCATCCGATGCAGATGCCGCCGACGTTCGGGCAGCCGCCGATGCCGGCCATCCAGCCGCGCTTGGGCACGTTGCAGTTGACGACCGGTCCCCAACATCCCGTTTTGACCAGGCACTTGGGTGAGTTGTAGTCCTTGGCGAAGCTGGCCTGCTCGTAGTACGAGCCGCGGTCACAGCCCTCGTGGACCGTCTTCCCGAACAGCCACTGCGGGCGCAGCATGTGGTCCAGCGGAGGCGGGGGTGCGGAACCGGCCGCGTGGTAGAGGACCCAGACCAGGGTCTCCATGAAGTTCTCGGGCTGGATCGGGCAGCCGGGCACGTTGACGATGGGCAGCCCGCCCTGCGAGGTGTAGTCCCAGCCCAGGTAGTCGGCGAGGCCCATGCAGCCGGTGGGGTTGCCGGACATGGCGTGGATGCCGCCGAAGGTGGCGCAGGTGCCGGCGGCCACCACCGCCCAGGCCTTGGGGGCCAGTTGGTCGATCCACCAGTTCAGGGGCTGCGGTTCGCCGGTCTCCGGGTCGTTGCCGAAGGACGTCCAGTAGCCGTCGCCCTCGATGATGTTCTGGTTGGGGACCGAGCCCTCGATGACGAGGATGAACGGGGCCAGTTCGCCGCGTACGGCGGCCCGGTAGGGAGCGAGGAAGTCCTCGCCGCCCAGGCTCGGGGAGAGCACCTTGTTGACCAGGTTCACCTTCGGCAGGCCCGGGATCAGACCGAGCACCAGGTCCTCGATGGAGGGCTGGTCGGCGGCGGTCAGCGAGACGGTGTCGCCGTCGCAGCTCATGCCCTCGGAGATCCAGAGGATGGTGATCTCGTCGAAGCCCTGACGGTCCTCGGCGCGATCGGGTTCCTTGCTGACCTCGGCTGTACTGCTGTTCGTAGTCATGTCACTCGGCCTCCGCTGCGGGGGTCTCGGAGTCGGTCGTCAGCCTGTCTCTTATACACATCT
>KL569234.1:17841-18098 GCA_000715635.1 Streptomyces violaceus | reverse complement strand
GTGCCGACGGCTCGTCCGGGGTTCCGGCGGGCTCGAGTGGTTCGAGCTCGTCGGGCCGGAAGTAGTGGAAGCGGCCGTACCAGGTGTGCAGTTCGGACGCGGGGTCGTCGTCGAGGGTGACGGCGAGGTGCACGCTGCCGTCCACGTCGTGGAAGACGGCGGCGACCTCGGCGGTCCGGCCGGCCAGGAACATGTCCTGGGCGTCGGCGCCTCGTCCACGGGGGCGGAGCCGGACGCGGCCTGTCTCTTATACACAT
>KL569234.1:17051-17622 GCA_000715635.1 Streptomyces violaceus | reverse complement strand
GTGCCAGGGAGCGGATGGCGCCGTGCAGCCGTTCGAAGACCTCCTGCGGCATGGTGTCGACCCGGTCGAGGATCGCGGCCGCCCTCGGGTCGGTGGCCCGCGCCTCGCGCTTCTCCTCGTCGGTCAGCAGCATCGTGCGCAGCGTGAGGATCTCGTCGATCTCCCCGGCGTCGTGCAGGTCGCCCGGGCTTTCGGGGGCGACCTGGGGGTGGTCGGGCAGGATGATCGGCGCGGACAGCAGGATGTGTCCGGCGTCCCCGGCTTCGCCGCCGAGGACGGGGAAGGTGAACTCGTTGCGGCACGAGCGCGCGGGTGCTGCCAGGTTCGTCGGCGGGTCGGTCAGCGAGACGAACTCCACTCCTTCGCCGCCGATGAGGGTGTGGGTGGCGATGAGGGCGCGGCGCAGGGCCTCGTCACGCGCGGTCCGTGGTGCCGGTGCGGGCCCGGTGTTGGCCGTCCGGACGCGAAGACGGCAGAGGTCGTCGGTGAGGCGCTCGGCGGTGACGGTGGTCTCGGCCCGTACCTCGTCGCGGTGCCGTACCACCCGCCCGGCGCCTGCGGGCAGCGGTTC
>KL569234.1:14872-16791 GCA_000715635.1 Streptomyces violaceus | reverse complement strand
GTGCGTCCCGGGTCGAGGAGCTCGTCGAGGGGGACCACGACCTCGCAGGCGCGCGGTACCGCCTCGTCGAAGGTCAGATGCACCGTGCCGTCGTCGGTGCGCAGCGACGCGACGGGACGGTGATCGGTGTCCTCCACCTGCTTGCGCTGCATCTGCAGGTAGCGGACCCGCACGCGGACGGAGGCGTCGCCGGGCCGCCGGATCCGCAGGAGGCACTCGGTCTGCTGGTACCAGGAGTCGGCGGAGCCCGACACGCCGGGAACGACGGGGCCGTCCGACTCCACCCAGTCCCGGGGGAACAGCACCCCGAACTGCCATCGGACGCGGTTCTTGGCCGAGGACCGGCGGTAGGGGTAGAGGAGGTAGCCCTCGTAGAGGACGGCGTCGGCGACGGCACTCAGCTGCTCGAAGGCGCCGCGGGACCGTTCCGGCGGCTGTTCCGCCAAGCCCGTTGTGGCAGCGCACTCGCTGCCGCCCTCGACCAGTCCCTCCGCCATCGCGCCTCCTCGTCCGTGTGTGCACACGCATCCCTTCCACCACGGTCACATCGCTCACTCACCCCCGCCTCCTCCGGCCCATTCGGTTGGGCCGTTCGGGGTGGGGAAGTCGTCACCTCATGGACCAGCCCATGAATCACCGCCCCCGCACGACCACGAGCCCCGCCGTCACGACCCTGGCCGACCCGCTGGTCAACAAGGGCACCGCCTTCAGCCGGCAAGAGCGCGCGAAGCTCGGGCTCGACGGGCTGCTGCCGCCCGCCGTGGAGACCCTGGACGAGCAGGTCGCCCGCGCCTACGAGGCGTTCCACGGCTACGACAAGCCCCTCAACCGGCACATCTACCTGCGGCAGTTGCAGGACACCAACGAGGTGCTCTTCTACCGCCTGGTCACCGAGTACCTGGAGGAGCTGCTGCCCGTCGTCTACACGCCGACGGTGGGTGAGGCCTGTCAGCGTTTCAGCGAGATCTACCGACGGCCGCGCGGGCTGTTCCTGAGCTGGGAGGACCGGCACCGCTTCCGGGACATCCTGCGCAACCGCCCGTACCCGGACCACGACGTGGACGTCATCGTGGTCACCGACGGACAGCGCATCCTGGGGCTGGGCGACCAGGGCGTCGGCGGCATGGGCATCCCGATCGGCAAGCTCAGCCTGTACACGGCGATCGGCGGCATCCACCCCGCCCGTACGCTGCCGATCCTGCTGGACGTCGGCACGGACAACGAGGCCCTGCTGGACAACCCGCGCTACCTGGGCCGGCGTGACCGCAGGCTGACGGGCGCCGAGTACGACGAGATGATCGAGGCCTTCGTGTCGGCGGTCGAGGCGGAGCTGCCCGGGACGCTGCTCCAGTGGGAGGACTTCGCCACCGCCCACGCCCATCCGATCCTGGCCCGCTACCGCGACCGGCTGCTCACGTTCAACGACGACATCCAGGGCACCGCGGCCGTCACGCTCGGCGCCCTGTCCACCGCGGCGAATGTGGCGGGTACTCCGCTGCCCGACCAGCGGCTGGTGATCCTGGGCGCGGGGTCGGCGGCCATCGGCGTCGCCGACATGATCCGAACGGCCATGGTCGACGAGGGGCTGCCGGAGGACGAGGCGACGGCACGGTTCTGGATCCTCGACGTCGACGGCCTGCTGGTGCGCTCCCGCGGCGAACTGACGCCGCAGCAGCGGAGGTTCGCGCGCGACGACAGCGAGGTGGCCGGCTGGGACGGTACCGGGCTCGCCGAGGTGGTGCGCCGCGTCGAGCCGACGGCGCTCATCGGGCTGTCGACGGCTCATGGCGCGTTCACCGAGGAGATCGTGCGGCAGATGGCTTCGACCTGCGAACGGCCCGTCGTCTTCCCGCTGTCCAACCCCACCTCCCACTCCGAGGCCGACCCCGCGGACTCTGTCTCTTATACACATCTCTGAT
>KL569234.1:12755-14680 GCA_000715635.1 Streptomyces violaceus | reverse complement strand
CTTCCCCGCGCTGACGGTGGACGGGCACGAGGTGCCGGTGGCGCAGTCGAACAACGTGTACGTCTTCCCGGCCATGGGGCTCGCGGTGACCGCGAGTCGCGCCACGCGCGTCACCGACCACATGCTCGTGGCCGCCGCCCGTGCCGTCGCCGAGTGCGCGGTCCGGGCGGCGGACGGCGACGACGGGCCCGTGCCGCTGCTGCCGCCCCTGACCGGGATGCGGGATTCCGCCCGCGAGATCGCCCTGGCCGCGGCCCTCGCCGCCGTCGAGGACGGGGTGGCCCCGCGGGCGACGGAGGAGGAGCTGCGCAAGGCGGTCGCGCAGGCGCAGTGGACACCCCGTTACGAGGACTAGGAACGTATCCGAGCACTCCGGGGGACGTACTGTCGGAGACACGACGGTCGACCCCGGAGGCATCGGCGGCATGGACCAGCGGCAGGCCCCTCGACGACGCGCTGGACGCGACGGCGGACGCATTCGAGCGCTTGTGTCCGCGGCTGTTCGGTATCGCCTACCGCGTCCTGGGCAGCGTGTCCGAGGCCGAGGACGTGGTGCAGGACGTGTGGGTCCGCCGGCAGGGCGCCGACCGGAGCGCGGTGCTGGATCACGGGGCGTTCCCGGCGAAGATCACCACCCGTCTGGCGATCAACGTGGCCCGGTCGGCACGGCGCAGCACCGGGCCGTTCCGCTGCTGTAGGAGCCGCCCGGTGGCGACCTGTGGGCCCTGCGCCCGGCAGGAACAGCTGGACTCCATCGCGGGCTGACCGGCCCGCCTGCCGGTCAGACCGAGGAGAGGTCGATCGCCCGGTCGACGGCCAGCGGCCGCAAGACCCGCAGGATGCCCTCCAGCAGGTAGTAGTCGGCGTACGGGAGAGAGATCTCGATGCCGTCCTCGTTCGGGCGGTGGCGGGTGCAGCGGGCCACCACCGCTTCCGCTCGGGCCGAGTTCCGCGTCAGGCAGGTCTCCGAGAGTGCGGTGAGCAGCCGTAACGCCACCTCGCGATAGGCCCCTCGGCCGGTGGCGGCGGACAGGTCGAGGAGGCCGCAGGCCGTGATCGCTCCGGCCGACGCGTCCTTGATGTCGTGCGGCTGCTGCGGAGCCCGGTAGTCCCACACCGGGACGTGGTCCGGGGTCAGTGCTCCGACCGCGAAGTCCGCGAGCTTGCGGGCGGTGGCCAGGAAGTCCCGGTTCCCGGTCCTCCGGTACATCGTGGTGAATCCGTACAGCCCCCACGCCTGCCCGCGCGACCAGCACGACGTGGGGCTGTACCCCTGCACGGTGTTCGGGCCGACCGGCGTGCCGCTGCCCGGGTCGAAGTCGTAGACGTGCGGGGTCGATCCGTCCGGGCGGGGGAGGACCCGCTGGGTCGTCTTCGCATGCTCCACGGCGATGTCCAGGTACTTCGCATCGCCGGTCTGGCCGCTCGCGAACGCCAGCAGGTCGAGGTTCATCATCGTGTCGATGATGACCCGGCCGGCGTTCTTCTCGTCGTTCAGCGCGCCCCACGCTCTGATGAAGCGGCCCTGCGGGTTGTACCGCTGGATCAGGGAGTCGGCCGCCCGCAAGGCGCCCGCCCGCCAGGCTTCGTCGCCCGTCAGGCGCCAGGCGGTGACCCAGGACGGGTAGAAGAGGAAACCGAGGTCGTGGGTGCCGGTGTCGTACTGGCGCGGGGCCAGCTTCTGCGCCGAGGTGACCGCCCATGCGCGGAAGGCCTCGTCCTCGCTGTACAACCATGCCATCCACAGCGTGCCCGGCCAGAACCCGCCCACCCAGTCACCGCTTTGCGAGTAGGTCCACTTCTCGAACTTCGTGCCGACGGGGAAGGCGGTCACGGTCGGTGCGACGGCGTGGAGCTTCTCGATGGCGTAGTCGGCGGCCGCGCGGAGCTTCCGCAGGGTCGGTGCCGGGGTCTTGTCGGCGGCC
>KL569234.1:11263-12399 GCA_000715635.1 Streptomyces violaceus | reverse complement strand
CTCGATCGTCTCGACCAGCCAGCGTCCGGGGCCGATGTTCAGTGGCACCTCGGCCCGGCGGGCGGCACCGGCGTACACCCCGCCCAGGAACCAGCGGTCACCGCCGCGGCGGGCGAGCACCGCTTCCTGGCCCGGACGGCCGGCGAGCAGCCGGGTGTCGTCCCAGGCCGCGGGGACCTGGTCGAAGTAGTCCCGGGCCAGCGGCCGGGCGTCGTACGACTCGGGGGTGCCGGCGAACATCTGCAGGCCCGACTCGTAGGCGACGGTGAGGCCGACCTCGGCCGCGTCGGAGTTGGGGCGCAGGCCGACGCGCTGGAAGGCGCCCGGGGTGAAGTCCATGGAGCCGATGACGTTGCGGGTGAAGGGCAGGGTGGTGAGGTGGGCGGCGGTGTTGGTGCGCTTCTCCTCGCCGGCGACGCCCTCCAGGGTCATGACGTGCGGCCAGGTGCGCTGGATGCCCTTGGGAATCGTCGAGCCGTGGAAGTTGACCAGGAGGTGGTGGGCGGCGGTCTCCGGGAGGATCGCGTCGTACCACTTCAGTGTGGCCTGTGCCTCGGAGTCCATGAAGTCGATCTTGACGCCCTGCACGCCCCAGCGCTCCAGGGTGGGCAGCCACCGGGCGCGTTCCCCGGCCGTGTCGAGGTCGCGCTGGTGGATCCAGACGATGATGCCGACGCCCTTGGCTCGTGCGTACTCGACGAGCTCGGGCATCCAGCTGTTGGTCTGCCAGTCCGGGTCGGTGGTGTCCCAGGCGTCGGCCTTGAAGTACCAGCCCGCGTCGACGGCCTCGTAGGGCCAGCCGCGTTCGGCGGCGTAGTCGACGTAGGCCTTCTGCGCGGCGAGGCTCTGCCCGGCCGGGCGGCCGCCGGCGAGCCAGGTCCACAGGGCGGTGCCGGGTTTGATCCAGGAGGTGTCGCCGGCTTTGGAGGCGGGGGCGAGGTCGTCGGTGAAGGTGGAGCGGGTGACGGTGGCGAGGTCACCGGTGACCATGGCCCGCCAGGGGGTGGCGAGAGGGCCGTCGGTGCGGACCCGGTCGTCGGCGAGCTTGACGCGGTAGGTGCCGGTGCCCTGGTCGTGGGCGAGCCGGGCGCCGGAGTAGGTGCCGGTGAGGTCGGACTCGGCGAGCAGGGTGTAGT
>KL569234.1:10230-11058 GCA_000715635.1 Streptomyces violaceus | reverse complement strand
TGTAGCCGCCGTCGGTCGCGAACAGCGCCTGGTCCGAGTACTCACCGGTGGGTGCCGTGGCGGCCCTGTACTGGACGAACTGTCCCTCGTTGTCGGCCCGGTAGGTGCCCAGCCACGCGCTCGCGTCCTGCGGCAGGTTGAAGGCGGAGGTCTCGCCGAGCACATCGCCGGATGCGGCGGGCAGGACGTAGCGGTAGGCGACGCCGTCGGCGGAGGCGCGGACGACGAGGTCGAGCCGGGCGCCCGTCGGGGTGGCGAACGACAGACGGGTCTCGTTCATGCGGACCCGGCGGTCCAGTCGTTTGCCGGACTTCGTGCGGTACCGCTCGTCGATCGTCCGGTTCTTCCGGTGCAGGAAGCGCAAGTCCTGGGAGAGATCGGCCTGTTCGGTGACGATGCCGACGGGCGACGGCTCGATGACCGTACGGCCGGCGCGGGTCACGGACAGGCTCAGCGTGCCGGTGCCGTCGTCCAGGGATATCCGTGCGCGGGGCGCGAGTGCGGAGGCGGACACCGCCCAGGTGTGCTCCGGCTTCTCGGCCCGGGCGGGGACAGTCGTGAGGAGTGTGGTCGCGAGGCCGGTGCACAGCGCGGCGACCGCGGTTCTGATCGGAACAGCCATGGAACCCTCCGAGGAGTGTGGGCTAGGGCAGTCCCCAGGCGGGGCCCGGTTCGCCGGCGGTGACGGGCGCGATGACGAGGTCGGGGCGGGAGCCGGAGTGGACGAGCACCTCGCGGCCCTTGGGCAGGTCGATGGAGAGCACCCCGTCGCCGAGGTCGCGGGCGCGGGCGGGGCGGCCGTCGTCGAGGAGCACGGTGAGCCGGCCG
>KL569234.1:8318-10001 GCA_000715635.1 Streptomyces violaceus | reverse complement strand
GTGCTTCAGCTTGAGCGGCTCGCCCGCCAGGCTCCTGATCCGGATGAACCGGGTCTTCCCGGCCGTGCGGACGGCGCTGACCAGGAAGGCGCCCTGAGTGCGGAAGTCGTGCAGGGTGAGGTCCGCCCACGCGCTGGGGACGGCCGGGAAGACGCGGATCACCCCGCCCCAGCTCTGGCAGAACATGTCGTGCAGGGACTGCGAGGCGGACAGCGGTGTCTCGATGACCGGACCGGCCTCGGTGTAGTGGGTGTTGGCCTGGCAGGGGTAGCGGGTGGAGGTGTCGAAGAACTTCCGCAGATACGTGATCGCGGTGTCGCCGTCGCCGGTCATCGCGTACATCGAGGCGGCACCGGTGTAGCTGTAGCCGCGGTGGGCGCCGGTCAGCGCGTGCCAGTGCCGGATCGACTTGGTGATCAGGTCGCGGCTCTCGGGCTGGTCCCAGTTGACGAGGTACAGCGGGTACACCATCAGCAGGTGCGAGTAGTGGCGGTGGGACTGGGCGTACGGGGTGCCGGCGCCGATCATGTAGCCGTTGCCGTCGACCGGGTAGGGCGTGAGCTTGGCGAGCACCTCGTGCCAGCGCGGGGCCGACTCGTCGTCGATGCCGAGGAGTTCGGCGGACTCGATGAGGGTTTGGCAGGCCCAGCGGATCAGGGCCAGGTCGTAGGTGGTGTCCTGCGGCGGTACGACGGGGTACTCGGGCGAGAGTGTGCTCGGCAGGTGGAGCTTGCCGTCGCTGCCCGGGGTGAGGAAGTGCAGGTAGTAGGCGACGGCCCGGCGGAGCAGCGGGAAGACCGTGTCGCGCAGGAGGGCCTCGTCCATGGAGTGCCGGTAGGACAGCCATGCGTTGTGCAGCGCCCAGGTGAGGTTGCCGACCTCGGAGCCGGAGCCGGGCCTGCCGACCTCCCGGTTGGCGAACATGTCGGAGCTGCGTCCGACGCCGGAGCTGTCGGCGCGGTAGGCGGCGGGCACGTTGGCGATGAGCTGTTCCTGGTTGCGGCGCAGGGTGGTGGCGAGCGCGTCGAGTTCCAGGTGGTTGGAGCCGTGGATGAGCCAGTACTCCAGCTGGATGTTGAGGTTCCACCAGACCGCGGGCCAGGGCGTGGGCTCCAGCCACGGCCCGCAGGTGGCCATGACGGGGCCGTCCGCGCGGCTGGCGGAGGCGACCTTGTAGAGCTGGATCCAGTGGAAGCTCTGCAGCCGCTGGTCGGGGAACGAGACGAAGCTCTTCTTGTAGAAGGCGTGCCACCAGCGGGTGTGCCGTCGCCTGAGAGCGCCGTACGAGGTCGCTCGCCGCAGGGTGCGGAGCGAGTCGGCCTCGGCGGCGGTCGTGGAGGGGGCGCTGTGCCCGACGCTGAGCAGCAGTTCTTCGCCGTCGTGCCGGTAGGCGGTGGCGGTCTGGCCGCCGGTGAGGGGCTGGAGCACCTGCTCCGTGCCGTCGGCGGCGGTCCGCCTGGTCCAGGGCGGGTTGGGGGTGTAGTCGGCGGGCGGGGCCTCCTGGATCTTCCGGGGGCTGATGGCCTCCTCGGGGTGGAAGGTCCAGACGGTGCGTTCGCCGCCGGAGGCCCGTACCCGGACGGCGAGTACCTCGTCGTGGACGATGGCGGAGAGGGTGAGCGTGCCGGCGGTGGTGGTGACGGAGCCGGTGAGTTCGGCGTTCCACAGGCTCAGCCGCCAGTC
>KL569234.1:4698-8107 GCA_000715635.1 Streptomyces violaceus | reverse complement strand
GATGTGTATAAGAGACAGGTCCTGGACCCGGCCGTGCTGGACGGTGAAGCGGATGCGGTTGGCCTCGGACTCCCGGTAGATCATGCTGCCGAGCAGCCCGTCGCCGAGGAAGGGGCCCTCGTACCAGCGGGTGGGCAGCCTGGTCCACAGCAGGTCCTGTCCGCGCAGGAACGTCGCCCAGGCACCGTCGGTGGTCATGGTGTCGCGGAGTCTCCAGGGGCGTCTGCCGCCCTCGTCAGCGGCGGACGGCACCGTCCGTCCGGGCTCTTCCGCGTGCGCTGTTCCGGGCAGGGCGGCTGCTGCCGCACCCGAGAGGGCGGTGCCGAGTACGGCTCTGCGTGCCACCTGCGAATGGTGCTCCGGCTGTGAGGTCATGCGTCCTCCAGAGCTGACGGATCATCAATACATCGGGTGTATCGCGGAACCTAGCAGCACTCGTGCACCTGTCAATGACCCCAGTGGTATGACTCATCCGATGTATCGCCACGGAGTGGGACGTCAGCCACGCAGCCATGGCGCGAGCATCCCGCCCCGCTTCAGAGATCCGAGGACCATCGACACCTCCACGGACGCCGCCTCGTCCAGCCACGAGGAGCGCGTCACGAAGTCGTGGAGGGCCGCCTCGTCCGGGAAGGCGGTCAGGGCGAGCAGTTGACGTTCGCCGGTGACGAAGCTGACGTACCGGACGTGCGGGGACTCGGCGAGCGCCGCCGCCACCCTGTCGACCGCCGCCGGGACGGCTCGCACCCACAGCACGGCCTCCACCGGCAGTCCGAGCAGCACCGGTTCGATCACGGCCCGGACGCGGACACGCCCCTCCCGGCGCAGGACGCCCAGCCGGCGTCGGGCGGTGGCCTCGGACACCCCGGAAACACGGGCCAGTTCGTCGTAGGTGCACCGCCCGTCCTCGGCCAGGGTGTTCACCAGCAGGCGGTCGGAGCGGGCGAGTTCGGCGCCGTCGAACGCGGGCAACAGATCTGCCGACGCGGCGGTGCTCGCGGGCGTGTCCCCGGCCAGTGCGGCGATCTCGGTCTCCGTGAGCAGGCCGGCGTGCCACTCGCGAATCGTCCGCACATGGCGCAGCACCGGCAGCGTCAGCGTCCGTACGACCCCCGGCAGGCCCGGGAGCTCATCCATCACGAGTCCCGCGAGCCGGTCGCGGGGGCACTGCACTTCCGCGACGCAGTCCCAGGCCCCGGTCAGGACATGGGCGAAGGCGCAGTCGGGGCGCCGCGCCAGCGCGGTGGCGACGACGCGGGCCTGGCCGGGTGCGCAGCGCACGCCGATCACGGTGCTGCGGCCGCGCACCACCATGGCACCGATCCGTACGAGCCCGGAGTCCAGCAGGCGGGTGCCCCGGCGGACGACGGTGCGTTCCGGTTCGCCGAGGGCCGTCGCTATGCGGTGCCAGGAGGCACGGCCGTCGATCTGCAGTGCGCTGATGATGCGCCGGTCCAGCGAATCGGCCACGAAGCCGGGGTGCGGTGCGTCCATCGGCCTGAGCGTATGGCCGATTCCGTCGATTTCACAGGGATCGTTGTTCCCTTCCGTCAGCCTGCCCCACTCTGCCGGGAAGCCGGATCGCATACGGAGGTGGCCGACGTGACCGCGACTCCTGGAAGTCCCCCTCGCCACGAGACGACTGCGCCCTTGCTCGCCCCCGTCTCCCGGCGCGGGCGGCTGGCCGTCCTCGGCCCGGGCCTCGTCCTCGCCGCCACCAGTGTGGGCGCCGGCGACATGGTGACCTCACTGGCGGGCGCCGCCGGCTACGGCATGGCCCTGCTGTGGGCGATCCTCGTCGGTGTCGTCCTCAAGTACGCGCTCACCGAGGCGGTGGGGCGCCTGTATCTCGGGAGCGGTCTGACCGTGATCGCGAGCCTGCGCGCGGCCGCCCGCTGGCTGCCGTCCGCCTTCTTCGCGTTCGTGCTGGTCATCGGGCTGCTGTACGGGGCGGCCCTGAGCTCGGTGGCCTCGCTGGCGCTGACGACGCTGTTCCCCGCGCTGCCGCTGAGGCCGCTGGCCGTGGTGATCGCGCTGGCGTCGGCCGGGCTCGTGTACGTGGGCCGGTACGCGCTGTTCGAGCGGGTGATGAGCGGGTTCATGCTGGCCAAGTTCGTCGGCATGGTCGTACTGGCCGTGGTCACGCTAGTCACCTTGGACGACCCTTCCGCTCTGGTGTCCTCGCTGCGGCCGCGGCTGCCGGAAGGCGATGTGGTCACCGTGCTGGCACTGGTCGGCGGGGTGGGCGGCACGGCCGGGGTGGCCTCGTACAGCTACTGGCTGCGGGAGAAGGGCTGGCAGCACCGGAGCTGGCTGCCCGTCATGCGGGCCGACTCGGCGGTGAGCTACGGAGTCACCTTCCTGTTCGTGGTCTGCACGTCGATCGTGGGCACCGGCCTGCTGTACGGCAGCGGCCGGACGATCACCGGCAACGACGGGCTGGCCGCCCTGGCCGAACCGCTCGGCGCGGATCTCGGGTCGGTGGCACGGGTGCTGTTCCTGGGCACCTTCTTCCTCGTGACCCTGAGCGCCCTGGTCGGCGGCTTCAACGCCCTGTGCTATCTGCTGGCCGACTCGCTGCGCACCCTGCGCGGGGTGCCGGACACCGAGGCCGAGCGGCACATGGGCCAGCGCAGCCGTCCGTTCCGCCTGTTCGTGCTGTACTGCGCGGTCACGTCCGTGGCCGTGACCTTCGTGGGACGGCCGGTCCCCCTGGTGCTCGCCTACGCCGCCGTGGGCTCCCTCGTCCTGCCGCTGCTGTCCGGCGCGCTGCTGGTGCTCCTCAACCGGCGCGACCTGGTGCCGCCGTACCGCAACAAGACCGTCTCGAACGTGCTGCTGTCGAGCTCCTTCGTCCTGTTCGGAGTGCTCGCCGCAGTCCAGATCAAGGAAACCCTGGGAGGACTGTGAACCCCGCCGACCTGTGCTTCAGCACCGCGACCGACCTCGCCGCCGCCCTGCGCCGGCGTGAGATGTCCGCGCGTGAGGTCGTCACCGCCCACCTCGAACGCGTCGACCGGGTCAATCCGTCGGTGAACGCGATTGTCACACTCGTCGCCGACCGGGCCCTGGAGCATGCGGCCGCGGCGGACCAGCGGCTCGCCTCGGGCGCCGAGGTCGGCCCCCTGCACGGGCTGCCCGTCGCGCACAAGGACCTCCACGACACGGCGGGCATCCGCACGACGTACGGCTCACCCGTCTTCGCCGACCACGTCCCCGCCCGGGACCATCTGGTCGTCGAACGCCTCAAGGGTGCCGGGGCCATCACGCTCGGCAAGACCAACGTGCCCGAACTCGGCATGGGCTCCCACACCGTCAACCCCGTCTTCGGCGCGACCCGCAATCCCTACGACCTCTCGCGCAGCGCGGGCGGCAGCAGCGGCGGCGCGGGGGCCGCCCTCGCCTGCGG
>KL569234.1:3683-4472 GCA_000715635.1 Streptomyces violaceus | reverse complement strand
ATGCAGCCGCTCGCCGACGGCAGCGACACGGGCGGCTCCCTGCGCAACCCGGCGTCCTTCAACAACGTGGTCGGACTGCGGCCCTCCCCCGGCCGGGTCCCGTCGTGGCCCGACAAGGCACCCTGGGGGCAGTTGTCGGTGAAGGGTCCCATGGCGCGGACCGTGCGGGACATCGCCCTGATGCTGTCCGTCCTGGCCGGGCCTGATCCGCGCAGCCCGCTCGCCCTCGACACTCCGGGTTCCGCATTCGCCGGCCCGCTCGACGGCGACATCCGCGGATGGCGGGTCGCCTGGTCGCCCGACCTCGGCGGGAGCGTACCCGTCGACCCGGAGGTCCGGGACGTGGTGCGGAGCGCGGTGGAGGTGTTCGGCGCGCTGGGCTGCGAGGTCGAGGAGGTCTGCCCCGACCTGTCCGGCGCAGACGAGGCCTTCCTCATCCAGCGCGCGTGGCAGATGGAGCTCGCCCACGGGCCCCTGCTGGACGAGCACCGGCACCGCATGGCCCCGGACGTCGTGTGGAACATCGAGGAGGGCCGCAAACTCACGGGCCCCGACCTCGGCCGGGCCCAGGTGCTGCAGGCCGCGCTCTTCCACCGGGTGCGTGAGTTCTTCGAGTCGTACGACGTCCTGCTGCTGCCGGTCAGCCAGGTCGCGCCCTTCGATGTCCGTCTCTCCTACCCCGCGTCCGTGGACGGCACCGGCATGGAGACGTATCTGGACTGGATGCGCTCGGCCTACCTGATCACGATGACCGGCTGCCCGGCCCTGTCGGTCCCGGCCGGCTTCACC
>KL569234.1:462-3509 GCA_000715635.1 Streptomyces violaceus | reverse complement strand
GTCCCGGCCGGCTTCACCCCGGCCGGGCTGCCGGTCGGGCTCCAGGTGGTGGGGCCGCACCGGGGGGACGCGGCCGTGCTGAGGGCGGGGCACGCCTTCGAGCAGGCGACGCGGGTGGGGGAACGGCGCCCCGAGGTCGTTGCCGCGGGCACGGCGGAAGGCGGTCGGCCATGAGCCCCCGCAGTGTCGTGGTCGTGGGCGCGGGCATGGCGGGGCTGGCCACCGCCTGGTTCCTCCAGGAGGCCGGTGCCGAGGTCACCGTGGTCGACCGCCGGGGCGTGGCGGCCGGCGCGTCGTGGGGCAACGCGGGCTGGCTCTCCCCCGCGCTGACCGTCCCGCTGCCCGAACCGGCCGCCCTGAAGCTGGGGTTGCGCACGCTCCTCTCCCCCGCCTCCCCGCTCTACATACCTCCACGCCCGGATCCACGGCTGGCCCGCTTTCTGCTGGCGTTCACCCGGAACTGCACCCGCCGGAGCTGGCAGGTGGCCATGGCCGGTCTCGCCGCGCTGAACCGCGGCGCGCTCTCGGCCTACGACGACCTGGCCCGGGGCGGGGTCGCCGAGCCGACGCGCACGGGCGAGGCATGTCTGCTCGCCTTCACCTCCGAGGCCGGACGTGCCCCGCTCGTGGCGGAGCTGGAGGCGGTGCGCGCGGCGGGCCAGGAGGTCGACTTCGACCTGCTCACCGGCGCCGAGGCACGCGAGTCGGAGCCGACGCTCTCGGTTCGGGTGGACGCGGCCGTGCGACTGCACGGCCAGCGTCAGCTGAACCCCGGGGCGTATGTCACGGCGCTGGCCGACGCGGTCCGTGACCGGGGCGGGAAGATCGTCACTGGCCTGGAGGTCACCCGGATCCGGGACGTGGGCGCCGGTGTCGTCGCTCTCGCCTCGGACGGCGCGTCCGTGCGGGCCGACGCGGCCGTCCTCGCTTCCGGGGCGTGGCTCGGGGGGCTGGCCGCGCCCTTCGGGGTGCGCACTCCGGTGCAGTCCGGGCGCGGCTACAGCTTCAGCCTGCCTCCGGACGGACTGCCCACCCGGCCCACCTACTTCGCCGAGCAGCGCGTGGTCTGCACTCCCCTCGGGGACCGGGTGCGGGTGGCGGGCATGATGGAGTTCACGGCACCCGACCGCCCCGCGGATCCCCGCCGCGTCCAGGCCATCGTGAACGCGGCCCGGACCCTGCTCCCTTCGGCCGACCTCACCCGCCGCACCGACGTTTGGGCCGGCCCGCGCCCGTGCACACCCGACGGCCTGCCCCTGGTCGGCCCCACCCGGTCGCCCCGCGTCCATGTCTGCGGCGGCCACGGCATGTGGGGCATCGCCCTCGGGCCCCTCAGCGGCAAGCTGCTGGCCGAGTCGATCGTCACGGGCCGCCGGGCGCCCGAGTTGACGGCGCTGCATCCGCTGCGGTGAGGGACGCGGTCAGTCGAGCGGGACGCCCGTGTGGTGCTCCAGGGCTTGGATGAGGCGAGCCTGGAACTCTTCGTCCTGCGAGGCGGGGTGTGGTGTCTGTACCTGCTGGTGGTACCAGTAGCCGCCGGTGCTCGGGGTCACGTCGGGGTGCGTGGCGAGCCGGACCTGGGTCTGATGCCCGGCGGTCAGGTCGTCCGGGGCGCCGCGACCGCCCATGCGGGTGGGGACCCACCCCGGGTCGACCGCATGGCTGGACGTCCCTTCCCAGCGGGACGCGAAGGCGAGCGCGAGTGCGGTGCCCCACAGCTTGGTGTCGTCGTAGGAGGCGGTGCCGGAGGTCAGCTGTCGCAGGTCGGTGGAGCCGGTCCGGTGCATGGAGCTGCTGAGGTAGACGAGCCTGGCCGGCTTCTCCATCAGGGCCGTCAGCAGGTAGGGCGCGACGGTGTTGACGGTGACATCCTCCGGACGGTTCATGACGCCGGCGTTGTGGATGACGGCGTCGAAACGGCCGAACCCGGAGGCCTGCCGGGCGACACCGCGGATCTGGTCCGGCTCGGCGAGGTCCCCGGTGACGACGCCCTTCCACCGGGCCGTGTCACCCACCTCGGTGAGACGGGCCGGGCCTCGGACGTGGACGACCACGTCGTGCCCGTCGTCGGACAGCGCGTTCGCCGTGTCGCGCCCGAGTCCGCCGGCCGCGCCGGTCACCAGGACCAGTGCCATGTCGGTCAACTCCTTTGTGTCTGTGGGCCGCTCCGGCCCGGAGGTCAGCCGCTCTCGTCCGGGACCGCAGCGGGGGGACTCCCGGGGCCGGCGCGGAGCATGGCCTTGTAGAGGGCGTCATGCTCGGGCGAGTCGGGCAGCGGGCCGCGGGCAGGGGCCTCCAGGGACTGGATCAGCAGGGCGACGACGCGGCGCCAGGCGTCCGGGGCTGCCTCGCCGGTGGCGTTGACGACACCGGCGTTGGCCATGTGGATCAGCACCAGGTCCGAGGGGTCGAAGTCCTCGCGCAGCCGGCCGGTGGCCTTGGCACGGCCGATGAGCTCGACCATGGATGCGTACGCCTCGTCGCGGCGCCGCTCCAGCGCCTTGGCGGTGGGGAAGGTCATGGTCAGGACGTCGGCGAAGCCGTAGTCGGCGGCCTGCATCGCGCAGGCCGTCTCGATGTAGCCGACGAAACCGTGCCAGGGGTCCGGGTCCTCCAGGGCGACCGCGACCGCCTCGGCGTAGGCGTCCATGCGATCGGAGAAGACGGCGGCGACCAGCTCCTCCTTCGTCGGGAAGCGCCGGAACATGGTGGCGATCCCCACCCCCGCCTCACGGGCCACGGACGCCATGGAGGCGTTCAGGCCGTCCCGCGCGAACACCAGGCGCGCGGCGGCGATGATCCGCTCCCGGTTGCGCTCGGCGTCGCTGCGCAGGGACTGTGCGGCGGGGCCATCGGATTGCTGGGCGCGGCGGGTCATACGGGCCAGTCTAGCTACCGGTATGACCTATCCATTTCTAGGCACGCAGCACAGCTGGAGCGTCCGGCACGGGCGTCTGCCCGGTGAGGTTCTCGGGGCGCAGGATCGTTTCCAGTTGCTCGGCGGTGAGCAGACCCGCCTCCGCGGCCAGGTCCTTGATGCCGCGGCC
>KL569234.1:0-164 GCA_000715635.1 Streptomyces violaceus | reverse complement strand
GCGCGGGGCGAGGGCGGTCACGAGACCGATGGAGCGGTGGACCGTGTCGCGGAGGTGTTCGCGGTTGGCGGGGATGCCGGGGACGCAGCGGACGGCGAGCGTGTCGCAGGCGGCGCGCAGATGGGTCAGGGAGCGCAGCAGGCTGTAGGCGATGACGGGTTCGA
>KL569233.1:96925-97370 GCA_000715635.1 Streptomyces violaceus | reverse complement strand
GACCACCCTCCCTGCCCCGCTCTTCGCCGACCCGGCGCCGAACCAGTGGCGCTGGCCGGTCGCCGCCCGCGTCGAACCCCGCTCCCCCGGCTCCTCCGAGCAGGTGGTCCGGGTGCTGCTGTGGGTGCGCACGGCAGGCCAGGCCCCGTGGATCTTCGGCGTGCCCACCGCCACCGAGGTCGCCACCCTGTCGCTGCCCGGTCTGCGCCTGGAGTCGATCGTCAAGGTGCTGGACCAGCAGCTGGTCCCCGACCCGTCCCGGCGGGTGCTGTTCGGCACGACGCTGGTCGAGGAGGACGGCTGGACGTACGTCTTCGGCGGCGACGACGGCCAGGCCGCCTCCCGCCCGGCCTCGCACGCGTACGTGGCGCGCGTACGGGAGGGCAGGCTCGGGGATCCGGCGGCCTGGCGGTACTGGAACGGCTCGGCGTGGGCGGCCGCCGCC
>KL569233.1:94627-96738 GCA_000715635.1 Streptomyces violaceus | reverse complement strand
CCCGCCCCCGGCCGGTGCTCGGGGACGGGCAGCGCAGGGGCGTGGGCAGCGCGTTCTCGGTCGTCCGGGACGGCGGCACGTACGTGCTGTTCACGATGGCCACGGGCACGAAGGGGCTGACCACCGTGGCCTCGTACTGGGCGTGCTCCCCGGCCGGGCCGTGGCACGGGCCGGCGAAGGAGTTCAGTCCGTCACTGCCGCAGGGCCAGGTGGCCGCCTACAACCCACAGATCCATCCGGTGCTGAGTGGCGACGGACGTCTCGTCCTGAGCTACGACGTCAACTGGCTGGAGACGACCGGTGCGGCGGCCCAGCTCAGCCGGAACGTGTCCCTGTACCGACCTCGGTTCGTGTCACTGCGGCTGGCTCCGGCGAGGTGACCTCCGCCCGGGGGTCGTGCGAGCGGCGCTTGGCGATCACCGCGCACACCATGAGCTGCATCTGGTGGAAGAGCATCAGCGGCAGCACGGCCAGCGAGGCGTGCGCGCCGAACAGCACGCTCGCCATGGGCAGTCCGGCGGCCAGGGACTTCTTCGAGCCGGCGAACTGCAGGGTGATCCGGTCCTCCCGGGGGAACCCCAGCGCCTTGCCGCCGTACCAGGTCAGCAGCAGCATCACGGCGAGGATCACGGCCTCGACGACGAGCAGCCCGCCCAGCCGGACGGGGCTGACCTGGTGCCAGATGCCCTGGACCATGCCCTGACTGAACGCGGTGTAGACGACGAGCAGGATCGAGCCGCGGTCCACCAGCCCGAGGACCTTCTTGTGACGGGTGACGAAGCCGCCTATCCAGCGGCGCAGCAACTGGCCTGCGAGGAACGGCACGAGCAGTTGCAGCACGATCTTCAGCAGCGAGTCGGCGGAGAACCCGCCCCCGCTGCCGCCGAGCAGCGAGGCCGCGAGCAGCGGGGTGGCGATGATGCCGATGAGGGAGGAGAAGGAGCCCGCGCAGATCGCGGCGGGCACGTTGCCCCGGGCGATCGAGGTGAAGGCGATCGACGACTGGACGGTCGACGGGACGAGCGTGAGGAAGAGCAGCCCCTGGTAGAGCGGGTCCGTCAGGATCACCGGCACCAGCCCGCGGGCCGCCAGGCCGAGCAGCGGGAAGGCGACGAAGGTGGCGGCCAGGACCGTGACATGGAGCCGCCAGTGCCGCAGGCCGTCCAGCGCCTCACGGGTGGACAGCCGGGCGCCGTAGAGGAAGAACAGGAAGGCGATCGCCGCCGTGGAGGCCCCGGACGCCACATCGGCGACCGACCCGCGGGCCGGGAACAACGCGGCGACACCCACCGTCGCCAGCAGGAGAAGGATGAACGGGTCGATCGGCATCCGGCGCGGCCGGCGCAGGCGTTTCACGGTGCTCCACTTGCTCGGTACGTACAGGCGGTACAAGGGCCGGGGAGGCCCCCTCCCATCCTGCTCCTCGGCCCGGCGATCGGGAATCCCGTATACCGCTCTTACTGCCATCGCGTTCCGCGATAACCTGGGGGCCATGTACGACCCCTCCCATCTGCGCACCTTCCTCTCGGTGGCGCAGACGCTGAGCTTCACACAGGCCGCGCGGCGGCTCGGGCTGCGGCAGTCGACGGTCAGCCAGCACGTGAGGCGACTGGAGGACGCCACCGGGCGAACGCTGTTCACCCGGGACACGCACTCGGTGGAGCTGACGGAGGACGGCGAGGCCATGCTCGGTTTCGCGCGCCGGATCCTGGAGGTGCACGAGCAGGCGGCGGCGTTCTTCACGGGCACCCGGCTGCGCGGCCGGCTGCGCTTCGGCGCCTCCGAGGACTTCGTGCTGACCCGGCTGCCCGAGATCCTCGAGGGCTTCCGGCACGAACACCCGGAGGTCGACCTGGAGCTCACGGTCGAACTGTCGGGCACGCTGCACGAGCAGTTGGCGGCCGGGAAGCTGGACCTCGTCCTGGCCAAGCGGCGCCCCGAGGACCCGCGCGGCGAGCTGGTCCGGCACGACAGGCTGGTGTGGATCGGCGCGGAACGCCTCCGGCTCGACCCGGACCGCCCGGTGCCGCTGATCGTCTACCCGCCGCCGGGCATCACCCGCGCGCTCGCCCTGGAGGCGCTGGAGCGGCAGGGCCGCGAGTGGCGTGTGG
>KL569233.1:93449-94441 GCA_000715635.1 Streptomyces violaceus | reverse complement strand
GCGCCAGCCTCAACGGCCTCGTCGCGGCGGCCCGGGCGGGCCTCGGCGTGATGGCCCACTCGCGCGGCCTCATCCCGCCGGGCCTGGTCCGGGTCCCGGACCGGGCGGGCCTGCCGGAACTGGGCCAGGTCGACTTCGTGGTGGTGCACGGCCGGCGCCGCCCCTCCGCTCAGGGCGCGGCGGACGCCCTGGCGGCGGCGATCCTGGCGGGCGGGGACCGGCTGCACCGCAGCTCACGCAAGGACCTGTGACAAGTGGAGTGACAGAATCCGCTGCCGCCGCGCTGACAGAAGAGACCGTCCTCGGGACGCACCGAACCACACCTGGAGTCGTACAGATTCGGTGGAGATTACGGCACCGAAACTTACTCAACCGTCAGGATTCTGTCCGACCCTTCCCCATGTGAGCGCTTTTCTCCCTCGCTGACCAGCGCCGATGAGAGCGCTGCTCGCCATCGACCCCCCTGCCACACCCTGGCCCCGTGGGGTAGCTTTCACGGCGCTGTGCGGAGCGTCACTCAACAAAAGCGCTGAGGAGCGGGGAGCGGGGTTTGCGCGAGTTCACCAACCCTCCGTTGGCGTTGGCACCTCCGGTGGGCGGTCTGGCCGACGTGGTCTTCCAGCATGCCCAGGAAGACCCGCTGTACATCGCCCTGGGCCGCAAGGACGACGCGGGGCATTGGCGCGATGTCACCGCCGCCGAGTTCCGCGACGAGGTGCTCGCCCTGGCCAAAGGTCTGCTGGCGAGCGGCATCCGGTTCGGCGACCGGGTCGCGATCATGTCCCGTACGCGCTACGAGTGGACGCTCTTCGACTACGCGCTGTGGACGATCGGCGCCCAGGTCGTGCCGGTCTACCCGACGTCCTCGGCCGAGCAGTGCTTCTGGATGCTGTACGACGCCGAGGTGACGGCAGCGGTGGTGGAGCACGAGGACCACGCGATGACGATCGCCACCGTCATCGACCGGCTGCCGCAGCTGCGCCGCCTGTGGT
>KL569233.1:93065-93234 GCA_000715635.1 Streptomyces violaceus | reverse complement strand
TGCCGCAGCTGCGCCGCCTGTGGCAGCTCGACTCCGGTGCCGTGCACGAGCTGTACGACGCCGGCGCGCACCTCGACGACGAGGTGGTGCACCGCCACCGGCAGGCCGTCACGCCCGACTCGGTCGCCACGATCATCTACACCTCGGGCACGACCGGACGCCCCAAGGG
>KL569233.1:88350-92853 GCA_000715635.1 Streptomyces violaceus | reverse complement strand
GATCATCTACACCTCGGGCACGACCGGACGCCCCAAGGGCTGTGTCATCACGCACGGCAACTTCGCGTACGAGGCGGACACCGTCATCGAGCGCTGGGAGCCGGTGTTCCACTCCAGGCGGGGCGACGAGGCCGCCACACTGCTGTTTCTGCCCCTCGCACACGTATTCGGGCGCATGGTCCAGGTCGCGGGGATACGCGGCAAGGTGAAGTTCGGCCATCAGCCGCAGCTGAACGCGGCGGCCCTGCTGCCCGATCTGGCCGCGTTCAAGCCGACGTTCTTCCTGGCCGTGCCGTACATCTTCGAGAAGGTGTTCAACGCTGCCCGCCGCAAGGCCGAGAAGGAGGGCCGTTCCGGCCCGTTCGAGAAGGCCGTGGACATCGCCATCAAGTACGCGGACGCCGTCGAGGCCAAGGCCTGGGGCATCGGCCCCGGCCCCTCGGCGGGGCTGCGCATGCAGCACCAGCTCTTCGACAAGCTCGTCTACTCCAAGATCCGCGCCGCGATGGGCGGCCGGATCCGGCACGCCATGTCGGGCGGCTCGGCGATGGACCGACGGCTCGGTCTGTTCTGGGCCGGGGCGGGCGTACACATCTACGAGGGCTACGGGCTGACCGAGTCCACGGCCGCCGCGACCGCCAACCCGCCCGGACGCACCCGGTTCGGCACGGTCGGCCAGCCCATCCCGGGCATGACCGTGCACCTCGCGGACGACGGCGAGATCTGGCTGCACGGCCAGAACGTCTTCCAGGGCTATCTCAACAACCCCAAGGCCACGGACGAGACCCTGCACGACGGCTGGCTGGCCACCGGCGACCTGGGCTCGCTCGACGAGGACGGCTACCTCACCATCACCGGCCGCAAGAAGGAGATCCTGGTCACATCGGGCGGCAAGAGTGTTTCGCCCGGTGTGCTGGAGGAACGCGTCCGGGACCATCCGTTGGTCAACCAGTGCATCGTCGTCGGCAACGACCGCCCGTACATCGCCGCCCTCGTGACCCTCGACCAGGAGGCCGTGGAGCACTGGCTGGCGATGCGGGGCAAGCCGCAGCTGTCCGCGGCGGAGCTGGTGCGGGACGCGGACCTGGAGACGGAGGTGCGGCGCGCGGTGGTCGCGGCCAACACTCTGGTCTCGCAGGCAGAGTCGATCCGCACCTTCCGCATCCTGGCCCAGCCGTTCACCGAGGAACACGGGCTGCTGACCCCGTCCCTGAAGCTGAAGCGCAAGGCGATCGAGAAGGCGTACGAGAACGAGGTCGAGGCGCTGTACCGGGCGTGAACTGCCTGTTAAAGGATGGTGTGCCGCCCGTCTGAATTCTCCCGTCAGGAATGCATCACGGCTCGTGATCGTTGACGATGGGAGTACACCTGACCACAAACCTAAGGATCGAGAGCTCGTGAGCAAGGTCCCCCAGATCACCCTGAACAACGGCATCACGATGCCCCAGCTGGGGTTCGGCGTCTGGCAGGTGCCGGACGACGAGGCCGAGTCGGCCGTCGCGACGGCGCTCGAGGCCGGGTACCGCAGCATCGACACAGCGGCGATCTACGGCAACGAGGAGGGCACCGGCAAGGCCATCGCCGCCGCCGGTCTCCCCCGCGAGGAGCTCTTCGTCACCACCAAGCTCTGGAACGCCGACCAGGGGTACGACTCCACGCTGCGCGCCTTCGACACATCGCTCGAGAAGCTCGGCCTGGACTTCGTCGACCTGTACCTGATCCACTGGCCGCTGCCGGCCCGGGGTACGTACGTCGACACGTACAAGGCGTTCGAGAAGCTGCATGCCGACGGCCGGATCCGGGCCATCGGTGTCTCCAACTTCCTTCCCGAGCACCTGGAGCGGCTGATCGGCGAGACGTCGGTCATCCCGGCGGTGAACCAGATCGAGCTGCACCCCCACCTGCAGCAGAACGCCTCCCGTGAGTACCACGCGGAGCAGGGCATCGCCACGGAGGCGTGGTCGCCGATCGGCCAGGGCAAGGGCCTCCTGGAGGTCCCGGCGATCGTGGCCATCGCCCGGAAGCACAACCGCACGCCGGCCCAGGTCGTGCTCCGCTGGCACATCCAGCTCGGCAACGTGGTGATCCCGAAGTCCGTGACACCGTCGCGGATCAAGGAGAACATCGAGGTCTTCGACTTCGAGCTGGACACGGAGGACCTGGCGGCCATCAGCGCCCTCAACGAGGACCGCCGCCTGGGCCCGGACCCGGCGACGTTCGACGGAGCCTGAGCCCTCTCCCGGCCCTGCGACTGCCCGCAGCCCGTCACTCGGCTGCGGGCAGTCGTGCTGTTCGGGGCGGTGGGGTCCCCTGCTCAGACCGCCCGAACCGCCGTGTGCACCGTGTGCGCCTCCAGCACGAACACATCCGACCGCCGGTACAGACTCGCCTCGTCGTCAGGATCGAGAAGCCGGTCGAGGGTGGCGAGATCATCCGGGTCGAAGCCCTCCGGAATGCGCTCCCGCAGATGCGAAAGGGACCCGACGACGTAGTCACGGGCTCGGTCCGAGGCGGGTGCGGGCAGGTCCAGCAGGAAGGTGTGCGTCCTGCCCGGCTTCAGCCCCGCCGACGCCAGCAGGGCCGGCCAGTCCTCCGTCTCCGCGACATGGCCGGGCAGCTCCGTCCGCATCCGCGTGAACCACTCCGCCTCCAGCGCGTCGAGCCGCGCCTGGAGCCCGGGCCGGCCTATACCGATGTCGCGCGGCAGATACCGTGCGGGCAGGCCGCCCTCCATGAGGGCCAGCGTGCCGCCGGGCGCCAGCCGGGCCGCGAACGCGGCGAGTGCGGCCCGCTGGTCGCCGAGGTGGTGCAGACTGCGGCTCGCCCAGAGCAGGTCGGCCGGGTAGTCCAACTCGTCCAGCACGTCAGGGAGTTCACCCGCGATCGTGCCGAAGCGGTCGGCGACTCCCAGCCGCTCGGCCCGTGCCCGCGCCCGCTCCAGCAGCGGCTCGGAGCCGTCCACCGCGACGATCCGCGCGCCCGGGAACGTCTCGGCGAACAGACACGACACGACGCCCGGCCCGCTGCCCGCGTCGACGATCAGGCCCGGCTCGGTCACCTCGTGCGCCAGCCAGCCCAGGGCCCGCTCGTACAGGGAAGCGAACAGCTCTGCCTGGGACTCCAGCCTCGGGGCCATCGCGGCCCAGTCGAGGTGCGTGTGGTCGTGAAGGTCGTGGTCGTGACGGTCGTGATCGTGGTCGTGGTCGTGCGCCATGGTGGTCAGCCTCTCCCTCGGATGCCGCCAGACTGCGCCGACGCACCGGGAGAAGGCCACCGCTGTTGCCGCCCCCGCAAAAAAGATCCGCCGGGGCCGAAGCCCCGGCGGACCCGTGGGGACGGAGTGTCAGCGGTCAGGACAGCGGCGGGTACGCGTTCTGCATCAGCTGCCGGAACTGGGCGGAGAACCAGTGCCCGGACAGCGGCGCGTCCGCCAGAGCACCCGACGGGTTGTTGCCGTTGCGCGGGTTGCCCTCGTACGTCGGGTCGCACATCCGGTCGAAGCCCTTGCCCTCGGGGTTCGGGATCTCCTTGCTCGCCCCGTCGGACTCGCCCGGCGGCTTCATCCACACGTAGGCGTCGATCCCGGCGGCCGGTCCTGCCTGCGGGCGCTCGCCGAGGCCGGCTCCGGACTGGTTGCACCAGTTGCCGGGGTTGATGCGGCGGTCGTAGCGGCCGCCGTCGACGTAGGTGTCGACGGTGGTCTGGGCGCCGGGGCCGGTGGGCCGGGCGGTGCCGCCCCAGCCGTTGCGGGAGGTGTCGATCAGCATGCCGATGCCCGAGGGGAAGCCGACCGCGACGAGCTGGTTGCGGAAGGCCTGGGCGAAGGACAGCTCGTCGACGTAGCGGTTCCAGTCGACCCACTTCGACTCGCGGACGGACTTGCCGGCCACGTTGTCGCTGATGGAGAAGTGGTCCTCCTTCAGGGCGCTGTAGTTCGCCGTGTTGGTGATGAAGCCGTGGACGTCGTTGACGGTCGCGCCTTCGGCGGACGCCGCCTCCTTGAACAGGGTCGCGGAGGGAGCGAAGTTGTCGTCCCAGCCGATCCAGCCGTGGTGGCCGGCGTCGACGTAGTTGTAGACGTTCGGCACGTCGCCGAGCTTGTTCAGCGCGTAGCCGACGCCCTTGATGTAGTTGCCGTTGGCCTTCATCACGTCGCACTGCGGGGTGGCCGTCGGGCGGCTGCCGGTGTTGGTGACGAGGTTCGGCAGCGAGTCGATCTCGACGGTGGTGACGATCCGCAGCGAGGAGTACTTCGAGTCGGCGAGGATCGCCTTGATCGGGTCGATGTACTCCGTCCTGTACCGGCCGATCTCGTCGGCCTTCAGCTCACCGTTGGAGGCGAGGGCGGCGCAGTCACGTCCGGGCAGGTTGTAGATGACGAGCTGGACGACGAGTTCGCCCGAGCCCTTCTGCCGCAGCGCCTCGTCGAGGTGGGCGCGCAGGCCCATCTTGCCGTCGGCGCCGTTGATCGCCGCGATCCGGTCCAGCCAGACACCGGTCGGC
>KL569233.1:86684-88176 GCA_000715635.1 Streptomyces violaceus | reverse complement strand
GTCCAGCCAGACACCGGTCGGCTGGTTGGCGATGCGGCTGCCGCCCGGCTCGGCGGCGGCCTTCGCGGACCACTCGGGGTTCACGTACACCTTGGCGCCGTCGTAAGGGTTGTTGACCCGGTTGGCGGGGCCGCCCGGGTCCGGCGGATCCGTGGGGCCGCCGGGGCCGCCGCTGTCGACGTTGCAGGTCACGCCGTCGAGGGTGAAGGTGGCCGGGATCGCGTTGCTGCCGCTGTAGCTGCCCTGGAAGCCGAAGCTGACCGAACCGCCGGTCGCCAGCTGGGCGTTGTAGCTCTCGTTGGCCGCGGTGACGGCGGCACCGCTCTGGCTCAGCTTGGCGTTCCAGCCGCTGGTGACCTTCTGGTTGCCGGCGTAGGACCACTTCAGCGACCACGACGACTTGGCGGCGCTGTTGTTGGTGACGGTCACGGCGGCGGTGAAGCCGGTGCTCCACTGGTTCTGGATCTTGTAGTCGACGGTGCAGGGGACGGCGGCGACCTCGGCGCCGCCCGGGTCCACGGCGAACGCCGTGCCGGTCGCGCCGGCGACCAGGGCCATGGCGGCCAGTAACGCTGTTCTCGTACGGCTCATGAGTGCGGGTTTCCCTTTCGCTGGTGGGGGTGTCAGCCGTTCAGGGCGCGCTCCGACAAGGACATGAGGAACTGAGGAACCCGGCATGGCACTCGCGCAGACGGGGACGACCGCGCTGGGGGCGGCTCAAAGTACTGAACGCGAGAGGTGTCGCATGAGCGACTCCTTGCAGGCCGGGCACGCCGTGACGGACGCGTCGACTGATGGAACCGCTCCCACTGGTGTCAAGGAAGGTAGCGCCAAGTGTCTGCAAAGAACAGGGGAGTCGCTGACTTTCGCTCAACATGCGGCGTCGAATCTTTTCGACTCTTCAAGGCCCTTGACCGATTCCACACCCGTCCTCACGATGGGAGCGCTCCCACTGGTTCAAGCCTTGACTTCTCCGAGCCGCAAGGAGGAACCAGCACCATGCATCCCCCACCCCGGAGACGCGGAGCGGTACGGCGCGTGTGGATCGCCGCCGTCGCAGCTCTCGCGCTTCCGTTGACGATGCTCTCCTCAGGGTCGACCACCGCGCAGGCGGCCGCACTTCAGTGCAGTGTCGATTACAAGACGAACGACTGGGGCTCCGGCTTCACCGCGGACCTGACCCTCACCAACCGCGGCACGGACGCCATCGACGGCTGGACGCTGACCTACGCCTACTCCGGCAACCAGAAACTGGGGAACGGCTGGAACGGCACCTGGTCGCAGTCCGGCCAGAACATCACCGTGAAGAACGCCCCTCACAACACGCGGGTCGCCGCAGGCTCCGCCGTCTCCACCGGCGCCCAGTTCACCTACAGCGGCAGCAACGCCGCGCCGACGTCCTTCGCGGTCAACGGCACCCCCTGCACCGGCGCGCACCAGCCGCCGATCGCCGTACTGACCAGCCCGGCCGCGGGCGCCGTGTACACCCAGG
>KL569233.1:82535-86471 GCA_000715635.1 Streptomyces violaceus | reverse complement strand
ACCGCGGCTGCCGCGGACAACGCCACGATCAGCAAGGTGGAGTTCTACGACGACACCAAGCTGCTGGGCACGGACACGAGTGCGCCTTACTCGCTTTCGGTTTCTGACTTGACCGTGGGCAGTCACTCCCTGGTGGCGAAGGCGTACGACAGCTTGGGCGCCTCCGCGAACTCCACCCCGGTCGGTATCACGGTCTCCTCCGGTCCGACCGTCGTCGCCTCGCCGCTGCAACTGGGCGTCCAGTCGGGCAAGTCGGGCACCTACGAGGTGAAGCTGTCCAAGCAGCCGGCGTCCAATGTGACGGTGACGTCGGCCAGGGCGAGCGGCAACTCGGGCCTGTCGGTCACGGGCGGTGCCTCGCTCACCTTCACCCCGCAGAACTGGAACACCGCGCAGAAGGTGACCGTCACCGCGGCGGCCTCCGGCACCGGCTCGGCCGTGTTCGAGTCGACGGCACCGGGCCACGCCAAGTCCTCGGTCACGGTGACCCAGCTGGCGGCGACGAAGGCGTACGACGCCCGCTTCCTCGAGCTCTACGGGAAGATCACCAACCCGGCGAACGGCTACTTCTCCCCCGAGGGCATCCCCTACCACTCGGTCGAGACGCTGATCGTCGAGGCGCCGGACCACGGCCACGAGACCACCTCGGAGGCGTACAGCTACCTCCTGTGGCTCCAGGCCATGTACGGCAAGGTGACCGGCGACTGGGCCAAGTTCAACGGGGCGTGGGAGCTCATGGAGAAGTACATGATCCCCACCCACGCCGACCAGCCGACCAACTCCTTCTACAACGCCTCGAAGCCGGCGACCTACGCGCCCGAGCTGGACACGCCGGGCGAGTACCCGGCCAAGCTCGACACCGGCGTCTCGGTCGGCCCTGACCCGATCGCGGCCGAGCTGAAGAGCGCGTACGGCACGGACGACGTCTACGGCATGCACTGGCTCCAGGACGTCGACAACGTCTACGGCTACGGCAACTCGCCCGGCAAGTGCGAGGCGGGCCCCTCGGACACCGGCCCGTCGTACATCAACACCTTCCAGCGCGGCGCGCAGGAGTCGGTGTGGGAGACGGTGCCGCAGCCGACCTGTGACGCCTTCAAGTACGGCGGGAAGAACGGCTACCTCGACCTGTTCACGGGTGACGCCTCCTACGCCAAGCAGTGGAAGTTCACCAACGCGCCGGACGCTGACGCACGGGCCGTACAGGCCGCGTACTGGGCGGACATCTGGGCGAAGGAGCAGGGCAAGGGCAGTGCCGTGTCCGCGACCGTCGGCAAGGCCGCCAAGATGGGCGACTACCTGCGCTACTCCATGTTCGACAAGTACTTCAAGAAGATCGGCAACTGTGTCGGGCCGTCGACCTGTCCGGCCGGCACCGGCAAGGACGCCTCGATGTACCTGATGTCCTGGTACTACGCATGGGGCGGTGCCACCGACACCTCGGCCGGCTGGTCCTGGCGCATCGGCTCCAGCCACGCCCACGGCGGCTACCAGAACCCGCTCGCCGCTTACGCGCTGAGCAACTACGCCCCGCTGAAGCCCAAGTCGGCGACGGGCGCGGCCGACTGGGCCAAGTCCCTCGACCGGCAGCTGGAGTTCTACCGCTGGCTGCAGTCGGACGAAGGCGCCATCGCGGGCGGCGCGACCAACAGCTGGGCGGGCCGGTACGCGACCCCGCCAGCCGGGAAGTCGACGTTCTACGGCATGTACTACGACGAGAAGCCCGTGTACCACGACCCGCCGTCCAACCAGTGGTTCGGCTTCCAGGCGTGGTCCGTGGAGCGGGTCGCCGAGCTGTACCAGCAGACGGGGAACGCGAAGGCCAAGGCGGTCCTCGACAAGTGGGTCGACTGGGCGCTGTCCAAGACCACGTTCAACCCGGACGGCACCTACCGCATCCCGTCGACGCTGCAGTGGTCGGGCCAGCCCGACACCTGGAACGCGTCGAGCCCCGGGGCCAACAGCGGGCTGCACGTCACCGTCGCCGACTACACCAACGATGTCGGTGTGGCGGCCTCGTTCGCCAAGACCCTGACGTACTACGCGGACCGCTCCGGTGACACGGAGGCCGCGGCGGCGGCGAAGAAGCTGCTGGACGGTATGTGGGCGAACCACCAGGACGATCTCGGGATCGCCGTCCCGGAGAACCGCGCGGACTACAACCGGTTCGACGACCCGGTGTCCATCCCGAGCGGCTGGACGGGCACGATGCCGAACGGTGACGCGATCAACTCGTCGTCGACGTTCGACTCGATCCGGTCCTTCTACGAGGACGATCCCGCCTGGTCGAAGATCGAGAGTTATCTGGCGGGCGGTGCCGTTCCGTCGTTCACGTATCACCGGTTCTGGGCTCAGGCGGATATCGCCTTGGCCATGGGCTCGTACGCGGAGCTTCTCGAATAGCCCCCGCCGGGCGCTCCGCGGGTTGTGCGGTTGTCGTCTGCGGGCCGTGTGTGGCTGGTCGCGCAGTTCCCCGCGCCCCAAAACAGCGTCCGAAGCTCTGCGTACATGGCCCCGCACCTGACGCGGGGCCACGGCCGGGCGGCTCCACCCGCACTGGGGCCGCCCGGCCCTCGCACGTTCCCCCCTCACGGAAGGAACCCCACCGTGCGAAGAACCCGTATTCTCACGGCCGTGCTCGCGTTGGCGGCCGGGTTGTTGTCGGGTGCGCCCGGCGCCCTGGCCGCTGATCCGCCGTCGGTGAAGATCGCTGCCGACACCTACTCCTGGAAGAACGCGCGGATCGACGGCGGTGGATTCGTTCCGGGCATCGTCTTCAACCGCAGCGAGAAGAACCTCGCCTACGCCCGAACCGACATCGGCGGCGCGTACCGCTGGCAGGAGTCGTCCAAGACCTGGACGCCGTTGCTGGACTCGGTCGGGTGGGACGACTGGGGGCACACGGGTGTCGTCAGCATCGCGTCCGACTCCGTCGATCCGAACCGGGTGTACGCGGCGGTCGGGACGTACACCAACAGCTGGGACCCGAAGAACGGCGCGGTCATGCGGTCCTCGAACCGGGGCGCGAGCTGGCAGAAGGCGAATCTGCCGTTCAAGCTGGGCGGCAACATGCCGGGGCGTGGCATGGGTGAGCGGCTGGCGATCGACCCGAACCGGAACAGCGTGCTGTACCTGGGCGCGCCCAGCGGCAAGGGGCTGTGGCGGTCGACGGACTCGGGGGTCACCTGGTCGCAGGTCACGAACTTCCCCAACGTCGGCAACTACGCGCAGGACCCGAGCGACACGTCCGGCTACGCGTCCGACAACCAGGGCATCGTCTGGGTCACCTTCGACGAGTCCACGGGCACCTCGGGCAACGCCACGAAGACGCTCTACGTCGGGGTCGCCGACGCGGACAACGCGGTGTACCGCTCGACGGACGCGGGCGCGACCTGGCAGCGGCTGGCCGGACAGCCGACGGGCCAGCTGGCGCACAAGGGCGTCCTGGACGCGAAGAACGGCCACCTCTATGTCGCCTACAGCGACAAGGGCGGCCCGTACGACGGTGGCAAGGGCCGGCTGTGGCGGTACGCGACCGGGAGCGGTAGCTGGACGAACATCAGCCCGGTGGCGGAGGCCGACACGTTCTACGGCTTCAGCGGGCTGACGGTGGACCGGCAGAAGCCGGGCACGGTCATGGCCACGGCGTACAGCGCCTGGTGGCCGGACACACAGATCTTCCGCTCCACGGACAGCGGGGCGACCTGGACCAAGGCGTGGGACTACACGTCGTACCCCGACCGCGAGAACCGCTACACGATGGACGTCTCGTCCTCGCCGTGGCTGACCTGGGGTGCGAACCCGGCGCCTCCCGAGCAGACCCCGAAGCTCGGCTGGATGACGGAGTCGATGGAGATCGACCCGTTCGACTCCGCTCGCCTGATGTACGGGACGGGCGCGACGATCTACGGCACCGAGACTGTCTCTTATACACAT
>KL569233.1:81995-82316 GCA_000715635.1 Streptomyces violaceus | reverse complement strand
AAGCCGATGGTGCGGGGCCTGGAGGAGACGGCGGTCAACGACCTCGCCTCTCCCCCGTCCGGGGCCCCGCTGCTCAGCGCGCTCGGCGATGTCGGCGGCTTCCGCCACACGGACGTGACCAAGGTGCCGTCGATGATGTTCACGCAGCCGAACTTCACGACGACCACGAGCCTGGACTTCGCCGAGTCGAGCCCGAACACGGTCGTCCGGGTCGGAAATCTGGACTCGGGCCCGCACATCGCGTTCTCGACGGACAACGGCGCCAACTGGTTCGCGGGCACCGACCCCTCGGGCGTGAGCGGCGGCGGCACGGTCGCGGCG
>KL569233.1:78911-81753 GCA_000715635.1 Streptomyces violaceus | reverse complement strand
GGCGTGCACTATGCGACGGGCTTCGGCACGTCATGGCAGGCCTCCGGCGGTATCCCCTCCGGGGCGGTCGTCGAGTCGGACCGGGTCGACCCGAAGACCTTCTACGGTTTCAAGTCGGGGAAGTTCTACGTCAGTACGGACGGCGGGGCGACGTTCAAGGAGTCCCCGGCCGGCGGCCTGCCGAGCGGCGACAGCGTCCGCTTCAAGGCCCTGCCCGGCGGGAAGGGCGATGTGTGGCTGGCGGGCGGAGCGAGCGACGGGGCGTACGGCCTGTGGCACTCCACGGACGGCGGGGCGAGCTTCACGAAGCTCTCGAACGTCGAGCAGGCCGACACCATCGGCTTCGGCAAGGCGGCGCCCGGCGCGTCCTACCAGACGCTGTACACGAGCGCGAAGATCGGCGGCGTGCGCGGCATCTTCCGCTCCACGGACAAGGGCGCGAGCTGGACGCGCATCAACGACGATGCCCACCAGTGGGGTTGGACAGGCGCGGCCATCACCGGCGACCCGAGGATCTACGGCCGGGTATACGTCTCGACGAACGGCCGTGGCGTCATCTACGGCGACAGCTCCGACGGCGGCACGACGGACCCGGGGCCGGGCCCTGACCCGACACCGACGGGCGCCTGCAAGGTGACGTACAAGGTCACCAACCAGTGGTCGGGCGGCTTCCAGACGGACGTCCAGCTCACCAACACCGGTACCGCACCATGGAACGGCTGGTCGCTGAGCTGGCCCTTCCCCGACGGGCAGAAGCTGACCCAGGCCTGGAACGCCGAGGCCGCCCAGTCGGGTTCGACGGTGACGGCGAAGAACATCGGCTGGAACGCCAGCGTGGCGGCGGGCTCGTCGGTGAGCTTCGGGTTCACGGCGAACTGGTCGGGGACGAACACGAAACCGACCGTGTTCAAGCTGGGTGATCAGACCTGCACGGTCGCCTGACGGCCCCGCTGTCGTGACCGGTGGGTGCGTGCTCCCCCGGGGTACGCACCCACCGGGGTCTCACGGGGTGTGGACCGTCGGCCTCGGAGCCGTCGGCATGGCGTTGCCGATGAAGAAGCTCGGGTGCGGCGGCTGGTTGTACGCCGTATTCTGCCAGGCCAGGGCCGTGCGGTACTGCGTGTCGTGGAGCAGGGTCGTGATCCTCGTGTTCGTCTCGTGCGGGGTCGAGTAGATGCGCAGGGCCGTGTTGTCGCCGGTGCGCCAGACGACTTCCTCACGCCAGTCGCCGAGGAGGTCGCCGGACAGGACGGGCGTGGACTTCGTGCCGTTGTTGGAGGAGACCCCGGATCCGGTCAGCAGGCGGGTGTCGCCCGACGTGCCGTACTTGTCGATGCGGGTGCCGTCGAGGAGTTCGCGGACGGGGTCGCCGTCCCACCAGGACAGGAAGTTGATGCTGGAGGGTTCCCGGCCGAGGGAGGCGCCGGTCGCCGAGCGGAGGGTGGTGTCGGAGGCGGACCAGGCCTCGGCGCCCGCGCTGCCCGCGTAGATGTCGGCGGCGACCCCGCGGCCGTTGTCGGCGCCGGAGGCGGTCTTCCAGAGGATCGCGCCGGTGCGGGCGTCGGCCATCCAGGAGCCGGGCTGGCTGGTGCTCTCCGAGACCTTGAAGTACTCCAGGCCCGCGCGGGACGGGTTGAGGTCGCCGACGTGGCCGGCGTCGCCGTGGCCCAGTCTGGTGGTCCAGAGCCCGTTGCCGTTGTCGTCCACGGTCATCGCGCCGTAGACGATCTCGTCCTTCCCGTCCGCGTCGACGTCCGCGACGGACAGGCTGTGGTTGCCCTGGCCGTCGTAGCCCTTGCCGCTGTTGGTGGAGGAGCTGGTGTCGAAGGTCCAGCGGCGGGTGAAGGAGCCGTTGCGCCAGTCCCAGGCGGCGATCACCGTGCGGGTGTAGTAGCCGCGCGCCATGATCAGGGAGGGGCGGGAGCCGTCGAGGTAGGCCGTGCCCGCGAGGAAGCGGTCGACGCGGTTGCCGTAGTTGTCGCCCCAGGAGGAGACGGTGCCGCGGGCCGGGACGTAGTCGACGCTCTGCATCGCCTTGCCCGTCTGGCCGTTGAACATGGTCAGGAACTCGGGGCCGGACAGCACATAGCCGCCGGAGTTGCGGTGGTCGGCCGAGGAGCTGCCGATGACCGCGCCGGTGCCGTCCTTGGTGCCGTCGGCGGTCTTCATGGCGACCTCGGCCTTGCCGTCGCCGTCGTAGTCGTACACCTGGAACTGCGTGTAGTGGGCGCCGGAGCGGATGTTGCGGCCCAGGTCGACGCGCCACAGCCGGGTGCCGTCGAGCTTGATGCCGTCCACGATGGTGTTGCCGGTGTAGCCGGACTGGGAGTTGTCCTTGGCGTTGGTGGGCTGCCACTTCAGGACGATGTCCAGGGCGCCGTCGCCGTCGAGGTCGCCGAGGGAGGCGTCGTTGGCCTCGTAGGTGTACGCCGAGTTGCCCGGGGCGGTGCCGCCGGCGGGCGGGGAGATGGGCACGTCCTTGTAGCCGGTGCGGAACTGGACCGCGTGCACCGAGTCGCCCTGCTCCGTGCCGTTCACGACCGCGCGGACGGTGTAGTCGGCCTGGGCGGGTGCGCCGGAGTGGAAGTAGTTCGTGGAGCCGGTGACCGGCGTGGAGTTGACCTTCGTGCCGGCCCGGTAGACGTTGAAGGAGACGTTGTCAGGGTCGGTGCCGAGCCAGCGCCAGCTGACCAGGTTGCCGCTGCCGGTGTGGACGCTGACCACGCCCCGGTCGAGCTTCTCGACCTGCCGTGCGGTGGCGGCCATGGGGGTCCCTCCCGCGCGAGTCAGTTCGAGCGTGGGGGATGCGTCGTCGGTGGCGAACGTGGTCAGGCCGGCGCCG
>KL569233.1:78255-78698 GCA_000715635.1 Streptomyces violaceus | reverse complement strand
ACCACGGGGAGGAGCACACGGCGTCTGCGGTGCCTGTGGGGGTGCTTCACGTGACGGACCTCCTGGGAGGACGGGCGGGTTCCGTCACTCAGTCGCCGCCGGGGGCGCGGGAGTTGCCGTAAGGCTCGACGGACTCGACGGGGACCCTGGCACGCGTGCAGCCGTCCTCGTCCGTACGTCCGTCGCGGCAGACCGCCTCCCCCGCCGGGCCGAAGTCGCCGGGGTGAGAGAACTCCTCGTCGCCGGTTTGAGCTGGGCGGCGGTCCGGACCGAGCCGAGGCCCGAGCTGGACCGACTGGATCTTGGACTTCACCCGGCCGGAGGGTCCATCGGCTTGCGGAACGCCCGGAGCGTGAAGACCGGGTCGGGGCGCGGCCGGTCCTGGTCGGGGAGTTCCGCCAGCCGGGTGGCGAAGCCGTCGGCGAGCGGGTCGCCGGGCGGCA
>KL569233.1:77171-77955 GCA_000715635.1 Streptomyces violaceus | reverse complement strand
GGCCTGCCCGGCCGGGACCAGGCCGTGTCCGGCGGCGTGGGACACGACGTCCGCAGCTCCGTCCCGGACCGGGCTCGGTGGACGGGAGGACAGGACGACATCGATGTCACTGCCCACGTTGTGGGAGGCGGCCTTGTCGACCGTGGTGACGTAGACCCCGCCGGGCCGCAGCACCCGGGCGCACTCGCCGACGATGGTCCGCACATCGGCGGGCCCGGCGGCCAGGTGCAGCAGCCACACGCTGCTGACGGCGTCGAATTCCCCGTCCCGGAAGGGCAGCCGCCTGCTGTCGGCGAGCACGACCGCACCGGGCAGCCGGGCGGCGGCCTGCCGGGCCATCGCGAGGGCGAGGTCCACCCCGGTCACCCGCATGCCGTCGCGTGCGGCCGCGAGCCGCCGGGTCACTATGCCGGTGCCGCAGCCGAGGTCAAGCAGGCTGCGGGTGTCCGGCGGTACGAGGCTCAGTACCGCTTCCGCGGCGGCGGCCGCCCTGGGCTCGCCGCCGCGCGAGGCGTCGTACCGCTCCGCTTCCTTGTCGTAGTCGAGCACGCGGTCAGTGTGCCCCGTGCCCGGGGGCCAGGTCCTCCACCCTGCGGGCGAGCTCGAAGTCCTTCTCGGTGACGGCGCCGCCCGCGCTGTGCGTGTGGACGGACAGCGAGACGGTGTTGTAGCCCAGCGTGAGGTCGGAGTGGTGGCCGAGCTCCTCCTGGACCTGGGCGATGTGCACGACCATCGCCGTCGCCGCGAAATGCGAGCCGAGCCGGTAGGAGCGGGTGAGGCGGGC
>KL569233.1:76443-76977 GCA_000715635.1 Streptomyces violaceus | reverse complement strand
GGTCTGAGTCGAGCGACCAGCCCGGCAGCTCGGCCAGCCGGTCCTCGACCTCCTTCTGCGACAGCGGTTCGACAGGGCATGGGCTGCGCTCCTTCCCTTGCGCCGGGGTCCTCGGTGTCCTCTCAGCCTGCCACAGCGGGGCGCCCGAGACCCTGGTCAGAGGCATGCGCCTGTCCGGCACGGCCGGTTCTCGACTACGGTCCTGACATGACCACTCACCCGTCCACGGCCGGCCAGGGCGTGGGTCCGCTGCTGCGGGCCTGGCGGGAGCAGCGCCGGGTCAGCCAGCTGGAGCTGGCCCTGCGCGCGGACTCCTCGGCCCGGCACATCAGCTTCGTCGAGACGGGCCGGTCCCGGCCCAGCGAGGAGATGGTGCTGCGGCTGGCCGAGCATCTGGACGTCCCCGTGCGGGAGCGCAACACGCTGCTGCTGGCGGCCGGTTACGCCCCGCGCTACCCGGAGACGCCGCTGGACGACCCGGCGCTGGACGCGCTGCGCGAGGGCATCGAGCTGTCTCTTATACACATCTCTGAG
>KL569233.1:74857-76359 GCA_000715635.1 Streptomyces violaceus | reverse complement strand
CCCTGCACCCGCGGGGCCTGGCCCCCCGCATCCGCAATCTGCGCGCCTGGCGCGGTCACCTGCTGGAGCAGATGGAGCGGCAGATCGCGCTGCACCGCTCCGAGCCGCTGCGGGAGCTGTACGAGGAGGTGGCCGCGTATCCCGTGCCCGAGGAGGATCCGGGGGCCGGGCCTCAGGAGCCCTCGGAGCCGGTGCCGTACTTCGCGCTGCCGCTGCGGATCGAGCACGAGGGGCGGACGCTGTCGTTCATCTCCTCGATCTCCACGTTCAACACCCCGATGGACGTGACCGTCGCCGAGCTGGCCATCGAGACGCTCCTCCCGGCCGACCCGGCGACGGCCAAGTACCTTCAGTCGCTGCTGTCCTGACGTGCCTTCAGTGCCGTGTGCTGCAGGACGGCGAACCCGGCCACGGTCAGTGCCTGGAGCACCGTCCACACGGCCCCCGCCGTGCTCGGCGTGAGCCACAGCGCCAAGGCCGCGAGGCTCACGACCGTCCAGGCGAGGTTGGCCTCGACGACGGCCCGCACGCCCAGCGCCGGGGGGTGCCGGCGGGAAGCCAGCAGGCCGACGCCCGCCGCGTAGACCGCGAGGAACGCGCCCAGTGCGAGCAGCAGCGTGGAGTCGACGCCGAGGAAGCGCCCGAGGGGGCCGGGGAACGCGAGGTAGGCGAGGCCGTTGGCGCCGGTCACCGCGGCGTCCAGGGCCAGGAAGCGGCGCAGCATCGACTGCGGCTCGGAGGTCCGGGCGAGTGCGGCGAGCTGGATCGCGGACATGGGGCATCACCCTCCGTCGGGTCATGGTGCGGCTGGGAGCCGGGCCCCGGGCCGGAGTGCGCCGGCCCGGGGCCCGGTACGTTCACGATCCCGTTCCGGCCGCGCCCGGTCGATTACCCGCGGGGTAATGCGCCGACGACACGTCCTCTCCCGTGATCTCTTCACCGTCGGCCCTGGGAGACTGTCAGCGGTACGTGACAGACTGATCGCAGGCTTGGGCGCGTTGGGGAGGCGTGGCGTGAGTGAACGGCGGGCCGCACCCACCGTGGGCCAGGTGGTGCTGGGCAAGCGGCTGCAGGAGCTGCGCGAGGCGGCGGGCATCGGTCGTGACGAGGCCGCCCGGGTGCTGCGTGTCGCCCCCGCGACGGTCCGGCGGATGGAGACCGCCGACGTCGCGCTGAAGATCCCGTACGTGCAGATCCTGCTGACCGCGTACGGCGTGGCCGGGGACGAGGTGACCGCGTTCGTCGAGCTCGCCGAGGAGGCGAACCGGCCGGGCTGGTGGCAGCGGTTCCACGACGTGCTGCCGGAGTGGTTCAGCATGTACGTGAGCCTGGAGGGCGCCGCCCGGATCATCCGGTCCTACGAGCCGCACTTCGTGCCGGGGCTGCTGCAGACCGAGGGGTACGCGCGTGCGGTGCTGGAGGCCGGCACCATCGCGAACGCGGGACCGGAGGCCGTGGAGCGGCACGTGTCGCTGCGCATGGAGCGGCAGCGGCTCCTGGAG
>KL569233.1:73961-74650 GCA_000715635.1 Streptomyces violaceus | reverse complement strand
AGCTCCTGGAGCGCGAGAACCCGCCGCACCTGTGGGTGATCATGGACGAGACGGTGCTGCGCCGCCCGGTGAGCGTCGACGGCCAGGTGATGCGCGACCAGCTGGACAAGCTGCTGGAATACGCCGCGCGCGACCGGGTCACGCTCCAGATCGCCGAGTTCAAGGACGGCCCGCATCCGGGGACGTACGCCCCGTTCTCGCTGTTCCGCTTCGCCGAGCCCGAGCTCCCCGACATGGTGTTCACCGAGTATCTGACGGGCGCGCTGTACCTGGACTCCCGCAAGGAGGTCTCCGCGCATCTGGAGGTCCTGGACCACATGACGGCCCGTGCGGGCTCGGCACAGCGCACGGAGGCGCTCCTGCGGGAGTACCGCGAGCGGTTCTGACCCGTACGGGCCCTGTCGGCGGGTGTCCTCCCCGGCCCGCACCTAGCGTCGGCATGACGGTACAGGCAGTGAGCGCACGCGAAGGAGGTCCGATGCCCGGATTCGAGGTGCTGTACCAGGCTGCCGCGCTGTGCCTGATGTTCCCCGACGACGACTTCCGGGCCCGGCTGCCACTGCTGCGCGAAGCCGCCCCGCAGCTGAGGGAGTTCGCCGACCACGCGGCGGTCACCCCACCGCGTGAACTGGCGGCGCACTACATCGAGGTCTTCGAGGCGCAGCCGGACCACAGCCTGTATCTGAGCG
>KL569233.1:73429-73748 GCA_000715635.1 Streptomyces violaceus | reverse complement strand
CACAGCCTGTATCTGAGCGTCTGGCGCGAGGCGGCACCGGCGCCCTCCGAGGAGCTGTACCGCGCGCACGGCTTGGAGACGACCGGCGAGGAACCGCCGGACTTCCTGCCCGCGGTCCTCGAGTGCGCGGCCCGCACCGGCGACATCCAGCTCCTGACGAGCCACCGCGACGGTCTGGACCGGCTCCGCTCCAGGCTCACCGACTTCGGCACGCTGTACGCGACCGTCCTGGACGCGGTGTGCGTGACACTGCCGCCCGCCGCCCCAGGACGCCGGACCCCGCCGTCGTAGACCTGCCGGGCCGGCTCGCCCCAGGGGG
>KL569233.1:69390-73236 GCA_000715635.1 Streptomyces violaceus | reverse complement strand
CCGTCGTAGACCTGCCGGGCCGGCTCGCCCTAGGCGGCGCCGCCCTTCTCGTCCCGGCCGCCCTTCTCCTCGTCCACGATCTCCGCGTCGACCACGCCCTCCTCCTCCTGCGCGGTGCCGGGAGATTCCTCGGTGGGTGACTGCTGGGCCTGGGCGTACATCGCCTGGCCCATCTTCTGGCTGACCGAGGCGAGTTTCTCGACCGCGGTGCGCAGGGCGGCGGTGTCCGCCTGCTGTTCCAGCTGTCCCTTCACCTCGGTGACGGCCGACTCGACCTCGGCCTTGGTGTCGGCCGGGATCTTGTCGCCGTTCTCGCGGAGGAAGTTCTCCGTCTGGTAGACGAGTTGCTCGGCCTGGTTGCGGGTCTCGGCGGCCTCGCGGCGGCTCCGGTCCTCCTCGGCGTACTGCTCGGCCTCGCGCATCATGCGGTCGATGTCGTCCTTGCCCAGCGCCGAGCCGCCGGTGACGGTCATCTTCTGTTCGCGGCCGGTCGCCATGTCCTTGGCGGAGACGTGCATGATGCCGTTGGCGTCGATGTCGAAGGCCACCTCGATCTGCGGCACGCCGCGCGGTGCCGGCGGCAGGCCCGTCAGGTCGAAGACGCCGAGCTTCTTGTTGTAGGCGGCGATCTCCCGTTCGCCCTGGTAGACCTGGATGCCGACCGAGGGCTGGTTGTCGGCAGCCGTCGTGAAGATCTCCGAACGCCGGGTCGGGATGGTCGTGTTGCGCTCGATGAGCTTCGTCATGATGCCGCCCTTGGTCTCGATGCCCAGGGACAGCGGGGTGACGTCGAGCAGCAGCACGTCCTTGACGTCGCCGCGCATGACGCCCGCCTGGAGCGCGGCGCCGAGCGCCACGACCTCGTCGGGGTTGACGCCCTTGTGCGGCTCCTTGCCGGTGAGTTCCTTGACCAGCGCGGTCACCGCGGGCATCCGGGTCGAGCCGCCGACGAGAATCACGTGGTCGACCGCGGAGAGCTTCACCCCGGCGTCGTCGACCGCCTGGTGGAAGGGCGCCTTGCAGCGGTCCAGCAGATCGGAGGTGAGCTCCTGGAACTGCGCCCGGGTCAGCTTCTCGTCGAGATGCAGCGGCCCTTCGGCGGAGGCCGTGATGTAGGGCAAGTTGATCGTCGTCTCGGTGGAGCTGGACAGCTCGATCTTGGCCTTCTCGGCGCCCTCGCGCAGCCGCTGCACCGCCATCTTGTCGTTGCCGAGGTCGACGCCGTACTGGCCCTTGAAACGCTTGACGAGGTACTCGACGATCCGCTGGTCCCAGTCGTCGCCGCCGAGGTGGGTGTCGCCGTTGGTGGCCTTCACCTCGATGACGCCCTCGCCCATCTCCAGCAGCGACACGTCGAAGGTGCCGCCGCCGAGGTCGAAGACGAGGACCGTCTGGTCGTTCTCCTTGTCCAGCCCGTACGCCAGCGCCGCCGCCGTCGGCTCGTTGATGATCCGCAGCACCTTCAGGCCTGCGACCTCGCCGGCCTCCTTGGTCGCCTGCCGCTGATGGTCGTCGAAGTAGGCCGGGACGGTGATCACCGCGTCGGTGACGTCCTCGCCGAGGTAGGACTCCGCGTCCCGCTTCAGCTTCTGCAGCACCCGGGCGGACAGCTCCTGCGCCCGGTAGCGGGTGCCGTCCACGTCGCCCTGGTCCGGGAAACGCCAGCTCGCGTCGCCCATGTAGCGCTTGACCGAGCGGGCGGTGCGCTCCACGTTCGTCACGGCCTGGCGTTTGGCGACCTCCCCGACCAGCACCTCGCCGTTCTTGGCGAACGCCACGACCGAGGGTGTGGTTCTGGCCCCCTCCGCGTTGGCGATGACCGTGGGCTCACCGCCCTCCAGCACGGCCACCACCGAGTTCGTGGTCCCGAGGTCGATCCCGACCGCTCGTCCCATCGCTGTCCCCTTCCGTCAGGGCGCTGGCCACTCACTCCCCACTTTCCAGCACAAAACTTGAGTGCGCCGTTGTCAATGCCGCGAAGGGGTGATGGGCCCGCGCAGGGCCACGGCCCGCCGGGGCCGGTCCGTGACCAGCACGTCCACGCGCGGGTGGGCGAGGAACGCCCGCATCAGGGTGTCGTCGTTGACCGTCCACACCATGGTGAACAGGCCGCGCCGGGTCGCCTCGCGCAGCACGGTGGTCCTGGCCAGCCGCTGGTGCACGGCGACGCCGTGGGCCCCGCAGGCGCGGATCCGGCGGGCGGGGAACAGCTCGCTCAGCCGGGTCCCGGGCAGCCGGGCCAGGGCCAGGTCCCTGCGGTCGCGCCCCAGGGACAGCGCGGTGCGCACCCCGGGGAAGGCCCGCGTCACGGCGGCGACGGAACGGTCCTCCAGCGTCGTCACGACAAGCCCGTCCGTACCGAGCAGGGCCACCGCCCGGTCGACCACCTCCTGCTCGTAGCCCACCTCCTTGAGGTCCAGGTGCGCCACGAGCCGCCCGGCGATCAGTGCCATGACCTCGTCCACCACCGGCACGTCGTAGCCGGCCCGCTCGCTCAGCTCGGTGTGCGTGAGCCGGGACAGCGGCGGCCCGGCGGGCCCCACCCGGGGGTCGTGGTAGACGACGAGAACACCGTCGGCCGTGCGGCGGATGTCGAACTCGACATACTCCGCGCCGGACTCCAGCGCGTCCTTGTACGCCTCCCAGGTGGCGGCGTCGGCGCGCTCGGAGCCGCCCCGGTGGGCGGAGACGGCGGGGCGTGGCGTCATGGTCGGGGGCTCCCGGAGGGCGGGCGTGGGGGCGGTACGGGTACGGCGTCGTCGTCGGACGTCGGCAGCAGTGAGCCCGATCGGGTGCTGATGCGTCTGAGCAGGACGTATCCGATCACGACGAGGACGACGAAGGGGAGCCAGGCCAGCGCGTAGGCCGTGCCGTAGGCGCGCAGGTCGAGGATGGAGCGGTGGTCGTCGACGTTCGTGCCGTTCACGCCGAAGAAGGCGAGCAGCAGGGTCGGCGGCAGGGCGATCAGTGTGGCGGCGGCGACGAGGCCGGACACGGTGCGGTCGCGGCGCTCGTCGCGCTCGGCGAGTTCGGCGTCCAGGGCGGCGGAGCGGGCGCTGATCACCGAGGTCAGGCGCTCGACCATGCGGGCCGAGTTCTCCAGGCTGTCGCGGATGCCGAGCGCGTCGCGCTGCGAGGACTGGAAGGCCTCCATGACCATCTCCGGGATCAGCAGGCTGTCGACGTAGGCCTCGACGCCGAAGGCGAGGTCCAGCTGGAGTTCGTTGACGCCCGCGGACAGGCGGGAGATCAGAGAGCGGATCTCGGTGGGCGAGTCGGTCAGGGCCTGCTCGTTGGCCTTCATCATCGCAAAGGCGGCGAGCCGGGTGCGCTGGAGCACGGCGAGGGCGGAGACCATGCCGACGGCGACGAGCATCAGGCCGTTCTCGACGTGCGGGGCCCAGCCGGCCTGGACGGAGACTCCCCGGCCGAGGGCCGACAGGGTGAGGCCGTGGTTCCTGAGGTGCGGCGCGAGGCTCGCGTCGTAGGGCGTGGCGGGGTTCCAGGGCATCCGGCCGCGGTAGACGATCTCGTTCAGCAGGATCGCCTTGCGGGCCTCGTCGGCGCTGAGCAGTTCGCGTTGTAACCGGCCGCCGGGGAAGACGAGTTGGTGCACGTTCTGGCCGAGGGCGAGCGGGCGGCCGAGCTGCTCGGTCAGCGTCTGGAGGAGCGGGCGGTCGTCGAGTTCGATGCGCTCCCGGTCGAAGCAGGTCGTGGCCAGCCAGGCGGCGAGGTCGCCGGCCGTGGTCTCGCCCGCGAAGGCGCAGTCCACGACCAGGGTGGCGTCACCGCGCGGGGTGGAGACGACGAGGATCCGCAGGGACGCGACTGTCTCTTATACACATC
>KL569233.1:68892-69176 GCA_000715635.1 Streptomyces violaceus | reverse complement strand
CGGGGGGCAGCCGCAGCCGGCGGGGCGCGGCCTGTTCGTCGAGGACCGGGACGGGGAGCACGTCCTGGCTGGTCATCAGGTGGGAGGCGAAGCGGCCGTAGTCGTAGCGGTCGACGAGGGCGCCGAGGGCGGTGTCCCGGGGGCGGAGCCGTCCGGAGAGGCTGAACAGCAGCAGGACGCGGGTCCGGTCACGGGTGGCGGAGTCGAGCACCGTCGCGTTCGGGGACGTTCCCGGCAGCATCGCGTTCCTTCCGGCCCGTCGGTTCCAGAGCGTCTGGTTCCTA
>KL569233.1:67042-68747 GCA_000715635.1 Streptomyces violaceus | reverse complement strand
GTTCCAGAGCGTCTGGTTCCTACCCCGGCCGCGGGTGGCGAACCGACGACGTCGCGCGGGCCGCCCCCGGTGGGCGGGCCCGCGCGACGGGGTGTTCCGGGTCAGGCGAGCTTGGCGGTCAGCGTGATGGGCGTGGCCTTCAGCGCCTGGCTGACCGGGCAGCCGACCTTGGCCTCCTCGGCGGCGGCGAGGAAGCCCGCCTCGTCGATGCCGGGGACGGTGCCCTCGACGGTGAGGTGGATGCCGGTGATGCCCTCGCCGGGCTGGAAGGAGACGTCGGCGGAGGTGACGAGCTTGGTGGGCGGCGTCCCGGCCTTGTTCAGGATGTTGGAGAAGGCCATGGAGTAGCAGCTGGAGTGGGCGGCGGCGATCAGCTCCTCGGGGCTGGTCTTCCCGTTCGCCTCCTGGGCGCGCGACGCCCACGTGACCGGCTGCTCGCCGATCGCACCGGAGGAGTCGAAGGTGACGACGCCGTTGCCCTCGAGCAGGCTGCCTTCCCAGACGGTGTGTGCGGAGCGCGTGGTAGCCACGGTAATTCCTTTCGCGTACGGACTCGCGGTAGGGCCCGTCTCCGGGTCCCGTTCCCCCATCCGATCACACCCGTGGCGCCGCGTCCGTGCACGCACCGAATTTCAGGCCGCGCGTTCCTCGCTGGTCTCCAGCGGCACCTGAGGGCCGTTCGACTCGCGCAGCCAGCGGCTCAGGACACGGTGGACGTGCTCGGCGCCGACGAGTTCCGCCCCGTCCGCCACCGGGGCGGAGAGGACGAGCGGGGACAGCAGGAAGGGCCTGCCCTGGGCGCCGCCGAGGCCGCCGTGGGAGCCGATCTGCTCCTCGAAGGCGAGGACTTCGCCGTCGGCCGGGTCGTGGAAGGAGTTGACCATGATGTCGGCGGTGTGCGGGAAGGAGTGCGTACGGCGCACCGCGTCGGCCGCGCCCGGCCCGAACGCGGCGAGCGGGCCCGGGTCGTCGTCGAGGCCGGCCAGCGGGATCTCGGCGCCGTTCGCGCCGAGGACGACGCCGCCGTGCTCGTCGCTGCGGACCAGCAGGAAGCCTATGCCGGGATGGTTGGCGAGGGTGGGCAGCAGCGCGGGGTGGCGGGCGTCGATCTCCTCCTTGCTCATCCGGTGCGTGACGTCCGGGAAGGAGACCAGGCCGAGGTTGCCGGAGGCCAGCACGATCGGCTCGGAGCGGCGCGCGGGGCGGTGCCGCTCGCCGCCCTCCTCGACCGGGATGCGCAGGGCGGCACGCACGGCGGTGCGGGCCTCCGCCCCGCTGCGGGTGCGCTCCGCCCTGCGCGACACGGGCAGTCCGCAGCCGGCCCGTACCAGGTCGCCGAGGGTGAGGCCGTAGCGGGAGCGGAAGGTCTCGCCGGGGCTCTGGCCGTGATCGGACAGCACGACGATCCGGTACGGGCGCGGGGCGTGCTCGGCGACGTTCTCGATCAGGGCGAGCGACCGGTCGAGGCTTTCGAGGACCTTCTGCGCGTCGCGGCTCGTTGGGCCGGAGTGGTGTGCGACCTCGTCGTAGGCCACCAGGTCGGCGTAGACGGCGGTACGGCCGACGAGCATGTCGCCCGTCACCGAGGCGACGACGACGTCCCTCTCGACGACCGTCGCGAAGGCCCTCACGAACGGGTAGAGGCCCGCGCGGGAGACCCTCGGGCGCTGCTTTCGCAGGCGGACCCGGCTGGACTGGCCGATCT
>KL569233.1:66608-66785 GCA_000715635.1 Streptomyces violaceus | reverse complement strand
GGACTGGCCGATCTCCCTGCCGACGTCGGCGACGAAGGACAGGGCGGTGCGCACGGCGTTGGCCGGATCCGAGAAATAGGCGAAGTAGCCCGCCCGGGAGCGGTTCTCGCGGCTGCGGCGGCGGGTGGCGATGGACAGCACGAGGGCCTGCTGTTCGGCGCCGCCGCTGAACAGGTT
>KL569233.1:66084-66276 GCA_000715635.1 Streptomyces violaceus | reverse complement strand
CCGTGTCCGGCGTATCCGACGGCGCGGCGCTGGAGTTCGGCGGCGCTGGTCGGGCGGTTGCAGACGACCACCTCGCGGGTGTCCTTCTCGTACCAGCGGAACGCGGGGACGTCGTGGTTGCTGCCATGCAGGATGCCGAGCTGGCTGGCGCCGGTCTGGCTGGACCAGTCGGTGCGCCAGGGGGTGAGGCGG
>KL569233.1:65059-65818 GCA_000715635.1 Streptomyces violaceus | reverse complement strand
GAAGTCGAGCCAGCGGGCGACGGTGGGCATCAGGCCCTTGCCGACCGCGTCCAGCAGGACGTCGTGGCCGACGCCGTCGAGCTGTACGAACACCGTGCCGGGGCCGGCCGGGCTGGGCGGTCCGGACCGGCGGCGGCGGTCGGAGAGGCGGTACAGCCTGCGGCGGTAGGCGTCGTCGTCGCGCACGGCCAGGGCGGCGCCGGTGGCGGACGCCACGGCGGACATCACGGCGGCGACCACGACGGCGGTCTCCGGGGCGGCGGCGCCGCGCTCGGCGGGGTTGAGACGCAGGGCGAGCAGCAGCAGCGCGCCGTTCAGGAAGAACACCAGCAGCCCGAGCACGAGCGCCGGTACGAGGAGCAGGAGCCGGACGAGCAGCGGCCACACCACGGCCGACAGCAGACCGAAGGCGCCGGCGCCGACGGCCGCCGTGACGGCGATGTCGGTGGCGCTGTCGCCGTCCGCCGACCGGAGCCGGAAGTCCGGCAGGATCCCGGCGAGCAGGAGCAGGGTGACGGTGGAGACCGCCCACACGGCGACGCTCCGTCCGACCTGACTGGCGACCCGCCGCCACCGCACGCCCCGCACGCCCAGCCACCTCACGTCCCGGCCCGCCGCCGCGGGCCCTCATCCACCCTGTCACAACGCCCGGGGAACGCCTTTCGTCCCTCGCACCGCCGAGCAGGGCCGAGCCGGGCCGAGGGGACGCCGTTCGCTGTCGCCGCGTCAGCGTCCGTCGTAGCCGGCCGTCGGCCTCGA
>KL569233.1:64318-64854 GCA_000715635.1 Streptomyces violaceus | reverse complement strand
CACGCCTTCATCGCCGCGTCGTACGCCGGCTCCGCGTGCCCCACCGTCTCGACGCGCACCCCGCGCTTCGCGCACTCCTCGGTGAACTCCTCGACGGACGCGAGCGCGCTCTCGAGTACCCGCCGGCTGGGCGCCACGAACAGGTCGAGGCCGGGCCGGACGCCGTCCCACAGCGCGCAGTGGTCGGGACGCAGTCCCCGGACCAGTAACTCCCGGCTGACCACATAGCCCCGCTCGGCGGCCCAGCGGGCGCACATCGCGTGCTGGCTGCGGGAGTCCACCAGGAACGGATCGTCGTCCAGTTCCTCCAGCGGCGTCAGACTCGCGATCGCCGTCACCCGGACCGGCACCATGGCGTCCCCCCTCACCTCCGGTTTCGCCGCCGACCCTACTCCTGCCCGTAGGCTTCGGGGAGTCGCGCGAAGGAGGCAAAGAAGTGCCGGTGGAGATCACCTGGTGGGGTCACGCCACTTGCACGCTCGAGGACTCGAACGTACGCGTGCTCACCGATCCCCTGTCTCTTATACACATCTCTG
>KL569233.1:60614-64080 GCA_000715635.1 Streptomyces violaceus | reverse complement strand
GCGCACCTGCGCCGCCGGCGCGGAGACCTGCCGCCGTCCGGCGCCCGTGACGCGGACGTGGCACTGGTCTCGCATCTGCACGCCGACCATCTGCATGTGCCCTCGCTGATGCGGCTCGCTCCGGGCACGCGCCTGCTCGTGCCCCGGGGCGCGCGCCGAGCGGTGCCCGGACTGCGCCGGCTCGCGCACCTGCGGGTGAGCGAGGTAGCGCCCGGGGACGAGATCCCGGTCGGCGACGTGGTCGTACGGGCCGTGCCCGCGCGGCACGACGGGCGGCGGCTGCCGCTCGGACCGCACCGCGCCCCCGCGCTCGGCTATGTCATAGCCGGCGAGGCCCGGACGTACTTCGCCGGGGACACCGGGCTGTTCGACACGATGGCCGAGGAGGTCGGGCCGGTCGACGTGGCGCTGCTGCCGGTCGGCGGCTGGGGGCCGTACCTGGGCGAGGGCCATCTGGACGCGGGACGGGCGGCGGAGGCGCTGGCACAACTGGCGCCGTGCAATGCGGTGCCGGTGCACTACGGCACGTACTGGCCGATCGGGATGGACGCCGTGCGCCCCCACGAGTTCCACGCACCGGGCGACGAGTTCGTACGGCTGGCGGCCAGGCGCGCGCCCGGGGTGGCGGTGCACCGGCTCGGGCACGGGGAGAGCGTGCGCCTGAAGGTCGCGCGGTGACCTGGACCGCGCCCGTGGCGCAGGCCGGTCTGCCCCTGCTGGCGGCGTCGGCCGTCACCCCGGCGTCCGTCGTGCCGACGTCCACACAGCAGGCGGTCGGCTATCCGACGCTCTTCCTGCTGGTGCTGGTCGGGGCGCTGGTGCCGGTGATTCCGACGGGGGCGCTGGTGAGTTCGGCGGCCGTGGTCGCCTTTCACCAGACGTCGCCGTTGTCGCTGTTGATGGTGTTCCTGACGGCGTCGCTGGCCGCGTTCCTCGGGGACGCGACGCTGTACTGGCTGGGGCGGCGCGGGCTGAATTCGAAGAACGGCTCGCGCTGGCTGAAGGCGCTTCGGGCGCGGGCGCCGGAGGACCGGCTCGCTCAGGCGCAGGAGAAACTCGCCGCGCACGGTGTCGCCGTGCTGGTGTTGTCCCGGCTGGTGCCGGCGGGGCGTATCCCGGTGATGCTGGCCTGTCTTCTGGCGGAGTGGCCGTTGCGGCGGTTTTCCCGGGGGAACCTGCCGGCGTGTCTGGCGTGGGCCGTGACGTATCAGCTGATCGGGATTCTCGGGGGGTCGCTGTTCGATGAGCCGTGGGAGGGTGTGGTGGCGGCGATCGCGCTGACCTTCGTGATCAGCGCGGTGCCGAGTGTGGTGCGGCGGGTACGCAGTTCCCCGCGCCCCTGAGGGGTCAGTTTCCCTGCAGCACCCTTGAAGCGCCGATCGGCATGTCCCACAGGTTTTCCCGGGGCAGGCCCGCCTTGTCCCACGCCTCGCGTACGCGCGTGAGGGGCTCCAGGACCGGCTCCGCCGACAGGACGAAGGTCGCCCAGTGCATGGGGGCCATCCGCCGGGCGCCCAGGTCCTGGGCCGCCCTCACCGCCTCCTCCGGGTTGCAGTGGACGTCCCTGAGCCACCAGCGCGGATCGTAGGCGCCGATGGGGAAGAGGGCGAGGTCGATGCCGGGGTAACGGCGGCCGATGCGGGAGAACCAGTGGCCGTAGCCCGTGTCGCCGGCGAAGTAGACGCGCTGTCCGTCCCGGTCCGTGAGCACCCAGCCGCCCCACAGGCTGTGGCAGGTGTCGGTGAGGGTGCGCTTGGACCAGTGGTGGGACGGGACGAAGTCGAAGCGGACGCCGTCCAGTTCGGCCGCTTCCCACCAGTCGAGTTCCGTGACGCGGGTGAAGCGGCGGCGGTGGAACCAGCGGGCGAGCCCGGCCGGGGCGAACACGGGGGTGTCGCGCGGGAGCCGGCGCAGGGTGGGGGCGTCCAGATGGTCGTAGTGGTTGTGGCTGATGACGACGGCGTCGACGCGCGGCAGCTCTTCCCAGGGGACGCCCACGGGAGTGATGCGAGCGGGGGTGCCGAGGATCCGGCGCGACCAGACCGGGTCGGTGAGGACCGTGAGCCCGCCGATGCGCAGCACCCAACTGGCGTGTCCCGCCCAGGTGACGGCGATCGTGCGGGCGTCGACGCGGGGCAGCGGGCCCGGCGCGTAGGGCAGCCGGGGGATGTCGGCGAGGCCCTCGGGACTCGGTCGCACGGCGCCCTCGCGAGCGAAGCGGGCGATGGCCTTCAGGCCGGGGAGCGGGGCGGTCAACCGGTCGTGGAAGGTGCGCGGCCACACTCTCCGCTCGGCCGACGGCCGGGGTTCGGCCAGGGGCGGGTGCGGGGGCGCGAGCGGGGACGGGAGTGCCGGGTCGTCGGCTTCCCGGGTGGTCGTACCTGTGGTCGACTCGGACTGCTGTGTCATCGAGAGGACTCCCATCGCTGAGCGTCGTCGCGGAGATCGTCGAAGACCGACTTCAGCCGGCTCAACGCGCGTTGCACGTGCGGCAGTTCCAACGGCGTGGGTGAGGTGAGGCATTCCGCGCGTTCCGGGTCGGAGCCGGACAGCAGTGCGCCGGTGGACAGCCGCACGCGCGGGGCTTCGAGCTCGTCGCCGAAGCGGTGGCCGCCCGGCGCGGGCATGCCGATGCGGGCGGAGAGGAAGTCCTCCAGTTCCTGTGCGTCGCCCACACCGTGCGCGGTCAGCGCGGGGCGCAGCGGGGCGAGGTCCACGTACAGGTGGCGGCCGGCCTGCGGGGGCCGGGAGAAGGCACCGGCGGCGACGACGGCGGAGTGCGCCGCGGCGGCCACGCGCGCGTGCAGGCGTACGGTGGCGGCCACGCGCGCCGTGACAGGTTCCGGTTCGGCCAGGGCGTACCCGGCTGCCGCGGCGACCGGGGCGGCGACGCGGGCGTCGAGCGCGGTGAGGACGTCGAGCACGCGCGCGTGGAGGCCGTCTCCGTCCTCGCCGGCCGGGAAACGGGCCGCGGCGGCGGGCCAGCCGGGCGGGAGCAGGGAACCGGCCAGGTCGGTGACGACGGTGACCCGGTCGGGCAGCATCTCGGCGGGGCTGAGCAGCACGGTTCCGTGCGGGTCGTGCAGGGTGTCGCGCCAGGTCTCGTCGCTGACCAGGTGCAGGCCCTCCCCCTGGGCGGCCTCGAGGGTCTCGTGCAGCAGCTCGGGAGGGGTGACGGTCGCGGTGGGGTCGTCGGCGACGGACAGCACCAGCAGGCGCGGGTCGCCGCCCTCGGCACGGACCCGGCGCACGGTCTCCAGCAGGGCGTACGGATCGGGGACGCCGCCGCTCTCGGGCGGGGTCGGCACATGGAAGGCGGGCCGCCCCAGCAGGCGTGCGTACGGCGCCCACCAGGCGGCACAGGGCCTCGGCACCAGGACGTCACCGCCGAGTGCTGCGGTCAGCGCGAGCAGCAGGGAGGGCGCACCGGGGGCGGCGGCCGCCCGGTCGGGGGCGCAGTGCAGTC
>KL569233.1:59832-60348 GCA_000715635.1 Streptomyces violaceus | reverse complement strand
GCGGACAGCTCAGGCAGGACCGGCAGCCCGTCCTCGGGGAGCGGCGGCCCGAACCGGACGGGGCCGTGGCCTTGCGGGTCCGTCCGCCGCATCCGTACCTCCGCAGTGCCTGGTGCCGCCTTGTTCTGGTGATCCGTACGGTGCGGCTCGTGCCCTCGGCCACTGAGTACCCAGAGTGCCGCCGCCCCATGAGCACCCGCCGGGTCGTGACGGTCACAGCATGAGCGGGCCGAGCCGGGGAAGCTGGGCCCTTCCGGGGCGCTGCGGAACGGTCCGGGCAGGTCAGCGGTAGGGGTCGCTCTCCCGGTTGCGCAGCCGGTGCACGGCGGCGCCGAACGCGCCCGCGATCAGGAGCCCGCCCGCGACCAGGGCCGGCACGGAGTCGGTGAAGGCACCGCCGTCACCGGCCCGTACCCCGCGCTGGATCACCGCTCCGCCGCACTCGGTGTTGTCGTGGGGGTGGTGCGATTCGGGGCACGGCTCGTGGGTGGGCCGGTGAGACGGCTTGTGGTGGCC
>KL569233.1:58428-59667 GCA_000715635.1 Streptomyces violaceus | reverse complement strand
GGTGAGACGGCTTGTGGTGGCCTCCGCCGCCGTGGGCCACCGTGAACGTCGCGCTCCACTCCTTGCCCTCCCCGCCGGGAGCGGCCGGGCAGGTGCCGTCGACCGTCCATGCCGAGTCCTCGCCGAGGGCGTCCGGATCGCCCTCGAAATTCTCGGCGGACGCGATGCGGGCCGTGCCCCGGTAGGCGGGCCCGGACACCTTGTCGTCGTTGCCGGTGATTCTGCGCAGCGGGACGGTGCCCTCGTCGAAGGCCTGCGAGGTGGCGTCGATGGTGTCGGGCGGCGGCCCACCGGTCGGATCACAGCTGACCGAGACGGTGAGCGTCCCTCCGGGCTCGACGGTGGCGGGACTGACCTCGGCAGCCGGTTCGGCGAAGACGGCTGGTGCGATTCCCATCAGCGCGGACCCGGCGAGAACGGCGGCGGAGAGAGCGTGCACGGTGCGGCGCATGGAGGGGACTCCTTCGGGCGACGGCAGAATGTCCCTCTGCCATCACAGCCCGCCCACGGCAACGCCGCGCGCGTCCGGACCCCATTAGCGGGACAGCACCCTCCAACCGGGTGAACTGGGACGTCCCACCTTCAGGGGCGGCACTACGCCACGTCCCGCATGACCTGCTCCCGCACCCTGCCGCAGCACCGGCTGATCAGCCGGGACACATGCATCTGCGAGATGCCCAGCTCCTCGGCGATCCGGCTCTGTGTCATGTCGGAGAAGAACCGCATGTACAGAATCGCCCGCTCCCGCTCCGGCAGTGCGGCCAGCCGGTCCTTCACCGCCTCCCGGTCCACGACCGTGTCCAGCGCGGGATCGGGCGACCCGAGCGCGTCGCTCAGGGAGTACCCGTCCTCGCTGCCGGGCAGCTCCGCGTCCAGGGACAGGGCGGTGAAGCTCTCCAGCGCCTCCAGGCCGGTCTTGACGTCTTCCTCGCTCAGCTTCGCGTGCTCGGCGATCTCGGCCACGGTGGGCCGGCGGCCGGAGATGGTCTGGGACAGGTCCTGCGAGGCGAACCGGACGCGGTTGCGCAGGTCCTGGACCCGGCGGGGTACGTGCAGGGTCCACATGTGGTCACGGAAGTGCCGCTTGATCTCGCCGGTGACGGTGGGCACGGCATAGCTCTCGAAGGCGTTGCCGAGCTCGGGGTCGTACCGGTCCACGGCCTTGACCAGACCGAGGGCCGCGACCTGGCGCAGATCGTCCAGGCTCTCGCCGCGGCTGCGGAAGCGTCCGGCGAGGCG
>KL569233.1:57762-58219 GCA_000715635.1 Streptomyces violaceus | reverse complement strand
CCATGGGCAGCCAGGCCTCGACGATCTCGTCGCGGAGCGCGTCGCGCTCCGGGCCGGCGGGGAGGGCGGCGAGCCTGCGGAAGGCCTCGGCGGTGTCGGGGGCGTCGTCGTGGGGGTGCTGCTTCGTGCTCGTGTGAGTCGACATGATGCGTCGCAATTCCCTTGCAGATGCTCTGGGTTGGACCGTCACCGTGGGAACGCATCCGCTGCGGGACAGGGGCGCCGGTGGCGACGCTTCACGCCGCTCCCACGGACGTGCCTCCTGTCCGAAGCACTGAGGTGCGCCTGCCCCCGGCCCTCACACGCAAACCCGGAGAGGTCTTCCGCGGTCGCGCAGGGTGACCCGACGCGAACCGGGGACCGATGGCCGAGCAGGGCTTCAGGGCGAAGGGGCGGCGGTTCCCGCCGGGGCGGGAGAAGGAGCAGCGGCCGCGGAGGCCGGGGCTACGGCTACGCT
>KL569233.1:56847-57562 GCA_000715635.1 Streptomyces violaceus | reverse complement strand
CCGGCCGGTTCACGCCGGTCGGCGTTCTCCTGAGGCAGCAGCACTTCCTCGTATCGGCCCAGCACGAGCACCACTCCGAGCATGAGCAGTGGGATGAGCACAGCGAGCATCGCCATGGCGGGTCCTTCCCCAGGGAGAGGTGGGGGGTGTGATCCGGGTCTCCCCCGGACCGTGGCGCAAACCAGGGCGGGTGTGGTGATCCGGTGTGCCGAACCCGTGTCGGCTTCCGGTGTTCGGGTACGCGGTGCGGACCCCCGAAGGTCTGGAGGGAGACATGCAGCGAGGCAGCGACCGGCTGAGCGTCCACCGGGACGACGAGATGAAGCACGAACTGCAGGGTCTGCTCAGGTCCGGGCACCCCACGCGCAGTGAGGAGTGGCACGACCCGGAGCCGGCCGCCGAGGACGACCCCGAAGTCGCGTACGGGCCGGTGACACCGAGCCGTGCGCCGACGTCTCTGGATTCGGTACGGCTGGAGCTGGCCCGGATCCTGGGCCGCAAGGCGTTCCCCGCGAGTTCGCGTGAGCTGGCCCGCGAGCTGCGCGGCCACCAGGCGCCCGACACGCTCGTCGAGGCTCTGGAGCGGCTGCCGCGGCAGGAGCGCTACGGCAATGTCCAGGAGCTGGCCCAGGCCCTGATCCGGGCCCGCGAGACCGGTCCGGAGGAATACGCGTAGTGACCAACAGGGGTACCGCGGCGCACCGGCCGGTGCGCC
>KL569233.1:53181-56622 GCA_000715635.1 Streptomyces violaceus | reverse complement strand
CACCGGCCGGTGCGCCGCGGTACCCCTGCCGACCTTGGAACGGAGAGAGGGCCCCGGTGATGGCCGAGCTGGTGAAGGACGTGATGACTCCGGGTGTGGTCGCCGTGCGCCCGGACGCCTCGCTCGTCGAGGCGGCCCAGTTGATGCGCACACAGAACATCGGTGACGTGGTGGTCGCCGACGGGCAGGACGTGATCGGAGTGCTCACCGACCGTGACATCGCGGTGCGGGCCGTCGCCGACGGCGCCGATCCGATGACGGTGAGCGCGCAGACCGTGTGCACTCCGGATCCGGTGACGGTGTCGCCGGACGACCAGGTGGCGACCGCGGCCGCGCTGATGCGCGAGCACGCGGTGCGCCGGCTGCCGGTGGTGGAGAACGGGCTGCCGGTCGGCATGGTGAGCCTCGGCGACCTGGCCGAGGCCCAGGACCCCGCGTCGGCGCTCGCCGACATCAGCCGCGCCGAGCCGGACGCCCGGGGTGGTGCATGAGCACGGACCAGGCGAAGGAGATCAGCGCCTCGGGGGTCACCGTCGACGTCGGTGACGCCACGACCCGCTATCTGCTGTACGGGCTGCTGCCCAGCTGGTTCGTGCCCGGTGTGGCCGACTGGGTGATGCACCGCCGGACCCGCATCGAGGAGACGGCGGGCACCAAGGAGTCCTTGATCCACTCGCTCATGATGGCCGAGGTGGGCATCCCGATCGCGCTGACGCTGCGCTACGAGGTCAATCCGCTGCTGCTGAGCGTGCAGCTGGGCGGGGCCGCGGTGCACGAGGCGACAGCGCTGTGGGACGTCCGTACGGCGGTGAAGAGCGAGCGGGAGGTCAAGCCGATCGAGCAGCACATCCACAGCTTTCTGGAGTCGCTGCCGTTCGGGGCACTGGCCGCCCTGATGTGCCTGCACGCCGACCAGGTGAAGTCGCTGCTGCGCGGCGGCGAGGGCGATCCGGACGCGTGGCGTCTCGTGCCGCGCCGACGACCGCTGTCGCGTGGCTATCTGGCGGGCATCGCCGCCGCCATCGGCACCTGCGTGCTGCTGCCGTACGGCGAGGAGCTGCTGCGGTGCGTCCGCACGGGCCGCAAGAACGACAAGAGCAACAAGAGGAACAGGAAAGGACGCTGAGCATCATGCGTATCGCGTTTCTGGTCGCGCCCGAGGGCGTCGAGCAGATCGAGCTGACCGATCCGTGGCAGGCGGCGAAGGACGCCGGACACGAGCCCGTGCTGGTGTCGACGAAGCAGGGTGAGATCCAGGCGTTCGAGCACCTCGACAAGGCGGACACCTTCCCCGTGGACGAGGTCGTGGGCGAGAGCGCACCGGACTCGTTCGGCGGACTGGTGCTGCCGGGCGGCGTGGCCAACCCGGACTTCCTGCGGATGGACGACAAGGCCGTCGCGTTCGTCCGGGACTTCTTCGAGCACGGCCGCCCCGTGGCCGCGATCTGCCACGCGCCCTGGACGCTGGTCGAGGCGGACGTCGTACGCGGCCGGGAACTGACCTCCTGGCCCAGCCTGCAGACGGACATCCGCAACGCGGGCGGCACCTGGGTGGACAAGCAGGTCAAGGTCTGTGACCACGGCGCGGGCAAGCTGGTCACCAGCCGCAAGCCGGACGACCTGAAGGCGTTCTGCGAGACCTTCCTCGACGTCTTCGCCGAGGAGGCCGCCTGATGGCGTCTCCCGCCGACCGCAATCAGGAAGCGTGAGGCGTTCCGGGCCTGCGACCCGGCGGGGGGTCCCCGACCAGGGCCTGGTGCCGGACGCCTCGCCGGGGCCGGCGAGCGAGGAGTTCCTGAACGCGTTCGTGGAGGCGATCACGGCACATCGGCACCGCGGGCGCCCGCCGCTGCGGCGCTGAGCCGGGGCGCTGTCGCCGGTCGCGTGACCGTCGAGGGGCTCAGGTGCCGGGGGGCGTGGGAGTCGCCGACTCCCCGCTGCCCCGCTCCCGGGCCCCTTCACGTGTGCGGCCGGCGGCCACCGGGCGGCGCGGGTTGCGGCGCAGGTACTCGCCCTCGAGCTGCGCCATGCGCTCGTTGTGGGCGCGCAGCGCGTCGTTCGACCCGTACAGCAGCGTGTCGTGGCGCGTGCGGTGGATGGTCTCCAGCTCCTTCATGAGCTGCTGTTCGTCCAGCCGGTCAGGGTCCACTCCGGTCATGGTGTCGCCCCGCTCGTCGTGTTCGTTCATGAGGTACGGGTACCCGCCCGGGGCAACTGAGCACTACACCCGATCGGCACCCGGGAGGGAGCCATGGATCTCGCCTTTCTGCACCCACTCTACGAACACTCGGGGCCGTGGGCCTCTGTGTACGTCGACACCTCTCGGCACACGGAGGACACGCCTCACGAGCGGCAGCTGACGGCCCAGGCGATGGCCAGGCAGCTGGCCGCGCAGGGCGCGGACGAGGCGACCTGCAGGGCCGTGCAGAACGCCATCGAGGATTTGCGGCACTCCTCCGAACCGCACGGCCGGGCCCTCTTCGCCCGCGAGGGCGAGGTCGTCCTCGACCCGCCGCTGGCCCGGGCCCCGCAGGCCGGTGACTGGGCTGAGTGGGCCCCGCTGCCGCGCGTCACGCCACTGCTGGAGCTGGCCGGCGAGGACCCGGTGTGCGTGGTGGCCTACGTCGACCGCAAGGGCGCTGACTTCGAGCTGCGCAGCGCACTGAGCCGGGAGGACGCCGGGGGCGTCACCGGGCGCCAGTGGCCGGTGCACCGGACGGGCTCCGCGGACTGGTCCGAGCGGCATTTCCAGCTGCGGGTGGAGAACACCTGGGAGCACAACGCCGCGGAGATCGCCGACGCGCTCGCCGTGTGCCAGGAGGAGACGCAGGCCGACCTGCTCATTCTCGTGGGCGACGACCGGGAGCGGCGGTCCGTGCACGACCGGCTGCCGAAGCGGCTGCTCGACCTGGTCGTCGAGGCGCCGCACGGCACCGGCAGCCGGCTCCTCGACGAGGACGTGGAACGGGCCCGTGCCGAGCATGTGGCGCGGCAGGCCGAGGCGGAGCTGGAACGGTTCCGGGCCGGCCGGAGCCCGGACGACGAGGGCCGGGCCCGGGCCGTGGAAGGCGTGCCCGCGCTGATCGAGGCGGCGCGCGAGCACCGTATCGACGAGCTGCTGATCAGGCCGAACGGGCCGGACGCGCATCGCGAGGTGTGGATCGGCGAGGATCCGGACCAGGTGGCTGTGCGGCGCACGGATCTGAAGATCCTCGGCGAGCAGCACTCGTGGCCGGCCCGGGCGGATGACGCGTTGATCCGGTCGGCGGTGGCCACGGACGCGCCCGCGCTGGCGGTTGCCGAGGAGGAGGTGCCTGTGGGTGGACTCGGGGCGTTGCTGCGCTGGAAGTGAGCCGGCAGGTGTGGTGCGCCTCATCGCCGTAGGCGTGCTTGCCGCAGTGCGGGTGCGCGTACGTTGTGGCTGGTCGCGCAGTTCCCCGC
>KL569233.1:50953-52952 GCA_000715635.1 Streptomyces violaceus | reverse complement strand
GTCGCGCAGTTCCCCGCGCCCCTAGGGCCGCAGCCCAAGGGGCGCGGCCCTAGCGGGCGCGTTCCACTCTGCGTTCGTCCCAGACCGGGTCCGGGGTCTCCCGGACCCGGCCGTCGCTGCCGAAGACCAGGTAGCGGTCGAAGGAGCGGGCGAACCAACGGTCGTGTGTGACCGCGAGGACCGTGCCCTCGAATGCCTCCAGCCCCTCCTGGAGCGCCTCGGCGGACTCCAGGTCGAGGTTGTCGGTCGGCTCGTCGAGCAGCAGCGCCGTCACGCCCTGGAGCTCCAGCAGGAGAATCTGGAACCGGGCCTGCTGACCACCGGACAGCCGGTCGAACGTCTGCTCGGCCTGGTTCGTCAGCTCGTAGCGGCGCAGCCGGGACATCGCGGCGCCCCGGTCCTGCGCGTGCTCCTTCCACAGGATGTCGAGGAGCGTGCGGCCCTCCAGCTCCGGGTGGGCGTGCGTCTGCGCGAAGTGGCCGGGCACGACCCGGGCGCCCACCTTCCAGTGCCCCGTGTGCGCCACGTCGCCGCCGGCGAGCAGCCGGAGGAAGTGGGACTTGCCTGAGCCGTTGGAGCCGAGGACGGCGACGCGTTCGCCGTAGAAGACCTCCAGGTCGAAGGGCTTCATCAGGCCGGTGAGTTCCAGGTGCTCGCAGGTGACGGCCCGGACGCCGGTGCGGCCGCCCTTGAGACGCATCTTGATGTCCTGCTCGCGCGGCGGCTCGGGGGGCGGGCCGGCCTCCTCGAACTTGCGGAGCCTGGTCTGGGCCGCGCGATAGCGGGAGGACATGTCGTGACTGTTCTCTGCCGCTTGACGCAGTGTCAGTACCAGTTTCTTCAGCTGGGCGTGTTTCTCGTCCCAGCGCCTGCGCAACTCCTCGAAGCGGGCGAAGCGTTCACGGCGGGTTTCGTGGAACGTGGCGAGGCCGCCGCCGTGCACCCAGGCGTCGGCACCCGCGGGGCTCGGTTCCAGGGCGACGATGCGGTGTGCGGCGCGGGCGAGGAGTTCGCGGTCGTGCGAGACGAACAGCACGGTCTTGCGGGTCTCGGCGAGCCGCTCCTCCAGCCAGCGTTTGCCGGGTACGTCGAGGTAGTTGTCGGGCTCGTCGAGCAGCAGCACCTCATCGGTGCCGCGCAGCAGCGCCTCCAGCACGAGCCGCTTCTGCTCGCCCCCGGAGAGGGTGCGCACGAGTCGCCACTGCGCCTTGTCGTAGGGGATGCCCAGGGCCGCCGTGGTGCACATGTCCCACAGCGTCTCGGCCTCGTAGCCGCGCGCCTCGGCCCAGTCGGCGAGAGCCTGGGCGTACGTGAGCTGGGCGGCCTCGTCGTCGACGGTCATGATGGCGTGCTCGGCGGCGTCGACGGCACGGGCCGCCTCGCGGATGCGGGGCGTCGCGACGGACACGAGCAGGTCGCGTACGGTCGTCTCGTCGCGTACGGATCCGACGAACTGCCGCATCACGCCGAGGCCGCCTCCGACGGTGACGGAACCGCCGTGCGGCTTCAGCTCACCGGCGAGCATGCGAAGCAGGGTGGTCTTCCCGGCACCGTTGGGCCCCACGAGGGCCACGACGGCCCCCTCCCCCACCCGGAACGACACATCACCCAGCAGCGCCTTTCCGTCGGGCAGGTAGTACTCCAGGTGCGCGGCTTCGAGGTGACCCATGGGCAGGGATTCTGCGGCGTCGGGACGTGTGAGGCAAACGCATTTGGCGCGGGCGACGCCGAGCACGGTGAAGCGACGGTGTGCCCACCCCCCTCCGGGTACCCGCAGTCCCATGACAACCCCCGACCTGGACCTCACCACGACGAAGCCCGGGCACCACCCCCTGCGCGACCGCGTCCTCGCCCTGGACCGCCGGCTCTTCGAGGCCGCGGCCGGCCGGCACTGGCCCGGGGCGGACCACGTCCTGCCCCGCATCTCCCGCAGTGCGAACCACGGCGTCCTGTGGTTCGCGACCGCGGCCGCCCTCGCGGCGAGCCGCACACCCCGCGC
>KL569233.1:50337-50640 GCA_000715635.1 Streptomyces violaceus | reverse complement strand
CAGCCGATCACCACCTCGTTCCCCTCCGGGCACGCCGCGTCGGCCGCCGCCTTCGCGACTGGTGTCGCCCTGGAGTCCCCGGTGTGGGGGGCGGTCGTCGCCCCGGTGGCCGCGTCGGTCGCCCTCTCCCGCGTCTACACCGGGGTCCATTTCCCGAGCGACGTCCTGGCCGGGGCGGCCCTGGGCGTGGGGGCCGCGTTCGCCGTGCGGGGCCTGGTGCCGACGCGGTCGCAGGCCACCCCGCCGGCCCGCCCCCGTGCGGACGTCCCGGCGCTGCTGGAGGGCGAGGGGCTCGTGCTCGTG
>KL569233.1:49968-50104 GCA_000715635.1 Streptomyces violaceus | reverse complement strand
CGCTGCTGGAGGGCGAGGGGCTCGTGCTCGTGGCGAACACCGCCGCGGGAACGGCCGAGCGTGCCCGCGCCCTGCGGGACGACCTCCCGCGGGCCGAGGTCGTCGAGTGCGAACCGCAGGACGTGGCCGCCGAGCT
>KL569233.1:49216-49663 GCA_000715635.1 Streptomyces violaceus | reverse complement strand
AAGGCACCGGCTGCCCCTCGCCGTGCTGCCCGGCGGCACCCTCAACCACTTCGCCTACGACCTGGGCGTGGAGGACGCACGCGATCTGGCCCGCGCGCTGCGCCAGGGCGATGCCGTACGCGTGGACGTCGGCCGGTTCTCCTGCGGCGACGAGCACGGCGTCTTCCTCAACACCTGCAGTGTCGGCGTCTATCCGGAGCTGGTGCGCGAGCGGGAGCGCTGGTCGCACCGGATCGGCGGCTGGCCGGCCGGCGTGCTCGCGGCCCGGCGCGTCCTGCGGGCCGGCCGGCATCCGCTGGAGGCCGAGTTCCAGGGCCGCACGCGTCCGCTGTGGCTGCTGTTCGCCGGGAACGGCACCTATCACCGCGTGGGGCTCGCGCCCGGGCGCCGGCTGGACCTCGCGGACGGGCAGCTCGACGTGCGGGTCGTGCACGGTGGGCGCCGGCT
>KL569233.1:46226-49010 GCA_000715635.1 Streptomyces violaceus | reverse complement strand
TCGCGGGACCGCTGACCCGTTCGCCCGCCCACGCGGCCGTCCAGGTGGGGCGGCTGCGCCTGGACCACGTGGCTCCCGGGACGCTACTCGCCTACGACGGCGAGGTCATCGACGTCGAGGGCCGCGTGACCCTGGAGAAGCTGCCCGAGGCGCTGACCGTGTACCGGCCCATCACCGGATACTGACTGATGCTCCGTCAGTCCATATAGCGGGATTCGGGTCTCATCATTCGATCCCGGTGCGTACGGTGATCCCATGCCGACCGGAGGAACGGAAGGGGTGGGATCCGCCATGCCGGAACCACGGGAGACCGCCGTCTACACGCACGGACACCACGAGTCGGTGCTCCGCTCGCACACCTGGCGGACCGCCGCCAACTCGGCCGCCTATCTGCTGCCCTCGCTCAAGCCCCACATGAAGATCCTGGACATCGGCTGCGGCCCGGGCACGATCACCGCCGACCTGGCGGAACTCGTACCCGGCGGGCAGGTCACCGGCGTCGACCGGGTGCCGGAGATCCTGAAGCAGGCGCGCACCACGGCGGCCGGGCGGGGACTGACCAACATCGACTTCGCCGTTGCCGACGTGCACGCCCTGGACTACCCGGACGACACCTTCTGTGTGGTCCACGCCCATCAGGTGCTCCAGCACGTGGGGGATCCCGTGCGGGCCCTGCGGGAGATGAGGCGGGTCGTCAGGCCCGGTGGCCTCGTCGCCGTGCGGGACGCCGACTACGCGGCGATGACCTGGTATCCGGCGTCCGCGGGGCTCGACGACTGGCTGGACCTCTACCGCCGGGTCGCCCGGGCCAACGGCGGTGAGCCGGACGCCGGACGCCGGCTGCAGGCCTGGGCGCTGCGAGCGGGACTCACGGACGTCACGGCGAGCTCCGGGACGTGGACCTTCGCCACGCCTGGGGAGCGGGCCTGGTGGAGCGGGCTGTGGGCCGACCGCACCCTTGCCTCGACCTACGCGGACCGGGCCCGGCTGGGCGGGCACGCCGGCGAGGAGGAATTGCGGGCCGTGGCCGGGGCGTGGCGCGAATGGGGCGAGCAGGAGGACGGCTGGTTCAGCGTGCTGCACGGAGAAATTCTGTGCAGAAAGGGTGCCTGAAACACCGTTTCGGGGACACCCTAAAAGCAGGAGGTTCGAATTATGGTTCCCATTCTGCTGGTACTGCTTCTGGCTTTGGTTCTGTTCGGTGCCGGATTTGCGGTAAAGGTACTCTGGTGGATCGCGTTGGCGGTTCTCGTCCTGTGGCTGCTGGGATTCTTCGTGCGGGGCACGTCGGCAGCCGGGGGCAGGGGCCGGTGGTACAGGTGGTGAATTAGCCCGCTGATTCAGCCCCCGTCACGGGGAAGCAGCGGCCCGAGCGGCCCGAGGTCCAGATTGAGGTCCTCGGGCCGCAGTCCGTAGCGCTCGCGCAGTTCCGTCATCCGCTCCTCGAGCAGCATCAGAGTGAGCCCGATCCGCTCCTCCTGGTCCTCGCTCAGGTCCCCCACGTCGAACCGGCGCACCGCTTGGCGCTCCATGAGCTGGCGCAGCAGTTCCACCACCGTCAGCACAAGTTTGACCAGGTCACGCTCGACGGTGTCGGGATCCAGGTCCATCCGATTGCCATGCGGACGAGGGTTGGGCCGAGGGTGGGGCCGGGGGCTGTCGGCTGACGTCACAGCAACTCCTCGAACGGTGAGGACACCTGGGCGTTCACCGAGCTGATGAGCGCGTTGAGGTCGATTCGGACCAGGTCGACGTCGGCGATGCGCAGCGTGATGTCCCCCGTGATCACGACGCCGCCGGCGAGCAGCCGGTCCAGCAGGTCCACGAGGGCGACCTCACGGCGTTCCACTACGGTCACGGCTTCTCTCCGTCGGTCATATGGTCTCCCCGGCGAAGGAATAGGCCGCCCAGGGGCCGGTGAGTTCGATGCGCATTCCGGGCACCTCGCCCTTCGTGCGGTCCACCAGTTCCACGAATTCCTCGGAATTGGCGCGCGGCACCAGATATGCGGCGTTCAATACGTTCCGCCCGGTCGCCTTGGAAAGCGCAGGATTCTGCGGAGGGTGCAGCCGGGAATCCTCCGCGAATGCGGAAAGATTTTCGTGCAGTCGGGTCGAGAAACGCTCGGCCTTCTGCCACATCTCCTCGTGCGACCTGGTCTGCATACGCCGCTGCCGCAGATAGTCCCGGCCCGACGCGGCTTTCTGCGCGGGCCGGGGACTTTCCTGCTGTTCGGACTCGGCGTACACCTTCACGCCCCACTCGACCCGGCCCTCAAGCCGGTCGAGGGTGCGCTGGAAGTCCTCTTCGCGGGCCTCCATCATCGTCCGTACGCCACTGTCGTCCCTGAAGACGGTGCCGAGACGCAGCGGCAGCGGGGTCGTGACCGTCGTGAGCGCGTCGATCACGCCCTGGTGGGCGCGGGCGGTCTCGGTGAGCCAGTCCAGGTCCTCCAGATGGGCGTGGAGCGGTTCCTCGGCGAAGTCCCGCTCCGGCACATGGCTGACCACGGCGACGAGACCGTGGTGGGTCAGCGCGCGGGGCGGATCGCCCGCCACCCCCGACAGCTGTGACTGGAGCGGCGTACCGAAGGGGCGGCAGACGGCGTAGACGTACCGCAGTCCGGTCACGGGGCCTCCTTCTTCTCCGCGCGGCCGGGCTCCAGCTCCTCCAGCCGGGCCAGCCTCTCGCGCAACTCGGCGTTCTCACGGGTCAGTTCATCACGGCGGGCCCGAGAGCTGAGGTTCGGGTCGCTCTCCCACCAGTCGATGCCCATCTCCTTGG
>KL569233.1:44723-45983 GCA_000715635.1 Streptomyces violaceus | reverse complement strand
GATGAGGCGGAGCTTGATCGTGAGGAGTTCGATGTCGAGCAGGTTGATGCGGATGTCGCCCGCGATGACGATGCCCTTGTCCAGCACCCGTTCCAGGATGTCGGCCAGGTTGGCACTGCTGCCCTGGCCGTAGGGTTCGGGCATCCTGCCGTAGGGTTCGGGCATCCTGCTGGGCGTGGTCATCGACGGCTCCCGCTGTCGGCGTACTCGTCCTCGTCCTCTTCTTCGTACTCCCCTTCAGCTTCGTCCTCGGGCTCCTCCTCGGCTTCCTCGTCGTACTCGTCCGCGGCCTCGTCCTCGTACTCGCCCTCGGGACCTTCCTCTTCTTCCTCTTCCTCGTACTCGTCCTCCGGCTCCTCGCCCTCGGGCTCCTCCTCGGCGAGCGCGTCCTCGTGGCTGCGGACGACCTCGCCGTCGCGGATCTCGCCGCGCCAGCCACCGTCCTCCGCCTCGCCCTTGAGCGTGATGAAACCGGCGAAGCTCTTCAGGTCGAGCCGGGCGCGGCGGCCCTGGGCGCGCCAGAGGTTGCCGGTCTTCTCGAAGAGGCCCGACGGGTAGTACTCGATGACCAGCATGACCCGCGTGAGGTCGTCGGCGAGCCGGTGGAAGGAGACGACGCCCTTCGTCGTGCCCTTGGAGCCCTCCGACGTCCACACGATGCGGTTGTCGGGCACCTGCTCGGTCGTCTTCGCCTTCCAGCTGCGGTTGGACCAGAAGACCTTCAGCTGCCAGTCGGAGCTGGTGTCGTCTTCGCGGTCGGCGCTCTTGACGCCCTTCGCGAAGGTGCTGAAGTCCTGGTACTGCGTCCACTGGTCGTAGGCGGTGCGCACGGGCACGCCGACGTCGATGTGCTCGATGATGACGGTCGACTTGCTGCCCGAATTCTTGCCCTTGCCCTTGCCACCGCCCAGCTTCTTCAGGGCACCCGTGACCTTGCCCTTGACGCGTGAGCCACCGGTCTCCACCGCGGCGCGCAGCGGCCCCTTGCCCTCGGCGAGCTTTCGGCCGCCGTCGAGGGCGAGCTTGGCGAAGCCGGGGCTGTTGCCCTCGGCGATGTCGTTCAGCTTGCCGGTGGTCTCGCCGAGCTTGCGGCCCACGCCGGTCAGCATGCGCGTGGCCTGGGCGGTGAGATACTCCTGCAGCTCGGCCTTCAGCCGGTCGGCGGCCTCGCTGTGGGCCAGGTCTGTGAGCGGGTTCTTCGTCGCTCCGTCGGCGGCGGACTTCGCCGATCCGAGAGTGCCACTCATCCCTCACCGCCTC
>KL569233.1:39523-44526 GCA_000715635.1 Streptomyces violaceus | reverse complement strand
GGCGCTGCCGCCCCGGCCCCCGGAAGTCGCCTTCCTGGCGGGTGTGGTCTTCTTCGCCGCCGCCTTGCGGCCCGCCGTCTTCTTGGCGGGAGCCTTCTTGGCGGGTGCCTTCTTCGCTGTCTTCTTGGCGGGGGCCTTCTTGGCGGGTGCCTTCTTCGCCGCCGGCTCCTCGCCCTCGTCCTCGTCGGGGCCGGAGTCCTCGGGCTCGTCCGCCTCGGGCTCCTCGTCCTCGGGCTCCTCGTCCTCGTCCTCGTACTCGGCGTCCTCGGCGTCGTCGTCACGCCCGCCGGGCACCGCGCCCGTCAGCTGGTCGCGCATCTGGGCCGTACGGCCGTGCAGCCGGTCGGCGAGGGCGTCGATCTGCCGCTCGACCATGGCACCGGAGGCAGCCTTGCCGACACCGCGCAGATCCTCGCGCAGCTGGTCGCCGATCTCCTTGAACTGCGGGTTGTTCCGCAGCTGCTGCTGGAGCAGCTCCGCGACCATGCGCGGGCTCAGGTTCAGCTTCTTCCCGGCCACCAAGCCGCCGACAGCCGCCGCCATCTTCAGTTTCTTGGTCCGTCCAAGGAGGTATCCGGCCCCCACGGCGAGACCCAGTCCCATTCGGTTCATGGTGTTGTCCCGTTGCCTGTTCCCGCGCTCCCGCGCGAAGCGGTCTCCAACCGGTCGAGAAGTTCGTCCTCGAGGCGGTCGAACTCCTCCTCCGATATCTCTCCGGCTTCCAACTGCTCCTCCAGGCGGGCCAGTTCGGCCTGGATCGTGGCAGGGTCGTAGTAGATCCGCTCGGCCTCCTGGAGCGCCTGTCTGACGGCCCATGCGCTGCCGCGCACCGGTGCGAGCGGCAGCAGCAGCACTTCTGAGATCAGGCCCATCTCATCACCCCGCTCCGGTGTCCGTGCCGCTCACCACGGTGCCCGCCGGCTCGGCCGGGCCGGGCTCCACGAAGCTGTACGGCGGCAGCGGGCCGTTGATCCGCACCTCCAGGTGCGGCATGTCCTTGCGGGCCTGCTCGACCGCGGCCAGGAAGTTCTCGGCCGACTCCCGGTCCACCAGGTACGACACGTTGGCCAGCCAGCCGGTGGACTCGGGGCCCACGCTCACGTCCTCGGCGGCGGAATCCAGGGCACCCCGCAGTGCGGTGGCGTCGTCGGCCTCCCGGGCCTTGACCGCTGCCGCGACCATCTCGCCGAGCCGGATCTTGTCGTCGTAACTACCGCCACCGGACTCCCGGTTGGCCTCCGCGAGACCGCGAATGTCGGGGCTCTGGGCCATCACCTGGTGCAGGACGGCCTCTTCGACGTGGTTGGCCTTGACGTTGTACTCCACCCGGCCTTCAAGGGCCCGCAGGCGTTCCTTGTAGTGCTCGGCGCGCTCGGCGAGCACCCCGGTGATCGAGTTGTCGTCCGGGGCGACGCTGCCGAACCTCATGGGCAGCACGGACCCGGCCGCACCCGCCTCGCTGAGGACGCTCTGGTGGGCGAGCAGGTCCCTGCGCTTGGGCCGCAGCCCCTCGGGCGCCTCACTGACGACGGCCGCCAGCTCGCCCTCGCGCAGAATGCGCACCGGGCGGGGCGGGTCGCCCACGCCGCCCATGCCCTCGGGCAGCGCCGGATGCGAACTCGCCGCGATGCCGTAGACGTAGGTGCTCACTCCTGCTCCTCCTTACGGCGGGCGGACGTGCTCTTGCGGGCCCGCGGACGGGACTCGCCCTGGCGCTCGGACCCCTCGTCGCGCGCCTGCTTGAAGGCGTCGGAGATGGTCTCGGCGGCGCCGGACAGGGCCCCCTTGGACTTGCCGCGCGCTCCGGACTCGGTCATCTCCCCGACCAGGTCGGGCAGGCCCGGGTCCTTGCGCGGCCCGGCCTCCAGGTCGAGCCGGTTGCACGCCTCGGCGAAGCGCAGATAGGTGTCGACGCTGGCGACGACGACGCGTACGTCGATCTTGAGGATCTCGATACCGACCAGGGAGACTCGCACGAACGCGTCAATGACAAGCCCCCTGTCCAGAACGAGTTCGAGCACGTCATAGAGACCGCTGCTGCCGCCTCCGCCGCCGGTCTGCTGTGCCGGTACGACTGTCATGCCGGATGTCCTCCTAGTCTTTGGGTGCGGGTCCGGTCGGGGGTCCTAGTGACCGCCACTCCTTCGCGGGTCGGACCGCCCCCGCTCGTAGCGGCGGACGCGGCGATACCCCGTGAGCTGCCCCTGGCCGTCGAGCTCCACCTGGTAGCTCGCCAGCAGGCTCATCGTGTCGGGCACGCGCTCGAGCTCGAGGACCTCGACCTCCAGAGTCCAGCCGTGCTCCGTCTGCTCGAAGGACGACACGGACTCGGCGGTCATGCCGGTGAGTTCCTCGAGCTGGCCACGCGCCTGGCGCAGCACCTCCATGGGGTTCGGCCGCTCGTCGGCCGCGCTGTCAGTCGGTTTGCGCGAATTCTGAGAGTTCTGAGACTTCTGTGAACTCTGTGACTCTTGCGTGTTTCTTGTGTTCGACATGGCCACCTCCCCCTCCGTGTGGCCGCAAGAGTGTTCGCCAAACCTCTGCGTTCTCATGCATCTGCCATCCGCCGAGGATCTACGGGTGGCTCAGCCGCGCAGGGCGTCCAGCCGCCGCCGGGCCGGTCCCAGCGCCCGGCCGCGGTTCAGCAGGCCGGACCAGGGGTTGGTGCGGGCCTGCTCGACGGCGTCGGCGATGGTCCAGCCGCGGGCGTGCAGCTCCGGGTCGTTCAGCTGGTCCCAGGTGATGGGGGTCGCCACGGGCGCGCCCGGGCGGGGCCGGACCGTGAAGGGCGCGACGGCGGTCTGTGCGTAGGCGTTGCGCTGCACGTCGAGGTAGAGCCGCTCACCGCGGTCCTTCTTGCGGGCGGCGGTGGTGAGCCGGTCGGGGTGGGCGTCGGCGAGGGTGTCGGCGACGTCCCGGGCGAAGGAACGCACCTCGTCGAAGTCGTGCCGGCCGTTCAGCGGCACGATCGCGTGCAGTCCGCGCGAGCCGGTGGTCATCAGCGCCGAGGGCAGCTCCAGCTCGTCGAGCAGTTCCCCGAGCAGCCGGGCGGCCTCGCGTACGGCCTCGAAGTCGTCGCCGGCGGGATCGAGGTCGAAGACCATCCGGTCGGGGTGGTCGACGCTGTCGGCGCGGGACAGCCAGCGGTGCAGGGCGATGCTCGCCTGGTCGGCCAGGTAGAGGAGGGTGGCGGTGTCGTCACAGACGGTGTGAAGGACGGTGCCGCCCTCCTTGGCCACCTCGACGCGGGTGATCCACTCCGGGTAGTTGTCCGGGGTGTTCTTCTGCATGAACCTCGGGCCGTCGAGCCCGTCCGGGTGCCGCTCCAGCATCAGCGGACGGCCGCGCAGGTGCGGCAGCATGAAGGGCGCGACGGCCCGGTGGTAGTCCACCAGGTCGCCCTTGGTGTACTCCTTGGCATCCCCGCCGCCGGGGAAGAGCACCTTGTCCGGCCGGTGGACCGTCACGGTGCGACGGCCGGCCCGCACCTTGCGCGTACCGTCGCCGCCGCTCACGGCACGACCGCCTCCTCCACCAGCAGCCGCCCGGCCGCCGCGATCGACTCGGCGTCGATGCCCGCGGCGTGCAGCGACTCGGCCGGGGACGCCGAGCCGGGCATCGACCGTACGCCGAGCCGCACCAGGCGCGGGACGGGCCGCCCGTCGGTGAAGGCGTCGAGGACCGCGTCCCCGATGCCGCCCTCCGGGTGGTGGTCCTCCACGGTCACCAGGCAGCCGGTCTCCTCGGCGGCCCGGCGCAGGGTGGCCCGGTCGACGGGCTTCACGGAGTACAGGTCGATCACCCGCGCCTGGATGCCCTCCCGTTCCAGGGCATCGGCGGCGACCAGTGCCTCGTGCACGGTGACACCCGCCGCGACGAGGGTCAGCCGGTCGCGCTCGGAGGAGCGCAGCACCTTGCTCCCGCCGACCGGGAACTCCTCGTCGGGGCCGTAGATCACCGGACTCTCGCCGCGCGAGGTGCGCAGGTAACGGACGCCCTCCAGGCCGGCCATCGCGCCGACGAGCCGGGCGGTCTGGTTGGCGTCGCACGGGTACAGCACGGTCGAGCCGTGCACCGCCCGCATCATCGCCAGATCTTCCAGGCCCATCTGGCTGGGCCCGTCCTGGCCGATGGCGACACCGGCGTGCGAGCCGACCAGGTTGATGCCGGAGCCGCTGACGGACGCCATCCTGATGAAGTCGTGGGCCCGGGTCAGGAAGGCCGCGAACGTGGTGGCGTACGGCACCCAGCCACGCGCGGCGAGCCCGACGGCCGCGGCGACCATCTGCTGCTCGGCGATGTAGCACTCGAAGTAGCGGTCGGGGTGCTCCTTGGCGAAGAACTCGGCGCGGGTGGAGTCGCCGACCTCGCCGTCCAGGGCGACGATGTCGCCGCGGCCGGTGCCGAGCGCGGCGAGTGCCTCGCCGAAGGCGTTGCGGGTGGCGACCTCGTCGCCCTTGTCCCACCTGGGGAGTTCGTAGTTCCCGGTGTGGACGGCGTGCAGCATGCGGGCGGCGGGCGGTTCCTGCACCGCTACGCGGATGTCGCGCGGTCCGCCGAGTTCGGCGATCGCCTCCTCGGCCTCCGGCAGCGGCTTGCCGTGCAGGCCCTCGCGGTCCTGGACGCCCTCGACGCCCTTGCCCTTGAGGGTGCGGGCGAGGATCGCGGTGGGCTGGCCCTTGGTGGAGGCGGCCTCGCCGTAGGCGCGGTCGACGGCGTCCACGTCGTGCCCGTCGACCTCGATGGTGTGCCAGTCGAAGGCCTGGAAGCGGCGGGCGTAGGCGTCCAGGTCGTGGCCGTGCCGGGTCGGGCCGCGCTGGCCGAGCCGGTTGACGTCGACGATCACGGTGAGGTTGTCCAGGTGCTCGTACCCGGCGTGCTCGGCGGCCTCCCACACGGATCCCTCGGCGAGCTCGCTGTCGCCGCACAGCACCCAGGTGCGGTAGCCGGTGCGGTCCAGCCGCTTGCCGGCCAGCGCGATGCCGACACCGACCGGCAGGCCC
>KL569233.1:38671-39261 GCA_000715635.1 Streptomyces violaceus | reverse complement strand
GGCCGTCTCGACCCACGGCAGACGCTGCGGGGTGGGGTGTCCTTCGAGGCGGCTGCCCAGCTTGCGGAAGGTGAGCAGTTCCTCGTCGTCGATGGCGCCGGCGGCCTTGTACGCGGAGTACAGCAGCGGCGAGGCGTGTCCCTTGGACAGGACGAAGCGGTCGTTGCCGGGGTGAGCGGGGCGGTCGAAGTCGTAGCGGAAGTGGTGTGCGAGCAGAACGGCCAGCAGGTCGGCCGCGGACATCGAGGACGTCGGGTGCCCGGAGCCCGCGGCGGCGGCAGCGCGGACACTGTCCACGCGCAGCTGCTGGCCGAGATCGGTGAGTTCACCGGTGTTCATGAGTCTCCTTTCGCGGAGTCGTCCGGTGGGTCGGAACGCTTGACGGGGCCGGGGGCGATATCGGGGCCCGGGGGTGGTTGATCGTCAGGGGGTCGCGGAGCGGGCGCGGGCTGCTCCCTGGCGGGCTCGTCGCCGGGCTGGTTCTTGGCGGGTTCACCACCGGGCTGGTTTCGCGCGGATTCACCGCCCGGCTGCCCCTCGGCAGGCTCGTCGCGGGCCCGCTCCTGGCCTGCGTACGGCCGAGCGGTCCC
>KL569233.1:38113-38481 GCA_000715635.1 Streptomyces violaceus | reverse complement strand
GGCGGGCCAGGTCCCGGCCGGCTCTCCCGGTCGGCCCTTGGCGAGCTCCCTTTCCGAGCGGCGCTCCGCGGCCCCGGATCCGGACAGTGTCACCCCGGATCCGGGCTGCCCCTTCGCGGGCTCGTCGCCGGCCCGGCCCTTCCCGGGCCCGGTGCCGGTCCCCCCGTCGTGTGTGTCGGCCTCGACCGCGGCGCCCGGCCCCGAGCGGGCGCTCGCCTCCTGGCGCGTCCCGGGCCCGCCCGGCACCCGGGCCACCTCCGGCGACGACGTGTCCAGGGGCACGGACCAGGACCGTACGAGCCCCAACTGCACGGCCTGGCGCGGCAGTACGGCGTCCAGCAGCCAGTCGGCGGCGACCCGGACACGGT
>KL569233.1:34169-37831 GCA_000715635.1 Streptomyces violaceus | reverse complement strand
ACCCCGGACAGCGCCACGCCGAGCGGATTGGCCGCCGCCTTCGCACCGCCCAGGTCGACGACGAAGCCCAGGTCGCGATGGCGGTAGGGCTTCCGCGCGCCCCCGAGGCCGAGCGACGCGGCGACGTTCTCGGCCGCGACCTTGCCGTGCCGCCAGGCGTGCTGCGCGGTCATCGGCGTATAGCTCCCCGGCTTCTCCAGATCGGGCACAGCGGCCACGTCACCGCACGCGAACAGCTCCGGACGGCCCGGCACCTGCAGGTTCGGGTCGACGAGCAGACGCCCCTTCTCCATCGGCAGCCCGAGGGACTCGACCAGCGGGTCGGGCCGTACGCCCACGCACCACACCAGCGTCCGGGTCTCGACGAACTCGCCGTCGGTCAGTACGACCCCGTCGGGCGTGGCCTCCTTGACGGAGGTGCCCATCCGCACGTCCACACCCCGCTGCCGCAGCACGCGGTCGGCGGTGGAGGAGAGTTTCCCGTCCATCTCGGGCAGCACCCGCGGCGCCACGTCCAGCAGGATCCAGCGCGGTCGCAGGCCCTGCCGCAGCGGGTGCTTGCGGACCTGCGCGTCGGTGAACATCTGCCCGTGCGCGGCGACCTCGGTGCCGGTGTAACCGGCGCCGACCACGACGAAGGTGCATCGCGCGGCGCACGTCTTGGGGTCCTCGGCGGCGGCCGCCAGCTCCACCTGCCGGGTCACGTGGTCGCGCAGGTACAGCGCCTCGGGCAGCCCGCGGAAGCCGTGCGCGTGCTCGGCGACGCCCGGGATGGGCAGCAGCTTGTTGACGCTGCCGGCGGCGAGCACAAGACGGTCGTAGGAGAGCGTGCCGCCGTCGCCCTCGGGGCCGGTGTAGTGCAGGGTGCGTCCGTCGAGGTCGACCCGGTCGGCCTCGCCCAGCACCAGCCGTACGTCCCGCAGCGTGTCCGAGAGGGAGACCGTGACCCGGCGTGGCTCCAGGACGCCGGCGGCGACCTGGGGCAGCAGTGGCACGTACAGGAAGTAGTCGGTCGGGTTCAGCAGGGTGATGTGGGCCCGGCCCCGGGTCTGCCGGGACAGGGTGCGGGCCGCGCGGTAGCCGGCGAAGCCGGCACCGACGATCACGATGCGGGGTCGACTCACGGTTCGCTCGCCTCCGGCGCTGTCGCGTACCTCGGGAGCCTTCCGCGTCCCCCTGGCCAGGGCACCCAAACGTCCGCCGGGCCCTCCCGGCCCGAACACAGCCGGTTTCCGGACCGGCGCCCGGGTACCCGGTGCGGCATACGGACCGCCCACGTCGCGGAGGCACTCCCCCATGCCCGAGTACGGCTATTTCCTCTCGTGCGAGCAGTACGGACCCGCCGAGCTGATCGAGCAGGCGCGGATGGCCGAGCAGGCCGGATTCCAGGCGCTGTGGATCTCCGACCACTATCACCCGTGGAACGACGAGCAGGGCCAGAGCCCGTTCGTCTGGTCGGTGATCGGCGCGCTGTCCGAGGCGGTGTCCCTGCCGATCGAGACGGCGGTGACCTGCCCGACGGTGCGGATGCACCCGGCGGTGGTGGCGCAGGCCGCGGCGACCAGCGCGGTGATGACGGACAACCGCTTCCGGCTCGGTGTCGGCTCCGGAGAGGCGCTCAACGAGCACATCCTGGGCGATCACTGGCCGCCGGCCCACGTCCGTCTGGACATGCTGGAGGAGGCCATCCAGGTGATGCGCCGGCTGTTCACGGGCGAGGAGGTGAACCACCACGGGCCGCACTACACGGTGGAGAACGCCCGCCTGTACACGGTGCCGGACGAGCCGATCCCGATCGACATCTCCGGCTTCGGCCCGGCGGCGACCCAGCTCGCGTCCCGCGTCGGCGACGGCTACATCACCATCGCGCCGGACGAGACGATGGTGGAGCAGTACCGCAAGGGCGGGGGCGGCGGAAAGCTGGTCAGCGGCGGTACCAAGGTCTGCTACGACACCGACAAGGACGAGGCCGTACGCACCGTCCACCGGCTCTGGGCGAACGAGCAGCTGCCGGGCGAGCTGGGCCAGGTGCTGCCCTCCCCCAAGCACTTCGAGCAGGCGCAAGAGCTGGTCACCGAGGACATGGTGCGCGAGAACCGGGTGTGCGGCGACGACGTGGACGACCATGTGGCCGAGCTGAAGCAGTTCGCCGACGCGGGCTTCGACCGGGTCTACGTCAACCAGATCGGCCCCGACCTGCGCGGCTTCTTCGACTTCTACCGCACGAAGGTGCTGCCTCAGCTCCAGCAGACCCTCTGACAGAACCTGCGAGATGTCGGCGGGCGACGCGACCGGCACGGGGTGCAAGGCGCGGGGCTGCGGGGCCGCGAGGTCGCCCGTGACCTGCGCCGCGCCCGGGCCGCCCGCCATGTCATCGGCGACGAGGCCGAGTTGTACGTCGACGCCAACGGCGCCCTGGACCCCACGGGCGGCACGGTCCACCCGGCCCGGGGCGTCGGCCACGGACTGACCCTGCGGACACAGGAGGTGGCCGAGTACCGGGTCGCCTGGAAGGAACTAGCGGCGGACCAGCCCGGCCAGTCTGCGGGCGACCAGGATCCCCGCCCCCACGGTCAGCGCCGCGCCCAGCCGCCCCCGGTTGCGCGACAGCCACTGCTGCGGGCTGTAGGCCACGGCCTCGTCGTCGAAGCGCCCGTGCGCGCCGAAGTCGTGGCCGTTTGGCCCGTCCGCCGGGGCCCACAGGTTCACCGGGCCGCCCGGCGTGCCCTCGTCCTGCTGCGCGTCGAAGTTCGTACGCGCCAGATAGCGGTCCAGCAGTCCGGGGACGACGGCGTTGGCGATGAGCGTGGCAGCCGTGGAGCCGCCCACCCAGTACTCCCGGCGCCGTGCGTGCGACGCCGCGTGCACGATGGCGCGGGCGGCGACCTCCGGCTGGTACACGGGCGCGACGGGCCTGGCCCGGCCCGCCATCCGGTTCAACACCCAGTCGAACTGCGGGGTGTTGAGACCCGGCAGCTGCACCATCGTCGTCCGCACCCCGCTGCGCGCGTGCAGCAGCTCGCAGCGCAGCGACTCGTTGAACCCCTGGATCGCGTGCTTGGCCCCGCAGTACGCCGACTGCAGCGGGATGCCCCGGTAGGCGAGCGCGGAGCCGACCTGCACGATGGTGCCGCGGTCGCGCGGCCGCATATGGCGCAGGGCGGCCCGGCTGCCGAACACATAGCCGAGGTAGGTCACTTCGGTCACCCGGCGGAACTCGTCCGGGGAGACCTCCGTGACCGGCGCGAAGACCCCGGTGAAGGCGTTGTTGACCCAGACGTCGATGTGGCCGAAGGTGTCGACGACCTGCTGTGCGGCGGCGTCGACGGCCTTGGCGTCACAGACGTCCACGCCGACGACGAGGGCCTCGCCCCCGGCGCGCTGCACCTCGTCCGCCGCCGCGGCGAGCCCCTCACGTCCCCGGGCCAGCAGGGCGACCCGGTCGCCCCGGGCGGCGAAGGCGCGGGCCGTGGCCCGTCCGACACCGCCGGTGGCTCCGGTCACCACGATCACGCGGCCGTGCTTGTCCGATGCCCCTTTCCCGCGCACCCAGGTCACGCCTTGGGACCGGGGAGATCCGGGTCGTCCGTCGGCCGCGGGGGCACGGTGCCCGGGGCGGGCCCGCCGGGCGGGGCCGGCGGCACGGGCGGATACGGCAGACC
>KL569233.1:32574-33946 GCA_000715635.1 Streptomyces violaceus | reverse complement strand
GCGGCCTGGCCCGCGTCATCGTGGCCCGGGACCACACCGGCCCCGTGCCCGGTACCCGGACGGGTCGGCCGGGCCATGCCACGCAGCACATAGGCCGCGGCACCCAGGATCACGGCGGTGATCAGCGCCGCCGCCCAGTCGGGCAGGCCGAGGGCAAGGGCCAGTCCCACGGCGAGTGCGAGGGCCGCGCCCGCGTACAGGGCCAGGGCGCCGGACGCGGCGTACAGCGTGGCCCTGCGGCGCTGTTTGCGTGTCTGCTCGCGCAGTTCGTCCCGTACGGTCTCACGCGCCACCTGTGCCAGCTCGTCAACCAGATGCTTGTCCAGATGCTCCAGGTGATCCATCGGCTTCATACCCGGCCGGGTACCCTCGCCCCCCGGCGCGTAACTAGGCTCGTCCTCATGGAGATTCTGGGTGCCACACTGCGCGTCTGCGTCGACGACCTCGAGACCGCGATCCCCTTCTACGAGCGGCTGGCGGGCGGCAGCGCCCAGCGCTTCGAACGGGGCGGTGTCGAGGTGGCGGCGATCGGCTGCTTCCTGCTGATGAGCGGTCCCCCGGCCGAACTGGAGGTGCTGCGCAAGGTCTCCGCGACGATCGCCGTCAAGGACGTCGACGACACCCACCGGGTGCTCACCGAACTGGGCGCCCACATCGTGGCGGGCCCCATCGCGTCGCCGGCCGGCCGCAATCTGATCGCGCTGCACCCGGACGGGTCGATCTACGAGTACGTGGACCGCAACGCGTGATGTCCGCCGGGGCCGGGCTCAACTCCGCCCCGGCCCCGTGACCATTTCGGCGGTGATCGCCCAGCGTTCGTGGTCGCGCCAGGCCCCGTCGACGAAGAGCATCTTCGGCGAGAAGCCCTCCAGGCGGAACCCGCAGCCGCGCGCCAGGGCGATCGACGCGGTGTTCGTGGGCTGGACGTTGATCTCCAGCCGGTGCAGCCGCATCGGGCCGAACGCGTACCGCACGACGAGGTCGAGACCTTCGCGCATCAGCCCCCGCCCGGCGGCGTGCGCGAAGGCGCCGTAGCCCAGCGCCCCGGACTGGAAGCCGCCATCGACGATGTTGTTGATGTTGATGAACCCGGCGATGGCCCCGTCGCCCTTCTCGCGGACGTCGCCCTTCTCGCAGACGAGGAAGCCGGCCTTGGACGGGTCCTCGATCAGCCGGCCTGCGTACGCGGTGTAGGCGTGGGCGCTCTCGGGCGGGAAGAGCCAGGGGTGGTGCAGGTCCTTGCTCTCCCGTGCCCGGGCGGTGAACTCGGCGCCGTCCCCGTAGGTGAAGTGGCGTATGCCCACCCGGGGGCCTTCGGCGAGGTAGCGGGATGCGTTGTGGCTGTCTCTTATACACATCTCTGAGCGGGCTG
>KL569233.1:30915-32357 GCA_000715635.1 Streptomyces violaceus | reverse complement strand
CGTCAGGAGCCCGCGACCGGCAGCCGGAGCACCCCGGTGTTCCGCGGCCCGCTGACCACGGTCACCGGTTTGATCCCCCGGTTGCCGAAGTACGCGTCGTCGCTCGCCGCGATCACGAACCGCAGCCGGTGCCCCTTCTCGTACCGGTGCACGATCCCGGGCAGCGTGACGGTGAAGCTCTTGGTCACGTCCGGTACCCGGACCGGCGCGACCAGGCGGCGCACCAGGGTGCGGGTGCCGTCGGGGGCGACGTCGTAGAGCTTGGCGAACAGGACGAGCTTGTCGGCCGCGTCGCCGGAGTTCTGGGTGCGCTCGGCCTTCGGGGAGTGCACCTGGAGTGTGGCCCGGGGCGCGCCCACGACATCGAGGGGGCGTGTCAGTGGGGCGCTGGTCCAGTCGAGGTAGGTGCCCTTGGTGTCGTGCGGTGGGGTGTCGGGCAGTCCGATGAGGCCGGCCAGCGAGCTCTCGGAATGGCTCGTGGGAAGCAGCCCGTTGACGTAGCCGCGGCTGCCCCGGGCCACCTTGTTCCGGTTGTCGACGAGCTTGCCGTCGCCGGAGAGGTACAGCGTGCGGCTCGGCGCGGGGAGGCGGCCGGCGGTGGCGTAGGCGCGGTCCGGGTCGGTGATCCAGTCCCGGTGATAGGCGAAGGCCGGTCCCGTGTCGACGTGTGTCCGCCCCCGCAGGTGACGGTCGAACCAGGCGAGGACGCGCCGGCCGACGTAGCTGGTCTCCAGGTTGCCCTTCGACAGGTCGAGCTCTCCGGCGGCCGGGCCGGTGAGACCGCCGCTGTGGCCCCAGGACTGCCAGATCATCTTCACGGGGGTGCCCTGTGCGCTGAGCGTCCGGTACGTCGCCGTCGCCTCGTTGAGGTTGAAGAGGGTGTCGGCCTGCCCCTGGACCAGCAGGGTGGGTGTCTTGACCCGGTGGAGGTACGACGCCGGGGAGACGCTGCGCGCGAAGGCGAGCAGCTCGGCGGTCCGGTCGGCGGGGTAGCTGCCGGAGTTGAGCGTGTGGATGGTCCGGCAGGCCTTGGTGACGAAGTGCAGACAAGAGAGGGAGTTGATGCGGGACGGGTCGAGGCTGGGCTGGAGCAGGGGCTGGCCCTCGCCGATGAGGTAGAAACCGTTGGTCCACTGCCACTTGAAGACGCCCGGGACGCCGGTGCTGCCGGTGGCGTTGTTGGGGTCCAGCGCGTACGCCAGGTCGTTCCAGGTGATCATGGGGACGAGCGCGTCGAGGCGGTGGTCGACGGCGGCCGTCGCCAGCTGGACGGCACCGCCGTAGGAGCCGCCGATCATGCCGACCCGTGGGTCGCCGGGCCGGTCGAGGGCGACGTAGTCGGCGGTGGTGCCGTCGTCGGCGGCGCGTTTGCCGCCCAGGAAGTCGACCAGCTGCGAGGCGGCGGCGCCGTCGATGTCCGGGTCGTCGAGGGAGATGAGGCA
>KL569233.1:28893-30753 GCA_000715635.1 Streptomyces violaceus | reverse complement strand
AGAGATGTGTATAAGAGACAGAGCCCGGAGTAGATGAGGGAGACGTAGCCGCGCTGGGCGAAGGCCTTGCCGATGGTGTCCTGTCGAACCGTCCGACTTGCTGCCGCCGAAGCCGTTCGTGCCGAGCACGGCGGGCGCCCGGTGGTCACGGTCCACCCCCGCCGGGCGGTACAGGTCGGCGTCGACCGTGCAGGGCCGGCCGCCCGCCTGGACGGTGAATTTGAGCGGGGTGACGGTGTAGGAGTCCGCCGCGGTGGCGGGCGGAGTGAGGGTGAGGGGGACGGCCAGGGCGGCGCCCAGAGCGAGAGCGAGCGGCGCGCGGGATCTGGGCACGCGTCGGGACACACGGACCTCCACGGTGGGGGACAACCCGAATACCGACCAGTAGGTACTTGGTCGGTAGTCATCGTGTGACACGTGTCAGGAAGCGTCAATCACCGAAACGAGGGTTTCTTGACAGGATTTCAGTAACGGCATGATCAGCTCAGGGCCGGTTCGTCGAACGTCAACGTTCCCGTTCCGGCGTCCAGTTCGGCCACCATCCCCAGGGGCATCGTCAGCGCGCCCTCGCCGTGCCCGAACCCGAACTCCTCCACGACCGGGACACCGAGCCCGCCGAGCCGGTCGGCGAAGACCGCGCGCAGGTCCTCGTACGGACCGCACGTCGCCCACGATCCGAGCACGATCCCGGCGACCCCGTCCAGCCAGCCGGTGCGCAGGAGTTGGGTCAGATACCGGTCCAGGCGGTACGGGCTCTCGCCGACGTCCTCGATCAGCAGCAGTCCGCCCCGGGCCGCCGCGTGGGCGTGCGGGGTGCCGAGGTCGCTCGCGAGCAGGCTCAGACAGCCGCCCAGCGTGACGCCCCGGGCCCGTCCGGGCACCAGCGCACTGCCGCCCGGGGGCACGGCCGTGAGGGTCCGCACGGACTCCGGCTCGAAGAGGGTCGCCCGCAGCTGCTCCTGGGCCCGGGCGTTCTTGAGGAAGTCGACGCCGGCGACCCCGGGGCCGTACAGGGTGGCCAGTCCGAGGCGGGTGGCGAAGGCCTGGTGCAGGACGGTGATGTCGCTGAACCCGGCGAACACCTTCGGGCCCGCCGCCCGCATCGCCGCCCAGTCGAGCAGGTCGACCATGCGCTGCGCCCCGTACCCGCCCCGGGCGCACAGCACCGCGGCGACGGACGGGTCGCACCAGGCGTCCCGCAGATCGGCGGCCCGCTCGGCGTCCGTGCCGGCCAGGTAGTCCAACGCGCGGTGCCGGCCGAGCACATGGGGCGCCACCACGGGGTCGAGGTCCCAGCCGCGCAGGATGTCGAGCCCGGCCTGGAGCCGCTCCTCGGGCACGGGCCCGCTCGGCGCGACGACGGCGGCACGGGCTCCGGGGGCGAGCCGGGGCGGTCGCAGAAGCTGGTTCACCTGTCGAGCTCCAAGGTCGGGACACCGAGCGGGTTGAGTCGGAACACCTGGGCGTACAAGGAGAGTTCGGCCTCCAGGGCGCGCACCATGGTCTCCGCCCGGCGGAACCCGTGCCCCTCCCCCTCGAAGGCGAGATAGGCGTGCGGCACCCGCCGCCCCTCCAGCCGGGCCAGGAACCGCTCGCACTGGACGGGCGGGCAGATCACGTCGTCCAGGCCCTGGAGCAGCAGGAACGGCACGCGGAGGCGGTCGGCGTGGGTGGCGGGCGAGCGCTCCGCGTAGCGTGCGGGCACCTCGGCGAGCGGCCCGATCAGGCTCTCCAGGTACTGCGACTCGAAGTCGTGGGTCTCCCCCGTGCCCCAGCCGGTGAGGTCCAGGATGGGGTACTTGATCGTGCCGCAGGCGTAGACATCGGTCGTGGTGAGCGAGGCGGCCGCGGTCCAGCCTC
>KL569233.1:27921-28618 GCA_000715635.1 Streptomyces violaceus | reverse complement strand
CGGTGCCCTCGTCCGCGAGGGCCAGGGCGACGGCGGCGCAGTCCTCGACATCCACCACGCCCCACTGCTCGCGCAGCCGCTCGCGGTAGGGGCGGCCGTATCCGGTGGAACCGCCGTAGTTCACCTCGGCGACGCCGATACCGCGTGAGGTGAAGTAGGCGATCTCCAGATCGAGCACGAGGGGTGCGTGGCCGGTGGGCCCGCCGTGCGCCCAGACGACGTACGGCGGCAGTTCGTCGCCGGGCGCGACGCAGCCGGGATGGTGGGGCGGGTAGATGTGGGCGTGGATGTCGCGTCCGTCCGGGCCGGTGAAGGTGCGGATCTGCGGCTCGGGGTAGTACGCGGGGTCCACGGCGTCGTCGTGCTCGGCGCCGATGACGCGGGCGTGGCCGGTGGCGGCGTCCAGTTCCACGAGCTCGTAGGCGCTGCGCGGGCTGGCCCCGACTGCGACGACCCTCCCCCACCCTCCGGGCGGGGGGACCCCCATCTCGCTGCGCTTGCCGTGCGCGGCGAGGGTGGGCGCGAACTCGGTCCAGGGCCCGGCGGCGTCGACGACCTCGCCGGTCTCGGGGTCCAGGATGCCGAGGGCGGTGGCGCCCCGGCCGTGCACGACGGCGATCAGGCCGTTGTCGAGCGGCGCGAACCATCGCATGCCGAGCTTCCACAGCGCCCCGCCGAACTCCTCCTCGCGCGGGCA
>KL569233.1:27082-27725 GCA_000715635.1 Streptomyces violaceus | reverse complement strand
AGGTAGAGGTTCCACCAGCCGCTGCGGTCGCTCGCGTGCAGGAGGCGGCCGTCGTGGGTCCAGTCGGCCTGGGCGATGGACTCGCCGGGCCCGCCGGCGACGGTACGGGCGTCGTGCAGGGTGCCGTCGGGGCCGATGTCGGCGAGGACCAGTTCGGTGCCGTCCCACGGCATGCGCGGATGGTCCCAGGCGAGCCAGGCCGCCTTCCGCCCGTCCGGGGAGAGCTTCGGGCCCGTCACGAACCGGTGCCGGGCGTCGGTGAGTTCGCGTACGGCGTCCCGGTCCTGGGCGGCGGAGCGGTCGAGCGGGACCGCGGCCAGGACGCGGCGCACATCGGTGGGTCCGTCACCGGTGAACTCCTCCAGCACGCACCACACCTCGCCCCGCTCGGGCCGCAGCGACGGCTCCGCCCAGCGCAGGCCCGCGCCCACGGGAGACACCGGCGTGAGCGGGCGAGGCTCTTGGCCCGGCTCATACCGGTACAGCCGCTGGTCGGCGAAGTTCACGAACACCACCAGCGGGCCGTCGTCGCCCGCGTGTGCCGCCCAGGGGTGCCCGCCGTACTCGATGACCCGGCTGCGCACGTTCCACGGCGCGGGCAGCACCGGCTCCTCCGTGCCGTCGGCGTGCCGCCGCACCAGGG
>KL569233.1:25454-26846 GCA_000715635.1 Streptomyces violaceus | reverse complement strand
GATGTGTATAAGAGACAGGCACCAGGGTGCGGCGGCCGCCCTCGGCGGGCCGGGGCTCGGTCCACCACACCTCGTCGCCGACGAAGCCAACGTATTCCGGGTGCCCGTCGTGCGCGGCGGCCAGGGCCGCGTCGATGGGCGAGGGCCACGCCCCGTACGCCAGCGTCCGCACTCTCTCCCCCACTCCCCTAGGCCGTCCGCAGGAACCGGTCGAGTACCCGCACACCGAAGTGCAGCGCCTCGACCGGGACCCGCTCGTCGACCCCGTGGAACATGGCCCCGTAGTCGTAGCCCTCCGGCAGCTTCAGCGGTGTGAAGCCGTAGCCGGTGATGCCGAGGCGCGAGAACTGCTTGGCGTCCGTGCCGCCTGACATGCAGTACGGCACGACGTGTCCCTCCGGGGCGAACTCCTCGACGGCGGCCCGCATCCGGGCGAACGTCGCCGAGTCCACCGGCGACTCCAGGGCGACCTCGTGGTGGTGGAACTCCCACTCCACGTCCGGCCCGGTGAGCCGGTCGAGGGTCTCGCGGAACTCGTCCTCACCGCCGGGCAGATACCGGCCGTCCACCTGTGCCACGGCCTCCCCGGGGATCACGTTGACCTTGTACCCCGCGTTCAGCATCGTCGGGTTGGCGCTGTTGCGTACCGTCGACTCGACGAGCTTCGCGGCGGGGCCCAGCTTGTCGAGCAGCGCGTCGACGTCCGTCAGGTCGCTGTCGATGCCGTAGAGCGCGGCGAGTTCGGTGAGCGCCGCGCGTACCGTCGCGGTCGGCCGCAAGGGCCACTCGTGCTCGCCGATGCGCGCGATCGCCGCCGCGAGCCGGGTCACCGCGTTGTCCGGGTTCACCTTGGAGCCGTGCCCGGTGCGTCCGCGCGCGGTGAGCTTCAGCCAGGCGGTGCCGCGCTCCCCGGCCGCGATCGGGTAGATCTGCCGCCCGTCGCCGTCGTGGAAGGTGAAGGCGCCCGACTCGCTGACGCCCTCGGTGCAGCCCTCGAACAGTGTGGCGTGTTGGTCGGCGAGGAACCCGGAGCCATCCTCGGCACTGGCTCTGTCCGCGGTGAACGCGATGACGATGTCCCGCCGGGGCCGTACGCCCTGCCGGGCCCAGGCGCGCACCACGGCGAGGATCATCGCGTCCATGTTCTTCATGTCGACGGCGCCGCGCCCCCAGACGACCCCGTCGCGGACCTCGCCGGAGAACGGGTGCACGCTCCAGTCGGCGGCCTCGGCGGGGACGACGTCCAGATGGCCGTGGAGCAGCAGCGCGCCGGCTCCGGGGTCGGTGCCCGCGACGCGGGCGACGACATTGGTCCGGCCCTTGGTGCGCTCCAGGAGCGTCGGCTCGATCCCGGCCCCGGGGAGCCGCGCGGCGGCGTACTCGGCGGCGGGC
>KL569233.1:24998-25259 GCA_000715635.1 Streptomyces violaceus | reverse complement strand
GGCGTACTCGGCGGCGGGCCGCTCCTGGCAGTCGCCCCCGCCCCGGTTGGTGGTGTCGATCCGGATCAGGTCGGACGTGAACGTCACGACCTCGTCCAGCGCCTGCTCGTCCACCTGCTCAGCCATACTGCTCCTCCACCGCGGCCGAGACGATCGTGGTGACCGCCTTGAAGGCGCGGATGCCCTCGTACATGGTCTCGCTCGTGCAGGCCACCTTCCGCTCCCCGATCCGGTCCACACCCGGCACGATCGTGGCGGGCC
>KL569233.1:23353-24773 GCA_000715635.1 Streptomyces violaceus | reverse complement strand
CACGATCGTGGCGGCCATCGCCAGGTGCTCGGCGTCGAACTCGACGGCGATGGTGAACGGGCCGCCGCGCACGGGTTCGTGACGCACCGCCAGCGCGGCGGCCTCCTTGGCCGCCGCGCGGATGTCGGCGGCGGTCCGGGCAGGGGTGCGGCACACGGCTGCGTACCGCGACACATGGTCCTTCACCGCGACCTTCAGCGCCTCGGGCGCGTAGCCGAGGGCGTCCTCGCAGGCGACGTCGTCCCCGGTGACCAGCACGACCGGCACCCCGAACTCGGCGACGACATGGGCGTTGAGCAGCCCCTCGCTGGCCCGTACGTCGTTCAGCCACACGCCCGTGATCTGGTTCGCGAGGTAGGTGTGGGCGAGGACGCCCTCCATGCCGGCGCCCGCGTGGTAGCCGACGAAGGCGATGCCGTCGATGTCGCCGTGCTGCACGCCCTCCACCATGGAGAGCGCCTTGTGCCGGCCGGTGAGCAGCTGGGCCCGTTCGTCCAGCCGCTCCAGCAGCAGATTGCGCATGGTCGCGTGCGCCTCGTTGATGATCACCTCGTCGGCGCCGCCGTCGTGGAAGCCGAGCACGGCGGCGTTGACGTCGGAGGTGAACAGCGAGCGGCAGCGCTCCCACTGTGCGGCGCCCGGCACGACGTCGTCCGGCCAGGTGACCCCGGTGGCGCCCTCCATGTCGGCGCTGATGAGGATTCTCATGACGACCCGTCCCGGATGGAGATCTTCATGGTTCGTCACGTTACGCGCTGCGGGCAGAACCGGCTACGACGTCACCAGCGGATCGGCAGGTCGCCGAGGAACGAGGTGAGCCGGTCGGCGAGGAGCCGGTGGTCCTGAGCCGAGTAGTGCCAGTGGCAACCCGTGTGGTCCAGGTTCGTGTCGTCGAGCCGCCAGTAGCGGACCCGGCGGTCGCCGGCGCCGGTGCGCTCCCGGACCACCTGCTCGACATGTCCGGCGAACGGGCCGGCACCGACGGCCAGCAGGGTGGTCCCGGGCCCGTAGCGAGTCCGCAGCTTCTGGAGGAAGCCGCTGTAGGCGCTCCGGTACGCGGCGGCGAGGCTCTCGTCCGTCCAGGGCTCGCCCGGGTTGAGAGGGGTCGAGAAGTCGTTGGTGCCGAGGTGGACCACCACGAGCCGCGGCCGCCAGGTGCCCGGGTTCTGCCAGACGTCGCCCGGCACGTTCAGCAGCGCGCGGTCGTAGAAGGTGCGGTAGTTCTCCTCCGGCGAGCCTCCGTTGTAGTTGCGCACCATGCCCCGGCCCGAGTACGCGTTGATCTGGTAGTCGGCGCGCAGCCGCCGGGCGGTGAGGGCGGCATAGCTCACGTCGGCGTTGGTGGTGCGGGCGACTTGCTCGCCGGTGCAGTCGCGGGAGGCCGAGAGGTTGCCGTAGCCCGCGGTGAGGGAATCGCCGA
>KL569233.1:22808-23114 GCA_000715635.1 Streptomyces violaceus | reverse complement strand
AGCCAGCACCGCGCCGCCCGGCGCGGCGACGAAGCCGCCGAACGCGCTGGTGGCCCAGGGGGTGTCGTTGCGTTTGACGAGCCGGACGGTGTGCACGCCGTCGCGCAGGCCGTTGACCCAGTGAGTGGTCTTCCCCGGCGTGACGAGGGTCGCGACGGTGGCTCCGTCGACCTGGACGTCGTAGTCGGCGGCCGGGTCGTCGAGCACGATGCCGACGCCGGTGCCCCTGATCCGGCCCTCGAAGTACACGCCGGGCCAGCTGTACCGGAGCACGTCCCCGCCGTCCTTGACCCTGTCTCTTATACA
>KL569233.1:22332-22551 GCA_000715635.1 Streptomyces violaceus | reverse complement strand
CGGCGGAGGTACCGAGCAGCACCATCGACGCGGCCGACGCGACCAGCATCCGTAACCAGGGCAACGTCATGACTGTCCTCCGAAGGACGAGACAGGTGCACGAACGGGCGGATAATGACCGTACACCGACAAAAAACTCGGCCACCAGACCGCGTTCCGGCTCACTGTGCGGTCCTCAGCAGTGTCGTCACCCGGGAGCCGCCGAGACAGCCCGCCGCC
>KL569233.1:21230-22054 GCA_000715635.1 Streptomyces violaceus | reverse complement strand
GACCAGCCGATGTCCAGGGAGAACAGCAGAGCGGGGGTGGCGACGGCGGTCACCCCGACCCCCATCAGCACTCCGAGGAGCGTCACCTGACCGGCGTACACACCGGTGAGCCAGGACCGGAACCGCCGGTCGGCGCCTGCGGCGGCCAGTGCCGACAGGTCCGGCCGCATCTCCTGAGTGGCGAGGCCCACCGTGAGGAAGGCCAGCGTGGCCGCCACGAGCATCAGCACCACCGCGCTGCCCAGAGTCGTGGCCCTCAGCACCTCGGCGGCGACCGGGCCCCGTTCCACCTCCAGCGTGAAGTAACCACTGCCGATGTCCGAGGCGAGCGCTCCGCGCGCGCGGTCCTCCTGTTCCGCGGAGATCGAGCCCTCCGGCGCGGGAAGGTAGAAGTAGGCGGAGTTGGGCTGCTCGACGCCGCCGAGCGCTTTGAGGCCGGCCGCGCTGACGTAGACGACCGGCAGGTTGCGATACTCCGAGCGCCGCTGGGCCGCGACCGCGTCGAGGCTCTTGGTGTCCAGCTCCGTTCGTCCCGTGTCCATGACGGGGGACTTCGGCGCGGTCACGGTCAGCCGGCCTCCCGGTGCGAGCCGCTCGTCCAGGACGACCGCGCCACCGGCGGACAGCGCCCCGCGCTCCCGGGCGGTGGGTTTCCTGCCGAGCACCGTCGAGAGGTCCGCCTCACGGATCACCATGACGGCAGAGGGCCGGTCGGGCAGCGGTGAAGCGGCCTGGTACTCGCCCCAGTAGGACCACGCGGTGCCGTCCGGGGCCGTGCCCTTGGGGGCCGGCGGGCTGGCGATGGCCCTGTCTCTTATACACAT
>KL569233.1:19007-21006 GCA_000715635.1 Streptomyces violaceus | reverse complement strand
GTGTATAAGAGACAGCCCCCGAGGGCCTCTTCCATGGCGGCGACGGTGGCGGGCCCGGGCACCTTCGTGGCGTAGGCGAAGGCCGAACCGTGCGGGGAGTTGGGCTCGTACGACTTGCCGACTTCCGCGGTGAGCCCTCCCATGGCCGCCAGGACGAGCCCGGTCAGCACCGTGAGGCTGGCCACCACCGTTCCCATGGTCGCCGAGCGGGACGCGGAACGAGCCAGGAGCCGGGCCCCGATGCGCTGCATCAGCCGGAGTCCGTCGGCGCGGCCGGCGCTCGACGGCAGCAGCCTCCGTACGAGAATGCCCGTGCCGATGACCAGGCTCAGCGCCCCGATCATGACGGTGAACGGGGCCTTGAGCCACGCGCCGGCGACGGCCAGCAGCAGACCGCAGGTCAGCAGGACGCCGAGCATCACCTGCCCGCGGCGCGGCGCACGGTCCTCGAAGTCGGCTTGGTCTCGCAAGGCGGCGACCACGTTGCCGCCGACTCCGCGTGCCGCGACCCGGGCCGCGATCGCCGGAGTGAGGACGCCGAGCAGTGCCAGGACCGCCGTCGGCCAGGCGTCCAGACGCAGCCCGCCCCAGAGTTCACCGTTGCGCTCCGCCGCCCAGGGCTTCAGCAGCCACGCACCGGCCACACCGGCCCCGACGGCGAGTCCGGTGGCGAGAAGTCCCACCAGGATCCCCTGGTGGGTGATGACCGACCGCCTGGTCTTCGGTCCCGCACCGGCCGCGGCCAGCAGGGCGAGTTCACGTCGGCTGCTGCGGACGACGATCGCGTAGACAGCTCCCATCACCAGGCCGAGTTCGCCGAGCACCAGGACCGCCAGTCCGAGGACCCAGGCGGCCGCGGACTCCTCGGGAAGCAGGGAGTCCGGGGCGTCACGGGCGACGTCGAAGGCACTGGAGCGGGGTTCGAGGCGCCAGCCCTGCCCGGTCATGGCCCGCTGCGCCCCGGGCGTGAGCGCGTCCGGGGTGTGCCACACGACGACGGTGCCGTCCTGCGCGGCGGCCATGGAGCTCTCCTGCCCGGGCTTGGGGAGAGCCGGTGCCTGGCCGGCGACGACGGCCGGGAGGGCCACCACGAACTTCCGCAGGGTGTCGGTGGGAATCGCCGCGATGCCGGTGACCTCGGCCTTGGCGCCGCCCTCGCCGAGGTCCACCCGGTCTCCCAGCCGTACCCCGAGCCGTGCCACCACGCTCGGCGAGAGGGCGACCTCGTCCGGTGCCCGCGGCGCCCTGCCGTCGGTCAGCACGAACCTGCCCCGGTGCAGCGGCCGGTCGAGTTCGAGGCCGTAGCCGAAGGAGTCGACCTGCAGACCGCCGGAGGAGACGGCGAGCGGGCCGTTGACCTCGGGGACGACCTCGAGGTCCCGACCGACCGCGTCGGCCAGCGCCTGCGGCCCTTCGGCCAAGGCGCGCTCCGCACCCCGCTCCGCGACGAAGTCGAGGTTGCGCAGCACCCCCTGCGACTGGCCGATGAGTGTGCCGACCCGTTCGTCCTCGGAGATCTCACTGGTGGCCCGGAGCGTGACCAGCGTGACGGCCAGCGTCAGTGGAACCAGCAGCGCCGCCGTGAGGGCCAAGGTCCGCTTGCGGTCACGCCGTACGCGCCGCAGGGCGACCCGAAGGGCGATCCTGCGTGCGCTCACGCGGCAGCTCCGGTGTCTTCTCCGACGACGCCGTCGCGCATCCGGACGACGCGGTCGGCTCGGGCCGCGACCGCCTCGTCGTGGGTGACGATCACGCAGGTCGCCCCGGACCGCACCAGCGACTGGAGGCTGTCGAGGACCTGGGCGGCGCTGTCACTGTCCAGCGCCCCGGTCGGCTCGTCCGCGAGGATCAGTCCACGGCCGCCCGAGAAGGCCCGGGCCAGGGCGACGCGCTGCTGCTGCCCACCGGAGAGCGAGTCCGGGTACCGGTCGGCGTACGCTTCCATGCCCACGGAAGCGAGCGCCTCTCGCGCCTGCGCGCGGGCCTTGCGGCGGGACAT
>KL569233.1:18152-18781 GCA_000715635.1 Streptomyces violaceus | reverse complement strand
ACGGAAGCGAGCGCCTCTCGCGCCTGCGCGCGGGCCTTGCGGCGGGACATGCCGTCGAGTTCGGCGGGCAGAGCCACGTTCTCCGCCACGCTGAGGATTCGGACCAGGTTGTAGTCCTGGAACACATAGCCGATATGACGGCGCCTGTGCTGGTAGAGCTCCGCCTCCGCGAGTGTGTCGATGCGTACCCCGGCGACCATGACCGTGCCCGTGTCCGGGGGCTGCAGTCCGCCCGCCATGGTGAGCAAGGTGGACTTGCCGCATCCGCTGGGCCCCATGACCGCGGTGAGGGTGCCCTCGCGGGCTGTCAGACTCACCCCGCGCACCGCCTGAACCTCGACCTCGCCACTGCGGTAGCGCCGGGCCACGCCGTCCAACACCAACACCTGTGTACCTCATTCATCCGTACTCGACGATGGCTGCGAAACTGGATGAAGGCTGCCGGGCTGCTTTCCTCAGCCCGGCAGCCGTCAGTCGTGCTTCACCGCCGTTTCACACCGGTCAGCGGTGCTGGAAGCCCGACTCGCCCACGCCCCACGTGCAGCTGGAGGTGGAGAAGCTGGCTCCCGAGAAACTCCCGCCCTTGTAGGGCGAGTACACGGCGAACGGCGAGAGGTCGCACTCGCCGT
>KL569233.1:16210-17899 GCA_000715635.1 Streptomyces violaceus | reverse complement strand
ACGGACGTCGTGGGCTCCGCTGTGCGAGCAGCCGCTGGCCCACGCGTTGCCGCCGTTGCCGGAGTTGTGGCCCTGGTTGCTGCACGACACGGTTCCTGCCTGGGCGGGCAGCACGGTGGCGGCCGTCACGCCGCCGGCGAGCGCGGTTCCGATGGCCAGAGACGCCAGAAGACGCTTCATGCGTTACCCCCTAAAGATCCGCTTGCCGGTCGATGCCTCCCGAACAGCGGACCAGGTGTCCACGGCCGGACCCTCCGGCCGTCATGTGTCACCTTTGCAACTCACGCCTCGCTCGCCCATCGGACCTTTGGGTATTGCCCCAAGGTCCGATAGCGCTTTCTGGGATCTCTGTGCTAGAAGGGCCGCTTCCACGCGGGATTCGACACCGAGCTTGCGCATCAGACTCGTGAGGTGGGCCTTCACCGTGCGCTCGGCAATTCCGAGTCGATGGGCAAGCCGCCGGTTCGAGTCACCTGTGACCAGCAGAGACAGAACCTCCAGTTCACGGCTGGTCAGTTCGGTCAGTTCCTTGAACTGCGATCCGTCAATCCCCGGATCACCGACCCGAAGGGTTGTCTCGTCACTCGGGAAGCGGTGATTCGATCTCCCCTGAACCGATCCCATGTATTTCCCCCGATCATGGTCGCTCTTCTGATGTGCGGCACGGCGCCCCGTTGTGCCCCCTGCGGTCGGTGAATGGTAGCCAGTTGGAAAGTATTGATACACGGGTTGCACATCAGGCGCGAAAACCAGCCACAAAGGAAGCTTGAAATAGATACTTGTTACACCGTGCGCCGTACCACCACCCACGTCGAGGGCAGCTCCACCCGGGCGCCGTCGGGTGCGTACTCCGTGGTGGCGAGGGGCATCTCGCCGCTCGCCAGGAGGGTGAGCCCGGCCGAGCGCAGATACTCGGGCACGGCGTCGTCGGCGACCTCGCCGGGTGCGATGCCGTGCCGGAACACCGGCGCGAGCTTGGGTGGCGGACCGGCCGGGCCGCTCGCCAGGCCCATCAGCACCGGCTTCGCGGCCTCGGAGAGCTCCACCAGGAAGGCCCGGCCACGGTCGCCGACCAGCGTCGCGATCCCGTCCACCAGCGACTGCCGGTCGTCCGGTTCGCACTGGTGCAGTACGCCCCGCAGATAGACGTTGGTGTCGCCGAGCTCCGCGTGCAGGGTCTGCGTCTCGCTCTTCTCGGCGGCGTCCAGCTGCCGGTACGTGGCCTGCCCCGCCGGGTCGGCCCGCCGGGCGTGGTCGAGGGCCGCGGCCGACAGATCGGCGCCCACGACCCGCGGGAAGCGGTCGGCGAGGTAGCGGGTCTGGGTGCCGTTGCCGCAGCCGAGGTCCACCATCGGCAGAGCGGGATCGGCCACATGAGGTTCGAACAGGGCGAGGTGCGGGCCGGCGGTCATGACCGGCTCGGCGTCCCAGAACACCGCCCCCGGTTCGGCCGGCGCCGCACGCCAGAACCCCTCCCACGCCTCCCGGTACCGACTCGTCACGCTCATGCCCAACTCCCCAGGGTGCGAACGAATCCCGCCATAGGTGACGGGCGAGTCCGGTGTACCGCGCGGCCCGGGCCACGACAAGCGTCCGGCGCGCTTCCTTCACGGCTCGTTCGAGAAGGGCCCGAGGCGGTTCAGCGCCTGGGCAGTGTCAGTTCGAACCACACGGTCTTGCCCGCCTTGG
>KL569233.1:14031-16026 GCA_000715635.1 Streptomyces violaceus | reverse complement strand
TCAGCGCCTGGGCAGTGTCAGTTCGAACCACACGGTCTTGCCCGCCTTGGTGCGGCTGGTGCCCCACTCGCGGGACAGCGTGCTGACGACCCGCAGACCGCGCCCGCCATCGTCGAGAGAGCCGCTGCTCAGCAGCGTCGGCAGCTCGTGGTCGTCGTCGTCCACCTCGCACAGCAGGGTGTCTCCGCGGACGAGGCGCAGTTCCACGGGGCGGGCGTGGGAGTGCCGTACGGCGTTGGTGACGAGTTCGCTGACCAACAGCTCGGCGGACGTGACCAGCTTCGCCAGGCCCCAGTCGTGCAGCTGCTCGCGGACCACCGCGCGGGCCCGGCCGGCCTCGGCCGGGTCGAGGGCGAGCCGCCACTCGGCGACGTCGTCCGGCTCGATGCCGTTCAGACGGGCCATCAGCAGCGCCACGTCGTCCTTGCGTCCGCCGCAGGTGTTGAGGGCGCGGATGATGGTGTCGCAGGCGTCGTCCATGGACGCCGCCGGGTGGGCGGCCGACTCGCAGAGTGTCGCTAGGCCCACGCCGATGTCCTCGCCGCGCACCTCGACCAGCCCGTCGGTGCACATCACCAGCCGGTCGCCGGGCTCCACCCGCACGCGTACCGCCTCGAAGGGCACTCCCCCGACGCCGATCGGCGCTCCCGTGGGCAGGTCCAGCAGCTCGCTGCGCCCGTCGCCGGCCCGGACCAGGACGGGCGGGATGTGCCCGGCGTTGGCGAGGTGCAGCTCGCTCGCGATGGGGTCGTACACGGCGTACAGGCAGGTCGCGAGGTAGGTGTCGCCGAGCCGCTGGGCGAGGTCGTCGAGGTTGCGCAGCAGCTGGGCGGGCGGCAGGTCGAGTCCGGCCATGGTCTGCACGGCCGTACGCAACTGGCCCATCATCGCGGCCGAGTTCAGGCCGTGGCCCATGACGTCGCCGACGACGAACGCGGTACGGCCGCCGGGCAGCTTGACCGCGTCGAACCAGTCGCCGCCGACCCGCCCGAGCAGCGTGCCCGGCAGATAGCGGGTGGCGATGTCGCAGCCCGCCATGCGGGGCGGGATGTGCGGCAGCATGCTGTCCTGGAGCGTCTCGGCGACGTTCTCCTGGTAGGTGTACATGCGCGCGTTGTCGAGGACGAGGCCCGCGCGGGCGGCGAGTTCGGCGCCGGTGACACGGTCCATGTCGTCGAAGACGGGCCGCTCCGGGTGCCGCAGCAGGATCATGAAGCCGAGCACGACATGGCGGGCCTTCAGGGGCACGACCAGCATGGAGCGGCCCGTGATGAGCGGCCGGATGTCGCGCTTCTCGAACTGTGCGGCGATGGCGTGGCCCATCTCCTCGCTGATGCGCGGCACGAGGACGGGTTCGCCGGAGGTCATGCACTGGAAGAACGGCGTGTGCGCGGGGAACGGCATGGCCTCCCCGACCGGTACGACGTCGTCCCAGCGGCCGGGCTCGTCGGTGTGCTCCAAGGCGACGCGGTGCCACATGGTGGTCGTGTCGGGCACGCCCTCCGGAAACCCCTCGCCGGCGACGACCTGTTCGCGCAGATATGTCCCGGCGACGTCGGTGAACCGCGGCACGACGGCCCTGCTGACCTCGATGATCGTGCGGGACAGGTCGAGGGAGGTGCCGATGCGGCCGCTGACCTCGTTGAGGAACTCCAGATGCTCGCGGACGGCCGCGTACTCGAGGTCCTCGCCCTCGTCGCGCAGCTCCTCCGGTACGGGCTCGCCGACGGCCAGGGCCCGCGCGGCACGTTCCCGGCGCGCCCTGCGCTCGGCGCGCCGGGCCACGCCCCAGTCGGGGGTGACGGGCACCCGGTCGTTCTGGCTGAACTCCAGGATCGGATAACCGAGTTCGAGGACCTGCCCGACGATACGGGCGCTCTCGCCCACGCTCATGCTGGGCATGATCTCGGGCAGCCGGCGGGCGAGCTCCTCCGCCCCGCGAAAGTCCGTGTGCAGCGCGAAACCGGGCGCTGTCCGCGCCCTGTCTCTTATACA
>KL569233.1:12759-13849 GCA_000715635.1 Streptomyces violaceus | reverse complement strand
CCCACCACAGGACGTCGACCCGGTCTCGGCCGGGTGCGCTGAGCCGGGCGCGGCCCGCCGCCGGGTAGGAGAGGCCGCCGTCGAGGGACGATTCGAGGTCGGGCCCGAGGCCGTCGCAGTCGGCGTACGGGCTGGTGTCCTCCTCCTCGGGCAGGGCGCCCGAGACGGGGAGCAGATCGAGGGCCGTGCGGCCGATCGCCTCGTCCTTGGGGACGCCGAACAGACGCCGTGCGCCCCGGCTCCAGTGGGACACGAGGCCTTCGCGGTCGACCACGACGACGGCCAGGGGGACCCGGCCGGGCTCGGTGGGTTCCGTCACCGCGCCGTGTCCAGCTCCAGGGCTGGGGGATGCGTCCCTCTCGGTGCCACGGTCCATGGCCCAGGTCCTCTCTCCCCACGGATCCGCGAGATCTGTGCCGGCGTCACCACCGTACGGCGCCCGCCGGTTGCGAGGTGAGGCAATGCGGGAATTGCTCGCGCGGGCCTCGCACCGGCGTACGACCCGCGCGCCGGTGCGCTTCAGTCCTCGTGTCCCAGCTGGAGGTCCCGCTCGGTGCGGCCGCCTCCGGCCACCTGGAGGACGGTGGCGACGGGCGGGTATCCGGCGGCGATGACGGTGTACTCGCCGGAGGACAGGTCGACGAACCGGAACGTCCCGTCGGGGCCGGTGGTGAGGGTGTCGACGACATTGCCCGCCACGTCCAGCAGGGTCACGCGGGCGTCCTCCACCGGCCGGCCGCCGCCCGCCCGGACGGTGCCGCGCAGGACTGCGCCGCCGGACAGTTCGATGTCCCGGCGGGTCTCGCGATCGGCCTGGACGGTGACGAGCAGCGCGGCCGGGCGGAAGGCGGGCGCGCCGGCGGCGAGGGTGTACTCCCCGGCGACCAGTTCGGTGATGACGTAGCCGCCTTCCCGGCCGCTGCGGGTGGTGGCCACGACCGCGCCGTGCGCGTTGGTGAGGGTGACGGTGGCGTCCCGCACGGGGGTGCCGTCGGCGGTGACGACGCTGCCGACGAGGTTTCCGGCGCCGCCCAGGACGATGTCCAGTTCGACGGGGCGTTCGCCGACCGTCACGGAGACCGCCTGCGGC
>KL569233.1:12118-12561 GCA_000715635.1 Streptomyces violaceus | reverse complement strand
GCCTGCGGCTGGTGCCCGCCCGCGGCGGCGATCAGCACGTAGGCGCCGGGACCCGGGGTGGGGAGCGCGTAGCGCCCGTCCTCGCCGCTCGCGCCGCGTCCGGTCTGCTGCCCGGTGACGTCGATGAGCGTGAGCGCCGCGCGCGGCACGACGGTCCCGTCGTGGTGCTGCACCGAGCCGCAGACGGGCATTCCGGCCGCGTGCGGTGCGCGCGCCTGCGGGATCGCGGCGTTCCCGAGCGCCGTGTCCGGGTCGGTGGCGGGGGCGTTGTGGGACACCAGTGGTTTCTCCTTGAGGAAGAAGGCGATGACCAGTCCGAGGACGAGCACCGGCACCAGGTAGAGGAAGATCCGCGGCATGGCCTCGGCGTACGCACGGATGTAGCCGTCGCGCAGGGCCGGGGGCAGCGAGTGCACGAGCTGCGGGGTGATGGCCTCGGGCTC
>KL569233.1:11623-11885 GCA_000715635.1 Streptomyces violaceus | reverse complement strand
GGCGAAGAGGGTGCCGAAGACGGCCGCTCCGACACTGCCGCCGATCTGCCGGAAGTAGTTGTTGGCACTGGTGGCGGTCCCGAGGTCGGCGGGGCGCACCGAGTTCTGCACGGCGAGGATCAGCACCGGCATCACCATGCCGATGCCGGCGCCGAGGACGGCCGTCCAGATGCCGTAGTGCAGCCGGGGCGTGTCGGCGTCGAGGCGGGAGAGCAGCCACATGCCGGCGACGGAGAGGGCGCCGCCGAGAATCGGGTAGGCC
>KL569233.1:8038-11374 GCA_000715635.1 Streptomyces violaceus | reverse complement strand
GATGAGCTGTCCGGCGATGATCGAGGCGCCGACGATGCCGCCCGTCATCGGCAGCATGAGCAGGCCCGACTCGGTGGCGGAGGCCCCGTCGACCATCTGCAGCCAGGTCGGCAGATAGCTGGCGGCGCCGAACAGTCCGGCTCCGGTCACCAGGCCGATGAGACCGGTGACGTTGAAGACGGGGTCCCTGAACAGCCGCAGCGGGATGAGGGGTTCGACGGCGAAGTGCTCGACGACGAGGAAGAGGACGGTCGCCGCGGCCGCTCCGGCACCGAGGCCGAGGATCACGCTCGAGTCCCAGGCGTACTCGGTGCCGCCCCAACCGGTCAGCAGCACCAGGCAGGTGGAGGCGGTGGTCAGCAGCAGTGCGCCGAGGATGTCCAGCCGGGCCCTGGCGGCCGGCTTCGGGAGCTTCAGCGCCACGGCGACGACGGCGAGGGTGACCAGGCCGAAGGGCACGTTGACGTAGAAGCACCAGCGCCAGGAGAGGTGGTCCGTGAAGTAGCCGCCGAGCAGTGGTCCGGCCACGGAGGCGAGGCCGAACGCGGCGCCGATCAGGCCCAGGTAGCGGCCGCGCCGCCGGGGCGGCACGATGTCCGCGATGATCGCCTGGACACCGATCATAAGGCCGCCCGCACCGACGCCCTGGAGGGCGCGGAAGGCGATCAGCTGGTCCATGGTCTGCGCCCGGCCCGCGAGCGCGGAGCCGGCGACGAAGACGACGATCGCGAACTGGAAGACGCCCTTGCGGCCCAGCAGGTCGCCGAGCTTGCCGTAGATCGGCAGTCCGACGGTGGCGGTGAGCAGGTAGGCGGTGATCGTCCAGGACATCCGGTCCAGGCCGTGCAGCTCGCCGACGATCTTCGGGAGCGCGGTGGCGACGATCATCTGCTCCAGGGCGGCCAGGAGCAGGGCCGGCATGAGCGCGAAGAAGATCAACCGGACTCGGCGGGGGCTCAGTTCGGCAGCCGGGGCCGGTGAGGGGGCGGGGGGGTCGGGTGGCGCCACCGCCGGTTCGTCCTGCGCCAGAGTGATTCCGCCCACCTACCGCTCCCCTCGCCGCGCTGCCGCACAATTCCCGCGTAAAAGCGACAACTATGAGCAAGCACGGCGAGTTACGGCATGCGGCGGGTCCGCCCGGAGATCACCCGAACCGGTGAGGGGGCGCAACGACCCCCGCAAGGTTGGATCTTGGGGAGGCGGGCGGTTACTTCTCGACCTCGGAAGCGAGCTTGACGAGCATCGCGTCGTAGATCCGGCCGAGGCCCTTGGGGGCGAAGGTCTTCTCGAAGAAGCCGCCGATGCCGCCGGCACCTGTCCAGGTGGTGGTCACGACGACCCGGGACTTGCCCTCGCCGGCCGGGGTGACCCGCCAGGTGGTGACCATGGAGGAGTTGCGGTCCTTCTCGACCAGCTCACCGTCGGTGGGCTCGCTGACCTCCAGGAGGCAGTCGCGCACGCGCTTGCTGGTCGCCTGGAGCTTCCAGTGGACGAGGGTGCCCTCGCCGTCGCCGCCCTCACGCACCTCGTACTCGCTGAAGTGCTCGGGCAGCAGCTTCTCGCGCGTGCCGCTGTAGTCGGCGAGGGCGTCGAACACCGTCTCCGCGTCCGCCGCGACGATCCGCTCCGTAGTGGCCTCGACCTGCGCCATCAGGTTCCTCCAGGACATGGTTTCTCGGGGGTCGGGGCAAGCCAACCACCCCGCCGCCCGGCCCCCCAAATCGGGGTCCCCGAACCCGGTCGAACACGTTCGTAAAACGCCCTCGCACGATCAAGGGAACATGTGTTCTATTCTGTGGGCAGTGCTACCGAGGAGGCGTCATGCGCTGGGACAACCTCACAGAGGACTCCGAACACAGCCGGGCCGACGCCGCGCTGTTCGGCGCGGACGCCGTGACCACCCGTACCTTCGACACGCCGGATTTCCGCGGGATCACCTTCCATGAGGTCCGGGCCCGCTCGATCATCAACCGGGTGCCGGCGGTCTCCCGGATGTCGTTCCAGTGGACGGTCAACCCCTATCGCGGCTGCTCGCACGCGTGTGTGTACTGCTTCGCGCGTAAGACACACAGCTATCTCGACCTCGACACGGGCCTGGGCTTCGACTCCCAGATCGTGGTCAAGATCAACGCGCCCGAGCTGCTGCGCCGCCAGCTCGGCTCGCGGCGCTGGCAGGGCGAGCACATCGCGATGGGCACGAACGTGGACTGCTACCAGCGCGCCGAGGGCCGCTACCGCCTGATGCCGGGCATCATCTCGGCCCTGCGCGACCACGCGAACCCCTTCTCGATCCTGACCAAGGGCACGCTCATCCTGCGCGACCTGGACCTGATCAAGCAGGCCGCGGAGGTGACGGACGTCGGCATCTCCGTCTCGGTCGGCTTCACCGACCAGGAGCTGTGGCGCACCGTCGAGCCGGGCACGCCGGCGCCGGAGCGGCGCCTGGAGGTCGTACGGACGCTGGGCGAGCACGGCATCGGCTGCGGTGTGCTGATGGCTCCGGTGATCCCGTTCCTGGGCGACCGGCCGGACCAACTGCGGGCCACCGTGCGGGCGATCGCGGCCTGTGGCGCCACGTCCGTCACACCGCTGGTGCTGCATCTGCGGCCCGGCGCCCGCGAGTGGTTCATGGCCTGGCTGGGTCAGCACCATCCCTACCTGGTGGCCCGGTACGAGCGGCTGTACGCGGAGGGCTCCTACGCCCCGAAGTGGTACCAGCGCCGGATCACCCGTCAGGTCCACGAACTGGCGGAGGAGTACGGGATCGGGCCCACGCGCGCGGACCTGCCGCGCCGGATCCGGCCGCCCGAACCGGCCGAGCCGCCGACGTCCGAACCCACCCAACTGTCGCTCATATAGGAGCGTTCGAGCGCATCTCGCGACCCAATCGGGTCAAGTCTTGACAGAAAACGTTCTTCCAGAGCCGCTTGCCGGGACGAATCGGCGATGACCGTGAACTCCGCGGTCCGACGCCTCTCCGCCCTGGAAGGACTCCATGAGAACACGCGCAGCCGTGCTGTGCGGCGCTGCCGTCGTGCTGGCCGGGAGCCTTACGGCCGTGCCCGCCGAGGCGAGCGCACCGCACTCCGCGGGAACGTTTCGCGCCGCGAAACCCGGCTGGAAGAAGTGCGGCACCACCGACTATCCGATGCTCCAGTGCGCGTCTCTCAAGGTGCCGCTCGACCACGCGAACCCGCGCGGTCCGCAGATCACCCTCGCGCTGTCCCGCGTCCCGCACACCGCCGCGACGTTCCAGGGCCCACTGCTGGTCAACCCCGGCGGCCCCGGCGGCGACGGTCTGACGCTCGCCGGTTTCGTCGCGACCTCGCTGCCCAA
>KL569233.1:6931-7827 GCA_000715635.1 Streptomyces violaceus | reverse complement strand
GGGAGTGGGCGGGAGCAAGCCCGCGCTGGACTGCGAGCCCGGCTACTTCGGCCCGGTGCGCCCGGACTCCGTGCCGAGCACGCCCGAGGCCGAGCGGGCCAACCTCGCCCGCGCCAAGTCCTTCGCCGTCGCCTGCACCGAGAAGTACGGGCACCTGCTGCCGTACATCAACACGGTCAGCGCCGCGCACGACATCGAAGCGATCCGCCAGGCACTGGGCGCGCGGAAGATCAACTACTTCGGCTACTCCTACGGCACCTATCTGGGCGCGGTCTACGGGAGGCTGTACCCGCAGCACGTCCGGCGCATGGTCCTGGACTCGATCGTCGACCCCACCGACGTGTGGTACACGGCCAACCTCAACCAGGACCACGCCTTCAACGACCGCCACCGCGCCTTCATGGCCTGGGTCGCCAGGCACGACGAGCGGTACCGGCTCGGCACCGACCCGGAGAAGATCGAAGCCACGTGGTACGCGATGCGGGCGGCGCTGGCCAAGAATCCGGCGGGCGGCAGGGTGGGCGCCGCGGAGCTGGAGGACACCTTCGTCCCGGGCGCCTACTACAACGGCTACTGGCCCTATCTGGCGGAGGCGTTCGCGGCCTATGTGAACCGCAAGACCACCGCGCCGCTGGTCGAGGTGTACAAGAACCTCGGCGCGATCGACGCCGCCGACGACAACAGCTACAGCATCTACACCGCGGTGCAGTGCCGGGACGCGTTCTGGCCGCGTGACTGGCACCAGTGGCGCAAGGACAACTGGGCGGCGTACGAGAAGGCGCCGTTCATGACCTGGAACAACGCCTGGTACAACGCACCGTGCGCGTTCTGGCCGACCGACGCGGCGCGTCCGGTGAGCATCGCCAACGGGCAGCTGCCGCCGGCCCTGCTGTTCC
>KL569233.1:6067-6720 GCA_000715635.1 Streptomyces violaceus | reverse complement strand
CTGCTGTTCCAGGCGACGAACGACGCGGCCACTCCGTACGAGGGCGGCGTCACCGTCCACGACCTGCTGGCCCGCTCCAGTCTGGTCGTCGAGCAGGGCGGCGGCAACCACGGCATCACGCTGAGCGGGAACGCCTGCCTGGACAAGTACCTGGCGACCTATCTGTCCGACGGCACCGTGCCACGCGGCATCGGCACACGGGACGCGACGTGCGACGCCCTGCCGGACCCCGAACCGCTGACGTCGAAGACGGCGTCGATGTCCGCGCGCGGCTCGACACTGCACCGCCTGCTCGGCTTCCGCGGCTGAGGAACTGACCGTCCGTCGGAGCGGGCACTGTCAGACCCGTGGTCCACTATGGATCCATGAGCGAGCTGACGAGGATTCCCGCCCCCGACGGGGTCGCTGCCGCCGCCCAGTACAGCCATGTCGTCATGGGCACCGGCCGTTTCGTGGCCGTCGCCGGACAGCTCGCGCTCGACGAGCGGGGCGGGCTGGTCGGCGAGGGCGACCCGGCGGCGCAGGCCCACCAGGTCTTCGAGAACCTCGGGCGCTGTCTGGCCGCGGCCGGGGCGAGCTTCGACGACGTCGTCAAACTCACCTACTTCGTCACGGACATGGCCCATATGCCGGCCATCCGTGCCGCCCGCGCC
>KL569233.1:5500-5851 GCA_000715635.1 Streptomyces violaceus | reverse complement strand
GCCGAGCACATACCCGACGACCGGCTGCCGGCCGCCTCGGCAGTGCGGGTCGCAGGGCTGGTCCGACCGGAATTCCTGATGGAGGTCGAGGCCTTCGCCGTGGTGGCGGAGTGAAGGGGCTCCGGGTCCGGGAGATGGCGCTCGCCGACTGCGACCGTGTCGCGGAGATCCGCATACGCGGCTGGCAGAGCGCGTACCGCGGCCTGATCCCGCAGGCGTACCTGGACGGCCTGAGCACCGCCGAGGACGCGGAGCGCCGCCGTGCGCGCTTCGCGCAGGCCGACGGCGGCGTGGTGAACCTGGTCGCCGAGGACGCCGGGGGCGAGCTCGTCGGCTGGGCCTGCCACGGTC
>KL569233.1:4819-5310 GCA_000715635.1 Streptomyces violaceus | reverse complement strand
CGGCTGGGCCTGCCACGGCCCGTACCGGGACGGTGAAGTCCGTACGCCGGACGCCGAGTTGTACGCCATCTACGTCCACCCGGAGCACACGGGACGCGGCGTGGGGCGGGCGCTGCTCACGGAGTCGGTCGAGCGCTGTTCCCGCGCGGGGCACGGCCGGCTGCTTCTGTGGGTCCTCAAGGAGAACGGCCGGGCCCGCCGTTTCTACGAACGGGCCGGCTTCCACGCGGACGGCGCCGAGGAGCCCTTCGAGGTGGAGGGCACCACCGTCCCCGAAGTGCGCTACGCGAGACCCCTCCCCCGCTGACCTCACCGCTGCTTCGGAATCCTCCCCAGCGCACGCACCGCCGCCTCGGCGAGCACCGGATGGGCGAGGGCCTCGTCCAGTACGGGCCTGGCCCGGGCGTCGCCGAGCGTGCCCAGTCCGTCCACACAGGCGAGGGCCACGCGACGGTAGGGGTCGTGCGGCCGCAGCCGCCGCCGCAGGGGGG
>KL569233.1:2239-4591 GCA_000715635.1 Streptomyces violaceus | reverse complement strand
GCGCCGCAGGGTGGTGATCAGCGCGGGTACGGCCTCCGGGGCGCGTAGCTCGACCAGGAGCCGTACGGGGTGGAGGGCGTAGGCGACACGCAGTTCGTTGGTGGCGAGGGCGGCGGCCGCGCGGGCGGTGCGCGGGTCGCCGAGGCGGGCGAGGGCGTAGGCGGCGGAGGCGCAGCGCGGCGGGTCACGGTGGTTGAGCAGCAGCACCAGGGCCTCGAAGGCCCGCCGGTCCCGCGCGAGCCCGAGCCGGAACGCGGCCAGTTCCCTCGCCCACAGCCGCTGCCCGGGTTCGGTCAGCACGCCTGCCAGGGCATCGACGTCGTCGGTCGCCACGAGCCGCTCGAACGCGGGCGTCGCCCCCGACTCCTGCCGTAAGCGCAGCGTGAGTGATCGCAACTCTTCGTCCATGGTTGAGAGAGTAGGGGCGCCGCGAGCTGCGCGGGACGTACATCACAAAGACGAGGGCTGGCGCGCTCGTTACCCGCCAGTTAAGCTCAGACGAGCGAGTTACCCACTCGTATCTCCTCACAGCGGTCTGGTGACGCGGCCACTGTGAGAGCAGTCGGTTCGGTACTTCAGGTACCGCGGTGCGACTCGGCCCCGGGACAGGGCCGGTCCTCCCTTCACCGGGCGTGTGCGCTTGCAGCCCGGCAACACCCGCACTTCTCACGCACCCGGTGCGCCCCTCGGCGCACCCGGGCGCGTTCCCCGTCGTCACCCTCATTCCTGGAGTCCCGCGATGGCCACTCCCCTTTCCGACCCGTCCCAGTCCCCGCTGCAGACCATCGCCGTCGTCGGCCTCGGCACGATGGGCACCGGCATCGCCGAGGTCCTCGCCAAGGCCGGCCGCACGGTCGTCGGCATCGACATCAGCGAGGCCCAGGCCGCGAAGTGCGTCGCCGCCCTGGAGGCCTCCACCGCCCGTGGCGTCGAGCGCGAGCGGCTGACCGAGCAGGACCGTACGGACATCCTCGCCCGGGTCCGCACCTCCACCGACCTCGGGGCGGCGGCCGACGCCGACCTGGTCATCGAGGTGGCGCCGGAATCGTACGAGGTCAAGCAGCAGATCTTCCGGGAGCTGGACGGGATCGTGCGCCCCGAGACGATCCTGGCGACCGGCACCAACGCCCTGTCCGTCACCCGGCTGGCCGCCGACTCCTCCCGTCCGGAGCGGGTGCTGGGCCTGCACTTCTTCAACCCGGCCCCGGCGATGCGGCTGGTCGAGGTCGTCTCCTCGGTGCTGACCGCGCCGGCGGCCGTCACGGCGGTCACCGACCTCGCCCTGGACCTGGGCAAGGAGCCCGTCGCGGTCGGGGACCGCCCCGGATTCGTCGCCGACGGCCTGCTGTTCGGCTACCTCAACCAGGCCGCCGCGATGTACGAGGCGAAGTACGCCTCCCGCGAGGACATCGACGCCGCGATGCGGCTGGGCTGCGGGCTGCCCATGGGCCCGCTGGCGCTGCTGGACCTGATCGGCGTCGACACCGCGCGCACGGTCCTGGAGGCGATGTACGCCGCGTCCCGCGACCGCCTGCACGCACCGGCCCCGATCCTCAAGCAGCTGAGCGAGGCGGGCCTGACCGGCCGTAAGGCGGGGCGTGGTTTCTACACGTACGAGGCGCCGGGCAGCCCGGTCGTCGTGCGGGACGCGCTGAGCCCGCTGGAGGGCGGCAGCCTGACCCCGGGCCGGGAGATCCGCTCGGTCGGGGTCGCGGGCTCGGGCACCATGGCCTCCGGTATCGCCGAGGTCTTCGCCAAGGGCGGGTACGAGGTGGTCCTCGCCGCCCGCAGCGAGGAGAAGGCCCAGGCCGCGAAGGCCCGGATCGGCAAGTCCCTGGCCCGCTCGGTCGACAAGGGCCGGCTGACCGCCGAGGCCGCCGCGCAGACCCTGGACCGCATCACGCCGACGGGCACGTACGACGACTTCGCCGACGTCGACCTGGCCGTGGAGGCGGTCGCCGAGGACCTGGAGGTCAAGCGGCAGCTGTTCGCCGCGCTGGACAAGGTCTGCAAGCCGGGCGCGATCCTGGCCACCACCACCTCGTCCCTGCCGGTCGTCGCCTGCGCCCGTGCCACCTCGCGCCCGCAGGACGTGATCGGCATGCACTTCTTCAACCCGGCGCCGGCCATGAAGCTGGTCGAGGTCGTCCGTACGGTGCTGACGGCCGACGACGTCCACGCGACGGTCCGCGAGGTCTGCGGCCGGATCAGGAAGCACGCGGTCGACTGCGGGGACCGGGCGGGCTTCATCGTGAACGCGCTGCTGTTCCCGTACCTGAACAACGCGATCAAGATGGTGCAGGAGCACTACGCGTCCCTCGACGACATCGACGCGGCGATGAGGCTGGGCGG
>KL569233.1:1617-2015 GCA_000715635.1 Streptomyces violaceus | reverse complement strand
CGGGTACCCGATGGGCCCCTTCGAGCTGCTGGACGTCGTCGGACTCGATGTCTCGCTCGCCATCGAGAAGGTCCTGCACCGCGAGTTCCGCGACCCGGGGCTCGCCCCGGCGCCGCTGCTGGAGCACCTGGTGGCCGCGGGCTGCCTCGGCCGCAAGACCGGCCGTGGCTTCCGCGAATATGCCAAGCGCTGAGGGTCCCGGCGCCTGGTTCCGGTCCGGCACCGAGTGGGGTGGCCTGCTCGGCCCGGACCGGTTCCACGAACCAGGCCATGCGCAGCGAGCTGCGCACATGCAGTACGTTCAGGGCATGCCCCAGCCCGCCAAGTCCTCACGTACACCAGCTACGACCGACGCGCCGGAACGTGCCGCAGGCTCTCGCGCCGCCGTCCAGCGGCTC
>KL569233.1:0-1404 GCA_000715635.1 Streptomyces violaceus | reverse complement strand
GGCGGCCGCCGCGATGGAGCTGTTCGCGACCAAGGGGTACGAGGCGACCACCGTCGACGAGATCGCGGCCGCGGCCGGGGTCGCCCGACGCACGTTCTTCCGCCACTTCCGCTCCAAGGAAGAGGCGATCTTCCCCGACCACGACGACACCCTGATCCGCGCCGAGGCGGTGCTCAACGCCGCGCCCGCGCACGAGCATCCGCTCGACACGGTGTGCCGCGGCATCAAGGAAGTCATGAAGATGTACGCGGCCCGGCCGGAGATCTCGGTCGCCCGCTACAAGCTGACACGCGAGGTGCCCACGCTGCGCGAGGCGGAGATCGCGTCGGTGGCCCGCTACGAGCGCCTGTTCACCCGCTATCTCCTCGGGCACTTCGACGAGCGCGCGCACGCCGACGACGCCAACGACGACCCGCTGCTGGCGGAGGTCGCCGCGTCCGCCGTGGTCACCGCCCACAACCACGTCCTGCGGCGCTGGCTGCGGGCCGGCGGGCAGGGGGACGTGGAGACGCAGCTGGACCACGCCTTCGCGATCGTGCGCAAGACCTTCGGCACGGGCATCGGGGCCGGGCGCTCCACGGACCCTCAGCCGCCCGCGGCCACGGCCTCGACCCAGGGCGAGGTGCTGGTGACCGTCGCCCGCACCGACGCCCCGCTGGACGAGGTCATGCGGACGATCGAGCAGGCGCTCAAGGAGCGCTGAGCAGCTCGCACCACTGTGATGACGGCCACCCCACGGGGTGGCCGTTTTGGCATGCCAGGGGCCGTTTTGGCGTACCTGACCGACGCCGTTCGATCGATCATCGCTCATTTGTTACGTAAAGATTTCATCTGAGAGCAAGTTCTGGCACTCAGTGCCTTGCGAGGTGACACGCGGTGTCATACGTTGAAGAGGTCCGGGCGACGTCCCAGCAAGCCCACCGCCTGCTCGCCCGGACGCCTGCGTCACAGGCAACCTCCCGCGCCACAAAGCGCTGCCGAACAGCACCACCGCCGAACCGACGGCACACCCTCAACCCTCAGCAGCACCGCCGTAACCCTCAGCGCCCCTCCCTCAGGGCGCACACCGCCGGAGGCAACACCGTGACCATGAAGGACATCCTGGCCGCGATCCAGTCGCCCGACTCCGTGTCGGAGGACTTCGCCGCCCTGCCGCTCCCCGAGTCGTACCGCGCGATCACCGTGCACAAGGACGAGACGGAGATGTTCGCGGGCCTCGCGACCCGCGACAAGGACCCCCGCAAGTCGATCCACCTGGACGAGGTTCCGGTCCCGGAGCTCGGCCCGGGCGAGGCCCTGGTGGCCGTCATGGCCTCCTCGGTCAACTACAACTCGGTGTGGACCTCGATCTTCGAGCCGCTGTCGACGTTCGGCTTCCTGGAGCCTGTCTCTTATACACATCTC
>KL569232.1:48358-48771 GCA_000715635.1 Streptomyces violaceus | reverse complement strand
GGGTGGGTGGGTGGGGTCATGACAGGGCTCCTCGGGGCGCGCAGGCGTTCGTTCGCCCCATGAGCCTGGACAGCCCCACCACCCCTGTCAAGGATTATTCATAATTAATGAATTGTGGGTTAGCGTGGCTCCCATGACCTCACACCGACAGGCCCCCACGGACCGACTCGCCATCACCCTGTGGGACTTCAGCTGGTACACGCAGGCGGGCCCCGGAGAGCCCTTCGCCGACCTCGACCGCGCCTTCGCCGAGGCCGTGGAGCGGGGCTTCAACACCGTGCGCGTCTGCGCCATGCCCTTCCTGCTGTTCTCCGGGCGCGTCGACGCCCCTGAGTCACCGCAGGTCCGCGGCCTGGGCGAGCGGTTCGGACAGCGCACCCGCTGGTACAACGTGCGCGGTGGCTATCCGCTGG
>KL569232.1:45505-48156 GCA_000715635.1 Streptomyces violaceus | reverse complement strand
CTGGACGGCCGACGGCGGCTCGTCGAGCTGTTCGAGGCGGCCGCCCGGCACGACTGCCAGGTGATCGTGTCGTCGTGGGAGTACCAGCAGTCCCCCAGCTTCGCCGACACCGACGCCTGGCACCGCGCCCTGGCGGAGGTGCCCGGCCCGGACCGGGCCGAGGTGGTGGCCGAAGCGCTCGCCGGGCTGCTGGACTTCCTCGCCGAGCGCGGCCTTGCCGACCACGTCGCCTACGTCGAGGTGCACAACGAGGTCGACAACTGCTCCCTGGTACCGGGCGACGGCACCTCCGCCCACTACGCCCGGCTGCGCGGCCCCCTGGAACGCGCCGTGAAGCTGCTGCGGGCACGCCACCCCGGTATCCCCGTCACCTACTCGCTCGGCGAGCCCTGGCCGGACGAACTCGACGACCTGCCGGAGCAGGCGCAGATCGCACACTTCCACTTCTACGCCTACGGCGTGCTCGGCGCGCTGTACCAGGAGGTGGGGCTCGGCCACGGCACCGAACCGGCACCCCGGACGGTCTCCTGGCCCACTCCCGCACTGGCCGCCATGCTGCGCCCCGACGCCCCCGCCTTCGCCGACCACCAGCCGGACGAGCCCTGGCGACTGGCGGCGACCGGAATCCCGCGCGAACTCTTCTACGCGCACGACTGGGTGGACCCCGACCGCTGGGACCTGTGGCTCTACGAGAACTATTCGGCCCACCGGGACGCCATGCGCGAGACACTCGCCCAGTGGGTCGACTCCGTCGCCGGCTTCGCCCGTCGCCGCGGCATCCCCGCCGTCCTCGGCGAAGGCGTGGTGGGGTACACCCCTCTTCTGACGCGCTTCGAGGAGGACACCGTCGGCAAGGACATCGCGGAGTTCGTCGTGGACCGCTGCCTCGCGGCGGGCTTCCGAGGCGTCGTCCTGACGTCCAACGCGGCCCCTCACCACCCCATGTGGCAGACCGACCAGGAGTGGATGCGGCGGGTGAACAGCCGTATCACCGCGGGCTGAACGCGCGAACCTTTCACCCCTTTTGCGCATGTATCTCACGTCTGAAACCATCGGTAGCAGTAAGGCTTGCCGAGAAGCAGCGTGTCTCGGACACCACCGCCCCGATCAAGACAGGCCAGGAGGCGGATCATGGCCACGGCGGACCTCGCTTCGGAACGAGAGTCGGACTATCTGTCGCAACTGACGATGGCCGCGGCACGCTATGCGAACCGCGCCGAACAGCGTGAAAGAAACCAGTCCGTCCTCGAGACGCGTGGCGTGCTGTACGCGGACACCCCCGAGCGGGTCGAGAAGCGGCTGGCACGTCTCGGCGCCGACTGGGCCATGGCACGGGCGATCGAGCGGACACCGACCGAACCCGCCAGCGGTGCGGGGAGCACCCTGGGCCTGCCCCCGGAGGGCTTCACCAGTGAGGCGCTGGGGCTGGAGCGCCTCATCGGGCGCAACAACCTCACCCCGGTCGCATTCCTGGAGGAGGGGGTCCAGGTCTCGCGCTCGGTCGGCCGGATCACCATCAGCGGGCCGGGGGGCGGACACGGTACCGGTTTCATGGTCTCCCCCTCCCTGCTCCTCACCAACAACCACGTCCTGGGCGACACTCAGGAGGCCGGCCGCAGCAAGGTCGCGTTCGCCTTCCAGGACGGCGCCGACGGCAACCCGCTCGTACCGGCGGTCTTCCAGCTGGAGCCTCTCCGGTGCTTCGTCACCGACCGGGCGCTGGACTACACCCTCGTCGCGGTGGCCCCACGCGGTGCGCAGGGCGAGGCGCTGTCGTCGTTCGGCCGGCTGATCCTCAGTGAGGCGCAAGGCAAGGCCGTCATAGGGGAGTTCGTCAACATCATCCAGCACCCGAGAGGCGAGCCCAAGCAGATCGCGCTCCGCGAGAACCAGATCGTCGACGTGCTGGAGCGGTTCCTGCACTACGAGTCCGACACCCGTGAGGGGTCCTCGGGTTCTCCGGTCTTCAACGACCAGTGGGAAGTCGTCGCGCTGCATCACTCGGCCGTTCCGAAGACCGATGCCGAGGGCCGGCCGCTGAGCGTCGACGGCACGGTGTGGCGCCCGGAGATGGGCGAGCAGCAACTGGCCTGGCGGGCCAACGAAGGTGTGCGGATCAGCCGTGTGCTGCGGTCCCTGCACGAGGCACCGCTGACCGGTGAGGCGGCAGTGCTGCGGGACGAGGTGTTCACCACGGGGCTCGACCCGTCTCCCGAGAAGAACACGCCGCCGATGCCGTCCTTCACCGGCAGGCCCACCCTGGCGAGTACCAACGGTTCACAGGCCGGGGCTCAGTCTCACGCGGCCGATGGTTCCGCTCAGCTCGTCCTCCCGCTGCGGATCACCCTCGACTTCGACACCTCCTCGCTTCCTCCGGCCACCCTCTCGGCTCCCCTGCCCGCACTCGCGCCGACCCCGCAGCCGCCCTCGGCCGGACGGCCGGACATCGTCACAGCGGTCGGGAAGGACGTCGACGCGGCCCTGGTCAACCACCGGTTCGCCCGGGAACGTCCCTACTACGACCGGTCCGCGGACGCCGCCGCACGCGCCGCGTACTACGCGAACGTCCGCACCGACGACGGCGACGCACTGCGCCGCGCGCTGACGACGCTGCTGGCCGAGACCCATGCGCCCAAGCCCAGGTACAAGCC
>KL569232.1:43737-45269 GCA_000715635.1 Streptomyces violaceus | reverse complement strand
ACCCGTGGGTCGATCTGCACAAGGACGGACGGCTGCGCAGCATCTACTCCGGCCAGGAATTCTCCGCCGAGGAGCTCATACGGGCCGACGCGGCCGTGGAGGAGGCCCGGCTGGCCCGCGAGCAGGAACTGCTGTTGCGGGAGCGCACGGCGGGACCGGCGGAATTCGAGGCCGAGTTCCGCGCGCTGGAAGCCTCCCTGCCGTTCAACTGCGAGCACGTGGTGCCGCAGTCGTGGTTCCACGAGAAGGAGCCCATGCGGGGCGACCTGCATCATCTGTTCACGTGCGAGTCCGGCTGCAACAGCTACCGCAACAACTTCCCGTACTTCGACTTCCCCGACTACGAGGAAACCGTCCGGGACGCGTGCGGAAAGCGCGAGAGCGTGGGATTCGAGCCGGAGAAGTGCAGGGGCGTGGTCGCCCGTGCCACCCTGTACTTCCTGTTGCGCTATCCGGGCCAGATCGGCGACGTCGCGCAAGAGTTCCCCGAAGACCGGCTGCCCGTCCTGCTGCGGTGGCACGAGGGCGAGGCGGTCACCGAGTACGAACTGCACCGCAACGCGGCCATCGCGGAGCTGCAGGGCAACCGGAATCCGCTGATAGACCATCCCGAGTGGGCCCGCGCGATCGACTTCTCCGGGGTCTGGCCCTGAGACCCGCGTCAACTCGCGCGGAACAGCTCTCTACTCGGCGTCGCCCCGGTGGTCGGCCCAGACATAGCTTTCGGGGAGCAGGTCGGTGATGCGGACGGTTCGGACGCGGTCGTCCCCGCCGACGATGACCTCGAGGGCGGGAAAGTAGTCGAGAAGCACCTGACGGCACCGGCCGCACGGAGGGACGACCCCCCGGTCGCGATCTCCCACCGCGACGATCGTGTCCAGCTCGTAGACCCCCTGGGCGGCTGCCGCGCCGATGAGAGCCAGCTCGGCGCAGGGACCTCCGGTGAAGTGGTAGACGTTCACCGCCGTGACGATCCGCCCGTCCCGAGCGCGGGCCGCGGCCGCCATGGTGTGCTGGTCGCCCCGGCAACGAGTGCGGGCGACATGAGCCGCCGCCTCGATGAGTTCGTGGTCGACGTGGTGCGTCTGCGTGGTCATCTTCTCCGCTTTCGTCAGGTCCTGTTCCGCGACGGCGACGCCGAGGGCTGCCTCGTCGGCACCGAAAGGATCCTCACGAGTGTCGGTGATAGGCCTTGTTGGCGATGCGCCAGCCGTCGTCGGCGCGGACCAGCAGGAAGATGTCGGTGAAAATGTCAGCTCCGTGTCGCAGCTTCATGGTGGCGGTCGCGACCGTGCCGTGGACGTCCACGGCGTCGATGCGACGGGTGCGGGCCGGTTCGTCCGGGGCCGGCCAGCCCGGGAAGAGAGCGCAGTAGTCGTCCAGGCGCCAGGAGACGAACACCCCGTCCCGGATTCCCTCGATGTGCGCGGTCGGCAGGAACGCCTCGCGAAAGTGGGTGGGGTCGCCGGTGGCGTGCCCGCGCATGTAGCCGCGCAGCGGTTCGAGCACGGCGTCCGCCACGGCGGGGGCCG
>KL569232.1:40249-43546 GCA_000715635.1 Streptomyces violaceus | reverse complement strand
GGCGGGGGCCGTGGCGGCAACGGCGATGTCGGCCTCGGGGTCGGCGGGAGTGTCGGCCAGGCCGGCTGCGCCGCGCAGCGGGGTGTTCGACGCGGCGGCCAGCAGAGCCATGTCCTTGGCCAGCGCACCGATCGTGAATTCGGCCGTGACAGCGGCCGATTCGCCGACGAGGAAGGGCCTCTTGGCGGTCACGAGTCCACCGAGCCGGCCGAGTTCGAGGACGTCCAGCACCTGGGCGCGGGGCAGGCCGAGGGCGTCGGCCTGCCGCAGCGAGTCGCGCAGCGCGAGGACGGCCCCGGCGAGGCTGTTGTTGGCGATCAGCTTGAGCCCGGCGGCGGTGGAGGCGTCGTCCACGCGTAGCACGGTGCCCAGCGTTTCCAGAACCGGCCGGACGCGGTCGAGCGCGTCCGGGTCACCGGCGGCGAGAATCCTCAGGGCGCCCGCGGCGGCCGCCGGCACGGATCCGAGCACGGGCGCGTGGACGTAGGAGGGGCCGAGTCGCCGGGCGAACATCGCCGCTTCGGCGGGGGCGACGGTGCTGGTGTTCAGCACGATCGTGTCCGTGCGCAGCGCGTCACGGACCTCGTCGAGGACCTGCCGGCAGGCCGGGCCGTCGAACAACGCCAGGAGCACGAGGCCGGCCTTCGCCACGGCCTCGTTCGGATCGGCGGTCGTCTCGACGACGCCTGCCGTGCGCCCTGAGCGGGTCCAGCCGACGACGTGCCGGCCCTCGGCCGTCAGGCGCGTCGCCATCGCGTCGCCCATGCGCCCCAGGCCCAGGCCCAGGACGGCGATCGTGTGTGATGTGGTCATGCGCGCCACAATCGTGCACCGCGTCGACTGCGACAAGCGCAGATTTCGCAGCCCTGTCCTGCGGAACTCGCATACCTGCTGGGCATACTGGCGCCATGGAGTTGACGGTGTGGCGAACCTTCGTGACCGTGTGCCGACTCGGGTCGCTGTCGGCGGCGGCCGCCGAGCTCAATCACACGCAGTCGGCCGTCTCCCGGCAGATCGCCGGACTGGAACAGCAGCTCGGCGTGCCCCTGGTGGAACGCCATGCGCGCGGCGTCCGTCCGACGCCCGCCGGCGAGGTGTTCCGGCGCCACGCCCTGACCACGCTCAACGAGGCCGACCGTGCCGTTCGCGCCGCGCGAGACGCTCATGACGGGGCGTTGAACCGGCCGCTGGCCGTCGGTGCGACGCCTTCTCTGGCCACGGGGATCGTGCCCGAAGCCGTCCGGGCGTTGGTGCGGGAGACCGGATCCGTCCGATGGAGCCTGCTACCCGCCCTGAGTCCCGAACTGCACCACCGCGTGCTCGACGGCGATCTCGACATCGCCGTCGTCACCGACGCACCACCGGGGCTGCCCCAGGACCCACATGTCGAACGACGGTTCCTCGGGCTGGACGACATGGTCGTGGCACTGCCCGTCGACCATCCGCTGGCCGGGCGCGGTCCGGTGCACATCCACGCCCTGGCCGACCAGACCTGGGCCGAGGACAACGACGGCTCGGCGGCGCTTCTGCGCCAGCACGCCGCCCGCGCCGGAGTCAGCGCCCGCATCGACCTCGTGGCGGCCGATCTGCCGGGCAAGCTGGCCCTGGTCGCGACCGGTCACGCCATCGCGCTCATACCCGGCGTGCTGACGCGCGCCCTGCGGACCGACGTCACCACGGCGGACCTCGTCGACCCCCCGGCCCGAGGCATCTACACGATCACCCCACGCCGCGACCCGCACCCCTGCGCGGGGCCCCTGCTCGACCACCTCGCCACGGCGTTCGTCTCGATCCGTCCGGCGGCGGCCCAAGCCGTGCCGCTCAGCGGTCCAGTGCGGGCAGCCGGTCCAGACCGGTCTCGAGCATGATGCGGCCGACGGTCTCGTGCAGGGCACTGCCGGCGCCGATGACGGTCTCGATCCCGCCCGGCAGCAGATCGAGCGGCCGGTGCCAGTCGCGCAGCTGTGCCTCGCCGACCTCGTCGGCGATCGGTTTGGTGGCGTGCCGGGCGAGGGTTTCGGCGAACGGCACGTCCAGGTAGTAGAAGTGGGTCGGGCCCCGGTGGTCGGCGCGCAGCCGGGCGAGCATGTCGCCGTAGCGGTCGGCGTAGAGGATGCCTTCGACCACGACGTGGAATCCGGCGTCCAGCGCGTAGCGGGCCGTCAGGTCGATCAGGCCGATGTTCGCGGCACCGGGCCGGTCGCGCTCGCGCAGGACGTTGCGGCGGAGGTTGTCCTGGCCGACCAGGGCCATGCCACGGCCGAACTTCTCGCGGAGGCCGACTGCGACGGACGACTTGCCCGAGGCGCTGTTGCCGCGCAGGACGACCAGCCGGGTTTCTTCGGTGCCCACCATCACGGCGGTCACGTTACCGACGGTGCCTGTCCACCGACCGGGTCCCACGGGCGACTTCACTCCGCATGTTGATCTCGACACGGCTCTCCCGGCCGTATGGGACAGGCCCCATGTCGTCGCAGGTCATGCGGAGTTGGGCGGGCGAAGGTGGAGGGCGTACTGCGGTTCCCTGAAACCGGTCGGGCCCTGCCGAGCGGACCCCTCCGCGATGTGAACCGCCCAGTCGAGGATCTGTACCGCCGCCCCCGCGGCCTCCAGCCCTTGGCAATGCGCGTGGTGCCTGCGGGCGATGCCGTCCAGGTCGAGATGGCGGCCGAAGGCGGGGTGCGCGGCGAGTCGTCGGGCGTAGGTCCACAGGTGCGGGTGGTCGGCGATGCGGTGGACCGCGGCGGCGTCGAGGTGCAGTCGGTGCACGGTGTCGAGCTGGACCAGGGCCACCCACAACCGCACGTCGGCGGCGGTCAGTTCATCGCCCAGGACGAAGTCCTGGGCGGCGAGGCGCCACTCCAGTGAGCCCAGGACCCGGAGGAGGGAGCTGAGGGCGGTGTGGCGCGCCGCGGCGTCGGTGTCGGCCTGTCCGGCGTGCTGTGCGGCCTCGTTGATGCGGTAGTCACAGAGACGTTCGACGGCCTCTATCTCCTCCTCCGCGCCGTGCGGGTAGAGGGCGGACCGGTCGGTACCGTCGTCGCCGAAGCACCGGGCCAGGTCCCGGAGGATGTGCGAGGAGTGCGTGGTGACGATCCGCCCCGTCCAGGTGTCGCTCAGCACCGGTGCGAGGGCTGGTCCGGGATGCCGGTGCGAGCTGGCCTCGTACAGGGGGCTCAGCGCGGAGTGTCCGCCGTCGGGCCGGTCGGGGAGGGCCGGCAGCAGCACGACCGGGAGGGCGTCCTCCAGGCCGAGCAGGCTGTGGGTGATGGCGATTCGCAGACAGTGGGGGCAGGG
>KL569232.1:39224-39947 GCA_000715635.1 Streptomyces violaceus | reverse complement strand
GACGGTGGTCAGGGGTGCGGCGGGCATGTGTCTCCCTGGGTCCGGGTCCGGCTTCTCGTTCTGGACGGTGCGGCGGGCAGGCGGCGACGCACGTGGGGGACGGGTGCGCGGCGGCGTCGGCGCATACCCGTGCGCGGCGGGGGCGGGGTGCCGGTGGGCACCGCCGGTTCAGCGGAGAGGGCTCGCCGCGCTGCAGACGCGCAGGAGATCGATGTGCCGGCGGGACGTGAGGAGCAGAGACCACCGGCCCGCGCGCGACGCGCGGTCGGCGGGCGGCTCCAGTCGCTCCATCATTTCCTACCGATGCACTAGGAATCTCTGCTCTGGAGTGTCAGGCGGCTTTCCCGCCACGTCAAGAGGGCCTGCACATGCCCGGGCTCCTCCCCCTGCCCCCGCGCCTGGTGCCTCAGCCGTCCGCCAGCGCTCCGAGCAGCTTCCAGGTGCGGCGTCGGTCGGCCTCGGTGCCCAGGTCCGTCGTGGTGAAGACCACCTCCGTCGCCCCGGCCTCCCTGTATCGCGCGACCTCGGCGGCGACAGCCTCCTCGTCCCCGATCACGGCCTGGTCGACGGCCCGGGTGCCACCGGACAGTCCGATGACACGCTGGTAGGACGGAAACCGCTCGTAGAACGCGAGCGCCTCGGTCGCCTTCTCCCGCACGCTCTCGGCGTCAGCGGTGACCACTCCGGGTACGAACGCCACGATGCGGGGCGCGGGCCGGCCGG
>KL569232.1:35739-39027 GCA_000715635.1 Streptomyces violaceus | reverse complement strand
CCGGCCGGCCGCCTCGGCCGCTGCGGTGACGGCCGGGACGATGTGTTCGGCGAGGGCGCGTGGGCCGGCCAGGTACGGGAGGATGCCGTCCGCGAGTTCGCCGGAGACGCGCAGCGCCTGCGGCGCCATGGCCGCGACCAGCAGCGGCACGGGCGGTTCGGCACCCGGCACCACGCCCGGCAAGGGGGTGGTGGCGGTCAGCAGCTCTCCGTGGAAGTCGGCGCTGCCCGTTTCGACGAGTTGGCGCAGGGCGGTGAGGAACTCCCGGAGCAGCCGGATGGGGCGCTCGTGCGGGATGCCGAAACCGGTCTCCGTCAGGTACTTGGTGCCGAGCGCGAGCCCGAGGTGGTAGTGGCCGCGGGTCGCCGCCTGGGCGGTTTGGGCCTGACTGGAGATGAGGAGCGGATGGCGGCCGAAGACGGGGATCGCGGAGGTCCCGACGTGCAGCCCGGGTACCTCGCGGCCGACGATCGCGGCCAGCGTGGGTGAGTCGTAGGCGAAGGTCTGCCCGAACCACGCGGAACGTAATCCGGCTTCGTGGGCTTCCCGCGCCAGCCGCACCGTGCCGTCGATCTCGTGGTGAAGAGGAAGCGCTACTCCGATGGTCATACCCAGGGCAACCGGCATGCCCGCGACCGGCATTCCTGCTCGCGTACGACAAGCTCATGAACGCCTTGTAACTGGGCTGGCGTCTTACACCCGCGCGACAAGCCACCGGCCGCTGATTGGCTCTCGACCCGGAACGGCACGCCGGGAAGACTGCGGATCTGCGATGCCGTGCTCGAAGGGGTTGTGATGCAGGTAGCCGTGGTCACCTTCGACGGGTTCAACGAGCTCGACAGTTTCATCGCTTCCGCGCTGATCAACCGGTGCCGCAAGGACGGCTTGGAGGCGTTCATCACGACGCCGACGCCGGTGGTCACATCGATGAACGGCGTCGAGGTGACCGGGCAGCGCCCGATGGAGTTCGTGACCGAAGCCGATGTCGTGCTGATCGGCAGCGGGGTGAAGGCCCGAGAGGTGGTCGCCGACGACCGGCTGGTCTCCGGGCTGCGGCTCGATCCTTCGCGACAGCTGATCGGCGCGCAGTGCTCCGGTGCGCTGGTGCTGGCCCGGCTCGGGTTGCTGGAGGGCAGACCGGCGTGCACGGACATCAAGAGCCGGCCCTTCGTCGAAGCCTCCGGCGTCACTGTGCTGGACAGTCCGTTCCACGCCGAGGGGAACATCGCCACGGCGGGCGGCTGCCTGGCGTCCCAGTACCTCGCGACGTGGGTGATCACCCGCACGCTCGGGGAGGACGCCGCACGCGGCGTCCTCGACTACGTGGCTCCGGTCGGCGAGAACCAGGAATCGGTCGAGCGCGCACTGCATGCCGTCCACACGGGCGAGGCCGCACTGCGCTGACCGTTCAACCAGGCGATCGCCGGCGCCGGTCGGGAAACCGGCGCGAGCGGCGAGCCCTGTTCAGGTCCCCGCACGTCGAGAAGCCGAGCAACCTATCGTGGCGGTCATGGTCTTCCACTCGACGACGGAACCCTCCGTCTTCCACGCGGCGTTCCGCGATCAGTTCGAGATCTTCCTCGATGAGCATCGGTCCGCGCTGCACGACAGTCTCAACGGGCTGACCGAAGAGCAGGCGCGCCGGTCGCTGGTCCCGTCCAAGACCACCCTGCTCGGCCTGGTCAAGCACGCCACGTTCGTCGAGAAGGTCTGGTTCGATGAGGCGATCACCTGCCGGCCCCGTAGCGAGATCGGCATTCCCGACTCGCCCGATGAGTCGTTCGACCTCCACGACGACGACACGGTCGCCTCGGTCCAGGGCGCCCATCAGCAGGCGTGCGCCGCGTCCCGCCGGGCCACGGAGAAGCTGACGCTGGACGACCTCGTACGAGGCAACCGCCGGGGCCCACTGCCCCTGCGCTGGGTCTACCTCCACACGCTGCGCGAGCTGGCCCAGCACTGCGGCCACGCCGAGATCCTTCGCGAGCAGATCATCGGCGACACGATGCGCCACGGCTGATCCGGGGCGCCGGCCTGGGCACCGCCACCGGGTCCCGTAGGGTCAACATCGTTGTACCGCGAGGGACTTGGAAGGTGAAGACATGAGGCGTGACGAGCTGATCCGGCCCGTGCCGGAGCTGTTGCGGCAGCACGCCGAGGTGGCCCCGCAGCGGGTCGCCTACTCCGACTCCTCGCGCAGCGTCACCTACGCCGAGCTGGAGCGCCGCACACGCTCGCTGGCCTCGTACCTGAAAACCCGGACAGCGCTGGGCGGCGGCGACCGCGTCGCGATCTGCCTCGGCAACTGCGTGGAGACGGTGGAGAGTTGCCTCGCCGTGCTGCGCGCGGGGATGGTCGGCGTCCCCCTGAATCCGCGGTCCTCCGACGCCGAGCTGGCGCACTTCCTCCAGGACAGCGGTGCCGAGTTCGTCATCACCGACGCCGCGCATCTCGCACAACTGCGCCGCCTGGGACCGCCGTACGACCGCCTGGGCGTCCTGGTCACAGGGAGCGGCCCGGTCCCGGACGGCGCCGCGCTGTTCCTGAGCGCGGTCGAGAGCGGCGCTTCCGCGGAGATCGACCTGCTCGGGCTCGACGATCCGGCCTGGATGCTCTACACGTCGGGGACCACGCACCGGCCCAAGGGCGTGCTGTCCACGCAGCGGGCCGCGTTGTGGTCCGTGGCCGCCTGCTACGCCCCGATCTTCGGCCTCTCGCCCGACGACCGGCTGCTCTGGCCGCTTCCGCTGTTCCACAGCTTCAGCCATTCGCTGGCGATCCTGGGCGTGACCGCTGTGGGCGCGAGCGCCCGGATCGCCGGTGAGCTGCTCCCGCCGGGCGGTCTGCGGCAGGAACTGCTCACGGCGCACGAGGGGCTCGGCGGGCCCTTCACCATGCTGGCCGGTGTGCCGACGACATATCACCGACTGGTCGACTCGGCGGGCGAGCTCCCGCAGGCGCTGCGGATGTGCGTCGTGGCCGGTGCGCCGAGCGGTCCTGCTCTGCGCGAGGCCGTGGAGGAGACCCTCGGCTCGCCGCTGCTCGACGCGTACGGCAGTACCGAGACCTGCGGCATGATCGCGGTGAATCGCCCCGACGGGCCCGGAGTCGACGGTTCCTGCGGGGCGCCCGTCCCCGGCATGGACGTACGCCTCGTCGACCCCCGCGGCGGCGAGGACGTCCCGGACGGGGCCGAGGGCGAGGTCTGGGTGCGGGGGCCGAGTCTGATGACCGGGTACCACGGGCAGCCCGAGGCGACGGCCGCCGCGCTGCGGGACGGCTGGTACC
>KL569232.1:33846-35579 GCA_000715635.1 Streptomyces violaceus | reverse complement strand
CCGCCGCGCTGCGGGACGGCTGGTACCGCACCGGCGACCTCGGCCGCCGCGTCGAGCACGGCCATCTCCGGCTCACCGGCAGGGTCAGCGAGTTGATCATCCGCGGCGGCGAGAACATCCACCCCACGGAGATCGAGCAGTCCCTGGCCCAGTGTCCGGGCGTGTCCGAGGCCGTCGTCGTGGGTGTGCCGCACGACGTGCTCGGCGAGGTGCCGGTCGCCTTCGTCGTACCGGGTCCGGAGGGGATCGACGCCCGGCAGGTGCTCGCGGAGTGCCGGACCCGGCTGGCCGACTACAAGGTGCCGACCGAGATCCACGAGATCGCCGCCGTCCCGCGCACCGCGTCCGGCAAGATCGCCCGGCACGCGCTGACCGTCCCGGCTCCGGCCCCGGTCGGCACCGCTCATACCGCCCTGCGCGAGCGGCTGCTGTCCCTCTCGCCCGACGACCAGGAGCGCGCGCTGCGCGAAGCGGTGCTCGCCGAAACGGCCGAGGTCTGCCGGCACACGCCCGGCGATCCGCCCGACGCGGACAGCCCCTTCGCCGATCTCGGCATGACGTCCGTCGGCGTCGTCGAACTGGTGGACCGGCTCGGCGAGCTGACCGGCCGAAGCCTGCCGTCGACGCTGGTCTTCGACCACCCGACGCCGGCCGAGGTCGCCCGGTACCTGCGCGTGGCGCTCTTCGAGGGCGAGCCTGACGACCACCCCCGTGCGCCCCGTGCACAGGACCGCTCCCCCGACGACGACCCCGTCGCGATCGTCGCCATGGGGTGCCGGTACCCCGGTGACGTCAACTCCCCCGAGGATCTCTGGGAGTTGGTGACGCAGGGGCGGGACGCCATCTCGGAGTTCCCGACCGACCGCGGCTGGGACCTGGACGCCCTGTACGACCCCGATCCCGACCGGATCGGCACGTCGTACACACGACACGGCGGATTCCTGCACCGGGCGGCGGAGTTCGACGCCGGGCTGTTCGGGATCTCGCCGCGCGAGGCGCTCGCGATGGATCCGCAGCAGCGGCTGCTCCTGGAGACGTCCTGGGAGGTGTGGGAGCGGGCCGGAATCGATCCGGCGTCGGTGCGCGAGAGCGACACCGGCGTGTTCGTGGGCGTGATGTACGGCGACTACTCCGCCCGCTTCAGCCGCTCCCACGACTTGGAGGCGCATCTGGGGCTGGGCTCGGCGGGCAGCGTGGCCTCCGGCCGGATCTCGTACGTCTACGGTCTGCGCGGTCCCGCGATCACGGTCGACACCGCGTGCTCGTCCTCGCTGGTGGCGCTGCACTGGGCGGCGCGGGCGCTGCGCTCGGGCGAGTGCTCGCTGGCACTGGCCGGCGGGGTCACGGTGATGGCGACGCCCAAGCCGTTCCTCGCGTTCAGCCGGCAGCGCGGGCTGTCGCCGGACGGGCGCTGCAAGTCCTTCTCGGCGGCGGCCGACGGCACGGCCTGGGGCGAGGGCGTGGGCCTCGTCCTGCTGGAGCGGTTGTCCGACGCGCGGCGCAACGGCCATCCGGTCCTGGCCGTGCTCCGCGGCTCCGCCGTGAACTCCGACGGCGCGTCCAACGGGCTCGCCGCGCCCCACGGGCCGGCGCAGCGGCGGCTGATCACAGGGGCGCTGGCGGACGCTGGGCTGCGCGCCGGCGACGTGGACGCGGTGGAGGCCCACGGCACCGGCACCAGGCTGGGCGACCCCATCGAGGCGCAGGCCCTGCTGGCCACGTACGGACAAGGC
>KL569232.1:31868-33657 GCA_000715635.1 Streptomyces violaceus | reverse complement strand
GTCTGCCTTGCCAGCCCGCTCTGAGATGTGTATAAGAGACAGGGTCCAACCTCGGGCACACGCAGGCGGCGGCCGGAGTCGCCGGTGTCATCAAGATGGTGCAGGCCCTGCGACACGGCGAACTGCCCCGCACTCTGCACGCCGACTCGCCCTCACCGCACGTCGACTGGTCCTCGGGCCGTGTGGAACTGCTGACCGATGCCCGGCCCTGGCCGGCCTCTGACCGGCCGCGGCGTGCGGGGGTGTCGGCCTTCGGGATCGGCGGGACCAACGCGCATGTGATTCTGGAGGAGGCGCCGGAAGGGGAGACGGCGGTCTCCCCGGAGGCGGTGGAGGCGCCGCCCGTGCCGCGGCTGCTCTCCGGCACCGTTCCATGGTTACTCTCCGCCGCCGACGAACCCGCCCTGCGCACCCAGGCTCTCCGGCTCGCGACCGAAGTGGCGAACCGGCCCGGTCTGTCACCCGCCGACGTCGCCTACTCGCTGGCCGTGTCGCGCACCGCCCTCCCCCAGCGCGCGATCGTGCCGGCCGGTGACCGGACCCGGATGCTGGACGCGCTGAGCGCGTTCGCGCAGGGCCGGGACGCACCGGGAGCCGTACGAGGACTGGCGGACCCGGAGATCCGGACGGCCTTCCTGTTCACCGGACAAGGCGCCCAGCGCCCCCGGATGGGTGCCGAACTGCGCGCCGCCTTCCCCGTCTTCGCCGACGCCTTCGACGAGGTCTGCCGGTACCTGGACGACCTGCTCCCCCAGCCGCTCAGCACTGTGCTGTCCGCCGAGCCCGGCTCGGCGGAGGCGGCTCTCGTGGACCGTACGGACTTCACCCAGGCCGGACTGTTCGCCTTCGAGGTGGCGCTGTTCCGGCTTCTCGAGTCGTGGGGCGTGCGAGCCGACCGCCTGGTGGGCCACTCGGTCGGCGAGCTGGCGGCCGCGCATGTCGCCGGGGTGCTCGATCTGCCCGATGCCGCGAGGCTCGTCGCCGCTCGCGGCCGCCTGATGCAGGCACTGCCCGACGGCGGCGCGATGGTGGCGCTGGACGGGACCGAGGAGGAAGTCGTGGCAGCGCTCGCGGAGTTCGGGGCGCAGGCGGCCGTCGCATCCGTCAACGGGCCCCGTTCCGTGGTGATCTCGGGCGCGCGGGACGCGGTGCTCGCCGTCGCGGCCGGCTTCGAGGCGCGTGGCCGCAGGGCCGTACGGTTGCGGGTGAGTCATGCCTTCCACTCGCCTCTGGTCGAGCCGATGCTCGACGAGATCCTGGCTGTGGCACGCGAGTTGACCTACCGGCCTCCTCGCATCCCGATCGTCTCCACCGTGACGGGCCGACCCGCCGAGCCCGCGGACCTGTGCTCGCCCGAGTACTGGGCGCGGCACGCCCGGCTGCCCGTGCGCTTCGCCGACGCCGTGCGCCGGCTCGCGGACGACGGGGTCTCCGCCTACCTGGAACTCGGTCCCGGGCCCGTCCTCACCGCGGCGGCCACCGACTGTCTGCCCGACGCGCTCACGACCGGCTCCGTTCTCGCCGTGGTGACACGAAGCGGCGCGTACGAGCCGGAGACACTGCTGTCGGCCGTGGCGCGGCTGCATGTGGCCGGGGCCGCTGTCGACTGGGCGGCGGTGTACGCGGGTTCCGGCGCGCGCCGCGTGGAACTGCCGACGTACGCCTTCCAGAGGCAGCGGTACTGGCTGGACGCGACGCCCCCGGCAGCGGTCGACGGCGGGGCCCTGCTGAGCCCGGCGTTCCCGGTGCCGGACACCGGGCGGACGGTGCTGACCGGGCTGTTGTCCCT
>KL569232.1:30550-31701 GCA_000715635.1 Streptomyces violaceus | reverse complement strand
CCCACCCGTGGCTGGCGGATCATGTCGTCGCCGGGAGGGTCATCGTGCCGGCGACGGTGTTCGTCGAGATGGCCCTGCGGGCGGGCGACGAGGTGGGCTGCGGCACGGTCGACGACCTTGTGCTGTCGGCGCCCCTCGCCCTGCCCGGTTCCGCGGGGGTGCGGGTCCAGGTCGTGGTGGGTGCGCGGGACGACTCGGGCCGGCGGACGGTCGACATCTACTCCCGGCCGGAGGAGTCCTCCGAGGACGCCTCATGGACCAGGAATGTCACGGGACAGCTGGGCCGGGGCCGAAGTACGCAGGACGAGTTGACCCAATGGCCGCCCCCGGGCGCCGAGGCGGTGGACCTCACCGGCGCGTACGCCGCCCTCGCCGACGCCGGGCTCGCCTACGGGCCTGCCTTCCAGGGGGTCGGCGCGCTCTGGCGGCGCGGTGACGATGTCTTCGCGGAGGTCGGGCTGCCCGCCTCGCACACCTCGCAAGCGGGCCGCTTCGGACTCCACCCGGCGCTGTTCGACGCCGCGTCGCACGCTCCGTTGCTGGCCGCGTCCACCCGCACGGGCACGGTCCGGGTGCCGTTCGCCTGGAGCGGCGTGAGCCTGCACGCCTCGGGAGCGACGGAGTTGCGGGTCAGGGTGACGCCGACGAGCCCGGACACGGTCTCCCTGACCCTGGCCGACCCGTCCGGCCGACTCGTGGCACGCGTGGACTCGCTGGCGACCAGGCAACTCCCGGCCGACCGGGCCGACATGATGGACGACATCGTACGAAGGGCTCTGCTCCGCCCTGAGTGGGCCGCCCTCGACGTCTCCGGCGACGCCGATGAGCGCGCCTGGGTGGTACGCGGGCCCGACGAGCTGAACCTCGCCGAGTTCCTGCCCGGCGCCGTGAACCCCGAAGTCGTCGCCGTGACTGCCGTCGCCCCTGCGACCGGCACCGATCCGCTCTGCGCCGTACACGAGCTGACCGGCCGCGTACTCAAGACGCTCCAGGACTGGCAGGGCGATCCGGGCACGGCGGGCTCACGGCTGGTGGTGGTCACGCGGGATGCCACCGGGCCGGTGCCGGACCTGGCCGGTGCGGCGGTCTGGGGGCTGGTGCGTGCGGCGCAGTCGGAGCTGCCGGGTCGTGTGGTCCTGGTGGATATGGAC
>KL569232.1:28334-30350 GCA_000715635.1 Streptomyces violaceus | reverse complement strand
GTGTGGTCCTGGTGGATATGGACGGGCGGCCCGAGTCGCTGCGGATGCTGCCGTCGGCGATCGCCACCGGTGAGGCGCAGCTGCGAGTGCGAGAGAGGCAGGTGACGGTCCCGCGTCTGGCCACGGCCGGTGACGCCTCGAGCGACGCGGCTCCCTTCGACGCGAACGGCACGGTGCTGATCACCGGAGGCACCGGCGCGCTGGGCGCGGAGCTGGCGCGTCACCTGGTCGCCGAGCACGGCGTGCGGCATCTGCTGCTGACCGGACGCCGAGGGCCGCAGGCTCCCGGAGCCCGGGAGCTTCGCAGCACGCTGGAGGAGTCGGGAGCGCGGGTCGCCATCGTCGCCTGCGACGCTGCCGAGCGTGCCGCGGTGGCCGAGGTGGTCAAGCGCTGTGAGCCGCCGCTGACCGCAGTGGTGCACGCCGCCGGGGTCCTCGACGACGGCGTGCTGGACTCGCTGACCCCCGAGCGGATGGCGGCCGTGCTGCGGCCGAAGGCCGACGCGGCCTGGCATCTGCACGAACTGACCCGGGACATGGATCTCTCGGCGTTCGTGGTGTTCTCCTCCGTCTCCGGTCTGCTGGGCCGGGCGGGCCAGGCCAACTACGCGGCAGCGAACGCGTTCCTCGATGCCCTCGTCCAGCGCCGCGCCGCCGAGGGGCTCCCGGCGGTGTCGCTGGCGTGGGGCCCGTGGGAGCATGCCGACGGCATGGCGGCGGGGCTGCCCTCACAGCACCCACAGCACCCACAGGGAAGTGACGTGCTCGTGCCGCTGTCGACACAGCAGGGCTTGGCCCTGTTCGACGCCGCTCTGCGCTCGACGGAACCGGTCCTGGCGCCGATCCTGCTGGACCGGGCAGCGCTTCGGTCCGGTGCGGGGCACGTGCCACCGCCGTTGCGCGGGCTGGTCCGCCGGCACCGGCCGACCGTCGCGGGGACGTCCTCCGGTTCCGCTGGGTCTTCCGGGCAGATGCTGGAGCCGGGAGCCTGGCGGAAGCGGCTGGCCCCCGTGCCCCCCGGTGAGCGGGAGGCGACGCTCGTGGCGCTGCTGCGGGCCGACGTGGCCGCGGTGCTCGGATACCCGCACGCCGACGCGCTCCCCGCCGGCAAGAGCCTCGCCGACCTGGGGTTCGACTCCCTCACCGCCGTGCAGATCCGCAACCGGCTCAGCATCGCGCTGAAGCTCCGGCTGTCGGCCGCGGTGGTGTTCGAGCACCGTACGGCCGAGGAACTGGCACGCCATCTGCTCGGCCTGCTGGACGGCGAACCGGCCGCCGCCGCGGCTCCCGAGGCCACCGAGGTGGTCGGGGCGGCGGGCGCCGAGCAACAGGCGTACACCCTCTCCTCGCTGTTCCGGGCGGTCAGTGCCGCCGGCCAGCCGGTGGCGGCGATGCACCTGCTCGTCACGGCGTCCTGGGCACTGCCCACGTTCCCGGCCGCGCAGGGTCGCGAGCACGCGCTGCCCCCGATCCGCCGCTCCCGCGGCCGCTCCGGCTCCGTCAGGCCGACGGTCGTCTACTTCCCGGCCTACCATCCCTCGCTCGCGTCGGACGGCGGAGACTTCCCTCGCTTCCACAGCGCGTTCCAAGACGACCTGGCCGTCCTGGAGTTCCCGCACCCCGGGATCGGCGCCGGTGCCGCCGTACCGGAGGACCGTGCCGCGCTGGCGCGTACACAGGCCGAGAACGTGCTGCGGCACGTCGGGGACGGGCCCCTGGTGGTCGTAGGGCGGTCGGCGGGCGGCAATGTGGCGCACCTGATCGCCCACCAGCTGGAGAACATGGGCCGGGCACCGAACGGTCTGGTGCTGCTGGACACCTACCACATCACGCCGGAGAACAGCGCCGAGGACTGGCTGCTGTCCCTGGCCGCCCCACCGCCGCAGGACACCGGACGGCCCCTCTTCACCGGGGACGACGACAGTGCTCTGGCGGCGATCGGCGCCTACAACCGGACCTTCCTCGGCTGGAACCCCGAGCCGATCGCCACGCCCACGCTCCTGTCTCTTATACACA
>KL569232.1:26332-28138 GCA_000715635.1 Streptomyces violaceus | reverse complement strand
CCCGCCATGGCGGCTTCCGCCGACACGGACCACTGGCGGACGTCCTGGCCCGCGGCACACGAGGTCGCGGACGTCCCCGGCGACCATCTGACGATGATGCGGGAACACGCGGAGACCACCGCGTCGGCGATCCGCACCTGGATCGACGCGCGAACGACGAAGGGAAACCAGTGAGTCCGGCCCATCCCCCGCAGGATTTCGACGTCATCGTGGTCGGTGGCGGCCCGGCCGGGTCCACCGTCTCGGCGGCCGTCGCCCTGCACGGCCATCGCGTCCTCCTCGTCGAGAAGGAGACCTTCCCGCGGTACCAGATCGGCGAGTCCCTGCTCCCCTCCACCGTGCACGGCGTGTGCCGGATCCTCGGCGTCGAGGACGAGATGGCGCGGGCGGGCTTCAAGCCGAAGCGCGGCGGCACGTTCCGCTGGGGCCGCAACCGGGATCCCTGGCAGTTCTCCTTCGCGCTGTCGCCCCGGCTGGCCGACCCGACCTCGTTCGCCTACCAGGTCGAGCGGTCCCGGTTCGACGCGATCCTCCTGGACAACGCCCGCCGGGTCGGGGTCGACGTACGGGAGGGCTGCCGTGTGACCGGCGTACTCGCCGACGAGGAGCGGGTCCGCGGGGTGCGCTGGACCGGGCCCGACGGCGAGATCCGCGAGGCCGGCGCCCGGTATGTCGTGGACGCCTCCGGCAACGGCAGCAGGATCCACCCGCACGTCGGCGGAAAGCGGATCCACTCCGACTTCTTCCGCAACATCGCCGTGTTCGGCTACTTCGCCGGCGGCACTCGGCTCCCGGCACCGAACGACGGCAACATCTTCTGCGCCGCCTTCGACGAGGGCTGGATCTGGTACATCCCGCTCCGGGACGACCTCACCAGCGTCGGAGCCGTGGTCGCCCGCGAGAACGCCGACGCCGTCCAGGGGGACCCGACGACCGCCTGGCGCCGGCTGATCGACGCCTGCCCGGAGATACGCGACCTCCTCGACGGCGTCCCGCAGGCCACGGAGGCGCCCTACGACCAGGTCCGCGTCCGCAAGGACTGGTCGTACTGGAAGTCGCAACTGTGGCGGCCCGGCATGGCGCTCGTCGGAGACGCGGCGTGCTTCGTCGACCCGGTGCTGTCCAGCGGAGTCCATCTCGCGACCTACGGCGGGCTGCTCGCCGCCCGGTCCCTCAACGGCTGCCTCGCCGGAACCCTGGACGAGAACCGTCTGTTCACCGAGTTCGAGGCCCGCTACCGGCACGAGTACAGCCTGTTCCACGAGTTCCTGGTCTCCTTCTACGACATGCACCAGGACGAACGGTCGTACTTCTGGAAGGCACGCAAGGTCACCCAGATCGGCACGACGGAACTGGAGGCGTTCGTCGAGCTGGTGGGCGGTCTGGCGTCCGGCGACACGTCACTCACCGGAGCCGGGCCGGCCGGCGAACGGCTGACCGCGGTCGCCGACGACTTCGAGCGAGCCGTGCGCCGCCTTCCCGACGCCGACGACCTGCGCAATCCGCTCTACGAGTCCACGACCTTCCGGCAGGTGTTCCAGGAAGGGACCGTCCTGCAGGAACGCGGGCTGTTCGGCGGCCCGCTGGAGGACGAGGCGCCGCTGCGGCCGGGCGGTCTGGTGCCATCGGAGGACGGACTGTCCTGGGTCGAACCTCAGCGTCACCCGGCCTCCTCGTAGCCGGACGCGATGAGCGGCCTCTCGCCCATTGCGCCGGCGCGGCCTGAGGCCCGAGCCGGGACTTCCGGTGACCCACGCGCTGGAACTCGCCGCAGCGGTGCTCGACGAGGGCCATGCCGACCGGCCG
>KL569232.1:25742-26113 GCA_000715635.1 Streptomyces violaceus | reverse complement strand
TGCCAGCCCGCTCAGAGATGTGTATAAGAGACAGGTTCACGGACGTCTGGAGGAGGGACGAGTGAGGGTTTCTACAAGGGAGAGTTCAACGTGAGTAGGCCGGCATCGCCACCCGCAGCGGATCGAGCTGACGGATCACCTGTCCGGATCGGCGCGCTCGCTCCGCTGACTCGGCCCGGCTGGGCCGAGGCGGGCCACCACCTGCTCGCGGGGCTCGAGTTGGGCGTATCCGAAGTCAATGGCGCCGGCGGGATCGTCGGGAGACCGCTCGAGCTGGTGGTCCGGGACACCGCGGCTGATCCGCAGAGGGCCGCGGCGGCCGTGGACGAATTGGCCGGCCTGGGCGTGGCGGCCGTGGCAGGGGAATATCA
>KL569232.1:22286-25394 GCA_000715635.1 Streptomyces violaceus | reverse complement strand
CCGTATCGCCGTGGCGACCCAGCCAAGTGTCTACTGGGCATCCGGGACCCGCATACTGCGGGACTGGCTCGCCCCACGCGGCGGCACCGTCATCGAACTCGACATGAGCACGCTCACCCCCACGGCCGTGTGCGACGCACTCGTCGGCCATCGCGCGACAGCACTCCTGCTGCTGGTGGGCCACCCGGAGCCGGCCGTGCCGATCGTCCGGTCCGTCCGACGCGACCAGCGCCTCGCCGACATCATGATCGGTGCTCCGGCCGGGCAACCGGAGTTCGCCGAATGGGCGACGCTGCTGGGCGACGACGGCGCCGGGATCCCGTTCCTGCGCTACCTGCCCGAGCGCTTCAGCCCCCTCGGTGCACGAGTCGGGACGGCCCTCCGCGAGCGGCTGGCCGAAGCGCCTTCCTTCGTCGCCTTCGAGAGCTACGACACGGTCGCCGTCCTGGCCGAGGTGCTGCGTTCGCACGGCCCGGACCGGCGGCGCATTGCCGAATCCTGGGCGTGTGTCGCGGTCGAAGGCACCCGCGGGCAGATCCGGTTCACCCGCACGCCAGGTATCAGCGTCTGGCAGTGGGCTGGGCCACCGATCCAAGTCGTTGATCGAGATCCGGCGGAACCCGACCGCTTCCGGATCCTTCGCACCGTCTGAGTCACGGACGCGATCGACGGCGGCTTCGGGGACCAGTCGGGCTTCGGCTGGTCAGGGGCCCGCGCTGAAGCTTGGATCCACGTCGGTGTGCAGCAGGTCGTGGTCTGAGTACGGGGTGGGTCGCACACGGTGCTCGAGCGGGGCGATGCCTCGCAGGAAGACGTAGTCGAACTTGCTGTGCCAGTCGGTGGTCGGCTTGCAGGCGGCGCCGGCGGACGAGGGACGACACTCGGGGTCCGTATCCGCGGCCAGTGCCCAGATCGGGGTGAGTTCGGGAGCGTCCGGCACGGCGTTGAAGTCGCCGAGAACGATCGCGCGGTCGTACCGGGCGACGTCCGCGGCGATTACCCGGGCCTGGTCCGCTCGGACTGCTTCTTGACGTCGTTGGGCGAGGTGGGTGTTGAAGACCCGGACGGGCTGGCCGCCCACCATGGTGGTGACGGCCATGTACCCACGGTCTTCGGATCCTCCGTCGGGGTATTCCACCTTGACGGAGTCTTTCATCGGTGCCGCGGAGAGGACCGCCTGACCGAAGGCTCCCGGACTCCACGGCACTCCCCCGCAGCGGCCCCAGTCCCGAAGAACCGTCCCGTACTCAACCTGGTATTCCAGCCCGTGAAGGCTCTTCAGATAGTCCCGGAGCCTCTCGACGTCACGCACGCACGCTTCTTGCAGGCCGATGACCTGAGGCGCATACGTGGCGATCTCCGCAGCCCGGCCGACGTTGCTCGCCTCGCAGGGGTTGCAGATGTTCCACGTCATGACCCGGTTCGGTACGACATCCCTGACGGCATCGACGGGCACCGACCTGCCGAAGAGAGCACCGCTCGGTGCGCTGGGTCCTACCAGCACCATGCAGGCCACGACCACGGCGCCCGCGAGCAACCGCGTACCCCTTACGAGCACCTTCGCCTCCTCCGTGCGGATCCATGTGGCATCCGACGTCTCCATGGACGAGGTTATGGGACGGGGCTGTCAGCGACACACGATTCTGATCCTTCAGCAGGCGCATCTCCCCTCCCTCGCGCTGTGCCCCACTCGGCAACCGAGCAGTGCCCAGGGGCATCCTTCTTCGCTCGCCCGGGACGCGCTGCTCGCCCTCGAGGGCAGGCTGAGAGGTACCAGCGCAGTGCAGCAGTTCCTCGCCCCGCTGGGGAGTGGTCCCGGGATAGCCGAAGGCTGTGACCCGCTCACCGGCCGGACGGCCGAAGGCGATCTTCTGCGCCCCCACCGCGTCGGTGAGCCGCTTCCCTGTGGCCGGGGGGCGACGACCATCGCCGCTACGTCATTGACGGTTTCCTCGGTCCAGGAACGCGGTGTCGTGGTCGACTTGACGGCATGACGGCCGTACGGGGCCTTGCCCTGGGCGTAGCCGGGGACGAAGACGATGTCGCTGTAGGTGTTGACGGGCGCGGAGCCGAGGCGCGCGCAGTGGGCGGCAATGGGAGGATGCGGCCTGGTGAGCTGACGGCGCCGGGGTCATGGCGTCAGGCAACTCACCGGGCGAATACCTCACGGAGTGCGGAACCCGCGAAACGTCACGTGCTTCCGGGTCTCGAACCCGAGCCGCTCGTAGAGCGCGATCGCGCCGGCGTTCGCCTCGGCCACATGCAGGAAGGGACGTTCACCCCGACCCACGATGCGCGCGATGAGCGCGCGCACCAGACGGGCGGCGTGGCCACGTCCGCGTGCCTCGGGAGCGGTGCAGACAGCGCTGATCTCGGTCCATCCAGGAGGCCGGAGCCGCTCGCCCACCATCGCCACCAACGAGCCGCCGTCGCGGATGCCGAGATAGGTGCCGAGTTCATGGGTACGTGGCCAGAACGGCCCCGGCCGGGTCCGCTCGACGAGGCCGAGCATCCCGGGCACGCTCCCAGCGCCCAGCTGGACCACGGCGGGGTCGAGCTCGACCCGAGAGGCATCCGGACGGCTGTCGCCGGCCCAGATCATCTGGCGGCCCTCCAGGACGAAGACCGGCTCCCAGTCCGACGGCGGCATCGCCGGGCAGCTGAACATGTCAGCGAACTCGCCTCGCCCCAGCAGCCTGGCGAGGTCGCCCCACCCCGCCGAGTCCGCCTCTGCGGATATCGCGGAGAAGGTCGCGACTCCCGGTAGGTAGGTGACAGCCCCGCCGAGGCGGCGAGCCAGATGCCCGTGGTGGCCGCGGAGCGACTCCCCCACCGGGTCGTCGAGTGCGACGACGTCGCCAAGACTCATCATCGTGCTGCGCCACTCCTTCCCCATTGCCGAAGTCGGTCACCCCATGACCGACACGGTGCCATCGGATACCGGCGGACCATCGTAGTCAGCCCCGGTCCGGGAGCAGGGCATGCGTCTGCTGCGGTGGCTCGTCACAGGCAACGTTCGCCCTGTCGTGGAGTGACATGGATCAGCGCGTCCCCGAGGCCGGACACCAATGTGGCCGCCGCAGGAGACCGGCCTGCGGGCCTCGGCCC
>KL569232.1:21742-22073 GCA_000715635.1 Streptomyces violaceus | reverse complement strand
GCCCACCGCTGTCACGACGCGTTCATGGAGGCCACGCGCCGCGGCCGAAGGAAGTAGCCCCATCCTCGCCCGGGAGCCGGGGTCCCGGTCCCCGTCCCGGTCGCGACGGGAAGGGCGCCCCGTTCAAGGTCATCACCACCACGGCCAACGTCAACGACGCCACTTCGGGCGGTTCGGGATCGGCCCGTTTCGGAATCGTGACGAGTGGCGGCTTCCTCTTCCTCACCTGCACGGCCGTACTCCCCGCCATGAGCTACACACTCGGCGTATACATACAGTGTATACACGGCGTGTAGAGTGTGCTCATGTCCATCGGTCACACCCTTTTAGG
>KL569232.1:20839-21434 GCA_000715635.1 Streptomyces violaceus | reverse complement strand
ACGTTCGGTCACGACCGGCCGCTGCACTACGGCCAGGTCTACTCGACGATGTCCCGGCTGCTGAGGAACGGCCTCGTCAAGGTCGACGGGATCGAGGCCGGCGGCGGCCCTGAACGCAAGCGCTACGCGATCACCGACGCCGGCATCACCGACGTAGAGCGGTGGCTCGCGACCCCGCAGAAGCCGGAGGAGTACCTCCAGTCGGCCCTCTACACCAAAGTCGTCCTCGCGCTGCTCACCCACCGGGACGCCGCCGACATCCTGGACACCCAACGCTCCGAGCACCTGCGCACCATGCGCATCCTGACCGACCGCAAGCGCAAGGGCGATCTGGCGGACCAGCTGATCTGCGACCACGCCCTCTTCCACCTGGAGGCGGACCTGCGCTGGCTGGAGCTGACCGCCGCCCGACTCGACAAACTCCGTGAGGCTGTAGCCCGATGACGACCTCTCCCCCTGGTTCCCTGCTCACCGCGAAGGACCTGCGCAAGACCTACGGGCACACCCACGCTCTCGACGGCGCCGAGTTCTCCATCCACCCCGGCGAGGTCGTCGCCGTCATGGGCCCCTCCGGCTCCGGCAAGTCGACGCTGCT
>KL569232.1:20456-20614 GCA_000715635.1 Streptomyces violaceus | reverse complement strand
CTGCTGCACTGCCTCGCGGGTATCCTGCCGCCCGACTCCGGGTCGATCACCTACAACGGGCGCGAGGTGACGACGATGAGCGACGCCCAGCGCAGCGCGCTGCGCCGCTCCGAGTTCGGCTTCGTGTTCCAGTTCGGGCAGCTCGTGCCGGAACTGAC
>KL569232.1:19162-20195 GCA_000715635.1 Streptomyces violaceus | reverse complement strand
TCGTCCCGCAAGGAAGCCGAGCGGGCGGCGCTCGGCTGGATGGAACGCCTGGAGGTCGACGACCTGTTGGGCAAGCGGCCCGGCGAGGTCTCCGGCGGCCAGGGCCAGCGTGTCGCCGTGGCCCGCGCGCTGGTCACCGGCCCCCGAGTGCTGTTCGCCGACGAACCGACCGGCGCGCTCGACTCCTTCAACGGCGAGCGCGTGATGGAACTGCTCACCCACGCGGCCCGCTCCACCAACGCCGCCGTCGTCCTCGTCACCCACGAGACACGGGTGGCCGCCTACTCCGACCGCGAGATCGTCGTACGAGACGGCAAGTCCCGGGACATGGAGCGCGCCATATGAGTCCGCAACAGTGGTCCAGAGACCTGGCTCTGGGAGCCCGGTTCGCCGTCACCGGCGGCCGCGAGGGCTGGGTCCGCATGACGCTGACAGCGGTCGGCGTCGGCCTCGGCGTGGCCCTGCTCCTGCTGTGCACCGCGATGCCCAACGTGTTCGCCTCCCGCAGCAAGGTGGAGGACGCCCGCTACGCCAACATGTACTCCCGGACGGTCCCGCCCAAGGCCGACAGCACTCTCCTGATCGCCGCCGCCGACACCACCTGGCACGACGACGACATCCGGGGCCGGCTCGTCGAACCCGAGGGCGGGCGGGCGCCGCTGCCCCCGGGGCTCGAACGCTTCCCGGGCAAGGGCCAGATGGTGGTCTCCCCCGCGCTCAAGGACCTGCTGGACTCGGACGACGCGAAGCTGCTGCGGGAGCGCCTGCCGTACAAGATCACCGGCACGATCGGCGAGAGCGGGCTGATCGGCTCGCACGAACTGGCTTACTACGCGGGCGCCTCGGAGTTGAAGCTCACGGACTCCTCCCTGGTGACGCGGCTGGCCAAGTTCGGCGAACCGGACGCGACACCCGAGAAGACCGACCCGGTGCTGCTGCTCATGGTCCTGGTCGTGTTCGTGGTGCTGCTGACGCCGGTCGCCGTGTTCATCGCCGCCGCCGTCCGCTTCGGCGGCGAACGCCGCGACCGCCG
>KL569232.1:17015-18987 GCA_000715635.1 Streptomyces violaceus | reverse complement strand
GTGTTCATCGCCGCCGCCGTCCGCTTCGGCGGCGAACGCCGCGACCGCCGCCTCGCCGCGCTGCGCCTGGTCGGCTCCGACCGGGGAATGACCCGGCGGATCGCGGCGGGCGAGGCGCTGGCCGGAGCCCTGCTCGGCCTGGTCGTGGGCACCGGCTTCTTCTTGCTCGGCCGCCAGAAGCTGGGTACCGGCGAGTTGCTGGGCGTCAGCGTCTGGCCCAGCTACCTCGACCCCACTCCCGCGCTTGCCGCGCTCGTCGCGGTGGCCGTGCCGGTCGCCGCGGTGCTGGTCACGCTGCTCGCGATGCGCGGCGTCGTCGTCGAACCCCTCGGTGTCGTACGCGCGGCCAAGCAGCGCCGCCGCCGGCTGTGGTGGCGGCTGCTGCCGACTCTGGCCGGCCTCGCGATGCTCTACCCGATGATCGGCCAAGGCCGTAAGAACGGAGACTTCAACCAGTATCTCGTCATCGGCGGCGTCCTGATGTTGCTGATCGGCATCACCGCCCTGCTGCCCTGGGTCGTGGAGGCGGTCGTCGTCCGGCTCGGCAAGGGCCCGCTGTCCTGGCAGTTGGCCGTGCGACGGCTGCAGCTGAGCAGCGGCACTGCCGCCCGCATGGTCAACGGCATCGCGGTGGCGGTGGCCGGGGCCATCGCGCTGCAGATGCTCTTCACGGGAACACAGAGCCAGTACACCGAGAACACCGGCCAGGACCCCAGCCGGGTCCAGATGCAGGTCGCCTTCAGCGGCCCCGAGCCGTTGTCCGGCATCGAGCGCGAATTCACCGGCACCAAGGGCGTCCGTGCCGCGGTGGCCCTGGCCCGCTCCCAGTACGGGGACTCACGTCGCAACCCGGAGAACAGCGACGGCCTGACCGTGGGTAACTGCGCCGCCCTGCGTGAACTCGCCACATTGCCCTCCTGCAAGGACGGTGACGTGTTCATCACGCGAACGCGGAGCGGCTATGCGGACCCCAGCAACGCATCCGAAATCGCCCTGGTGAAGCCCGGCCGGCAGCTCTACATCGACCCGTCGTACGACGGCCCCGAACGCGGCCTCGAGGTGCCCTGGACCGTTCCGGCGAACATTCGGGAGGTGAACGCGCGCAAGGACTCACTGCAGGCCTACACCAGTCTGCTGGTCACCCCCGCCGCCCTGCCCCACAAGGCCGCGCCCGCGGTGATCTCGGACGGTGTCTACGTGCGTCTGGACCCCTCGGTGCCGGACTCACGGGAGTACATACGCAACGTCGCCGCCCGCATCGACCCCCTGGCACAGACCTTCGCCTGGTCGGCCACCCAGGAGGACGCCAAGTACACCTCCATCCGGACCGGCCTGTTCGTCGGCTCCGCCTTCGTGCTGGCACTGATCGGAGCGAGCCTGCTGGTCTCCCAGCTGGAACAGCTGCGCGAACGCAAGAAGCTGCTCTCCGCACTGGTCGCCTTCGGCACCCGGCGCCACACACTCAGCCTGTCCGTCCTGTGGCAGACGGCCCTCCCGGTCGGACTCGGCCTCGTACTGGCCACGACAGTGGGCGTCACCCTCGGCGCAGTACTGCTGAAGATGACCCGTACACCGGTGACCATGGACTGGGCGAGCGTACTCACCATGACCGGCGTGGGCGCGGCCGTGGTCGGCATGGTCACACTGCTCAGCCTGCCGCCGCTACTGCGCATGATGCGCCCAGCGGGCCTGCGCACGGAATAACCTCTCACACATCCCATGAAGTGGGCTCCTCCTGCCAGGAGGAGCCCACCCCTGCACGCAGGCAAGCCCGGTCGGCGTCAGCACCGTCACCGTCAGGGCGTCCTCACGCACGGCCAGTGGGAAGAGTTCACGCGCACCGCGTCCGACCGCCGTATCTCCCTCGTCCGGGGCCTGGCCCAGTCCGTCCGGTGAGGGCCTTGCCGGCGTCGGCGTTCTGCTTGGCAGTGATCACGCGGCGGTTGAACTCGCCGCTGCCGTCTGTGGCCCT
>KL569232.1:15128-16796 GCA_000715635.1 Streptomyces violaceus | reverse complement strand
CGGGCGCGGCAGGGTCGGGTCGACGGGCACGCCTTCCCCCGCTTCTCTCTGATCAGCCCGGGAGGCCGATGGCCTGGGCGTCCGGACCGGCCCGGGGACCCGCGACGTCCGGGGCTAGGTTGCCGCCGCGAAAACGTCGACGCCCGTGAGGTCGGCCGACAGCGCCCACAGGCGCGCTGCTTGCTCGGGGTCGGTCGCATGTGCGTGCACGCCGCCTTCCGAGCCGTCGCCGGCCGGTTCGGCTATGTCGCAGTCCTCGCAGTACACGCCGCCCATGCCCGCCAACTGCGGGGAGGTCGCCGCCCATACCTGCGTCGCCGCGCCCTGCCCGGGCGTCTTGAAGGTGGGATCGGTCGGGTTTCCGTTCTCGTCGATCCAGCCCGCGTCGACCATCTCCGTCTTCGCAAGGTGGCGCTGCAGCGGGGTGAGGATGCTGCCCGGATGCACGGCGAACGCTCTGACTCCGGCGTCGCGGCCGAGCGCGTCGAGCTGCACGGCGAACAGCACGTTCGCCGTCTTCGCCTGCCCGTACGCCTGCCATCTGTCGTAGCCACGCTCGAACTGCACGTCGTCCCAGCGCACGCCGGTGATGCCGTGGGCGCCGGAGGACACGGCGACCACGCGCGCGCCACCGCGGGCGATCGCCGGCCAGAGATGGTTGATCAGCGCGTAGTGACCGAGGTGGTTGGTGGCGAACTGCGCCTCCCACCCCGGGCCGACCCGCGTCTCGGGGCAGGCCATGACCCCAGCGTTGTTGATCACGATGTCGACCTTGCGACCCGAGGCCAGGAACCGCTCGGCGAAACCGCGGACGCTTTCGAGGTCGGCCAGGTCGAGGTCGTCGGTCACGACGCCGTCGATGCCCTCGACCGCCTCCTGAGCGGCCGCCCGTCGCCGGGCGGGGACCACGACTCGGGCTCCGGCACCCGCCAGGGCGCGGGTTGTCTCCAGACCGAGTCCCGAGTAGCCACCGGTGACGATCGCGGTGCTGCCGGACAGGTCGATCCCGCTCAGGACGTCGTCCGCGGTGCTCCGGGCGCCGAAGCCCGATCCGATCTTGTGCTGAGGTGTCGTCATGGCGGAGACGCTAGATGCTGGACCACGCTCCAGGGCAAGGGCCGGTGACGGCGAACGTCCGAGTCCAGCCGTTGCGTCTGTGCTGGATCGAGACCGGACAACGCGGCCTGTTCATCGGCGGATTCGCCCAGAGCATCGCCGGCCTCAGCCCCTCCGGCTCACGCGATCTGCTGCGCATCTTCCAGACGTGAGTTCAGGAGGCATCTCTGCCGCTCGCACGTGAGAGACATAGCCACCCGGTGAGCAGGCCGGTGCGAAGGACGCGCCGGCCCTAGCCGTGTTCGCTTCCTGCCGCGGGGGCGGTTGGTGTGGCCCGGGCTTCGTCGACGCCGTGCTGGAGCACATCGCAGGTGTGCTGGAACTCGTCGGTCAGCCGGGTGGCCTCGGCCATGAGGATGCCGTACGGCTGGGCGGGGTCGCTGAGCGGGAGGGAACCGGCGCGTGCTTCCTCCTCCAGCCGGTCGCGGCACTGCTGAGCCTGCGCGGCGGCTTCACACAACTGGCGGGACTGGTCTTGCAGACGGTCTTCGTCGACCTGGCTGAGCAGCTCGGTGATGTGGGCGAGGGAGGCCAGGAAGTCGCCGTAGCCGC
>KL569232.1:9848-14880 GCA_000715635.1 Streptomyces violaceus | reverse complement strand
GACGTAGTCCCGGCTGTCGTCGGCAGCGTGCCATTGGTCGAGGCTGCGGGTCATGGAGGCCACCTGGTGGGAGACGCGTTCCAGGGCGTCGACGACGGCCTGGTAGCCGTCGAAGGACGTGTGGTGGCGATGACGGGGCCGTAGGCGTCGGGGGTTGTAGAGGGTGCTCTCCCAGGCGGTGTGGACCGAGGACTGGGCCTGCTGCACGATCGGCGCCAGGTGGGAGGCCCGCTGGCGCCAGTGCCGGGTGCGTTCTTCTTCCAGCTTCCCTTCGCGCAGCGCCGGGTACATGTCGCCGATCAGGTCGTACAGCGAGTGGGCGAGGGTGTGGATGCCGTATTCGGCGCTGCGGTGGCGCAGGGGAGGCAGCACCAGCGTGTTCACCACGACACCGACGCCGCAGCCGATCAGCACGAGCACGATGATCTGCCCGAGCTGGGACCAGCGCTGTGCATCACTCGTGGCCGCGACATAGGTGGAGAAGGCGAAGAACGCCGCGGTGGCCACCTGGGAGCCCTGGGAGCCCAGCGGCCGCCACCGTCCGATGGCCAGGGCCGCCAGCGTCACCAGCACGAACGTGAGCAGTTGAGGGCCGGCCAGCAGGCCCAGCACACCCTGCAGCCCCACGCCCACGGCGACCGCACCGACGCAGCGCAGGGCCTGCACCACCGACTGGTAGACGGTGACCTGCATGATCAGCACCGCGGAGAACGGCGCGAACGCCGGCGACTGCGCGGCCATGACATCCTGCGCGATCACCCAGGAGACGGCGGCCGCGAGGGTGCTCTTGCCGATGAGGGCCAGGGTGTGCCGCTCGTGCCCGTCCGAACCCGCCCGGCCGAACCACTGCCTCACCCGGGCCAGCCGGCCCTGGGATGCCGCCCGTATGCGGTGCGCTCCTGCAACGGCTTCGGCCATCTTCTCTCCCGTTCTCGTTCCGCCACGGCTGCCGGGCCACGGGGTACCCCGTGCAGGTCACCGCAGACTGTGGAAGAGGTCATACCAGCGCGTGGAACTGCGCGTTTCCCTCGCCAAGAGCAGGGAGACGCTTGCCACCAGCCTGAACCGCCCGCGACGGTGAAGGAACTCGCGGATCATCTGGGTCGGCACTCCCTGACGCCTGGCGGCCTCCAGGGCCCGGCGCAGGCGGGCGTCATCGGTGACGACCTGTCAGTCGAAGACGGTGTGGCGGGAGAACCCGGCCAGCCGAGATTCGGCCTCGGCGCAAGCTGGCCGGGACAACGACGGATGGTCGGGCTCCGCACCCGTCTGGGCGAAAAGGTGTCCGCGGGAGAGGGCTTCTTCGGCCTCGTCAGGTAAGCCGATGAGTACCTGCACCGCATGCTGGTGCCGATGTGCCAGCACGCCGTTGCCCCGGTTCGTCGAGGGGCGTGCAGCCGCCGACGGGCTCGGCACGTCGCCCCGCCCTGACCGCCGTGTCCCGGCGGTCTGCGGGGTGGGATCGGCAGCGAGACGGACTAGTTCTCGGATTGTCCGCACATCGGTCGCAAAAGCAATGTTTGTAGCGGCCAAAGACGGTCACCTGCCCTGGACGGGACGGGACAGGCTCTGGGCGGGGGCAACGTGCCCGGCACGCCGCTGCACCGTACGACGAAAGGCAGACTCATGACAGAGACCCCACCTGCCACCACGACCGATTCCGGCGCCCCGGTCGAGAGCGACGAGCATTCGCTCACCGTGGGACCTGCCGGTCCGATCCTGCTGCAGGACGCCTATCTGATCGAGCAGATGGCGCAGTTCAACCGGGAGCGGATCCCCGAGCGCCAGCCGCACGCCAAGGGAAGCGGCGCTTTCGGCCACTTCGAGGTGACCCACGACGTGAGCGCCTACACGAAGGCAGCCGTCTTCCAGCCGGGGACACGCACCGACCTGGTCACCCGCTTCTCGACCGTGGCGGGCGAGCGCGGCAGCCCGGACACCTGGCGCGACCCGCGCGGCTTCGCGGTGAAGTTCTACACCAGCGAAGGCAACTACGACATGGTCGGCAACAACACGCCGGTGTTCTTCGTGAAGGACCCGATGAAGTTCCAGCACTTCATCCGCTCCCAGAAGCGCCGTGCCGACAACAACCTGCGCGACCACGACATGCAGTGGGACTTCTGGACACTCTCCCCCGAGTCCGCCCACCAGGTCACCTGGCTGATGGGCGACCGCGGCATCCCGCGGACCTGGCGCCACATGAACGGCTACACCTCCCACACCTACATGTGGATCAACGCCGCCGGCGAGCGTTTCTGGGTGAAGTACCACTTCAAGACCGACCAGGGCATCGAGTGCTTCACCCAGCACGAGGCCGACCAGATGGCGGCCGCCGACACGGACTACCACACGCGTGATCTGTTCGAGCACATCCGCGACGGCGACTTCCCCAGCTGGACGCTGTACGTGCAGGTGATGCCGTACGAGGAGGCCGCGAGCTACCGCTTCAACCCCTTCGACCTCACCAAGGTGTGGCCGCACGGCGACTACCCGCTGATCCCGGTCGGCCGTATGACACTCGACCGCAACCCGACCGACAACCACGCGGAGATCGAGCAGGCGGCCTTCCAGCCCAACAATCTCGTCCCCGGCATCGGCCCCAGCCCGGACCGCATGCTGCTGGCCCGGCTGTTCTCCTACGCGGACGCGCACCGGCACCGGATCGGCGGCAACTACCAGCAGCTTCCGGTGAACGCCCCCGTTGTGGACGTCCACACCTATTCCAAAGACGGGGCGATGGCGTACCGGAAGACCACCGACCCGGTGTACGCCCCCAACTCCAAGGGCGGTCCCGCGGCCGACACCACACGTTATTCCCCGCCCAGCTGGGAAGCCGACGGCGCCATCACCCGTGCGGCGTACGTCAGTCACCCCGAGGATGACGACTGGAGCCAGCCCCGCACAATGGTGCGCGAGGTCCTGGACGACGCCGCGCGCGACCGTCTGGTCGACAACGTCGTCGGCCATCTCCTCAACGGCGTCTCTGAACCCGTCCTCAAGCGGGCCTTCGAGTACTGGTCGAACATCGACAAGACCATCGGCGACCGTATCGCCCAGGGGGTGCGCGCCAAGGCGGGCGAGAAGGACCCGAAGGCCGCCGAGCAGGGCAATCCCGCACGGCGCGACATGCAGGACAAGGCCTGAGGGATCGGGTCCCAGGGTGGGCTTCCGCCTCCCGACACTGCCGAGCGGAAGCCCACCGACCCGTGCGCAGCCGATCAGTAACCCCGGTCGGCTGGCCGGTGGCGCCAACTCCGTCATGGTGCCCCCACGCACTCCCACCCCCAGAACTATGGTGTCCCACCACATACGCCACTGACCTGCGGATTCCTACGGTATGGCGACACACAACCGTCCCCGCCAACCGCCTGGAAGTGGTGCCGATGACCTCCCCCGCCCCCCGCCAACCTCAAACGCATCGTCACGGCCAGCCTCATCGGCACCACCATCGAGTGGTACGACAACTCATTCGGGCAGAGCTAGGACCTGCAGTTTTCCGGCATGCGGACGGTCCCGACGGCGAGGCTGCCGAGGATGGCCAGAGCGGTCGCGCGCTGTCTGGCGATGCCGAGGGGTATGACGGGCTCGGCGGTGCGGGCCTCCGCCCAAACAGCCGAGGCGAGCAGGGCCAGCGCGGCGGCCACCATGGTGGCGGTCTGCCGCGAGCCCAGGCGAAGGCATCTCCGCCCGTTGGCGCGCCGTGGCGGCTCCCGAAGGAGTTCGGGCTGGATCGTGGACATACGGTCTCCGCAGGACGGGTACGCGTCGGCGCCCGGGCGGGCACACGCGGGTTGCGTACATTCACCAGTCCCATCATTGACCGAGTCGATGCGCGGGTTGAGGCCGGTGGCCCGTCGCTCAGGCCTGGGTGAAGCCGTCCATGATGACGGTGGGTCGCTGCGTAGAGGAGTCCCAGGCGCCCATGTTGTAGCCGGTGAACGGGGACATGCACTCCGGCTCCCAGTAGGGGATGCCCTGACCGCCGTAGTTGTATAACACTTCCCGGCTCGATCGGGAGACAGAGTTATGCATGTTCCGGCGTCTTGACAACCCGAAACACAACAGAAAAGCTGTTGCGCATAGAGATGCTGGTTGCTTAATCAGAAACCAGAGCATCCGCGGTCGAGAGGTTCCGCTCGCACCTCCCGCCACCCCCCCGCGCGCAGACAAGGGAGCCCGCTCGTGGCCATCTCCGTCTTCGACCTCTTCTCCGTCGGCATAGGCCCGTCCAGTTCGCACACGGTCGGTCCCATGCGGGCCGCCCGCATGTTCGCCGGCAGGCTGGAGAAGGAGGATCTGCTCGCACGGACGGCGTCGGTACGGGCCGAGCTCTTCGGGTCACTGGGGACCACCGGCCACGGTCACGGCACCCCCAAGGCCGTCCTGCTCGGTCTGGAGGGCAACGAGCCGCACACGGTGGACGTCGGCGTGGCCGAACGGGACGTGGAGCGGATCAGGTCGGCGGGCCGACTGCGCCTGCTGGGCCGCGAGCTCGGCGGCACGCACGAGATCCCCTTCGACACGGAGAGGCAGCTGGTCCTGCACCGCCGCCGTGCCCTGCCGTACCACGCCAACGGCATGATGCTGTTCGCGTACGACGCCGAGGGGCTGACCTTGCTGGAGGCCACCTACTACTCGGTCGGCGGCGGGTTCGTCGTCGACGAGGAGGCCGCCGGCGCGGACCGGGTCAAGGTCGACGACACGGTGGTGAAGTACCCGTTCGCCAGCGGCGACGAGCTGCTGCGCCTGACCCGGGAGACGGGTCTGTCGATCTCGGCGCTGATGCTGGAGAACGAGCTGTCCTGGCGGACCGAGGAGGAGATCCGCGCGGGGCTGCTGGAGATCTGGCGGGTGATGCGGGAGTGCGTGGCACGCGGCCTGTCCTGTGAGGGGATCCTGCCGGGCGGGCTCAGGGTCCGCCGCCGGGCCACCGCCGTGGCCAAGGCGCTGCGGGCCGAGGGCGACCCGGCGGGGCGGGCGCTGGAGTGGGTGACCCTCTACGCCATGGCGGTCAACGAGGAGAACGCGGCCG
>KL569232.1:7461-9680 GCA_000715635.1 Streptomyces violaceus | reverse complement strand
CTCTACGCCATGGCGGTCAACGAGGAGAACGCGGCCGGCGGCCGGGTGGTCACCGCCCCGACGAACGGCGCGGCCGGCATCATCCCGGCGGTCCTGCACTACTACGTCAACTTCGTGCACGGAGCCGACGACGACGCCGTGGTCCGGTTCCTGCTGGCGGCCGGCGCCATCGGCCTGCTGTTCAAGGAGAACGCCTCGATCTCGGGCGCCGAGGTCGGCTGCCAGGGCGAGGTCGGCGCCGCCTGTTCCATGGCCGCGGGCGGCCTCGCGGAGGTACTCGGCGGCTCGCCCGAACAAGTGGAGAACGCCGCCGAGATCGGCATGGAACACAACCTGGGCCTGACCTGCGACCCGGTCGGCGGCCTGGTGCAGATCCCGTGCATCGAGCGCAACGGCATGGCTGCGGTCAAGGCCGTCACCGCGGCCCGGATGGCCCTGCGGGGCGACGGCCGCCACCACGTCTCCCTGGACAAGGTCATCAAGACCATGAAGGAGACGGGCGCCGACATGAAGGTCAAGTACAAGGAGACGGCCCGCGGCGGGCTCGCGGTCAACGTCATCGAGTGCTGACGAGGCCGCAGCCGAGATCTGGGGAGTGTGCGTGGGACGGGTCACCGAGCGACGGCGCGTACTGCGCATCCGGGACGGGGCGGTGGGCAGCCGGCCGGACACCCTGGTCGCGGAGGAGCCACTGGAGATCCGGCTGAACGGCAAACCTCTCGCGATCACCATGCGCACGCCCGGCGACGACTTCGCGCTGGCCGCCGGGTTCCTGGTGAGCGAGGGCGTCCTCGGCCGGGCCGAGGAGCTGGCGAACATCGTGTACTGCGCGGGCGCTACGACCGACGGCTCGAACACGTACAACGTCGTCGACGTGCGGCTCGCGCCCGGCGTGGCGGTGCCGGACATCTCCCTCGAGCGGAATGTGTACACCACCTCCTCGTGCGGTCTGTGCGGCAAGGCGAGCCTCGACGCCGTGCGGACCACCGCACGTTGGCCGATCGCCGACACTCCCCCGGTCCGGGTGGCCCCCGATCTCCTGGCCGCCCTCCCCGACCGGTTGCGGGCCGCGCAGCGGGTGTTCGACCGCACCGGGGGTCTGCATGCCGCGGGGCTGTTCTCGCCTGAGGGGGACCTGCTGGATCTGCGTGAGGACGTGGGCCGTCACAACGCGGTCGACAAACTGATCGGCCGCGCGCTGCGCTCCGGTGCGCTGCCGCTGTCCCGGACCATCCTGCTGGTGTCCGGCCGCGCGTCCTTCGAGCTGGCGCAGAAGTCGGTCATGGCCGGCATCCCGGTGCTGGCCGCGGTCTCCGCGCCGTCCTCCCTCGCGGTGGACCTGGCGGCGGAGACGGGCCTCACGCTGGTCGGTTTCCTGCGTGGCAACTCCATGAACGTGTACGCCGGCGAGCAGCGCCTCGCCCTCGGGCCACGAGGAGGTCGCCCGGAGTGACCCGTCGCCGCCCCCGCCGCGTCGCGATGTTCAGCGTGCACACCTCGCCCCTGCACCAGCCGGGCACCGGCGACGCGGGCGGCATGAACGTCTACATCGTCGAACTCGCCACGTGCCTGGCCGCGATCGGCATCGAGGTGGAGATCTTCACCCGGGCGACCTCGACGGCGCTGCCGCCCACCGTCGAGCTCGCACCCGGTGTGCTGGCGCGGCATGTGGTCGCCGGCCCGTACGAGGGCCTGACCAAGGAGGAACTGCCGGCTCGGCTGTGCGACTTCACGCACGGAGTGACGCGGATCTGGGCCGGGCAGCTCCCCGGGTACTACGACGTCGTGCACTCGCACTACTGGCTGTCCGGACAGGCCGGCCGGCTCACCGCCGACCGCTGGGGCGTACCGCTCGTGCACGCCATGCACACCATGGCCCTGGTCAAGAACGCGTCCCTCGCCGAGGGCGACACACCCGAACCCGAGTCCCGCGTGCTCGGGGAGACACGGGTCGTCCGGGGCGCACACCGGCTCATCGCCAACACGGCCGAGGAAGCGGAGGAGTTGTGCCGCCACTACGACGCCGAACCCGGCAGGGTCGCCGTCGTGCACCCCGGCGTGAACCTGAATCGCTTCCGCCCCGATCCACGCGGAGTCGAGGCCGGCCGGGCCGCCGCCCGGGCCAGGCTCGGGCTGCCGCCGGAGGCACTCATCCCGCTCTTCGCCGGTCGCATCCAGCCGCTCAAGGCTCCGGACATACTGCTGCGGGCGGTGGCACG
>KL569232.1:7018-7236 GCA_000715635.1 Streptomyces violaceus | reverse complement strand
ATGTGTATAAGAGACAGGCAGCGGCCTGGCCAGGCCGGAGGAGTTGCAGAAGCTCGCCGCCCAGCTCGGCATCGGTGATGTGGTGCTGTTCCGTCCGCCGGTGAGTCAGGCAGAGCTCGCGGACTGGTACCGGGCGGCGACCGTGCTGGTCATGCCGTCCTACAGCGAGTCCTTCGGCCTGGTGGCCGCCGAGGCGCAGGCCTGCGGCACTCCGGTGA
>KL569232.1:6571-6718 GCA_000715635.1 Streptomyces violaceus | reverse complement strand
CCCCTGCCGGTGGCTGTTCAGGACGGAGTGAGCGGCGTCCTGGTGCCGGGGCACAGGCCCGCGGACTACGCGCGGGCGCTGCGCCGCTTCGCCGACGACCCGGCGCTCTCGGCCCGGATGGGCGCGGCCGCCGCCCGGCACGCCGAG
>KL569232.1:4353-6328 GCA_000715635.1 Streptomyces violaceus | reverse complement strand
ATGCGGGAGGCTGCGCGGGAGCGTGACTGACCGGCGGTCCGGTCAGTGCGCGGCCTCCAGCCGGACCACGATGGACTTGGACGTCGGTGTGTTGCTGACCTCCGCGGTCGAGTCCAGCGGTACGAGGACGTTGGTCTCGGGGAAGTAGGCGGCGCAACAGCCACGCGGGGTGGGGTAGGCGGCCGTTCGGAAGGCCGGTGCCCGGCGCTCGACCCCGTCGGAGAACTCGCTGACGATGTCGACCGGATCGCCCTCGGTCAGGCCGTGCGCGGCGAGGTCGTCCGGGTGGACGAAGAGCACCCTGCGGCCCTGGTGGATGCCCCGGTAGCGGTCGTCCAGGCCGTAGATGGTGGTGTTGTACTGGTCGTGCGAGCGGAGGGTCTGCAGGAGCAGCCTCCCCTGCGGGACGCGCAGCACATCGAGTTGGTTGACGGTGAAGTTGGCCAGCCCGGTCCTGGTGGGGAAGCGCCTGTCGTCGCGGGGTGGGTGGGGCAGGGCGAAGCCGCCCGGCCGGCGCACGCGGGCGTTGAAGTCCTCGAAGCCGGGGACCACCCGGGCGATCCTGTCCCGGATGCGGTCGTAGTCCGCTTCGAAGTCGGCCCAGGGCACCTGCGGACCGCCGCTGTCGAGGGCCGCGTCCGCCATCCGGCAGATGATCGCGACCTCGCTCAGCAGGGTGTCGGAAGCGGGCGCCAGCCGGCCACGCGAGAGGTGCACCATGCCCATGGAGTCCTCCACCGTCACCTGTTGCTCCCCGGCGGGCCGCAGGTCGGCTTCGGTGCGGCCCAGGCAGGGCAGGATGAGGGCCTGGCGGCCGGCCACCGCGTGGGACCGGTTGAGCTTGGTGGAGATCTGCACCGTGAGCTCGCAGTTGCGCAGAGCTCGCTCGGTCACTTCGGTGTCCGGAGCGGCGGAGACGAAGTTGCCGCCGAGCGCGACGAAGACCCGTACCTGTCCGTCCCGCATGGCCCGGATGGCCTCCACCGCGTCGTGGCCGTGGTGGCGCGGCGGCACGAAGCCGAACTCCGCGCCGAGCGCGTCGAGGAAGGCGGCGTCCGGCTTCTCGTGGATGCCCATGGTCCGGTCGCCCTGGACGTTGGAGTGCCCGCGCACGGGGCACAGGCCGGCGCCGGGACGGCCGATGTTTCCGCGCAGCAGCAGGAAGTTGACGACCTCGCGGATGGTCGGCACCGAGTGGCGGTGCTGGGTGAGGCCCATGGCCCAGCACACGACGATCTTCCGGGCGGACAGTACCTCCTGGAACGCCTCCTGGATCTCCCGCTCCGACAGGCCCGTCGCCTCCAGGACGTCGTCCCAGGACGTCTTGCGGGCCTGGTCGGCGAACTCCTCGAAGCCGTGGGTGTGCTCGGCGATGAAGTCATGGTCGAGGACCGTGCCGGGAGCGTCGTCCTCCGCCTCCAGGAGCATGCGGTTGAAGGCCTGGAAGAGGGCCTGGTCGCCGCCGAGCCTGATCTGCAGGAATTGGTCGGAGAGCTGGGTTCCCGCGCCCAGTACGCCGGAGGGCCGCTGGGGGTTCTTGAACCGCGACAGGCCCGCTTCGGGCAGGGGGTTGACCGAGATGACGCGGGCGCCCCTGTCCTTGGCGGTCTCGAGTGCCGAGAGCATCCGGGGGTGGTTGGTGCCCGGGTTCTGCCCGACGACGAGGATCAGGTCGGCCTCGTACAGGTCCTCCAGCCGGACGCTGCCCTTGCCGATGCCGATGGTCTCGGTCAGGGCGGAGCCGCTCGACTCGTGGCACATGTTGGAGCAGTCCGGCAGGTTGTTGGTGCCGAGGAGCCGGACGAACAGCTGGTAGAGGAAAGCGGCCTCGTTGCTCGCCCGGCCGGAGGTGTAGAAGGCGGCCTGGTCGGGTGAGTCGAGAGCGCCCAGCTCCCGGGCGATGACGGCGAACGCCTCGTCCCACGAGATCTGCCGGTACCGGTCGCCGCCGGCGGGGCGGTACATGGGGTGGGTG
>KL569232.1:1877-4170 GCA_000715635.1 Streptomyces violaceus | reverse complement strand
GCGGTACATGGGGTGGGTGAGGCGGCCCTGCTGACCGAGCCAGTAGTCGCTGCGTCCGGCCAGCTCCGCCAGGGTGTGCTCGGCGAAGAAGCCGGGACCGACCCGGCGCAGGGTCGCCTCCTCGGCCACCGCTTTGGCGCCGTTCTCGCAGAACTCGGCACGGTGCCGGTGCTCCGGCTCGGGCCAGGCGCATCCCGGGCAGTCGAATCCCGTCTTCTGGTTGACGCTCAGCAGCGTCAGCAGACTGCGGCGCACGCCCATCTGCGCGTGGGCGTGGCGCAGCGAGGACGTGACCGCGGGAACGCCCGCGGCGTAGTCCTTCGGCGGGCCCACCCGCAGACGGGAGTCACCGGGGTCCTCGGCAGGTGCCTTGCGGGTCATCGCCTAGCGCTCCGCGAGGTTCGCGCGGGTGCCGAGGCGGTCCTGGACCCAGTCGTGGAACTCGCCGATGTGGTGCTCGCTGGGCACCAGGACGCCGCCCTTGGCGTACAGCCGGGAGCTCATGGCGGGCTGGCAGCGCTCGCAGGCGTCGAAGTCCTGCCGGTTGACGCGGTCGAACAGCTCGACCGACCGGCTCACGTCCCGGCCGCTTGCCACCACGTCCTTCAGGTACAGCCAGTCGCACTCCACGATCGTGCGGTCGACCGCCACCGGGAACATCCGGTGGAAGATCACGTGGTCGGGGACCAGGTTGATGAACACCTGCGGGCGCACCGTGATCGCGTAGTACCGGCGGTCCTGCTCCTCGGAGACCGTGGGGATGCGGTCCAGCCCCTCCGAGCCGTCCACGGTGAAGCCCTGGACGTCCGAGCCGAACTCGGCGCCGTGCCCCACGTAGTACTGCGCCGCGAACCCGTCGGCGAATTCCGGCAGTACGTCGGTCAGCTCGGGGTGGATGGTCGCGCAGTGGTAGCACTCCATGAAGTTCTCGATGATCAGCTTCCAGTTGGCCTTGACGTCGTAGACGATCCGCCTGCCGACCTCCAGGCTCTCGACGTCGTACCGCTCGATGGACTGCGCGTCGCCCAGGCGCGCGACCACGTCCGCGATCACCGACTGTTCGAACGAGGGCGGGTTCTCGGCCAGGCACACCCACACATAGCCCAGCCACTCGCGCACCGCCACGCTCGCCAGGCCGTACTCCGTGCGGCCGATGTCCGGCATCTTCGTCAGGTTCGGGGCCGCCACGAGCTTGCCGTTCAGGTCGTACGTCCAGGCGTGGTACGGGCACTGGAAAGCCCGCTTCACCTCACCGGACTCCTGCGTGCACAGCTTCGCGCCCCGGTGCCGGCACACGTTGAAGAAGGCCCGGACGGAGCCGTCCCGCGACCGGGTCAGCAGGACGCTCTCCCGCCCGACGTCCACGGTCCGGAAGGCGCCCGGCTTCGACAGGTCCGACGAGCGTGCCGCGCAGAACCACATGGATTCAAAGATGTGTTCCTGCTCCAGGCGGAAGATCTCCGGGTCCGTGTAGTGGTCACCGGGGAGGGTCGGGATCAGGCTCTCCGGCAGGCCGGTCGTAGTCATGGTTCACCTCGGAGTGAAGCGCCTCAGGCGTGCGAGTGGTTGCCTCATGTGCAACGAGCCTCTTGCTACGCAACTCACGGTGCAGCCCGGCCGAAGCACTGTCAAGCCCTTGACCGCAGACCGCCGCAGCCTGGACCATGTTGCGTATCAGTCAGGCTGTTGCGTAATACGCACCTCTCTGGGAGGGCTCCGTGTCACTTGGACCCACAACCGGCCGCGAGTTCGTCCTCACCCTGTCGTGCCCCGACCGCTCGGGCCTCGTCCACGCCGTCACCGGCTTCCTGGTCCGGCACTCCGGGAACATCCAGGAGAGCCAGCAGTTCGACGACCGGCTGCAGGACCGCTTCTTCATGCGGGTGCACTTCGACGTCTCGGAGCCGGGCACGTCGCTGGAGGACCTGAAGTCCGGCTTCGCCCAGGTGGCGGAGGCGTACCGGATCTCCTGGCAGCTGTACGAGGCGTCGACGCCGACGCGCACGCTGATCATGGTGTCGAAGTTCGGGCACTGCCTGAACGACCTGCTCTTCCGCCGGCGCACCGGCGCGCTGAACATCGAGGTGCCGGCGATCGTCTCCAACCACGGGGACTTCGAGCCGCTCGCCGAGAGCTACGGGATCCCCTTCCACCACGTGCCCGTCACCCGGGAGACGAAGCCCGAGGCGGAGGCGCGGCTGCTGGAACTCGTCGACGAGCTGGACATCGACCTGGTGGTCCTCGCCCGCTACATGCAGATCCTGTCGAACGACCTGTGCAAGCAGCTCGAGGG
>KL569232.1:512-1649 GCA_000715635.1 Streptomyces violaceus | reverse complement strand
ACCACTCGTTCCTGCCGAGCTTCAAGGGCGCCCGCCCGTACGTCCAGGCGTACGACCGCGGCGTCAAGCTCGTCGGAGCGACGGCCCACTACGTCACCCCGGATCTCGACGAGGGACCCATCATCGAACAGGACGTCATCCGCGTGAACCACTCACAGGGACCCGACAGCATGGTCGCCCTGGGGCGCGACGTCGAGGCGCAAGTCCTGGCGCGGGCGGTGGAATGGCACAGCCAGAGCCGCATCATGGTCAACGGCAATCGAACGGTCGTCTTCCGCTGAGGAAAAATGACCTCCGCCCCCTCACGCCTGTTGACTATTTCGCCTAGGGTTTCGCCATGAGCAACTTCGGTGCTGAGTCCGCAGGCGCTCCCAGTGGCGGAGTGCAATCCGTTGACCGTGCCGTCGCCGTGCTGGAGATCCTCGCCCAGCACGGCGAGGCGGGCGTGAGTGAGGTGGCCGCGGCGATCGACGTCCACAAGTCCACCGCTTTCCGTCTGCTCGGCGCGCTGGAAGCGCATGGGATGGTCGAGCAGGAGAGCGAACGCGGAAAGTACCGTCTCGGCTTCGGCGTCGTACGCCTGGCCGGCGCCGTGACGGGCCGCATCGCCGTCACCAGACACGGGCGCGGGATCTGTGAGCGTCTCGTCGACGATGTGGGCGAGACGCTGAACATCGCCGTGCTCGAGTCCCCCCACGCGATCAACCTCTACCAGGTGCGCGGCTCGTCGGCCATCGCCGCGCAGAACTGGGTGGGACGGCTGACGCCGCTGCACTGCACGTCGAGCGGCAAGATCCTCCTGGCCCACCTCGACCGCAAGGCCCGCGACGAGCTCCTCGCCGAGGCCGGTCTGCCCCGTCTGACACCGCGCACGGTGACCTCCAGGAAGAAACTGGAGGCGGACCTGTCCGAAGCCCGTGAGCAGGGCTATGCCATCACGGTGGAGGAGTACGAGGTGGGCCTCAACGCCCTGTCCGCTCCCGTGCGTTCGGAAGACGGCGAGGTCGTCGCCGCCCTCAGCGCGTCGGGGCCGGCGTTCCGGCTGACCGACGAGCGGTTGCGCGAACTCGCACCGCTGCTGGTCGCGGGAGCGGACGAGCTCAGCCGCCGTCTCGGCTACGAGGGCTGAGACCCGTC
>KL569232.1:0-300 GCA_000715635.1 Streptomyces violaceus | reverse complement strand
CCTCTTGCGTGCTGCCCGCGTCAGCCCGTCCACTCCCCCGACGCGTCCAGCAGCCAGTCCGTCAGATAGCCGGCGAAGGACGAACGGACCAGCACCCAGAACCCGGCCTTGGGGTCGTCCCGGGCGACCAGAACGACCTGGGCGCGGCCCAGGTTCGTCTGAGCGCAGCGCCCCGGCCCGAAGACCCGCGGGTGAAGATCCAGCGAGCAGCCGTGGGCCAGCAGGTCGCGGGCCCGGGGACCCGCGACGAGGAGCGTGGTGCGCTGAGCCGAGACATCGATGACGGAGACGGGCTCGTCG
>KL569231.1:27682-28516 GCA_000715635.1 Streptomyces violaceus | reverse complement strand
CCCCCGACCCCACCCCGACACCCCACCCCCACCACGAGCCCGACGCACCCCGCGACCTCGTCGGCATCGGCATCGGCCCCGCCAACCTCTCCCTCGCCGCGCTCGCCCACCCGCTCGGCGAACTCGACACCGTCTTCTACGACCAGCGCCCCGCCTTCGGCTGGCACTCCGGCCTGCTCATCGAGGGCGCGACCATCCAGGTCCCCTTCCTCGCCGACCTGGTGAGCCTCGCCGACCCCACCAGCCCCTGGACCTTCCTCAACTACCTCAGGTCCCGCGAGCGGCTCTTCCCCTTCTACTTCGCCGAGCGCTTCCACATCCAGCGCGCCGAGTACGACGCCTACTGCCGCTGGGTCGGCGAGAGCCTCCCGGACCTCCACGTCGGCCACCAGGTCGACGCCGTCCGCTGGAACCCCGAACGCGACCTCTTCGAGGTCGACTTCACCCAGCTCGACGCCGACGGAGAAGCCGAGGCCCTCGGCCGCACCTACACCCGCAACGTCGTCCTCGGCATCGGCACCGAGCCTCACATCCCCGAACCCCTCAAGCCCCTCGCCCAGGCACCCGGCGTCCCGGTCGTGCACTCCGCCGACTACCTCGACCACCGCGCAGCCCTCCTCGCCGCCGAACACGTCACGGTCGTCGGCATCGGACAGTCCGGCGCCGAGATCTTCCTCGACCTGCTGCGCAACAGACCGGCCGGCCAGGAGAAACTCCACTGGCTGGGCCGCACGGAGGCCTTCGCACCCATGGAGTACTCCAAGCTCGGCCTGGAACACTTCACCCCCGACCACACCCGCTACTGTCTCTTATACACATCTCTGAGCGGGCTGG
>KL569231.1:27208-27439 GCA_000715635.1 Streptomyces violaceus | reverse complement strand
GGCCAGTGGCAACTGCACAAGGGCATCGACGCCACCACCGTCGCCGCCATCCACGACGAGCTCTACCGCCGCACCCTGCACGGCGGCTGGCCCGACGCCGTCCTCACCCCCGGCGTCCACGTCCGCACCGCGGGCCGCGTCGCGACGACCAAGGTGGAACTGCACCTGGAGCACGGCCGCCAGGACAGCCGCTCCCGACTCACCACCGACGCCGTCGTCCTCGCCACCGGC
>KL569231.1:26637-26946 GCA_000715635.1 Streptomyces violaceus | reverse complement strand
CGTCCTCGCCACCGGCTACCGCGAACGCCCCCTCGACCGCGTCCTCGCCGGCCTCGACCCCTACCTGCGCCGCGACAGCCAGGAGCGCCCGCGTATCGACGAGGACTACCGCCTCGTCCTCGACCCGTCCGTCACCGGCACGGTGTACGTCCAGAACGCCGAAACCCACACCCACGGCGTCGGCGCCCCCGACCTCGGCCTCGCCGCCTGGCGCAGCGCGATCATCCTCAACTCCCTGACGGGCAGGGAGGCGTACGCCCTCCCGAGCCGCACCGCCTTCACCACCTTCGGCCTCACACAGCGGCAGCA
>KL569231.1:25089-26429 GCA_000715635.1 Streptomyces violaceus | reverse complement strand
AGATGTGTATAAGAGACAGTCCCCGGCCCGTGAGGCACCGGCGCTGACCCCGCTCGTCGACCGAAGGTGACGCGGCCCCCGCGAACGAACAGCACCTAGAAGACGGGCGTACCGTTCCGCGTGAGCTTCCAGTCCACCGCGGCGAACTCGGCCGGGTCGACGGACCCCTTCGCCTTCACCCAGGCGATCATCGTGTTGCGGATCTCGTCCGAGTTCGACCACAACAGCCGCGAGGCAGCGACATGAGGGAAGTTCCCGCCGCCGTTGGCCCGGTAGTTGTTCACCGCGAACACGAACTTCGCGTCGTCCACGAGCGGCTGCCCCTCGAACCGCACATTCGTCACCCGCGAACCGGCCGGCTTCGCGATGTCGATCTCATAGGCCAGACCGCTCACCACGTCGTAGTTGTAGTCCGGCGTGCCGTTCGCGTTCGTCAGCTTCGCCGGATCCACCGGGGCATCCGGCGCCGTCTGCACGAAGTAGTTCGCCGAGAACTCCAGATACGCCTTCATCTGCGCACCCGTCATCAGACGCGCCTCCAGCGTGTTCTCGAAGACGTACAGACCCGCCACGTCCCGGATCGTCACCTCGCCCGCCGGGATCCGGGCACTGCGCGAGAAGCACGCCGCCTGCGACAGCACCGGCAGCGACGCGTGCTCCGTGCCCGCCAGCGCCTGCCTCACCGTGTCCGCCTGAATGTGGTTGATCAGGTCGATGATCGGCACGTCCTTGTACGGCGCCTCGACCGACGTCATCTCCGCCGCGTTCGTGCCGATGACCTGATTGACGTACGCCACGACCTTCTCGTGCTCGTCGACGAGCAGCTTCGTGATCTTCGGGTCCTCCTCCACCGTGTTGGAGTTCAGGACCTTCGCGCCCACCTTCTCGACCTTCCAGCAGCCCTTCGCCCAGACCAGCTCGAAGTCGAACAGCGTCAGCCGCTGCCCCCACTTCAGCGGCTCGGACAACACGACCTGCTTACCGGTCTTCTTGTTGGTGACGAAGTACTCGGGGATCTCCGTGTGCGCGTGCCCCACCAGGATCGCGTCGATCCCCGGCACCTGCTCCGCCACCAGACCCGCCGCGTTCTCGATGTACGGCAGCTGGTCACCGTAGGACGACGTCCCCGACGAACCGCTGTGCGCCGACACGATGACGACGTCCGCACCCATCGACCGCAGCCTCGGCACCCACTTCGCCGCCTGCTCCTCCAGACCCGGGAACGTCATCTTCCCCTGCACGTTCGCCTTGTCCCAGATCGCGATCCCCGGGTTGGTCAGACCCAGCACCGCCACCTTCACATCCCGCCCGAACGGCGTGCGCAGCCGGTGCATGCTGTA
>KL569231.1:23095-24870 GCA_000715635.1 Streptomyces violaceus | reverse complement strand
ATGCTGTACGGCGCGAACGCCGGCCGCAGCGTCTTCGCGTCCAGCGCGTTCGCGCCCAGCAGCGGGAAACGGCACTGCTGCTCGAACTTCCGCAGCACTGGAATGCCGTAGTTGAACTCGTGGTTGCCGAGCGCCGCCGCGTCGTAGTCCATGGCGTTCATCGCCTGCGCCATCGGATGCACCGGGCCGCCCTCGGCGGTGATCGGGTCGACCTTGGCGTAGTAGTACGACAGCTGCGTGCCCTGGATCGTGTCGCCCGCGTCGATGAGCAGCGTATTGCGGCCGCCCTTCTCCTCACGGATCCGGTTCACCAAGGTGGAGATCTTCGCCAGACCGATGTCGTTGTGGTCCTTGTCGTCGAACTCCTTGTCCGTGAAGTAGTCCCAGTTGAAGACGTTGCCATGCAGGTCCGTCGTCCCCATCACGGTGAACGCGTACCGCTTCACGCCCCGCTTCGCCTCACCCCGCCCCTCGGCCGCCTGAGCACCCGGCGCCGCGACCGCACCGGCCAGCGCCACCCCCGCCCCGGTCACAGCGGACTTCCCCAGGAACTTCCGGCGGTTCAACGGCATGTCTGGCTCCCCTTGCGGAATCTGTGAACGACGCGCGTAGATAACGCGCGTAGATTCTGACCCGTTCATGACCGCCCGCAACAGCCCCACCAGGTTGCGATCTGATGACTCAGCCCGCCAACTCCACGCCTCCGGCCAGCCAACACATGACAGAGTGGGGCGTATGACCGCGCCCACCGGAGACGCCACCCAGCCCGCAGTCCCCTACGGCACACCCGACGCCCCCCGCATCGCCGTCCGCGGCGAAGCCCGCCTCGAAGTCGACCCGGAGATCGCCCGCATCGGCATCACCGTCGCCGCCCGCGGCCGCGACCGCCGCAGCGCCCTCGACGACCTCACCCGCCGCAACACAGGCGTCCTCGACCTGGTCAAGACCTACGGCGACGCCGTCGAACGCCTGGAGACCGGCGCCTTCTCCATCACGCCCGAACTCACCAAACACGGGCGCGGCGAACGCATCCGCACCTACCACGGCCGCGTCCACATCACCGCCGAACTCACCGACTTCACCGCCCTCGGCGAACTCACCACCCGCCTCGCCGACCTCGAACTCACCCGCGTCGACGGCCCCTGGTGGGCCCTGCGCCCCGACTCACCAGCCCACCGCGACGCCAGGAAGAAGGCCGTACGGGAAGCCGTCCAACGCGCCCGCGAGTACGCCGAGGCACTCGACACCACCCTCTCCGCCCTGGTCGAACTCGCCGACATCGGCGCCGAGAACACCACGCCGCCCTACCCCCAGGCCCCCGGCCGCATGCGCTCCGCTGCCTACGGCGCCGCCGAGGACACCACGGCGGCCCCCCTCGACCTCGAACCCCAACGCCAACGGGTCCATGCCCAGATCAACGCCCGCTTCACGATGGTGCCGCCACGGCTGTAGCCGGCATTTCCGCGGGGCGATTTCGAAAACGCGACCGAGAGATTCCTGACGCTCATCGGAGCACCCCGCCGCACAATTCAACACTTGGCCATAACGCTTCACTCAAAGTCCGTTGAGTAGTCGCTCACGACCAATTCCCTACCCGTCGGTAACTCATAGGCTCACCCTTATGCGCCGAGCAAAGATCGTCTGCACACTAGGGCCCGCCACCGACTCGTACGACCAGATCAAAGACCTGGTCGACGCCGGAATGGACGTCGCCCGATTCAACCTCAGCCACGGCAGCCACGCCGAGCACGAGGAGCGCTACCACCGGGTACGGA
>KL569231.1:18951-22895 GCA_000715635.1 Streptomyces violaceus | reverse complement strand
ATGTGTATAAGAGACAGACCGGGTACGGAAGGCCGCCGACGAAACCGGCCGCAGCGTCGGCGTCCTCGCCGACCTTCAAGGCCCGAAAATCCGGCTCGGCCACTTCACCGAAGGCCCCGTACTCCTTGAACGCGGCGACACCTTCACCATCACCGTCGAAGAAGGCGTCGAAGGCGACCGCAACACCTGCGGAACCACCTACGCCGGCCTCGCCACCGACGTCACCCCCGGCGAACACATCCTCGTCGACGACGGCAAAGTCTGCCTCGAGGTCACCGACGTCGACGGCCCCCGCGTCCACACCACGGTCGTCGAGGGCGGCATCATCTCCGACCACAAAGGCCTCAACCTCCCCGGCGTCGCCGTCTCCGTCCCCGCCCTCTCCAAAAAGGACGAGGACGACCTCCGCTGGGCCCTGCGCACCGGCGCCGACGTCATCGCCCTCTCCTTCGTCCGCACCGGCCGCGACATCCAGGACGTCCACCGCATCATGGACGAGGAAAGCCGCCGCCTCCCCGTCATCGCCAAGATCGAAAAACCCCAAGCCGTCGAGAACATCGAAGAAATCGTCGCGGCATTCGACGGCATCATGATCGCGCGCGGAGACCTCGGCGTCGAAATGCCACTGGAACACGTACCGATCGTCCAAAAGCGCGCGATCAAACTGGCCAGGCGCAACGCCAAACCCGTCATCGTCGCCACCCAGATGCTCGACTCGATGATCGACAACGCCCGCCCCACACGCGCGGAAGCGTCCGACGTCGCCAACGCCGTCATCGACGGCACCGACGCCGTGATGCTGTCCGGCGAGACAAGCGTCGGCAAACACGCGATCGAAACGGTCCACACGATGGCCCGCATCGTCGAAGCGGCTGAAGAAGACATCCTGGCGAAAGGCCTCCCACCGCTCACCGAACACAACAAACCCCGAACCCAGAGCGGAGCGGTCGCCCGAGCCGCAGCCGAAATGGGCGACTTCCTCGGCGCCCGCTTCCTGGTCGCCTTCACCCAATCCGGCGACACCGCCCGCCGCCTCTCCCGCTACCGCTCCCCGATCCCCCTCCTCGCCTTCACCCCCGACCAGGCGACGCGCTCACAGCTCAGCCTGACGTGGGGTGTCGAGACGTTCCTCGGCCCGTACGCGGACTCCACTGACGCGATGGTCGACCAGGTCGACGAACTGCTCCTGAAGTACGGCCGCTGCCGGAAGGGCGACACGGTCGTCATCACGGCAGGCTCCCCTCCCGGCGTCTCCGGCTCGACGAACCTGGTCCGCGTCCACCACATCGGCGAGGACGACAGCCCCAAGTAAGGCGTCAGTACTTGGGGCCTACGTGGGTGTCCATGAGGGCTACGGAAGCCTTGCGGGCGACAGAGATGTTGAACGGGTTCCCGTTGCGGGTGCAGTGCGTCCACTCGACGCCGAGCTTGTCCAGGGTGTCGGTGTAGAGCCGCCGGATGTCATCGGAGACGTTGGTGAAGAAGTACCGGGGATACTCGTAGCGCTTGCGCTCACCGGCGACCATGCGGGTTGTCCAGTTGGTGATCCGGCAGCCGTCGGAGTGGATGAGCCCGCGGATGAACTGCCAGGGGTGGGCGTCGACGATGACCTGTTGCCAGGGCGCGAGAATGATGGGGCGTTCGTGCTTCCTACCGGGCCCGTGCTGCGGGAAGAGGCAGTGCAGGTGCTTCGAGTAGACCTTCACGTTGCGGCAGCCGGTCTTACGGACACGGCAGACGGAGTTCTCGGGGAAGACCGCACGCATGGCTTGTTCGCAGTCGTCCATGAGTCCGGGCCACGATTCTGTGCAGGAGATCATGAGATTGGGCACGCGGTGCTCGGAGTAGTGGCTGATATGGCCGTCGCCGAGATAGAGACCGAGCAAATACGCGTAGGCGGGCTCGTCGAGTTCCCGCCCGTCGCATCGGGGGCACTTCGGGTCGTGCCGTCCGGGGCACTCGCCGCGCCTTGCCCGGTCCAGGTGTTTCCAATAGCCGACCGTGCCGAGCGGTACTTTGAGGCTGCGGGCCACGTCTGCGTTCTTCGCCCCGCCTCGCAGCAGCGTGACGGCCTTCTGTCGCACTTCAGTGCCATGAAAGTTCATGCGGCCACTCTCGGTCACTGACCGTGACTGCGTGCAGCAAAAAGCGGAGGACCACGCGAACGTGATCCTCCGCTTTTGATGTTGTGCCCGGTGTGGGATTCGAACCCACATGCCCGAAGGCACGGTGGTTTGAGCACCGCGAGTCTGACCAGATTCCTCCAACCGGGCAGGCTGTGGAACTGTGGGAAGTGTACCGGGTGACCCCGTGACGCTGCAGCTAGGTACGCTCTTGGGAGCAGACCGGCCCTGCCCCGTACCAAGGAGCCCACGTGAGCGCCCCCGAGTCGCCCCAGCCTGTTGACGTGCCCGATGACGACAAGTCGCACGTGCCTCCGCTGACGACCCGTGTCGTCATCGCCGAGGACGAGGCCCTGATCCGGCTCGATCTCAAGGAGATGCTGGAGGAGGAGGGGTACACCGTCGTCGGTGAGGCCGGGGACGGTGAGCAGGCGGTGGAGCTGGCTCGTGAGCACCGCCCGGACCTGGTGATCCTGGACGTGAAGATGCCGAAGATGGACGGTATCTCCGCGGCCGAGAAGATCGCCGAGGAGAGTATCGCTCCGGTGCTGATGCTGACCGCGTTCTCGCAGCGCGACCTCGTGGAGCGGGCTCGGGACGCCGGTGCCATGGCCTATCTGGTGAAGCCGTTCAGCAAGAGCGATGTCGTGCCGGCGATCGAGATGGCCGTGTCGCGCTTCACGGAGCTGAAGGAGCTGGAGAAGGAGGTCGCGGACCTCACGCTGCGGCTGGAGACGCGCAAGCTGGTGGACCGGGCGAAGTCGATTTTGCAGACGGAGTACGGGCTGACGGAGCCGAACGCGTTCCGGTGGATCCAGAAGACGTCGATGGACCGGCGGATGTCGATGCAGCAGGTGGCGGAGGCGGTCATCGAGGACGCCGAGGAGAAGAAGTCCAACAAGGGCTGATCACGTTCACCCGATACGAATGAGGCCCGCGCCCCACCAGGGGGAAGCGGGCCTCTTCGTGTCCGGCCTTCGTCAGTCCTCGCCGAGGTATGCCTTGCGGACGGACTCGTCGTGCAGCAGGTCCTGTCCCGTGCCGGAGAGGACGATGTTGCCGACCTCCATGACATGGCCGTGGTCGGCCAGGGAGAGCGCGGCCTGGGCGTTCTGCTCCACGAGGAGAATCGTCGTGCCCTGGGATTTCAGCTCCGAGATCGTCGCCATGATCTTCTGCATCATGATCGGGGAGAGGCCCATGGAGGGCTCGTCGAGCATGAGGAGCTTGGGCTGGGACATCAGGGCGCGGCCCATGGCGAGCATCTGCTGTTCGCCGCCGGAGAGGGTTCCGGCTGCCTGCTTGCGGCGTTCCCCGAGGATGGGGAAGAGGTCGTAGGCGCGCTGGATGTCCTTTTCGATGCCTTCCTTGTCCTTGCGGAGGAAGGCGCCGAGCTGGAGGTTCTCCGCGATGGTGAGGCGGGGGAAGATGTGCCGGCCTTCGGGGGAGTGGGCGAGGCCGAGGGCGACGATCTTGTGGGCGGCGACGCCGGTGAGCGGCTTGCCGTCGAAGGAGATCTTGCCTGACGTCGGCTTCAGCAGTCCCGAGAGGGTGCGCAGCGTGGTCGTCTTGCCGGCGCCGTTGGTGCCGATGAGGGTGACGACCTGGCCGGCTTCGACGCTGAAGGAGATGCCTTTGACGGCTTCGATCTTGCCGTAGGAGACCCGGAGGTCTTCGACCTCGAGGAGTGCGGTCACTTGGCTTCTCCCTTGGTGCTGCTGGTGGTGCTGGGTGCCGCCTCGGCGGCGGCTTCGGCGGCTTCGACCTCCGCGGCTTCGGCTTCGCCGGGGTCGCCTTCGAAGGGTTCGCCGAGGTAGGCGG
>KL569231.1:15874-18812 GCA_000715635.1 Streptomyces violaceus | reverse complement strand
GGCTTCGGCTTCGCCGGGGTCGCCTTCGAAGGGTTCGCCGAGGTAGGCGGCGATGACGCGTTCGTCGGCCTGGACGACCTCGGAGGTGCCCTCGACGAGCTTCTCGCCCTGGACGAGGACGGCGACGCGGTCGGACAGGTTGAACACGAAGCGCATGTCGTGCTCGATGAGGAGCACGGCGACGCCCTTGTCACGGATGGCGAAGACCAACTCCTCTGTCGCCCGCGTCTCCTGGGGGTTCATGCCGGCCGTCGGCTCGTCCAGGAGCAGCAGGCCGGGCTCCGAAGCGAGAGCGCGGGCGATCTCCAGCTTGCGCTGTTCGCCGTACGGCAGATTCCGCGCCAGGTGGTCGCGCTTGTGGGCCAGGCCGATGAACTCCAGGAGTTCCATGGCCCGTTCCTCGCTGTCTCGCTCCGCCTTCTTGAAGCCGGGGCCGCGCAGCAGGGCCGACCACAGCCCTTCCTTGGTGCGCGTGTGGCGGCCGACGAGGACGTTTTCCAGGACCGTCATGTTGGCGAACAGGCGGATGTTCTGGAAGGTGCGGGCGATGCCGGCCTGCGTTACCAGGTGGGGCTTGGGCGGCAGGACCGTGCCCTTGTAGGAGACGGTGCCTTCGGTGGGGACGTACAGGCCGGTCAGGCAGTTGAAGAAGGTGGTCTTGCCGGCGCCGTTGGGGCCGATGAGTCCGACGATCTCGCCGGCGTTGACGGTGAAGTCGACGGAGCGTACGGCGGTGAGTCCGCCGAAGCGCATCGTGACGTCGCGTGCTTCGAGTACAGGTGTCGTCATGATTCTTACGCCCCCGCCTTGGTGACGGCCGGTTCGTCGGTCAGCGTGGTCTGTTTTGGTACGTCGAGTTGGCCGGTCTCGTGGAATTCGAGCTGGCGCCGGCGGTTGGCGATGATGCCTTCGGGGCGGAAGCGCATCAGCAGGATGAGCGCGACACCGAAGGCGAGGAGCGACTTGTCCTGGAGGAAGACCAGCTTCTCGGGCAGCAGGTAGAGCAGGGCCGCGCCGAGGAGGGGGCCGGCGACGGTGCCCATGCCGCCGAGGACGACCGCGGCCAGGAGGAACGCGGAGTTCGGGGGCGTGGAGCCGGCGAACTGGTACGGCGTGGGGACCACGCTGTAGGTGACGTGCGCGCTGACGGTGCCGGCGAGTCCGGCCAGGGCGGCGCCGAGGGCGAAGGCGACGAGCTTGACGCGGAAGCCGTTGATGCCCATGGCGGTCGCGGCAGTCTCGTCCTCGCGGATGGCGATCCAGGAGCGGCCGATACGGGAGTCGGCGGCACGCGTGTAGACCAGGACCACGATGGCCATGATCAGCACCATGAGCAGGTAGTAGTTGGCGAACCGGCCGAGGGTGAATCCGCCGATGTCGTGGGCCTGGCCGAAGTTGAACCCGAGGAGGTTCAGGTCGGGGATGTTGGCGATGCCGTTCGGGCCGTTGGTGACGTCGGGTCCGGAGTCGCCGTCCATGTTGTTGACGGCGATGCGGAAGATCTCACCGAAGCCGAGGGTGACGATGGCGAGGTAGTCGCCGCGCAGCCGCAGGGTCGGGGCGCCGATGAGGACGCCGAAGACGAGGGAGGCGGCGGCGCCGGCCAGGGCGGAGGCCCAGAACGGCAGGTGGACGCCGGAGATGGTGGAGAACTCGGAGCCGGAGACGAGGGCGGCGGTGTAGGCGCCGACGCCGAGGAAGGCGACGTATCCGAGGTCGAGGAGGCCGGCGAGGCCGACGACGATGTTCAGGCCGAGGGCGACGGTTCCGAAGATCAGGATGTTGACGCCGATGTTGGCGTAGTGGTCGTCGGTCTGGGTGAAGGGGAAGGCGATGGCCGCGGCGAAGCCCATGGCGAGGGTGAAGCTGCGGTTGCCGGCCACGAGCGCCGAGAACCGGTCCATGAGGCCGGCGGTGTGCACGGCCCACATGGCGAATGTGACCACGAAGAGGTAGCCGATGAACAGTTCGCCGTATTCGGTGTCGATGCCGTAGGTGAAGACACCGAGACCGATCACGGTGACCACGGTGATCAGGGCCCGCTGGACCCAGGGCGCGGTGGCCTGGGGGGCGGGGATGTGGTCGGGTTTGGCGATGTAGGCCTTGAGGGCTGCTTTGGTGCCGTCGGTGCCGGTCTTCTCCTGGGGGAGGGCGAAGGCGCCGAGGACGGGCAGGAGGGAGGCGATGGCCGCGATCCAGCCGCCGGGTTCGAGGTTGACGACGCCGCCGAGTTCGGCACTGATGGCGATGACGGTGAACCAGGTGACGGTGAAGCCGCCGAGGGCGGTGAGGACGAGCGGTGCGTTGTTACGGGCGGGCAGCAGCCAGCCGAGTCCGCGCGGCCCGTAGGAGGCGAGGGTGAACAGGGCGGTGAGGACGCCGGCGGTGAAGGTGAGCCATTGCAGGCCGCCGGGGTAGCCGTTGAAGGTGAGGTCGCCGGGGAACTCGTCGGTCCAGGTCCAGGCGAGGAACGCGGAGGCCGCGGTGGCGATGCCGCCGGCGAGGAGGAGGGCGCGGGCGGCTGCGGCGGGCAGCGGTATGAGGCCGCGGGGTGCGGGCGGGGCGGGGACGGCGTCCGGGGCGGGGGTCTTGGTCGTCTCGGTCATGTGATCACGCCCTGTCCGCGACGCGCTCGCCGAGCAGGCCTTGTGGCCTGAAGAGGAGCACGAGGATGAGGAGGCAGAAGGCCCACACGTTGGCCCAGCTCTGTCCGCCGAGCTGGTTCATGCCGGGGATCTCGTCGATGTAGGCGGAGGCGAGGGTTTCGGCGATGCCGAGGACGACGCCGCCGAGCATGGCGCCGTAGATGTTGCCGATGCCGCCGAGGACGGCTGCGGTGAAGGCCTTGAGGCCCATCAGGAAGCCCATGCGGTAGTCGACGTTGCCGTACTTGAGTCCGTAGGCGACGGCTGCGACGGCGGCGAAGAAGCCGCCGATG
>KL569231.1:10574-15676 GCA_000715635.1 Streptomyces violaceus | reverse complement strand
GGCGATGACGATGATGCGGCTTGGTGTCGATGCCCATGAGCTGCGCGGTGTCGGGGTCCTGTGCGGTGGCCTGCATGGCGCGGCCGGTGCGGCTGCGGCGTACGAAGAAGGCGAGGGCGGCCATGCAGAGGACGGCGGCCAGGATGAGGAAGATGTCGGCGTCCTTGATGGTGACGGAGCCGATGTCGTGGGTGGCGTCGAGGCCGGGGAAGGCGCGGGCGCGGTCGGCGCCGGGGTAGAAGTTGCGGACGACCTCCTGGAGCGCCAGGGAGAGGCCGATGGCGGTGATGAGCGGTGCCAGTCGTGGTGCTCCGCGCAGTGGCCGGTAGGCGAACCGTTCCGCTCCGACGGCGATGAGGATGGCCACGAGGGCGCCGCCGAGAAGCATCAGCGGCACGGCGAGGGCCATCGAGGTGCCGTCGGGGAGTATGTAGAAGTAGACCGTGAGGGCGCCGAACGCTCCGGTCATGAAGATCTCGCCGTGCGCGAAGTTGATGAGCTGGACGATGCCGTACACCATCGTGTAGCCGATGGCTATCAGCCCGTACATCGAGCCGAGAAGCAGCCCGTTGGCCAGCTGCTGCGGCAGGGTGTTCACCGCGTGGCCTCCATGTCGCTGGTGGTCGTGTGCACTGGATGCGTGCGTGGTCGCGTGCTGTGTGGGGGTGTGAAAACGGGCCGCGCGGTCGGGGTCCTCCTCCCGCGCGGCCCGTGGTGCGGCTAGTGGGGGCCGGAACTACTGGAGGTCGTCGGGGGTGCCGGTCTCCACGGCCTTCCAGGCGCCCTTCTCGACCTGGTACACCGTCAGCTGCTTGTTGGTGGTGTCGCCGTACTGGTCGAAGGAGACCTTGCCGGTGAGGCCTTCGAAGTCGGACTTCTGGACTCCGTCGACGACCTTGGAGCGCAGGTCGTTGATGTCGCTGGGCACCTTGCCGCCGTTGGCGTCGGCCGCGGCCTTGACGGCCTTGATGATGGCCGTGGTGGCGTCGTAGGCGTAGGCGCCGTAGGCGCCGTAGTCGCCCTTGTACCCCTTGTCCTTGTACGTCTGGATGAACTGCTTGGCCGCGGGCAGCGTGTCGGCGGGGACACCGATGGCGGTGACGAGGTCGCCCTCGGCGGACTTGCCGGCGGCCTCGATGTACGTGGAGGCGAACATGCCGTCGCCGCCGAACAGCGGGATCTTGACGCCGGCGTCCTTGAGCTGCTTGGTGATCAGCGCGGACTCGTCGTACTGGCCGCCGTAGTAGAGCAGGTCGGCACCGGAGTTCTTGATCTTCGTGACGAGGGAGCCGAAGTCCTTGTCGCCGGTGTTGACGTGGTCGGTGGCGACGACCTTGCCGCCGAGCTTCTTGAACTGCTCGTTGAAGATCTTCGCGAGGCCGGCGCCGTAGGTCTGCTTGTCGTCGACGACGAAGGCCTTCTTCTTCTTGAGGCCGTTGTACGCGTAGCCGGCCGCGAAGCTGCCCTGGAGTTCGTCGGTGGTGGCGGTACGGAAGTACGTCTTGAACGGACGCTTCTTGTCCGTCTGCCAGTTCTTGCCCTGGGTCAGCTCGGGGGCCGTGTTCGCCGGGGAGATCTGGACCATGTTGGCCGAGGCGAAGACCTGCTGCATGGTCTGGGCGACGCCGGAGTTCAGCGGGCCGACGGCGCCGACGGCGGTCTTGTCGCCGGTGAAGGTGGTGGCGTTGGACTGGCCGGTGGCGGGCTGCGCCTTGTCGTCCAGGGCCTTGAGCTTGAATTTCACGCCCGGGACCCAGTTGTTCTTGTTGGCGTCGTCGACGGCGATCTGAGCGCCGTACTGGATACCGAGGCCGGTGGTGGAGTTCTCACCGGACAGGGGGGCGTCGACGCCGATGGTCAGCGTGGTGCCGTCGCCGCTGTCTCCGCTCTTGTTACCGCTGTCGTCTCGGGAGCCGCAGGCGGTGAGAGTCAGAGCTCCGGTCGTCAGAACGGAGGTAAGAATCACCAAGGAACGCTGTCGCACGATCAGTCCTTTCACAGGCAGGCCCGCCCTGTTCGGGGGGTGAGTGCCGCGCTGGTACCGAACTCCCGATGGAGCGGTGACTGGCCGTGACTCTAAGCCCGGTGTGGAGGCAGGGTCAGCGGCGTGGGGCGGCTTGTGACTTTCTTGTTATGACGTGATGGATGCCCGGCTTCTCCGACGGGCCATTTCGGCGGGTTTGGCCGATTTTTTCCGAAGTCCGCATTCTGAGAACCCGCACTTCCGGTTGGTCATGGCCGAGATCGTGCGGTTGACGTGGCGCAGGCGAGGAGGGCGGGATCGGAAAGGTCCCGGGAGCGGGCGCGGTCGAAGAGGAGGCCGCGGTGTTGTATTGCGCGCGCGTTACGGAGCGTTACGTCAGGGAAGTGGCGGCCCGTGTCCAGGGGGCGTTCCGAACAATTGGGAACAGTTAATTTCACGGTGATGCCGCGGGGTCGTGCCGGACGGCGCGGTGAAGGCGCGACTCTCGACGGTCACTGCGACTTGGAAGCCGCCTGTTTTTCCAGAGGAGTTGAGGGGCGGGTGTGTCTACGCGCGTACGCCACCGCTCGGGTGTTCCCTCGCGGCGGCGTCGAGTCGAAATGTGTGGTGCGGCCGGATCAGCGTGCGGCGCGGATCAGTTCCTCGTCGCCCGGGTTCACGTCGCGCAGCATGCAGGTCAGTCGGGCGGTACACACCCTTTTGTCGCTTTCGTCCGTGATGACGATTTCGTAGGTGGCGGTCGAGCGTCCCCGGTGCACGGGCGTGGCCACGCCGGTGACGAGGCCGGAGCGTGCCCCGCGGTGATGGGTGCAATTCAGGTCGACGCCCACGGCGATCTTGGAGCTGCCGCCGTGCAGCATGGATCCGACCGAGCCGAGCGTCTCGGCCAGCACCGCGGAGGCCCCACCGTGCAGCAGTCCGTAGGGCTGGGTGTTGCCCTCCACCGGCATCGTCCCGACGACCCGGTCCGCCGACGCCTCGAGGATCTGGACGCCCATCCGGGTTCCGAGGTGACCCGCGGAGAACAGGGCCAGGAGGTCCACGCCGAGCGCGGCGTACTCGTCGATGACCTCTTGCGGGAACTTCACATGCTGCTGCTCACCCATGGGGCCGGGCTCCGTTCGTCCTGATCGCTACGGCTACCTCTAATACCTGAGCAAACGCTCAGTCGGTCGCCGATTGTTCCAGACGTACGACGACGGACTTGCTGGCCGGGGTGTTGCTGGTGTCCGCGGTGGCGTCCAGCGGCACCAGCACATTGGTCTCCGGGTAGTACGCGGCGGCACAGCCCCGGGCCGTCGGATAGTGCACGACCCGGAAGCCCGGCGCCCTGCGCTCCACGCCGTCCTTCCACTCGCTGACCAGGTCGACGTACGAGCCGTCGGTCAGCTTCAGTGTCCGCGCGTCCTCGGGGTTGACCAGCACCACCCGGCGGCCGTTCTTGATGCCCCGGTAGCGGTCGTCGAGGCCGTAGATCGTGGTGTTGTACTGGTCGTGCGAGCGCAGCGTCTGGAGCAGCAGGCGTCCCTCGGGCAGCTCCGGGTACTCCACGGGCGCGGCGGTGAAGTTGGCCTTGCCGGTGGCGGTGGGGAAGCGGCGCTCGTCGCGCGGGGCGTGGGGGAGGGCGAAGCCGCCGGGGCGGCCGGCGGCACCCGTCACGCGCGCGTTGAAGTCCTCGAAGCCGGGGATCACGCGTGCGATCCGGTCCCGGATCGTCGCGTAGTCCTTCTCGAACTCCTCCCAGGGCGTGCGGCTGTTCTCGCCCAGCACACTGCGGGCCAGGCGGCAGACGATGGCCGGCTCGGACAGCAGGTGCGTGCTCGCGGGCTCCAGCCGGCCCCGGGAGGCGTGCACCATGCCCATCGAGTCCTCGACCGTCACGAACTGCTCTCCGCTGCCCTGGAGGTCGCGTTCGGTACGGCCGAGCGTCGGGAGGATCAGGGCACGCGCGCCCGTGATCGCGTGCGAGCGGTTCAGCTTCGTCGACACGTGCACGGTCAGCCGGGCCCGCCGCATCGCCGCCTCGGTGACCTCCGTGTCGGGGGACGCCGAGACGAAGTTGCCGCCCATGGCGAAGAAGACCTTCGCCTCGCCGTCGCGCAGGGCGCGGATGGCCCGTACGACGTCGTAGCCGTGCTCGCGCGGCGGCGCGAAGCCGAACTCCTTCTCCAGGGCGTCCAGGAACGCCGGGGCGGGGCGCTCGAAGATGCCCATCGTGCGGTCGCCCTGCACGTTCGAATGGCCGCGCACCGGGCAGACGCCCGCGCCCGGGCGGCCGATGTTGCCGCGCAGGAGGAGGAAGTTGACCACTTCCCTGATCGTGGGGACCGAGTGCTTGTGCTGGGTGAGGCCCATGGCCCAGCAGACGATGGTGCGCTCGGAGGCGAGGACCATGCGCAGGGCGTCCTCGATCTCCTTACGGGTCAGCCCGGTGGCCGCGAGCGTCTCGTCCCAGTCGGCGGCGCGGGCGGCCTCGGCGAACTCCTCGTAGCCGTGCGTGTGCTCCCGGACGAACGCCTCGTCGACCGCGCCCTCCGTGTCGAGGATCAGCTTGTTGAGGAGACGGAACAGGGCCTGGTCGCCGCCGATGCGGATCTGCAGGAACAGGTCGGTGAGGGCGGAGCCGGTGGTGAGGCCCTAGGGGGTCTGCGGGTTCTTGAAACGCTCCAGGCCCGCCTCGGGCAGCGGGTTGACGCTGATGATCTTCGCGCCGTTGTCCTTGGCGTTCTCGAGGGCGGACAGCATGCGCGGGTGGTTCGTCCCCGGGTTCTGGCCGGCGACGATGATCAGGTCGGCCTGGTGGAGGTCCTCCAGCAGGACGCTGCCCTTGCCGATGCCGATCGTCTCCGACAGGGCCGAGCCGGACGACTCGTGGCACATGTTCGAGCAGTCGGGAAGGTTGTTCGTGCCGAGCTCGCGGGCGAACAGCTGGTAGAGGAACGCGGCCTCGTTGCTGGTGCGCCCGGAGGTGTAGAAGACGGCCTCGTCCGGGGAAGCGAGGGCGGCGACCTCCTCGGCGATGATGCCGAAGGCGCGCTCCCAGGTGACCGGCTCGTAGTGCGTGCCCCCTTCGGGGAGGTACATGGGGTGGGTGAGCCGCCCCTGCTGCCCCAGCCAG
>KL569231.1:7075-10350 GCA_000715635.1 Streptomyces violaceus | reverse complement strand
ATGTGTATAAGAGACAGGCGAAGAACTCGGGCGTGACCCGGCGCAGCGTGGCCTCCTCGGCGACCGCCTTCGCGCCGTTCTCGCAGAACTCCGCCCTGTGCCGGTGCTCCGGCTCGGGCCAGGCGCAGCCCGGGCAGTCGAAGCCGTCCTTCTGGTTCACGCTCAGCAGCGTCAGCGCGGTGCGCTTCACGCCCATCTGCTGCTGGGCCATGCGCAGTGTGTGCCCGATCGCGGGGAGGCCCGCTGCCGCGTGCTTCGGCTCGGTGACCTGCGGCGCGTCCTGGACCGGATCACTCTTGGGCGGCTTCGTCGCCATCGCACGCTCCCCTTCGACTGCGCTGTGAGACAGGTCTCCGATCCTCGCACGGGGTGGTGACATCGGGTGGGGGCGGGCTCGGGGCGATGTTCCGCCTCGGAGCCCGCGGGGCCGGGGCCGGGGCCGAGTGTCAGTGGGGCGTGGCAGGATCGGGGGCGTGGCAGAGACAGCATCGAAGACGACCGACAAGACCTCCGGCGGCAGCCGTCCGCGACTGATGCTCATGGACGGGCACTCGCTGGCCTACCGCGCGTTCTTCGCGCTGCCCGCGGAGAACTTCACCACCGCGACGGGCCAGCCGACGAACGCGATCTACGGCTTCGCGTCGATGCTGGCCAACACGCTGCGCGACGAGGAGCCCACGCACTTCGCGGTCGCCTTCGACGTCTCCCGCAAGACCTGGCGGTCCCAGGAGTTCACGGAGTACAAGGCGAACCGCTCCAAGACCCCGGACGAGTTCAAGGGCCAGGTCGAGCTGATCGGCGAGCTCCTCGACGCGATGGGCGCCGCCCGCTTCGCGGTGGACGGCTTCGAGGCGGACGACGTGATCGCCACCCTCGCCACCCAGGCCGAGGCCGAGGGCTTCGAGGTGCTGATCGTCACCGGCGACCGCGACTCCTTCCAGCTGGTCAGCGAGCACACCACGGTGCTGTACCCGACCAAGGGCGTCTCCGAGCTGACCCGTTTCACCCCGGAGAAGGTGTTCGAGAAGTACGGGTTGACGCCCGCGCAGTACCCCGACTTCGCGGCCCTGCGCGGCGACCCCTCCGACAACCTCCCCGGCATCCCCGGCGTCGGCGAGAAGACCGCCGCGAAGTGGATCAACCAGTTCGGCTCCTTCGCGGACCTCGTCGAGCGCGTCGAGGAGGTCAAGGGCAAGGCCGGCCAGAACCTCCGCGACCACCTCGAAGCGGTCAAGCTCAACCGCCGGCTCACCGAGCTGGAGCGCCGGGTGGAGCTCCCCAAGGGCGTCACCGACCTCGAGCGGGCCGCCTACGACCGCACGGCCGTAGCGGTGGTCCTGGACACCCTGGAGATCCGCAACCCCTCGCTGCGAGAGCGGCTCTTCGCCGTCGACCCCGGCGCAGAGGAGGCCGAGACCACCCCGGTCAGCACGGAGGGCGTGCAACTGGACGGCACGGTGCTCGGCACCGGCGAGCTGACCGGCTGGCTCACCGAGCACGGCACGCAGCCCCTCGGTATCGCCACGGTCGACACCTGGGCGCTCGGCACCGGCTCGGTCGCCGAGGTCGCGCTCGCCGCGCCCGGCGGACCGGCCGCCTGGTTCGACCCCTCCCAGCTGGACGAGGCCGACGAGACGGCCTTCGCCGCCTGGCTCGCCGACGCCGGCCGGCCCAAGACCTTCCACAACGCCAAGGGCGCCATGCGGGTCTTCGCCGAGCACGGCTGGAGCGTCGAGGGCGTCACCATGGACACCGCGCTCGCCGCCTACCTGGTCAAGCCGGGCCGCCGCTCCTTCGACCTGGACGCGCTGTCCCTGGAGTACCTGCACCGCGAGCTGACCCCCGCCGCCGCTGCCGACGGCCAGCTCGCCTTCGGCGCGGACGAGGGCGCCGAGGCCGAGGCCCTGATGATCCAGGCCCGCACCGTCCTCGATCTGGGCCAGGCCTTCGAGAGCCGCCTGGAGGAGGTCGGTGCCGCCGACCTCCTGCGCGACATGGAGCTGCCCACGTCCGCGCTGCTCGCCCGCATGGAGCGGCACGGCATCGCGGCCGACCGGCCCCACCTGGAGGCCATGGAGCAGATGTTCGCCGGCGCCGTCCAGCAGGCGGTGAAGGAGGCCCACGCGGCGGCCGGGCACGAGTTCAACCTGGGCTCGCCCAAGCAGCTCCAGGAAGTCCTCTTCGGCGAGCTGGCCCTGCCCAAGACGAAGCGGACGAAGACCGGCTACACCACGGACGCCGACGCCCTCGCCTGGCTCGCCGCCCAGACGGACAACGAGCTGCCGGTGATCATGCTCCGCCACCGCGAGCAGGCCAAGCTCCGCGTCACCGTCGAGGGCCTGATCAAGACGATCGCCGCCGACGGCCGGATCCACACCACCTTCAACCAGACGGTCGCCGCCACCGGCCGCCTGTCCTCGACGGACCCGAACCTGCAGAACATCCCGGTCCGCACCGACGAGGGCCGCGCCATCCGCCGCGGCTTCGTCGTCGGCGAGGGCTTCGAGTCCCTGATGACGGCCGACTACAGCCAGATCGAGCTGCGCGTGATGGCCCACCTCTCCGAGGACGAGGGCCTGATCGAGGCCTTCACCTCGGGTGAGGACCTGCACACCACGGCCGCCTCACAGGTCTTCGCGGTCGAGCCGACCGCGGTGGACGCCGAGATGCGCCGCAAGATCAAGGCCATGTCGTACGGCCTGGCCTACGGGCTGTCCGCCTTCGGCCTGTCCCAGCAGCTGAACATCGAGGCGGCGGAGGCCCGCGCCCTGATGGACGCGTACTTCGAGCGGTTCGGCGGCGTACGGGACTATCTGCGCCGGGCGGTCGACGAGGCCCGGGCGACGGGCTACACGGCGACGCTCTTCGGGCGCCGCCGCTACCTCCCCGACCTCAACAGCGACAACCGCCAGCGCCGCGAGGCGGCGGAGCGGATGGCCCTCAACGCGCCCATCCAGGGCACTGCGGCCGACATCGTGAAGATCGCCATGCTCAAGGTGGGCGACGCGCTGAAGGAGGCCGGGCTGGAATCCCGGATGCTGCTCCAGGTGCACGACGAAGTCGTGCTGGAGATCGCCCCGGGCGAGCGCGCGGCCGCCGAGGAACTCGTCCGCCGCGAGATGGCGAACGCGGTTCACCTCCGTGTCCCGCTGGGCGTCTCGGTGGGCGTGGGGGCGGACTGGGAGTCGGCGGCACACTAGGCGCTGTGCTGTGCTGTGCTGCGCTGCTTGGCCCGGGCCGGGCGGGGCAAGGCCGGGCAGGGAGCAGGGGGGCGG
>KL569231.1:5596-6797 GCA_000715635.1 Streptomyces violaceus | reverse complement strand
GCCGCCACAGCCCCGTCCCGCCTCCCCCGAGGTGCCGGCCCCTGGCCCAGTCCCACCCCGGCCCCGATCCCATCCGGGCAGCCGCCCCGGCTGGGCCCGGCCGCCCCGGGCCCAGCCCCACCAAAACCATCACTCGCGTGGCCCCCGTGAAGGCGCCTCCGCCCCCGACCGTCGCAAAGATGCGGGCATGGGTATACGCACGCTCCTCAGCCGCACGGCACCAGGCGTGGCACTCCCGCCGCCGGTCCGGGTCTACGCGGCCGACGCAAGCACGCTCCGCGTCCCCGCGACCCTCACCACGGCCCTGCGCCGGCCGACGGCGGATCTCCGCAACCGCCTGGCCCCCGGACGCCGGCCCACCGACTCCGCCGGCCCCGGCGGCCTGCCCGCCACCGGCCCCACCAGCCCCTCGGACACCGGCGAACTGCCCGGCAGTCCCGAGACACCCGGCGAAACCGGCAGAACCGCCCCCCGCCGGGCCTGGGCCGACCGGGCCCGCGGCTACCTGACCCTCGTCCTCACGCTGCTCCCACGGCCGCGCCCCGCGCACACCACCATCACGGTGTTCATCGCGACCACCGAGCCCCTCAGCGAGCGGCCGGACGGCTCGGCTCCGTATCGCCGGCACGGTCAGGACCGCCGGGGGCCGGAACCGGGCGCCGCGCCCTGACCACGACGGCGTACAACAGCAGCGCCGGGACGAGCCCCGCCCCCGCGCCGAAGCACACCGTCGGAATGATCTCCCACGGCTTCGCGTCCGACCCCCAGTAGGCCCACCACCGCGACGCCCGCTGCACCGCCCCCACCAGCGCGAAGCCGCCGATCACGGCACCCGCCGCCCAGCGGTCCCGTGCCGCCAGCACCGGGATGCCCACCGGTTCGCGCACCGGCGCCCGCCGCAGCGCCCGCACCACGAACACGGCGATCACCACAGCGGCCACCGCCGAACCGCCGTACTGCAGGTACCAGTACAGCGGCGAACCCGCCACCTCACGGCCCAGCACCGGAAACAGCCGCATCCCCCACCGGTCGAGATGCGTGAACGCGTCCCACACGACGTGCGTCAGCGCGCCGAGCACCGCGGACACGTACCACCGCACCACCAGGGAGGGCGTCACACGCGCGCGTGGCGCCCCGCATCGCACCAGGGCCGCCACCCGCCCCTGCCGAGCCCGCGGCAGCAGCGCCACCAGCGGCTCCC
>KL569231.1:4724-5353 GCA_000715635.1 Streptomyces violaceus | reverse complement strand
CATCAGCAGCCACAGACCCACCAGCGCCCAGGCGATGAGCACATCGACCGTGAACACCCCCGGGAACGCGTGCGTGACGTCACCGAACTCCATCGCCCCGGACAGCACGCTCGCCGCGTAGTAGGTCATATCGGGCGCGAAGGAACCCGCCACGAGGACAGCGGGCACCAGCGGGCCCCGGCCGGTCCCGTCGGCGCGTACGGCGGGCAGTACGGCTGCCGCGTGGCTCAGCGTGAACGGCAACTCTGCTCCTGATGACGGTCGTTGCCGGGCGATCGGACGGCCCAGCATTCGGACGGCTCAGTATGCGGGATGCCGAACACCGGTCGCCCGCCGCGCTCGCCCCATGACCAACCGGTGAAAACCGGGCACGAACGGGTGCCCGAGCAAAGCGAGTTGCCGTAGGGTCGCCAGGGTCACCGTGCCGGGGGCGAGAGACAGGCCTGTCGGAGGGCAACCACTCGGGCCCGTCGATCGTCACAACAGAGCGAACGCAACAGAAGAGCGCGAACGCAACAGAAGTGCGCGACAGGCAGAGACGGGCGCTGGGGCGCCCACGGGAGGGGTTCACTCTATGGCGGCGCAATTCGGCAGGAGGCTGCGCAAGGGGGCGGCAACCACCGCCGTGT
>KL569231.1:2916-4570 GCA_000715635.1 Streptomyces violaceus | reverse complement strand
GCGCAAGGGGGCGGCAACCACCGCCGTGGCCGCGGTAGCGGTCGCGGCGCTGTCCGCCTCCCAGGCTCCGGGCGTGAACGACCACGGCAGACAGACCGCGGCGGACGCCACGCCCTCACCCGACGCGAGTGCCTCCGACGGCAGCGCCACCGGCAACTCGCCGTACTACACGGACCTGCCGCCGCTCAAGAGCCCGAACCCGTCCCCGAGCACCGGAACCGGCACCGCCGCCCCCGGCACCACCGAGTCGGGCATCCCCGCGACCGTCCTCGACGCCTACAAGAAGGCCGAGACCGCGTTGAACGAGGCCAAGCCCGGCTGCAACCTGCCCTGGCAACTCCTCGCCGCCATCGGCCGGGTGGAGTCGGGTCAGGCCCGAGGCGGCCGCGTCAACGCCGACGGCACGACCATCTCGCCCATCCTCGGCCCGCAGCTCGACGGCAACGGCTTCGCCCTCATCAGGGACACCGACGACGGCGCCTACGACGGCAACAGCTCCTACGACCAGGCCGTCGGCCCCATGCAGTTCATCCCGTCCACCTGGGCGTGGGCGGGCCGCGACGGCAACGCCGACGGCAAGAAGGACCCCAACAACATCTACGACGCGGCACTTGCCGCCGGCCACTACCTGTGCCGCTTCGACTGGGACCTGTCCGACCAGGACGACCTCGACCGGGCGATCCTCAGCTACAACAACTCGCGGGAGTACCTGAACCTGGTCATGCGCTGGGTGGAGTACTACCGCAAGGGCACGCACGAGATCCCCGACGGCACCGGCACGTTGCCCGGCAACCGCAGCGACGACGGGGCAGGGGCGAGCCCTTCGCCCTCCACGCCGAACACACCGAACACACCGACCACGCCGGCTCCGGGCGGCTCGAAGCCCAAGCCCAGCCCCAAGCCCGAGAAGCCCGGCGGCGGCACGACGACCCCGAAGCCGCCCACCGACCCCGGCTCCACCCCGACCACGCCCCCGTCGACGCCTCCCACGAACACCGACACGGTGGACCACCTGGAGGACGCCGGAACCGCGAAGCTCACCGCCATGGCCGGCGACGCGTTCACCAAGCGGATCAGCACCCGCGCCGAGACGAAGGCCGGCAAGGCCGTGGGCAAGGTCAGGGTCCGCTTCACGATCATCGGCGACACGGACACCACCTTCACCGGCGGCGAGAACGTGGCCACGGTCGCCACCAACAGCTCCGGCGTCGCCGTCGCTCCCGCCCTGCAGGCGGGGGAGAAGACGGGTGGGGTCACCGTCCGCGCCACCGTCGTGGGCCGCACGGTCGCAGGCCTCGACTACACGGCCACCGTCACCGAGCGGGCCGCCGACGCCCTCGCCCGCACCGGTGACGCCGCGCTGACCTGCGCCCGGGGCGGCGAGTTCGCCAGCCAGGTCGAGGTGAAGGCCACGTACAGGGGTGCCGTCGCCGACGGCGTCGCGGCCACCGCCACGCTGATCAAGTCGGCGGACGACCCGGCCGTCGCCGACAAGGGCCCCTACTTCAAGGACGCCGACGGCAAGGCCGTACGCACCCTGAAGGCCCTGAAGACGGATGCGAAGGGCCTGCTGAAACTGCCGAAGCTGTACGCGGACGACACCACCGGCACGTTCCTGCTCCGCATCAACACCGCGGGCGGAGCGACACTCACT
>KL569231.1:1182-2657 GCA_000715635.1 Streptomyces violaceus | reverse complement strand
GGCCGAGACGTCCTCGCCGAGTCCGTCCACGAGCCCGTCGGCCAGTCCCGGCGCGTAGCTCTCAAGCAGTACGCGCACGACGCCCCTCTTGGCAGGAGCCCTGTAGGCCCTGCAGAGAGGGGCGTCGTTGTGTGTGCAACGTGTTCTCATCTCCGCCGCACGTTGCTACGGTGCCGAGAAACCTGACGGTGTATCAGCTCGACCGTGGGGAGGCCCCCGTATGCGCACCCTCGTCGCCGCCGCCACCGGTATCGCCGTCGCGTTCGCCGTGGTCCTGACGCTGACCGCCCTCGGCTCCCCCTCGGGCGGGACGTCCCCGAAGCCGCTGCTGACGACGGTGCCCGCACACCCCTGACCGCCCGCCCGGGAGGGAGGCCGAGATGCGCCGCAAGGCCGCTCTGATCCTGCTCGCCCTCGCCGTGTTCTTCGCGGCGCTGTCCCCGCTGCTGCGCTGGTACGCCTTCCCGCGCCTGGCCAAGGTCCCCGCGAACCAGTACCAGGACATGGTCCTGGAGGCTCGCGACGCCACCCTCCTCGACTACGGCACCATGCGGGCCAAGAAGGTCCCCAAGGTCACCATCGTGCAGACCCTCAAGGGCAACGTCGAGGCCTCCGAGAGGATCGAGGAGTCGGCGGGCCGGGACGTGGTCGTCTGGGACGGCCTGTCCTATGTCGTCGGCCCCGACGGCGAGATGGTGTCGAAGATCCCCGAGCGCTACATCTTCGACGCCCACACCCAGGAGCCCGTCCACGCCACCGGCGAGACGGTCGACGGCGACCCGGTGCGCCGCGAGGGCATCGAGTTCAAATGGCCGTTCCTCACGGAGAAACGGGCCTACCAGTACTTCGACGCCCAGGCCCGCGTCACGGCCCCCATCCACTACCAGGGCACCCAGAACTTCCGCGGCCTGGAGGTCTACTACTTCGAGCAGACCATCCCCTGGACCAAGGTGAAGATCCCCAAGACGCTGCCCGTGGAGGGGCTCACCCCCGAGTCCGTCGCCCGGACCGGCACGACCCGCTGGTACACCACGGTCCGCAAGTTCTGGGTCGAGCCCCTCACCGGCGCCCCCGTCTACGGCGAGGAGATCCACAAGGAGGAACTGCGCGGCGGCGCCCTCCTCGGCGACCGCGACAAGGTGACCGCGTTCGCCGGCCACGTGAAGATGCGCGACGACTACATCACGCACACGGTCGACCTGGTGAAGTCCCAGCGCCTGCTCATCCTGCTGATGACGTCCTACCTGCCGTGGGGCTCGCTCACCCTCGGCGTCCTCCTGCTGGCCCTCGCGCTGTACCTGGAGGCCCGCAGCCGCCGCCCCTCCGGCACGGCCCCCACAGCGTCGCAGGAGCCGTCACAGGTCAGCGCCTGAGCCGGGCGCTGGTGTGACGGGTCGGCTCGGCCCCCGCCGGGTCCTCGGGCCACGGATGCTTCGGATACCGCCCGCGCAGCTCCGCCCGTACGCCCTTGTAGC
>KL569231.1:641-1045 GCA_000715635.1 Streptomyces violaceus | reverse complement strand
CGGTCTGCCTTGCCAGCCCGCTCAGAGATGTGTATAAGAGACAGGACCGCGGCCGGCCGCCCGGCCGGGGACAGCAGATGCACGAGCAGCGGCACCCCGGCGACCCGGGGCGACTCCTGCAGCCCGAACATCTCCTGCAACTTCACCGCGAGCACAGGCTGCTCGGGCCGCGAGTAGTCGATGCGGATCCTCGCCCGCTCGGCACGGCCATCCGCTCCGGGGCGAGCTCGTCGAGCCGCCCGGCCGCCCCGGAGGCCCAGGGCAGCAGCCGGGCGAGCGCCTGACCGGCATCGATCCGGCCCAGATCGGCCCGCCGCCGCGCCCGGCTCAGCTCCGGCTCCAGCCACTCCTCCACGCGCGCGTGGAGCGCGTCGTCGGAGACCTCGGGCCAGGGCTCACCGAGG
>KL569231.1:0-430 GCA_000715635.1 Streptomyces violaceus | reverse complement strand
GTCTGCCTTGCCAGCCCGCTCAGAGATGTGTATAAGAGACAGGTCCAGCAGCGCGGCGCGTACGAGCCCGAGATCGGCGTCCTTCAGCGACCGCACGGCCAGCTCCACCGCACCCAGCCGCTCCACCCGCCGCGCCACGACGTCCCCACCGTCCCAGCACACCTCGTCCCGCTCGTCCAGCAACGCCCCCGCGGCGAGCCGGGCCGTCCCCTCGTCGACCGCGGCCCCCGACTGCACGCGCGCGTGCCCCTTGCCGACGGGCCGGTCCGCCACGGCGACGGCGACCCAGCCGGCCCCTCGCAGCCCGCTGCCCTCGCCGACCTCGGCCCGGGTCCCGGACACCATGAGGCACGACCCACCGTCGACCCGGGCAACGCGCTCGGGAAAGGCGAGAGCGGCGACGAGCCCGACCTGTCTCTTATACACATCT
>KL569230.1:25419-25564 GCA_000715635.1 Streptomyces violaceus | reverse complement strand
AGCACGATGCGGCGATGGTGCCCGCACCGATCGCGAGTGAGGCGAGTGCCTCGGTGCTGCCCAGGGCGTCGGCGAACGCTCCTGGCAGGCCCGCGATCTTGCCGATGCCGGTCTCCGGGGCCTTCAAGCCAGCAGCCGCGTATAC
>KL569230.1:24853-25164 GCA_000715635.1 Streptomyces violaceus | reverse complement strand
CAGCCGCGTATACCTGGCCGGCGATGATCACCAGACCGATGCCGCAGAGCATGCCCTCCACGACGGCGACGGATATCGCCCGGAACCAACGGCCGATCGCGAAGAAGCCCATGGCGAGTTGGAGCAGACCGGCCATCAGCACGATCACGCCGAGCGTGGCCACACCGAACTCGCTCACCGCCTCGAAGACCAGCACGGTCAGGCCCGCCGCCGGGCCGGACACCTGAAGGCTGCTGCCGGGCAGAAAGCCGGTGACCAGGCCGCCGACGATGCCGGTGATCAGGCCCAGCTCCGCGGGGACACCGGAGGCG
>KL569230.1:24395-24626 GCA_000715635.1 Streptomyces violaceus | reverse complement strand
CCGCCACGCCGACGCACAGTGGCACGGCGACCAGGAAGACAACGATGGAAGCGGCGAAGTCCTGCCTGAGGTAAGGGAACTTCGACAGCGCAGTCAGCCCCCTCACAGCGTCTCGAACGTGTCGGTTGCCGCGCGGTGCTCGCGCACGGCCCCGGTGTGCACCTCGTAGTACCAGCCGTGCAGCCGGATGTGGCCCGACTCCAGGCGCTGCTCGATGCAGGGGTAGGAGCC
>KL569230.1:22749-24108 GCA_000715635.1 Streptomyces violaceus | reverse complement strand
GGGTACGGCGTTCAGGTCGTCGCCGCGCACCACGGCGCCCACGGCGCCGCAGTGCGAGTGGCCGCAGACCACGATGTCCTTGACGCCGAGGACCTCCACGGCGTACTCGACGGTGGCCGCCTCACTGGTGGGGTACTCGGAGGCGTACGGGGGGACGATGTTGCCCGCGGTGCGCAGCTCGAAGAGCTCGCCGGGGCGGGCGCCGGTGATCAGTGCCGGTACGACCCGGGAGTCGGCGCAGGTGATGAACAGGACCTCGGGCGACTGGCCTTCGGCGAGGCCGGCGAACTCCTCAGGGCGCTGTCCAAACGCGCGGGCGTTGTCGATGAGGGGTTGCATGGTGTGGGGACTCCTCCTGGCGCGCCGCACTGGCGCGTCGGACTGACAGGACAGGTGGGGGGACTGCTCTGCTGCTCAGCAGCGGAATCTGAAGTGCCGCCGGGGAGTGGGTCGTCGAGGCTCTCGACACGCGGTGGAGCGGTACGGGGTGTGCCCGGCTCGCGCGCCATCGAGGCCCCCTGCCTCAGGTGTGGAGGGTCGGGTGCCTCGGGTGCACAGCCGGCGGCGGTGCGGTGCCGGTCGCGGGTGCGCAGGGGACCGGTCGGGTCCCCTTGGTGGGCCGTGTCCCGGCAGGTGACGATCTCATCGCGCAGCGCCTTCCCGCAGGGCTTGGTTCCGGGCTGGCCTGTGGCCACGGCGTGACGGGCTGCGTGCGCGGATGCGAAGGATGCGGTGGATGCGAAGACCTGGAGGCCGAGCAGGACGGCGGCGAGGATCGACGCCACGGTCCGGACCGTCCGATCTCGAACATGACCCTCCCTACAGGTAGTTCACCGTCTCTAGAACATGCCAAATATTGGTCAATGGTCAGCCAAGAAACACAATAACCCTGCAAAATCATTTGCAGGGTTAACTCAACGTTGCGAGACCTGAAGAGAGCCTGAAAGTGTGTCGTGGGTGGCGAGAACCGGCCCTCGCTGTGTGCCGCCCTCCGTCCAGTGGATGCTCGACTCCATGACGAAGTCGTCGGCCTTCGTACGTAACGGCCGCATGGATGTCATCGCTCACAACGTGCTGTTCCGTGCTCTGCACGCGCCGATGTTCGACAGCGACACCACCGACAGGCGCGGCCGGCCGAACATCGCCCGGTACATCTTCCTCGATCCGGGCTCAGCCGATTTGTTCGTCGACTGGGAGGCCGCCGCCGTGACCACTGTCGCGCTGATACGCGCCGAAGCCGGTCGCGAACCCAGCGACCGGTCCCTGCGCGCGTTCGTCGGTGAACTGTCCACGCTCAGCGTCCAACTCCGCGTCCAGTGGGCCGCACACCCCGTCCGCATCCGCCACTACGGCATCAAG
>KL569230.1:19375-22514 GCA_000715635.1 Streptomyces violaceus | reverse complement strand
GGTCTACCGATCCGTGGACCTGCCTCTGTCCGACCGTGTGGTGTACGACCTGACCATCTACACCGCCGAGCCCGGCACCACTTCCGAAGACCGGCTCAAGGTCCTCACCAGTTGGGCAGCGCCGCAGCCGTCGGCCACAGAGCCCACCCGACACGAGAGTCACTGAGATTGGTCGGCGATGGCTCCCGTCGACCTGGGAGGGCGCCGCTCTTGCACCGCAGGAGGGCGGCATCGGTGCGCTGGCTGCCCGATCACTTCGGAGCGGGAGCGCCGGCTTCACCGACCCCGCCGGTGGCCCCGTCGACGAACACTCGCTGCCCGGCGCGCAGGCGGGCGCGATCGATCAGTCCGGCCTGCGCCATGACCGCCGGGGTGGCGACGGCCGCGTCCTGTTCGAAGGACAGAGCGGCCGGCATGAGGGCGAGGTGGGACGAGGGGACGATGACCGCTTGGGCGAAGGCGCCGCTGGGCCCCAGTGGGGCGATTCCGTATACCTGGTCGCCGGGCTGGACGGCGGTGACGCCGGAGCCGGTCGCGGTGACGGTGCCGGCGAAGTCGGAACCCATGCCAGGACACCTGAGCGGACACGGGCGCCGCGCCCGCTCAGGCAGCCGCCCGGAAGCGCAGCGGTGGCAGTTGGCTCGACCAAGTGTCACCTAGCCACGTCGACTTGCCGCAGCGTGCGGTCCGGGTAGACCTGGTCGTCCATGCCGGCGGGCGTCGGCCAGGGGGGAGCGGGCTGGCTTGGCCCGTGCGGGGCCACGCCGCTCGGCCCTGCCTACTGAGCCGGCCTTGCCGCGTCAGCCGACCCGGCCTGCCCGCCCCCGAACACCTCTTTGACGAGCCTCTGCGTCGCTTTCTGGAACGCCTCGGCCAGGGACAGCGCGGCGTCGTCGACATAGTTCAGCGCGGCGGTCAGTGTCTTGCTGCCGTCGGGCGTGCTGTACATCAGTGCCCCGTGGCCCGCCATGCCGCCGTTGTGGGTGATGACGGTGCCGCCGTTTTCGCCCGCGTCCTGCAGGAAGACCCCCAGCCCGTAGCCGACCTTGGGATGCGGCTTGCACATCTCGGCCAGCAGCGGCGCCGGCAGGAGCTTGCCGCCCATCAGCGCGGAGATGAACGTGTGGAGGTCCTGGGTGGTCGAGATCATGTCGCCGCCGGTGGAGATCCAGGAGGGGTTCTGGCGGGTGACGTCGACCGTCTTCTGCCGGCCGGCGTCCTCGTACCGGTAGTAGGCGTGGGTGTGCGGCTCGGGGATCTCCGGGCTGGTGTCCGGCACCACGGTGTTTGACAGCCCGAGCGGCCCCAGGATCAGCCGCTGCATCTCCTCGCCGAGCGAGCGGCCGGTGACCTTCTCGATCAGCAGCCTGGCCAGCACGTAGTTGGTGTTGGAGTAGCTCCAGTCCGTCCCTGGCTCAAACCGCGCCGGCTTGGACAACGCCAGCCGCACCAGCTCTTCCGGCCGGTAGGTCTTGAACTGGTTGTCCACCCACTCCTGGCCCGCGGTCGTGGCGGGGATCCCCGGTGCGAACGTCCCGTCGTCGTAGTACTCGCCGGTGAAGTTGAACACCCCGCTGGTGTGCTGCAGCAGCATCCGCACCGTGATCTTCGGGTCCAGCCCGAACCCGGGCAGGCAGTCGGCCACCAGGGTGTCCAGCCCGACCGTGCCCTCGGCCACCAGTTGCAGCATCACGGTCGCGGTGAAGGTCTTGGTGTTGCTGCCGATCCGGACGTGCCCGTTCGTCGGCGGCTTCACGGTCTCGCCCAGCTTGCGCCCCCCGGCGCTTCCGACCCACTCGCCCCGCTCGTCGTGCACGCGCATCGTCACCCCGGTGAACCCGGACTCGACCATCTGCTCGATGGCCTCCTGCAGTTCCGGACGGTCCTGGTCGGTAAGAGTGATGGACATGGTGGTGTGCTCCTTCAGAACTGTCACAAAGTGCAACTGAATGAACGGGATCGCCGCGGGACGCCCCGCTTACAGGCTTCTGGCACTGATGTCGCCGTAGGACGTGGTCGCGTGGATGGTCAGGTCGACGTCGGCGCCGCCGGTGTTCAGAAGCGCGTTCTGGATCCGGCCGTAGGAGGTGCCGGCGTCCAGGGAAGCGGAGACTCCGCGGGCGGCGCCGACCGAGATCTCGCCGGACTCGGTGCGCAGCGTGACCGTGCCGCGCATGGCCTCGGTGATGCGGAGGTCGCCCTTTTGTGTGCTGATCTGTGCGGGGCCGTCCAGGCGGCCGACCGAGACGTCGCCGGACTGGAGGGTCAGGCGGGCACTCGCGGTCTCATCGAGCTTGACCGAGCCCTGCGCGCCCTCGATGGAGACGTCGCCGAGCCGTCCGGCGCCCCGGAATTGGACGAGGGCCGCCTTCGCCTCGATGCATGAGCTGGCGGGCAGCTGGACGGTCACCTCGATGGAGCCGGAGTTGCCGAGGATCTGGTTCTTCGCCTCCGGGGCCTTGATCTGCAGGACGCCGTCGGCGTATGCGACCTCGGTCTGCTCCGCAGCCTTCACGTCGCGGCTCTTGGTGGCATTGGCGGGGAGGACCTCGACTGTGGTGTCGGCCCGGTCGGCGGCGATGAACTGGATGCGGCCGGCGGGGATGTCGAGGACGGCGGTCACCGGGGTGGGGGTGTCGAACTTCTGCATCGTGCTTTCCTTCCGCTCGTTGTTTCCGATGCCGGAAAAGCTACGTTGCATTTCTGGATGTGGCAACCAATTCGTTGCGCGGAACGGTCATTATGCCAGGTAGGGGTAGTGAATTCGTTGCAATGGTTTGAAGTCTAATGCAACACCCCGACTCATGTCGTTGCAATGAGTTGGGCGTGAACGCTATGGAGACACCACCGACCACGAAGGAGACCTCGATGCCGGGAGGCAGACTCACCCAGTGTGTGTCTACGCGTCCCGTAGAAGCTTGATCAGCTCCCTACTCGCCACGCGATTCCGCTACCGGGTGTCTCATACGCGCCTCGGTGCTGGGTACCGACGCCGGGAGGCCTCATACTCGGTGATCGTTGCGCTGCCGTCAGGGCGGTGGCTGCTGCGACGGTTTCGGTGGTCAGACAGGGAAGGTCATGGGGGATATGAGTGGTGCCGACCGGCAGATAATGCCGGAGGTGGTGGACAGCCCCGCTC
>KL569230.1:16395-19139 GCA_000715635.1 Streptomyces violaceus | reverse complement strand
AGCGGGTGCAGCCGGTGGGACCGGCGGCCGGGGAGAGTCATGCCGAGCCGCATGCCTGGTGGAAGGTGATGTGCCTGACCGGGGTCGACTATTTCTCGAGTCTGGCCTACGTGCCGGCGATCGCCGCTCTGGCCGCCGGTGCTGTCTCTCCTCTGGCGACACTGCTGATCGTGGCGTTGACGTTGCTGGGGATGCTGCCGATGTACCGGAAGGTAGCCAAGCAGAGCCCGCACGGCGCAGGTTCGGTGGCCATGCTGGAGGATCTGCTGCCGTTCTGGTGGGGCAAGCTGTTCGTGCTGGTCCTGCTCGGGTTCGTGGCCACCTCCTGGATCATCACCATCACTTTGTCCACGGCGGACGCCTCAGTGCACGTGGTGGAGAATCCCTTCTTCCCCTCGGCCCTCCATGGTCACGAGGTCGCTCTGACTGTGGGGCTGCTGCTGGTCCTGGGGGGTGTCTTCCTGCTCGGGTTCAACGAGGCGGTCAGTGTCGCCATCCCGCTGGTCGCGGTGTTCCTGGTGCTCAACGCGGTCGTCATCGCCGTGGGTCTGGTCCATGTGTTCACGACGGACGGCGCGCTGTCGGCCTGGAGCGACGCGCTCGTCGAGGGCGGAGGCGGCTTCGGTGACCTTGCCGGTCCGGCGCTGCTGGCGTTCCCGCTGCTGGTGCTGGGCCTGTCGGGCTTCGAGACCGGTGTGAGCATGATGCCGCTCGTGGCGGCCAAGGGCGCCGATGCCGAGCAGCGGCTGCGCGCCAGGATCCGCAACGCCCGCCGGCTTCTGACCACGGCCGCTGTGATCATGAGCGTCTACCTGCTGTCCGCCAGCTTCGTGACCACCGTCCTCATTCCGGAGAAGGAGTTCGAGCCCGGGGGCGCCGCCAACGGCCGCGCGCTGGCCTGGCTGGCCCACGAGCATGTCAGTGACGCGTTCGGCACCGCCTACGACATCAGCACCATCCTCATCCTGTGGTTCGCCGGTGCTTCGGCCATGGCAGGGTTGATCAACATCGTGCCCCGCTACCTGCCCGGCTACGGCATGGCCCCCGAGTGGGGACGCGCGGTGCGTCCGGTCGTCCTCGTCTACACGGCGCTGTGCATCGCGATCACCGTTGCCTTCGACGCCGACGTCGATGCCCAGGCCGGTGCCTACGCCACCGGGATCCTGGCCATGATGGTCTCCGGTGCCTTCGCCGTGACCGTCTTTGTCGCACGCAACCGTCGGCGCGCGGCCACCGTCGGCTTCGCCCTGCTTACCGCGGTCCTGCTTTACGCCTTGGGCGCCAACATCATCGACAAGCCTGATGGCATCGCGATCTCCGGATTCTTCATCATGGGCATCATCATCGTGTCGCTGATCTCCCGCGTCGCACGCACCACCGAACTGCGCGCGGACCGCCTCGTCTTCGACGAGGCCGCCCGCCGGTTCATCGCCGACACCCTCGCCCACGACGAGTCCATCAACATCATCGCCAACCGCCGCCAGGCAGGCGACGAAGCCGAGTACAGCGCCAAGGAACGTGAACAACGCGGCACCAACCCGGTACCCGGACCGGCCGACGTGCTCTTCCTGGAGATCGACGTGGTCGACCCGTCCGACTTCAGCGAAACCCTCACCGTCCACGGCGTCGAAGTCGACGGCTACCGCATCCTGCGCGCCGAGGCGCCGGCCGCACCCAATGCCATCGCCGCCATCCTTCTCGCCCTGCGCAACGCCACCGGCGTGCTGCCGCACTGCTACTTCGCCTGGGCCGAAGGCAGCCCCCTCGTGCACATGATCCGCTACTTCCTCCTCGGCCGCGGCGACACCGCCCCCGTCACCCGCGAGATCATCCGCAGCAACGAACCCGACCCCGACCGCCGCCCCGGTATCCACGTCGGCGGGTGAGCCCGTCGCCTCCGCCTGAGACGCGGCGGACCGTCGACCGAAAGGGAGCAGACGCGATGGCGCACTCCGGCGACCCCGACCGCAGCGACAAGTGGGGCTATGCCACGAGCGAGCCCAGCGGAAAGACGGTCTGGGCACGCATCTCCCTCTCGAGCCCCAGACAGTAGACACCTCTTCACCCGGCCACCCAGCCCTCCTGGGGCGCCGGAGCCGGCTCGCCTCGGACGGTGCCGCGAGCCCTGTGGAAGTCAGGCGCTGCGATCCGGTGGTCGTGATGACCGGCGGTCACAGTCGGGGTCCTTTACAGTCCCGCACAGTGCCGAACACGCTATTCCGTGGTGCAGTCAGGTCATGGCATCACCATCTGCCGACGACCAAGACGGCCCGGCGCAACTCCAGACCCGCGAACGCCCATCCCGGCTGATCGACATCGTGGTCGCTCTGCTGCTCTTGGTCGCGGACGCGGTCATCGTCGTCGTCGGCGCGACGCTGTTCGTCATGGTCGGCATGGGCAGCACGTCGGCGCACTCTTCCCCGACCGCGCATTCGCGCGACGTCCCTGTCCTGACGTGGTTCGCCGTCTGGGGCTTTCCGGCCGTGGCGGCGACCAGCGCCGTCGTGCACGCCCGCCTGAGGATGCCGGTCACCGCCGCTGTGCAGAGCCTGTTCACGCTCGCCTGCACGCTCCTGGCCGTGATCTGGACGCGAATGCTGCTGTCCTGACGCCGGTCGATCCAAGGCCTGGCCCGACGCGTGTTCGGTAACGCCTACCGGCACCCTTCGACAGCTTCTCGAACACCGATCTGAGCGGGCCTGCCGGGCGTAATCGCCGCGGTCTCGGCTTCCCGGCGCCCGGGC
>KL569230.1:15366-16141 GCA_000715635.1 Streptomyces violaceus | reverse complement strand
CAGCTGGACTCAGTCCAATTCCTCGCCGACACTACCGTCGCGCATCTGCATGCTTCCAACCCCTGCCTCGCCCGGCCGATGCGGCCGCGGCTTCCCGCTCACGAGGTGGACCACTTGAGATAGGCGGCGGTCTCGTGGAACCCCAGACCGCGATAGAAGTCGGCCGCCCTGCGGGTCGGCACGGTCACCTCGACGTCCTTTGCCTCTAAGGCCCTTGCCTGCACGGCTCGGATCAGCGCGGAACCTGTACCGCGGCCACGCAAAGGCGCGTCCACGGCGAGCTCCAGCAGTTCGAGGATCGTTCCGCCGGCGAAAAGGGTGGGCATGCGCAGCGCGAGCACATACCCGACCATGCGCGAGTCCTGCTCGGCGACCAGGAACTCGGCTCTGCCTTCCGCGGCGGCCTCGACGATCCGAGGGAACGTGACATCGTCGAAGACCGCTCGGTCCGGCCGACAGCTCGTCACGAACCAGCCCAGCAGACGGTAGATGTCATCGGCGTCCGAGGGTGTGGCGTCGCGGATGGTCATGCCGACTCGACCGCCGGGAGGCCGGCGATCGGCGCCGTAGCGGCTGTCGGGACGGCGGCCATGAGCTCCGCCGCCTCGATCTCGATACTGCTGTCAGGCCGACCACTGCCGCAGTGCACACGTCCCAGACCGCTGACGGTCTCGTCGAACACCACCACCGCAGCCTCGTCCGCGGACACGGGGCACACCCCGACCGGCTGCATCCCGGCCCGCGCCAGCCGCCCGGCATCGGCGGGAGACAGGTC
>KL569230.1:12117-15176 GCA_000715635.1 Streptomyces violaceus | reverse complement strand
AGCGAGCTCGCCGTACCGCAGCCGTGAGTGGCCGGGCAGCGCCGCCAGCAGGAGACGGTCCTCAGGGGTGACGAATGCCAACGTCTTGACGGTCCGCTCCAGTGGAACGCCCAACGCGACGCACGCCTCCAGGGGGCTGATCACGTCAGGGTGCTCATGCAGCCGGAAGGACGCGCCAAGCGCCGCGAGGACCTCTGGCGGACCCATGGGGGCGGGATGGTTCACCTCGCCGAGATTACCTTGCAGGAGACGGGAGTCGATCGCTGTTTGCGGAGCAGAAGTCGGCCATGTCTCTCGACCGGGATCCGCCCTCCTGATTTGCCCGCACCCCGGCAGCGTTCCGGGTCGCACGTCGCGTGTCCGCCGCGGCCTGCAAAGACCAAGCAAACGGCGACCTGGCGGTGCCGGTGTACTGGCGCTGGATACCCATGCCGTGGCCGCTGAGTACGAGCGTAGGGCTACGGGGCGGCGGGGAGGCCTTCTGTGAGGCGGTCCAGCCGCGTATAGAGGGCCCGCACGAGACTGGCACGGTTCTGGGTGCAGCGGGCGGTGCCCTCCCGTGGTGCGGACAGGCCTCCGGCGGCTTGGCGCAGGACGACTTCGGCGAGGGCGCCGCGGCCGTCGTTCGTCCTTCCACCCGAGGACGGCGGTGTCGAGCGCTTCGTGCGGGGCGCGGCCCAGGGGGAGTTCGGCCTCGATCTGGCCGTGTGGGTCGTAGAGCACGTTGTGGGTGTTTTCGCTCACCGGTGCCTCGCCGCGCCGGGGTCGTGGTCGCCGGTGCGGTCGTCCGGGTCGGCCTGGGCGAGGAACGGGGCGTAGCCGTGGTCGCCGCGAGCGATCAGCCCTGGGGAAGGCCGGCCGAAGGCGAGCGGCTGGAGGTCGCGTCCTTCGGCTGCGGCATGGGCGGGTGTGGGTGCGCTCATGGGCACCGCCTCCGTTGCTGGGTGCGTCGGTGGCGTTCGACGCTACGGAGACCGCCGCTCGTTCCTCAACGAAATTGCGGGTAATTGCGGAGTTCACTCCAGGGCGTCGATTGCGGCCCGGACGAGGGCGCGGGCGGCGTCGCCGTACACGGCCATCTCCGCGGGCCCGGCGAACACCTTCGCGTAGTCGGCCAGTTCGCGCGGCTGCGTCACCTTGGTCTCTGCCGTCAGAGTCTCCACCACGGCCGTGGTGTCGTCGTGGGGGGGGGAGAGAGAACGCCTTCAGCGGCCACACGGTGCGCTGCGCGGTGAACGGGATGATCCCAGCGCGACGGACGCGAGCGGCATAACGGCCAGGAGGTGGCGCAGCTGGCCCTTCGCCTCAGATCCTCAGGATCCAGTGTCTCGTGTGTCCAACATCAGGGGGCAAGGCCTTCCATCGCATGGCCGCACTGCACCGTCCTGCCATCTGACCGGCAAACTCGCCCTGCCCGAACACCGAAAATCGCGTCGGCCGCCCGACAACAGTTCCCCCTCAACGACTCCTCATCGCCCAACCAAGACAGCGAGGTTGGATCGCTGATGAGACGTCTGGCCGACCGCGCCTACGGGTGCGTGTCCGTGATCGCGATGACCTCGTCGAGATGGTCCAGGGTGGCCTGCAGGTCGTCGATCTTGGCCTGGATGCGCTCGCGCTCGGCTCGCAGCATGGCTCGTTGCTCGGCGTCGGTGTGCCCGGCGTCCCAGCACGGCAGGAGTTCGGCGATCCTTCGGCTGGTGAGGCCGGCGGCGAACATCTCCTGGAAGAAGCGGACCAGGGGGATGGCGTCCTGCCGGTACAGGCGCTGGCCGGACGGGCTGCGCTCCGCGATGAGCAGCCCTTGCTGCTCGTAGTAGCGCACGGCGCGCACCGAGACGCCGGCACCTCGTGCCACCTCGCCGATGCGGATCAACCGCTCGTCCGCGGCCACTGTGACAGTCATGGTGATTCCTCTCACCCCTGGCCTGACGACCAGCACTTGCCTCTGACGTTAGCGTCAGGTTTTAGCGTACCGGCCATGGATATCAACAACTCCGTCGCCCTTGTCACCGGAGCCAACCGCGGCCTGGGCCGCGCCTTCGCCCAGCGCCTGCTCGAACGGGGCGCCCGCAAGGTCTACGCGACGGCCCGCCGACCGGAGACCGTGGACCTGCCCGGGGTCGAGGTGCTGCCCCTCGACATCGCCGATCCCGCATCCGTGAGGGCCGCCGCCGAGGCCGCCCCGGACGTCTCGCTACTCATCAACAACGCGGGAATCAGTACGGGGACCGACCTGGTGACCGGTTCGCTGGACGCGGTGCGGCACGAGCTGGAGACCAACATGTTCGGCCACCTGGGAATGATCCGGGAGTTCGCGCCGGCGCTCGCCGGGAACGGTGGGGGCGCGATCGTCAACGTCCTCTCCGCCATGTCGTGGTTCGGGGGCAAGGGCGCCAATGCCTACCACCTGACCAAGGCCGCCGCCTGGGCCATGACCAACGGCGTCCGCCTGGAGCTCGCCGAGCAGGGCACGCTCGTCACAGCGGTACACCTCGGCCTGGCCGACACCGACATGGCGGCGGACTGGCCCGTGGACAAGATCGCTCCGTCGGACCTGGCCGACGCGGCGCTCGACGGTGTTGAGGCGGGCTCCGCCGAGGTCCTCGCCGACCAGTGGAGTCGGGACGTCAAGTCCCGTCTGCCGCTGACGCCGGAAGAGTTCAACGCCGCAATGGACCGCGCCCTGGCGGCGCTGATGGCGGCCTGAGGGGCCCCTCGGGCCGCACGGACTTCGGTCGGCTGCTTCTCCACCGGCCTCTCGAACTCCTCTACTTGAGGTTGATTTCGTGGTGTCGTGTCGCTGATCAGGCGGGTCCGATGGTCAGGCCGGTCTCGGCGAGGCAGCCGTCTGTGAGGTGACTGCGGTACTGGATGAGGCGTAAGCCGCGTCGGATGCGCTGGTCGAGGTGTTCGGGGGTACTGAAGGCGACGTTGGAGAGCCATCCGCGTCGCAGGAGAGACCAGATGCCTTCGACGGGGTTGAGGTCGGGTGCGTAGGGCGGCAGGTAGTAGATGGTCAGCCGCTCCCGTGCTGCCGCCCACTGCCGCAGGTCGGC
>KL569230.1:10506-11858 GCA_000715635.1 Streptomyces violaceus | reverse complement strand
AGCTGCTGGTGGGCGGCGATCAGCAGGTCCCGGTAGTCGCGCCAGGAGAAGCTTTTGCGCCCGTCGCGTAGCACCGACGTCGTGGACGCCCTCCATGAACGGCATGGCCGCGTCGCGCAATGACAGAGAGGGTGAGGCCCGGGTGGCGAGCTCCCACAGGCGCATGCCGACCCGGACCCGGCGGTCGGCGTCCCGGGTCAGGAACCCGTACGAGACCAGCTCGGCCACCAGGCGCGATGTGGTCGCCACGTGCAGCCCCGTACGCCGGGAGATCTGCGAGACGGTCAGGGCCGGCTCGTCCGGCGTGAACGCCTCGCAGATTCGAACGGCCCGCGCGAGAACCGACTCGCCGCCGGCCGTCCCGGCAAGCGGTCGCCGTCCGCCGTCACCAGGGACGAGAGGGCCGGTGACCTGAGCTGAGATGCCGGCCGAGCGGGGTCGGGCCCTCAGGGTGTGGAGGGGCCGCTCGTCAGGTGGAGCAGGATGAGCTGTTCGGGGTGGAGTGTGGGGATCTGGATGCCGACGCGTTCCAGGACGCTGCCCGGCAGGGTGATGCCGTCCTTGGTGCACCAGGCGGGGGTTCCGCGTTCCATCCCCGGGGCCTGGTCGCCCGGGGGCAGCGGGCGCAGGTGGTACGTGGTGTTCGGGTCGAGGCCGGGCAGCCGTAGCGTGCCGGGCTGGGCGGCGACCGGGGTGGCCACGGCGGTGAAGGCGAAGACGGCTTCGGTCCGGTCGTGGGAGATGACGCCGTGGGCCCACAGGGCCGGGTCGGCGTGGTCGACGCGGACTGCACGGCCGGTGTGCAGCAGGCCGCGGAGCTGCTTGTGGAGGGAGACCCAGCGGGCGAGTTCGGCGCGTTCGCTCTCGCTCGCGCGGGTCAGGTCCCATTCGATGCCGAGGTGACCGAAGAGCGCGGTGCCGGCCCGGAAGGTGAGGTCGTGGGTGCGGCCGGTGGTGTGGGAGCGGGCGGCGCCGATGTGGGAGCCGATGAGTTCGGGCGGGAGCAGCAGTTGGCTCCAGCGGTTGATGGACTGGCGTTCCAGGGCGTCGTTGCAGTCGCTGGCCCAGACGCGGTCGGTGCGCTCCAGGACGGCCAGGTCGACCCGTCCGCCGCCGCTGGAGCAGGATTCGATCTCCAGGCCCGGGTGGCGTGCGCGCAGTTCGTCGAGCAGGGCGTAGACGGCGAGGGTCTGGGCGTGGACGGCGGGTTCGCCGTCGGGCGAGTGGCCGGCGTCGACCAGCTCGCGGTTGTGGTCCCACTTGAGGTAGGCGATGTCGTACTCGGTGAGCAGGTCGTCGAGCCGCTCCAGGATGTACGCGTACGCCTCGGGGTGGGTGAGGTCCAGGACCTG
>KL569230.1:5198-10336 GCA_000715635.1 Streptomyces violaceus | reverse complement strand
GGCCAGGATCCACTCGGGGTGGGCGCGGGCCAGGTCGGAGTCGGGATTGACCATCTCGGGTTCGACCCACAGGCCGAACTCCATCCCGAGGGAGCGGACATGGTCGATCAGCGGGCGCAGGCCGCTGGGCCAGACGGTCTCGTCGACGTACCAGTCTCCGAGCCCCGCCCGGTCGTCGCGGCGGTGACGGAACCAGCCGTCGTCCAGGACGAAGCGTTCCACCCCGACCTCCGCGCCGAGGTCGGCGAGGTGGGTGAGCTTGTCGAGGTCGTGGTCGAAGTAGACGGCTTCCCAGGTGTTGAGCACCACCGGTCGAGGCCGGTGTGGATGTCGGGGGCGGGCGCGCAAGTGGTCGTGGAACCGGGCGGACAGACCGTCCAGGCCCTGGTCGCTGTGAGAGCCGTAGAGCCACGGCCCGGTGTACTGCTCGCCGGGGCCGAGGATCACCTCGCCCGGAAGCAGCAGTTCACCGGCGGCGACGACCGGGCGACCGGTGGGCAACCGCTCGGCAAGGATCCGGTGGTTGCCGCTCCAGGCGATGTGCAGACCCCACACCTCGCCGCTGCCGAAGCCGAAGCCCGGCGTGCCGGCCGCCAGAACCAGGGATGCGTCGTGGCCGGTGCGCCCGCTGCGGGTATCACGCAGCCACGTGCCGTGGGTGAAGGGCCTGCGCTGCGGGGCGCGTTCACGGCACCAGCGGCCGGTGAGGTCGAACAGTTCGATGGCGGCATCGGGAACTGGCAGCGCGAGCATCAACCCGTCGAGCGTGTACGGACCCACCGTGTCGTCGTTGCGGACGGCGGCTCGCATCCGCACCAGCCCGGAAGGGGTGAGGCCGGCCTCCAGGACGAGACCGAGTTGGGCGGTCCGGTCGGTGGCCCGGATCCGTACCGAGAGGCCGTCGGCCTCCACCGAGTCGAAGGTGAACAAGGGTGACCAGTCGGCGCCATGTCGATGCCCGGTCAGACCGGGTTGTCCGGGCCATCCGGTGCCGTGCTCGGGCAACAACTGGACCCGCGGCACGGCATCGTCGAACCCCGGCATGTTCGGCATGGTGACGGCCTTGGCCAGCTGTGACAGCTCCTCCTGGGTGAGGTCGCCGAGATCGCCGCCCCAGTGGAGCACCGCAGGCAGGCCGTTGCCCCGCAGGTCGAGCACCAGGCTCACGCCTGCTGCCCGGAGATGGATGAGTCTTTCGGCTGCGGCATCGGTGGGGGTCTTCATGGCACGGATCGTCCTCAGCGTGTCAGGGGGATCAGGAGGTGGCGTTCGGCAGTTCGCGGGTGCGCGGGCAGTTGTACTGCTCTTCGGTGACCGGCTCGGCCCAGGTGGTCTCCGTGCTGCCGTCGCCCTTGCCCTCCCACAGGGCGAGGTGCTCCATGAACCGGTCGGGGACGGCGCCGTGCCAGTGCTCCTCGCCCGGCGGGCAGGTGACCGTCTCGCCCGGGTGGGCCTCGAAGATCGTGCCGTCCCGGGTGCCGATCAGAGCGACGCCGGAGACAACGTGCAGGGCCTGGCCCAGCACATGGGAGTGCCAGTTGGTGCGCGCGCCCGGTGAGAAGCGGACCATGTTGACACGCATGCGGGACGGCTCCTGGCCGGCGTGGATGACGTCCCACCAGACGTCACCGATGAACCAGTCAGACGGGGCCTTGCTGCTGGGCTGCTGCTTGACGAACTGCATGGTGCCTCACACATCCTTGCCTACGAGCGGGGTTCGGGATGCCGGCGTCGTGGCCCGTCCTTATCGGGCGACGTAGCCGCCGTCGACGGGAAGGGCGACACCGACGACGAAGCCGGCCCCGGGGCTGCACAGCCACAGGACGGCCTGGGCGATCTCGTCGGCGGTGCCGAGCCGGTTGACGGGCTGGTTGGCCTCGGCTTCGGCGCGGTCGAGTTCTCCCTTGGCGATCATGTCGCTGACCATGGGGGTGTCGATGGTGCCGGGGCAGACGGCGTTGACGCGGATGCCGCGCGGGGCGTATTCGAGGGCGGTGCTGGTGGTCAGGCCGATGACGCCGTGCTTGGAGGCGTGGTAGGAGGCACGGCCGGGGAGGCCGACGAGTCCGCCGAGGGAGGAGCAGTTGACGATGGCTCCGCTGCCTTGGGCGCGCATGTGCCGCAGCTCGTGCTTCATGGCGGCCCAGACGCCGCGGAGGTTGATGGCGTTGACGCGGTCGAAGCGTTCGGCGGGTTCGTCGGCGGCGTCGCTCGGCGGGATCTGGATACCGGCGTTGTTGTAGGCCATGTCGAGGCGGCCGAAGGTCTCGACGGTGCGGTCGACCGCGGCGGCGACCTGGTCCTCGTCGGTGACGTCGCAGAGGAGGGCGAGGGCTTGGTGGCCGGAGTCGGTGAGTTCCTTCGCGGCGGCGTCGAGCGTGGCCCCGTCGATGTCGGTGAGGGCGACGGCGGCTCCGGACTCGGCGAAGGCGCGGGCGGTGGCCAGGCCCATGCCGGAGCCGGCCCCGGTGACGAGGGCGACCTGGCCGGTGAAGTCGTAGGTGGGGTTCACGTCGTGCTCTCCCATCGTGGTTGTTCCGTGATTCGGGGTTCCCGTTCGGCCCATGGCGGGGGCTGCTCGCTTGCTCTGTGCGTTGGTCCGCGGCGGCGGGGCAAGGCGGCCGGGCCGCGGTCAGCGAAGGGACGGCGTCCGTGCGGGTTCGTCACTCGGCGCGTGGGCCGGAGCGGTGCCCTGGGCCACGATGCGGCTCCTGCCGGAGGCGCCGCGCACGGCGAGGGCGATGAGCGGGAGCAGGGTGAGAGTGGCGATGACGGCACCGACCAGGGGCGGGCCGGTCACGCCGAGGGAGGAGTCCAGGGCCGTACCCGCGATCCAGGATCCGCCGGCCACGCCGATGTTGAAGGCGGAGGTGGTCAGCGCGGACGTCAGGGTCGGGGCGTCACCGGCGAAACGCATGGCGAGCGCCGTGACGACGGGGTTCACCGCGAAACCGGTCAGGCCCATGAGAAAGACCAGGATCGTGGCCGTGACCGCGCCGGCGGACAGCGGGATCATCAAGAACAGCACCAGAGCGGTGGCCGCGGCGGCGGTGAGGGTGGTGGCCATCGGACGGTGCTCGCCCAGCCGGCCACCGGTGGTGGTGCCGCCAAGGGCGCCGACGCCGAAGGCGATGAGGACGAACGGCACGGTGCCCGCCGGGATGCCGGCGCGGTCGGTCAGCAGCGGGGTGACATAGCTGTAGGCCGCGAGGACACCGCCCATGATGAACACGGCGGCGCTCAGCGCCAGCCACAGCCGGCCCTGGCGCAGGGCGCCGAACTCCGCGCGCAGCGAGACGGTCGCGCGCTCTTCCCGGGCGGGAATGAAGCGGCCGATGAAGGCGGCGGCGAGCGCGGAGAGGGCGGCCAGCGCCCAGAACGGGCCGCGCCAGCCGACGAACTGGCCGGCGAAGGAGCCGATGGGCACACCGACGACGTTGGCGAGGGTCAGACCGCCGATCATCACGCCGGTGGCGCGGGTCGCCTTCTGGGGGCCTGCGGCGGCGGTGGCGACGACGAAACCGACGGACCAGAACGCTCCGGTGGCCAGCGCGGTGACGACGCGGGCGGCGAGGACGACGGTGAAGGAGGTGCTGAGAGCCGCCACCACGTGACCGAGGCTGAAGACGGACAGGGCCAGGATCAGCGTTTGACGCTGAGGCAGGCGCAGAGTGGCCAGGGCCATGGTCGGCGCCCCGATGATCATGCCGACGGCGAAGGCGGTGATCAGCAGGCCGGCCCGGGAGGTGCTCACACCGAGGCCGGTGGACAGTTCGGGCAGCAGTCCGGCGATGACGAACTCGGTGGTGCCCATCAGGAACGTGCCGGAGGCGAGCACCCAGACGACGAAGGGGAGCTTGCCCGGGGTGGTCCCGGATGCGGAAGGCATACGTGTGGTCTCTCCTTGAGCGGAACGGGGGAGTACCGGCAGGTCAGGGGGCGACAGGGAGGCCGCCGGAGCGAACGGCGGGCGCCTCTTTCACGGTTCCACCGCCGAAGAGGGACGAAAAGGTGAGGATGTTCCCCACCCTCGGGGCGCCGGCCGCATGCTTGCAGTGGCTGCCGGCCGAGTCAGGGGGCGGCTTCGATAGTGATGTGTTCGGCGTTGGCGAGCCGGTCGGTGTCGCGGTCGTCGACGTGGCCGAGGATGATCAGGTCGGCGGAGGCGGAGTCGCCGTCGCGGTAGAACAGGGCCAGGTTGCCCCAGGGGACGTAGTAGGCCAGGTCGCCGGCCTTCGGGGCGGCCGGGTCCGGGGCGCCGGAGATGTCCAGCTTGCGCGGCGGATAAGCGATCCGCTCCGTCTGGTGGAAGTCCTCCAGATCGAGGCTGAGCGGGAGCAGGGACGCGAAGTCGCGGGCTACGGCGTTGTTGTTCAGGGTGGCGTCGACCGGTTGGCCGTCGAGGGTGATCTGGATGTTCATGGCGGTGTTCCTGTCGGACGATGCAGTGGATGCCGGGCGCGTCGGCGTCTGTTGCCGTCCGGAAGGGGACGACGCGGAGGATACGGGGGGCGGGTTGTCGGTGCAGGCCGTGACAGCAAGCAGCAGGGCCGCGGCTACGGCGCCACGGGCCGCCAGGGCGGGAAGGGCGGTGGGCGTCACGGGGCGTCCAGGGGTTCAGTCGGGCAGGGGCTCGGAGTAGTGGCGGAAGCCGTCGCGCTCGGTGTGGATGTCGTACAGGCGCTGGGCCAGGGCATCGGGGCTGCTGTGTTCGGCGTCGGGCCGGATGGCGCCCGGCACGATCAGCTGGGCGACATGGGTGTTCCGCGGGGCGAGCGTGTCGTGGAGCATGCGGGCGTACGCGCTCTCGGCGGCGAAGGCGATGGAGGTGCCGGCGACGTTCGGGTTGGGGCGTACAGCGCTGGAGCCGTTGACGAACAGCACGGTGCCGCGGCCGAGGTCCCGCATGCCGGGCAGGACGGCGTTCACGGCCGTGGCGGGGCCTTTGACGGAGAACGCGAGAGGGGCGTCGAGGTCGTCGGCGCCGGTGTCCAGGACCGGCTTCATGAAGTCGGCGCGGGGCACGGGGCTGTACTGGAGGATCTCGACGGTCCCCAGCGAGGTACCGGCCGCGTACAGGGCCGCGGTCAGGGACTCGATGTCGAGGACATCGGCGGCGAAGCCGCGGGCCTCGATAC
>KL569230.1:2529-4987 GCA_000715635.1 Streptomyces violaceus | reverse complement strand
GCGGGCCTCGATACCGTCACGGGCCAGCTCGGCCGCGAGGTCGTCCAGACGCTGGGCGTTGCGGGCGATGAGAGCGACGGAGTGGCCGGCGGCTCCGAAGCGGCGGGCGGTGGCGAGCCCGAGGCCGGGGCCCGCACCGATGAGGGCGAAGGTGGTCACGGTGAGTCCTTGGTGGCGAGGGGCCGTGCCGGGGCCGGGCTTCGGATGCCCGGCCCCAGCGGCGGGACGGATTGTGGTCAGGGCTTCAGAAGGGCCTTGATGGCGCGGCGTTCGTCCATCGCCTTGTAGCCTTCGGCGACCTGGTCAAGGGGCAGGGTGAGGTCGAAGACCTTGCCCGGGTTGATCCGGCCGGTCAGGACCCGGTCGATCAGGTCGGGCAGGTAGCGGCGTACGGGGGCGGGGCCGCCGCGCAGGCCGACCTGGGAGAAGAACAGCTCCTGGCCGTCGAACGCCACGTCGTGCGGGACGCCGACGAAGCCGACGTTGCCGCCGGGGCGGGCGGAGTGCAGAGCCTGGCGCATGGACTCGGGGGTGCCGACGCACTCCAGCACCGAGTCGGCGCCGATTCCGCCGGTGAGGTCCTTGACGCGGGCGACGCCTTCTTCGCCGCGTTCGGTGACGATGTCGGTGGCGCCGAACTCGAGGGCGAGCTTCTGGCGCGACTCATGACGGCTCATGGCGATGATCCGTTCGGCGCCGAGCTCCTTGGCGGCGATGACACCGCACAGGCCGACCGCGCCGTCACCGACGACTACAGCGGTGGAGCCGGGCTTGACCTCGGCGGCGACGGCGGCGTACCAGCCGGTGCCCATCACGTCGGAGACGGCGAGCAGGCTCGGCACCATCTCGGCGTCGGGGTGCTCGTCGGTGGCGACGAGGGTGCCGTGGGCGTTGGGTATGCGCACATGGTCGGCCTGGCACGTGCTCATGAACTCACGGTTCAAACAGGACGACTGCCAGCCGTTGCGGCAGTTGGCGCAGGTGTTGTCCGAGGTGGCGAAGGAGCCGACCACGAACTGGCCGGGCTTGACGTGGGTAACCTCGCTGCCCACCTCCTCGACGATGCCGACGTACTCGTGCCCCATGGGGTGGGGCTCGGTGACAGGCTCCAGGCCGCGGTAGGGCCACAGGTCCGAGCCGCACACGCACGCGGCGACCGTGCGGATGATCGCGTCGGTCGGCCGACTGATCTTCGGGTCGTCGAGCGTCTCGAAGCGCACGTCGCCGGGGGCGTGAATGACTGCTCCGCGCATGATGGTGCTTCCTTCGGTACGTGTTGTGAGCCGCAGCCAAAGGCAGGAATGGCTGCTCACGATCGAGCCTCACACCCGAGGGTGGGCGCGAAAAGCGGAGGAATTTATCCGGGGAGAGGAACATCCAGGGAGGAAATTCTCCCCCCCTTCCCTGGTGCGATCGATGTAATGCTGGGAAGCATGACCAGCAATGTCACCCTGAATGAGCTGGGAGAATTACTCAAGAAGCGCCTCTCCGAGCTGAGCCCGCGCACGGTCGGGCTGCCGGAGACGGGCGGGCCCCGCCGGGTCGAAGGACTGCGCCGCGAGGAGGTCGCCCAGCTCGCCTGGATCAGCACGGACTACTACACACGCCTCGAGCAAGGACGTATGAAGGCGTCCACTCCCGTGCTGGACACCATCGCCCGCGTCCTCCACCTGGACGACGACGAGCGGGGCCCACACGCCCGGTCGGTCCGCGAGGGTGACCTGCTGCTCGCGCGGGGGACGAGCCAAGCCCCGCGTCAGCCAATGTCCTGAGTGCCGCACCCGATCGACCGGTCTGCGGCTGTTCCTGGCTGCGTCGGGGGCGCCTCGCAACGGGTGGCACGCAGCAGCGCGAGTGCGGTCAGCGGTACGAGGGTGAGGGCGGCCGCCACGGTGCCGACCAGCGGGGGCCCTGCTTGCCCCAGCGGTGAGGACAAGGCCATGCCCGCCGTCCAGGAGCCGATGGCGATGCCCACGTTGGGCGCCGAGCCGCTGAGGCCGGAGACGAGGGTGGGCGCGGAACTGGAGAAGCGCAGGGCCAGCGCGCCGAGCACCGGGGTCGGGGCGAAGCCGGCCATCCCCATGAGTGTCACCAGGACGACGGCCGCCACGGGGTTCGGGGAGAGCAAGGCCAACAACAGCAGCACCAGTGCGGTCGTGGCGGCGGCCGTGAGGAGCGTGGCAAGGGGGCGACGGTCACCCAGGCGCCCCCCGACCGTGGTGCCCAGCAGGGCACCCAGGCCGTAGCCGGTCAGGACCATGGGCACGGCGCCATCGGGGATGCCGGCCCGCTCGGTGAGCAGGGGCGAGATGTAGGTGTACGTCGCCAGGACCCCGCCCATCAGCAGCGTCATGGAACTCAGCGTCAGCCAGACCCGAACATCGCGCAGCGCGGTGAACTCGGCCCGGACGGATGGCGCTTCGCGTCGCTCGTCGGCAGGGATGTACCGGCCGATGAC
>KL569230.1:0-2302 GCA_000715635.1 Streptomyces violaceus | reverse complement strand
CCAGAACGGCCCGCGCCAGCCCGACAGCTGCCCCAGCCACGCGCCCAGAGGTACGCCGGCCACGGTGGCCACGGTCAGACCTCCCAGGAGCATGCCCAGGGCCCGGGACGTCGCTGCCGGTCCTGCCGCGGTCGTGGCCACGATCGCGCCGACGCACCAGAAGGTCCCGGTGGCCAGTGCGGTCACCACGCGGGCCGCGAGCACGAGCGCGAAGGACGAGCTGAGCGCGGCGACCAGGTGGCCCAGGGCGAAGACGACGAGCGCGAGGATCAGCGTGGAGCGCCGGGGCAGGTGCAGCGTCGCGATCGCCATCACCGGCGCCCCGATGATCATGCCTGCCGCGAAAGCCGTGATCAGCAGGCCCGCGTGGGACACGCTGACATTCAAATCGTCGGCGATCTCGGGCAGCAGGCCCGCGATGACGAATTCGGTGGTGCCCATGAGGAATGTCCCGGCGGACAGCACCAGGACGACGAAAGGCAGCCTGTGGGGTCGGCCGTCGGTCGTGGATGACATTCGGTTGCATTCTCTTTTCAGGGCCGAAGCGCGACCGCTGCGAGGTGGGCTGCAGAAGAGCATCGCACCGCATGGGCCTTCTGTGAGGAGGAGGCTTTCCTCCCTGCTTCGCGGCGGAGCGGCAAGCGATCTTTCTTTTCGCCAGTTGCCGCATTTACGGATGAGGAATTCACTCTTGAGGCCAACGGCGCAGCCTGCGTCCTGGCCGGTGCCCTACTGCTGCGTCGGTGTAATCGCGGTCTCCACAGGCCGTGCCTTCCCCTGGACCCTTGTCGACTGGCGGGTAGGAGCCGGCGCCTCTTCTCCCAACCGGCCGTGGTCGGACCTCAGTGGGGGAAGCGGTCGGTGGATCGGTCCGGTGGCCTGGGACAGGGGTAGCCCCGTCCCCCGGTGGGTGTTGGCGATGATCTCCGCGGTGATGGAGATGGCCGTCTCCTCGGGGGTACGGGCACCGAGGTCGAGGCCGATCGGGGAGTGCAGGCGGGGCAACTGGTCCTCGGTCACGCCGGCTTCGCGCAGGAGGCGCAGGCGTTCGTGGTGGGTGCGGCGGGAGCCCATCGCACCGACGTAGCCGACGGACAGGTCGAGGGCCAGGCGCAGCAGGGGGATGTCGAACTTGGCGTCGTGGGTGAGGACACAGACTGCGGTGCGGGAGTCCACCTCTGTGCCTTTCAGATAACGGTGGGGCCAGTCGACGACGACCTCGTCCGCGTGCGGGAAACGTGCGCTCGTGGCGAAGACGGGGCGGGCATCGCACACGGTGACCCGGTATCCCAGGAAGGCGCCGGCCTGGCTGAGAGCGGCGGCGAAGTCGACGGCGCCGAAGATCAGCATGCGGGGGCGGGACGCGTGGACGTGGACGAGGACGGTCATCGGTTCGGGGCAGCCGTCCCCGTGCCCGCCGACCGTGACCCTGGTGGTGAGCCCGGTCCGTAGCAGGGCCCGCGCCTCCTCGGCCACCAGCTTGTCCGCCGGCCCGCCGTCCAGGGTGCCGTGGGTGACGCTGTCGTCGGAGAGGACGCTCAGGGTGGAGCCGATGAGGTCGCGCGGGCCGGCCACCAGCTGGGCCACGGCGGTGGGCCGGCCCTGGACGACGTCGGTGAGGGCGGCCGCGAGGTGCGTCTGTGCTGCGGGGTCGACGCGCTGGACGAGGACGTCGAGTTCGCCGCCGCAGGTCAGTCCTACGGCGAAGGCGTCGTCGTCGGAGTACCCGAACCAGGCCCGCTGGGGCGCGCCCCGGTCGCTGAGCACCTGTCGGCACAGGTCGTAGACCGCGCCCTCGACACAGCCACCGGAGATGCTGCCGACCGCGTTGCCGCTCTCGTTCACCGCGACCGACGTACCCACCGGCAGCGGCGCGCTGCCGGTGACGTCGACGACGGTGGCCAGGGCGAAGGGGCGTGCCTCGCGGCACCAGCGGTGCAGTGTGTCCGCGATGTTCAGCATGAACGGGTCCTTCGGGCAAAGAGTGAGGGGGCCGCCACCGCGCTGTGGGGGGAGCGTCCTCACGCGGCGGCGGCCCTGGAATGTCCGGCAGCCGGATGCGCGGATCGGCTAACGGACGAGGGAGTGCCCGGGCACGCTGGGCCGCTCCGCAGGGCCCGGGCACTCGGTCAGAGCAATGCCTCGGCTGTGATGGGCAGTTCACGGACCCGTCGGCCCGTGGCGTTGAAGACCGCGTTGCCGATCGCGGCCGCCACACCCACCTGGACGACCTCGCCGAGCCCCTTCACCCCCAATGCGTTGCCCGCGTTGTCCTCGCCGTCCAGGTAGATCGCCCGTACCT
>KL569229.1:13796-14276 GCA_000715635.1 Streptomyces violaceus | reverse complement strand
GTGGCCGACTTCGAGCCCTTCGACCCGATCCGCCACCACGCGCACATCCACACCCGCCTACCCGCCCCCACCCGACGTCCCGGCCCTGCGTGCCATGCACGACAGGCAGCCCGGCCATGACGCCGCACCACGCCGTCGAGATCACCCTGGCCCGGCCCGTTACCCTTGGTGAACTCAGAGGGGCGTCCGGTGGTGTGCTTCTGGCCGCGAACGCGGACCGCACCCGGCTGATGGCGCTCCACAGTGCACGCCATCCGGGCGGCGCCCTGCATGCGCTGCGGCGCCGGCTGGGTGCGCGCTTGCCGATCGACGTGTTGAGCACGCACTACCCCGACCGGCACGGCCATGTCGTGCTCAACGTTGCATTCAGCCACGCCGCCGACCAAGCCCTGCGCCAGGACGCCGCCGCCGTGGGACAGCGTCCCCAGGAGGTACTCAGACAGCGGGTGAGCGCAGGTGTTGCCCGGGACCAACAAGAAC
>KL569229.1:12681-13533 GCA_000715635.1 Streptomyces violaceus | reverse complement strand
GAAGAGGTCCTGGCCTGCGCGGCCGGCCTCCTGCACGACCGTCAGCACCGCCGCGTACCAACAGCGCCGTAACGGTCCTCCTCTCTCCCCCTCGCCCGCGGCACGGTGGGCGACCAAGATCCTTTCCCGCCGCTCCTCGATCTCTCTTCTCTCTTTCACGGAGCCCTCGTTGCGCACGCCTACCGATGAACAAGCCCACGCTGTCGAGGCCTTCCAGGCAGGCCACCATCTCGTCCTGCAGGCCGGCGCCGGGACGGGCAAGACCAGCACGCTCGGCCTGCTCGCCGCCAGCACCCGCCGGCACGGCCGCTACCTCGCCTTCAACAAGGACATCGCCCGGGACGCCGCTACCCGGTTCCCCCGCACCGTGGTGTGCAAGACCGCCCACGCCGCCGCCTATGCCGCCGTAGGCCACCGCTACACGAGCCGGCTCAACAGCCCCCGCCAGCCCGCGTGGAAGACCGGCCAGGCACTCGGCATCACCCGTCCGGTCCGCATCGGCTCCCACGAGATCAGCCCCAGAGCGCTGTCCCACACCGTGCTGCGTACCGTGACCCGCTACTGCTACTCCGCCGACCGCACCCTGGCCCGCCACCACGTACCAAACCTGCGCGGCCTGGACACCGCCGACGAGCACGCCCAACTCGCACACCAGGTTCTGCCGTTCGCCCGCAAGGCCTGGGCCGACCTGCACGACCCCGAGCAGGGTGTGGTCCGCTTCGACCACGACCACTACCTGAAGATGTGGGCTCTGACCGAACCGAGACTCGAAGCGGACTTCCTCTTCCTCGACGAAGCCCAGGACACCAACCCCGTCCTCGAGGAAGTCTTCGCCGCCCAGCGCACCCACGC
>KL569229.1:9263-12436 GCA_000715635.1 Streptomyces violaceus | reverse complement strand
CCACGCCCAGCTCGTCATGGTCGGTGACTCCGCCCAAGCCATCTACGGCTGGCGCGGCGCCAGGGACGTGATGACCGGCTTCGACGCCATGCCCCTCACCCTGACCCGCTCCTTCCGCTTCGGCCCGCTGATCGCCAAAGAAGCCAACCGATGGCTGGCGCTCGCCGACGCCCCCATCCGGCTCACCGGCACCGAGACCATCCCCGCACAAGTCGGCGACCTCGACCGCCCCGACGCAGTGCTGTGCCGCACCAACATCGGCGCCATGACCGAGGTCATGCGCCTACTCGGCAACGGTCACCGCGTCGCACTGACCCGCGGCAGGCACACCCTGGCCGCCCTGGCACTCGCGGCCCGCGACCTCAAGGACGGCCGCCGAACCTCCCACCCCGAACTCGTCCTCTTCGCCTCCTGGGGCGAGCTGCAGGAGTACGCCGAACACGACCCCGCCGGCGGTGACCTGCAGCCCTTCGTGGACCTCATCGACACCCACGGACCCGACGCCATCCTCGCCGCGATCAACCAGCTCACCGACGAGAAGGACGCCGACGTCACCGTCTCCACAGCCCACACCGCGAAGGGCCGCGAATGGCCCACTGTCAGAATCGCCCCCGACTTTCCCCCGCCCAAGGACACCGATCAACACGACGCGCACGGCCGCCCGATCCCAGAACCGGTCAGCGACACCGACGCCCGCCTCGCCTACGTCGCCGTCACCCGCGGCCGCCACCACCTCGACCTCGGCGGCCTGTCATGGATCGACACCCACCTCGCCCCACCTCCGGCTGCTTGAGCAGTGCGCGAGCGAAGACCCCGCGGAGGGCTTGGCGGTGGTGGCCGCAGTCCCTACCAGTCCAGGCAACTGGAGGGTCGGGAAGGTCACTTCTCGGGGGCGTCTGCGACAACGTCCATATCAGGGGCCTGTTTCGGGTGAAGGTGACGTAGCGGTGCCCGGGTCACTCCGGCTGATGCTCGGGGCCCCCGAAGTCTGGGCTGGTGTAGTCCGGACTGGTGAAACTCGGACGCGGGGCCGGGGCTCCGCCGTCGGAACGCGAAAAGCCGGGGCGGTCGTAGCCGAGGTGCGGCATACGGCTGGTCGGCGCTGGCGGTGCAGGGAAAAGGGATGCGGCAGTGTCGGGGTCGGTCAGCGCCTCCCGCAGGAAGGGCAGGATGCCGCGCTCCAGCAGGGCCTCGCGCCACGCCTCTTTGGCCCGCGCCACCTTTTCGCTCATCTCGCCGTACGGCTCGTCATCAAGAGAAGACGGCCGGCGACGGGCGATGGCCAACAGGACGACGAGTGTGCCCGCAGCCACGGCCCCCGACACCCATCCAGCAGTGATCATGGACCGGGCGGCCTCCGGCTGTGCACTGAACAACGTGAGGACGAGACCAGCAAGGAGGAAGATCGCAGTGACCGACCCGGATAGGACGGCGGCAGGTACGGCGAAAAAAGACAACGCAACGGATCCGCCTGCCTCAGTCGTTCTGCGGGACTCCACCGTGCCGTCTGCTGGTTCCTCTGGACGTACGTGTAGGCCGAGCACCGCTGCCAGGAGGCGACGACCGTAAGACATCCTGGACCACCGCTGCACTGCGACACCCCCACCGATTCGGCGGCGGCTCGCTGGTTCGGTACTGGGAACAGTCCCACTGATCCGACGGCCCTGGCCTGCCGGGGCAGGTCTGCCTGTGGCCGCCGGGCGGGTGGCGGAGCGAGGGGAAGCGGATGAGGAAGCTGTGTATGCCCGGCCCGGGGACCCGTACGCCGGGTCGCGCATCTCCTCGCGGACCTTCAAGTAGTACTGGTACTCCGTCGCTGCGGCCGCCGTGATGAGTGCGGTGGCGTTGAGCGCCATAGTGCGCAGCTGTTCGGGGTTAAGTCGCCGTCCGGCAGCGGCGAGTTCAGGGCGGTGTGGTGCGGAGCGCAGCGCTTCGTCGAGGAGCCGCTCGTACTCTTGGCGGTCCTCGCTGCGCAGGTGCTGTGGGACGCTGTTCACAGCCCCTCCTCCCCCATCGCTGGCCCGTGGCGCCATCGGGGCGCGCTGCGGCCATCGATGCCAGATCCCGCCCCGTCGGGCGGGTCGGCAGCCAAGGGAGCACTCGCAGGGCGTGTGGGTTCTTGGGACTGGGCTTCGTCTGCAGGGAGTTCACCGTGGCCGGAATCCTGCGTGCGAGCGACTGCGGCGGCCCGCCCGGCCGAGGATCTGGCAGTGGGCAGTGGGCTGTGGCTCGGGGCGGAGGGCTGGGTTGGGTCCACGGGCGGTGCGAGATGGGGCTCCGTTGGGGAGGGTGGCGGCCCTACTGCAGCTGCGGCGCCGACGGGTTCGGCAGCGGCCACCGCGCCGGTGGGGGCTGTGGTTCCGTTTTCTGCGGCCGCTTGTGCCGTCTCAGCTGCCGGGCGGTCACCAGTCACCACCTCGTTCACCGTCTGGACGCGGGTGAGTTGGGTGAGCAGCATGGGTGCCGACATGCCGACAACGAGCGCGGCGTACGCACCGCTGATCTGTCCCGTGGTGCCGAACAGGACGGCGGCACCGGCCCCCATCACGGTGTGCACAGCGGGTGCGACAATGTCGGTGGAGGGGTCGAAGTACTCCCGGAACCGCGGGGCTTGGTTGCCCGACTGAAGGCAGGCGAGGCGAACGGCCTGCCAGGACACAAACCGGGTATACAGATCCACGGCCCCACGCAGCAGACCGCCCGCCGCGCCCAACACGATCAACGTCGGGACGTTCACGCTCTCCCCCGAGTGATGGCGCTGACGCCTGGCTGGGAACTCTTGGACACGGGTTCAGCGTAGAGGCAGGTTTGAGCCGCAAGGAAGGGCCCAAGGCTGTTCGTCAACTGCTTGACTCCGCCCAGGACTACTTGGCGTCGCCAGTCTGCCAGCGCCGCTTCATCGCTCGCCATGCCCCAAGACCCTCTACTCGGTCGTGTGAAGAAGCCGGAATTGAGGCTGTGCCACATGTGCTTCGTTATGACACTACGCCCAAGCGCCCGCCAAGGTTCTTTCCAGGTCTGGCTGTGGTTGAAGTCGCAGCCGCTGACGACCAGACTGTTCGCCATCCAGGAGGCTCTCGCCGGGCGGTGGGCGACCGCGACGGCGGACGGTCCGACGCGAGTCCCCGGTGAGCCCGGCGTGCGGCTGCGCTGCTACCTGGACGTGCGTCAGG
>KL569229.1:7510-9057 GCA_000715635.1 Streptomyces violaceus | reverse complement strand
CGTGCGGCTGCGCTGCTACCTGGACGTGCGTCAGGAGCTCGGCCTGTAGGGATGGCGGCGGTCTTCGTGTCGAATTGTGATCACGAGGTGGCGGGACACCAGACAGCTCCAAGAAGACAAAAAGGCACAGCGAACACGACATCGGCCGATACGGCTTCACGTCACTACCATGTTCGGTGAACGGCCACCACGATCGACCGACCTAACCGCCCTTGAGCGGCGCGTCAGTGACATACAACGCCGAACATCCCAGCGACATCACGGCCGAACCTCACAGGAGGGGGAGGCGCTGCGCGAGCTGCTCGAACGGCTCACCGGCAACCTCGACGCTGCTTGGAACGGGCGGTCGAAGTAGCTCCACAGCCGAGACCCGGAGACGCGGATACCGCCGATTCGCCGGAGTGACGGATATGATGCCCCGGACCCCTTCGAATTGGGTAGCGAATGCCGACCTCGCTCGACAAGAAATTCTGGTCGCGGCTGTTTCTCGCTGCGGCGCTGTTCAATTACGCCATCGGGTTCCCTGTCCTGCTCGCGAGCCGGTGGTCGTACGACGTCACCTACATGTCGGACGTCACCCGTGACCCGATGGCGCTGCGCCTCTGGGCGGACTTCGGGTTCGCGGTGCTGCTCATCGGCTTCGGGTATCAGATCATCGCGCGCGATGTGACGCAGAATCGCGGCATTGTTCTGCTGGGAATCGTGGCCAAGCTGTTCGATGTCGTCAATCTGACCACACTGTATGCCTGGGATATCGCCAGGCCACTGGTGCTCGTCCCCGCGGCGATCGACGGAGCATTCGCGGTCGCCTTCGTGAGATTCTGGCTGCTGAGCGGGCCACCGACGAAATTGCGAGGCCACGGCCCAGCACCCGACGGGCACCGAGCGTGATCACCGTGCGGGTGAGGACGCCTTCCAGGGGACGAACGCGTTGTTCACCGACTTCATGGACGAACGCAGCTCGGGGAAGTGCCGCAGCAGCACGCTGACCATGCTGTTGTTCGCGATCCAGTCCAGCCCGGTCTGCGTGTACACCTGAGACGTGTAGTCCTTGGTGAGGAAACGGTCGCTGTTGAGCCGGCGGGACGCCATGAGGACGAAGATCCGGAAGGCGGTGTCGCTGAAGGCGAAACCCTTCGGCCGGGGCTCGGCGAACATGCCCACCATGAGATCGACGCGTTCGATGTCGCCCTCGTACAACCGGCGCAGTTCCTCGGCCCAGGCCGGGTCGTCCGTGAGCGAGTCGAAATCCTCCGCCGGGGGAAGATGCAGCAGACGTCTGAATTCGTTGTACCGCGGTACGCCGAGTTCCCGGGTCCGCAGGATGTCGACCGCCCCGAGGTCCATGAGTTTGCCGTCGGGGCGCTGGAACTCCTGCAGGAACTTCGGGTAGTTGTGCAGGGTCACCAGTCCCGGGTGCGAGGTGCCGAAGGAGTAGAAGAGATCCGGCAGGGTGTGTTTGCCGAGGATCTCATAGGCCTGCCGCCCGGCCAGCTCCCGGAACGTCGCCTCCTGCAGCAGGGAGTCGTCCGCGACCGAGCGGAAGC
>KL569229.1:5333-7328 GCA_000715635.1 Streptomyces violaceus | reverse complement strand
CGGAACGTCGCCTCCTGCAGCAGGGAGTCGTCCGCGACCGAGCGGAAGCTCCAGTCGTCGGGAACCAGGGGATGCATCCGGTAGACGGCCACGAACTCCTCGGTCAGGGAGTAGGGGACGCCGAAGTGGTCGGTACGCCCGCCCACGATGCCGCTGAGCACCTCGCTCGAGCTGATCCGGCCGAGTAGCCGGTGCACCCGCTCACCGAGGACGCCGAACCAGTTGACGCGCATTCCGGTGACCATCGTCGGATGGCTGATGACCGCCGGAGTCCATTCGATCGTGTGAATCTTGGCGATGAGTGCCGCCGTGATCAGGCGCGCCCGCTGGAAGATCTCCTCATCCGACCAGCCGGGGTACTCGTCGCGCAGTCTGTCGCAGATGGCGTTGTGCTCCAGGATGAACAGAGTGTGCATCATGGCGAGGCCCACCCAGAACCCGGGCACGCTCGCCGGGTCCCGTTCGGGGTCGTCCGAGAACAGCGACCCGTTCCGGGGGACCTTGAGTTTGCCGTCCTCTCCCGTGCGCAGCTGCCGCTGGGCGTCCAGGCCGTCGCCGTAGAGCTGGGATGCGTCCCACCAGTGCGATTTCTCGTTGATGTACGTCGGCGGCAGCCCGTCGTCACTGTCCGGGCGGGTCGGGTCGGCGAGCGTCCGCGGCACGAGCATCGGCCGGTCCGGCCAGGGGTCGTCGTCGGCCAACTGGATGTGCCAGGAGCGGTCCACCGTGCCCTGCCCATGGCTGACCCAGTCCCGGATCATGAACTGCAACCACGCCGCGACCAGGGCGTTGACGGACTCCGCGGGGACGAACTCATGCCTCGTGAGCACGGCTCGGCTCACCTCACGTGGGCTCGGAGACATGATCTGCGGCTCGGTTTCGGGGAAGCACCGCTCCGGCGGGGCGTTATGGCCGAAGCGTGAACCGGCCATACCCATACGAGGGTTTGCCAGGTCGTTGTACGTGCCGTCGGCTGTGCGCTCGGTGAGGTGCCGCGGTTCCGACGGCCCGATCGGTGGCAGGTTTTGTGTCGGGTAGGTGCTGGTGTCGAAGAGGTTCTTCCGGCGCAGATTGTTACGCAGACCGATGAGGGTCAGCATGCCGAACGCCTTCGGCAGGTTCTGCCAGCCGACCTTGTGGTCGACGGCCAGCGCCAGCCTGTTGTGCAACTGGACGAACCAGGACGCGGTTCCGGTCTCGCCGGCACTTCGCGGTGTCGTGCGGCTCGCTGAGCGGTCGTGAGCTCTGCCCATCGTGGAATTCCTTCCGGCGTCCGGTGCGGGTGTTCATGACGGCATGGTCAGCGCGTAGCCGGATGTCAGCAGTTCCGTCGCTGGGCCAGAAACGTGAGGGCGACGTTGACCGCCGAGATCGCCGTGGCGGCCATCGCCGGCCGCCGGGCGAGCGTCCCTTCCTGCCCAGCCCAGGCGGCTGACAGCGCATCGCTCGTATGGATGAGCGTGCCGACGCGCAGTGCCTGGTCAAGCTCGTCCGGGTCCTTGAGGAAGAGCAGGTCGGCGCCCAGGACCACGGTTCGCACACCGAACATCCGCAGCGCGTAGATCAACGCCGGCCGGCTCGGGTCCGCTCCCAGCCGACGGGCCACCACCTGAGGGGCCAGGAGTGCCGCCACGCCGTTCACCAGCCGGATTCCGGCGAGGCTGTACCGCGCGACTGTGTGGCCGTCCATGGTCATCGCCCCTTCCCAAGGGGTAGTGCATGCCACGTATGACGCTAGGGCATGTGCCGTCGGCACGCGCGCCGACTGCTCTGCGTGGCCGAGCCGTGTCAGGTGCCGTCACCGGGGACCTCGTGCGGTGTGCCGTTCATCGATTGCCGGAGCCCGGAGAGCCGCAGATAGATGGCGCGGCGGGCGCGGTTCTGGTTGCCCAGCGGCCGGTGCTCGGGCAGCGCGTGCCAAGGGTTGAAAGACAGCCGGTCGGCAAGGGCGAATTGTTGCGTCGCGTCGAAATCCTGTCTCTTATACACATCTCT
>KL569229.1:0-5154 GCA_000715635.1 Streptomyces violaceus | reverse complement strand
TGGCCACGGGGATGAACGGCGAGAGCCGTTCGGACCAGACCACCGAGGCGTTCTCGATCGGCATCCGATGCGGATCGGTTTGCAATTGGATGAGGAAGTCGAAGGTGACGTCGCGGTCCCGCAACGTCGTGGCCAGCGCCTCCCGCAAGTAGTCGTCCGGCGGGTTCCACGGCGCCCGCGTGCGGGTTCCGTCGCGCGGAACCACGGAGTACTGCATGGCCTGGCCCTCACCGAGCAGATACGGCGTGCAGCTCCAGTACCGGGCCTCCAGCGGACTTGAGTGCGTTTTGGCGTACAACCCCTGCATCACCATGTCGCACAGGTGCGGGTCACGAGGGCCCAGGAAATACAGGAGGGGCGTGCCGTCGAAGACATGCCGCTGCAGCTTGAGGTTCTCCACGACATCGGGAGTGGTGAAGGTCGGCGCGCTGATGCCCGTGAAGTCCTGGGTGCTCCGTTCGTCGTCGAGCAGCTTCTCGCCTTCGACCCCGAGCAGCTTGACGCCGATGCTGAGGACGCCGTTGTCCTTGATGTCGGGCGGCGAAAGGGGGCCCGGCCCGGCGAAGCGGACCCAGGCCCGGAAGGTGGTGGGAAGGCTGAAGACACCGTGACGCAGCCGCTCGGGCAAGTCGGCGGACACGGTGAACTCCCCACGCACGACCCCGTAGGTCTTGGTGTTCCCGGCCCGCTGCGCGCACCCCGGCATGTACTCGCGTGCGATGAACCGGGCCATCTGACGTGCGATGTCCTCGGCGATCCCGGCCTCCTCAGGCCGGACCATCTCCTCGGCGGGACGAAGGTACTCGTCGCGGCGGCGGACGTTGATGAGCCACTGCACCAGAGCCTGTACCGGTCGGCGCAGCAGCCGGTCGAGCAGCGGGCGGATGTAGGGATCGGCGCGCCGTTCGAGCTGGACGCACCACAGGATCGCATTGTTGACCCGCTGCGCCGGGGTCACCGCTGCTCGTCCTTGCCGGTGGCCGAACAGAGGAAGTGCAGCGCCCGCAGGCCGGGAAGGAAGAAATAGGCGCCACCTCGTACGGAGACGAACTGCGGAAGGTCGAGGTGGCGGGTGCGTACGGGCCTTGCCTGTTCGGTGAAGGTGGAGCGGTGGTTCGAGCGGGGTGCGACGAGCGGGTCGGGGGAGTCGTAGAGCCCGTTGAAGTTCGGATTGTTCAACCAGGTGTGCTGAATGAACTCGAACTGGCGTGAGATGTTCGCGTTGAGACAGAGGAAATGCAGCCCGCGTTCACTCCCGCCCTCCGTCCCACCGTCCGCGTAGGCCCGGCCCCGGCGCAGGATCCGGTGCCGTCTGCCGATCGCGATCGATTCGGCCGATCCCGGCCGGGGGTCCAGCGAGTCACGCGGGTTGGCGCGGCGGATGTGCGCCCCGAGGGGGCAGCTCAAGCCGTCCCGGTCGGTGGAGAAATAGCCGAAGTCGTTGTCCGTGGCAAGGGCCGGGTCGTCCTGCCGCGGCGCGTGGACCAATGGTGCGCCGCTGGGCCAGCGTCCCACCATGCGTGCGGCGAGCGCGTCGCGCGCGGCGGGATCGCCGCTGCCGTCGGGGCGCCTGGTCGCCTCGTCGAGGTAACCCCAGAACGCGTCGACGTCCTGATGAAGCTGCCGGAAGACCAGATAGCTGCCGTTGTATCCGAGATCCGCGTCGGTGCCACCGGGGCCGCGGGGCAGCAGGCCGGCGGAGTCGTGCGGGAGCGACAGCAGCGGCCGGTCCGTCAACAGGCCGTACTCGTTGGGGTAGCCGAGGACGAACTCCCCGGCCTTGACCACCTCGTCACCGGCTGTGGTGTTGGCACGAGCGGCCGTGGCCTTGGGCATCCCCTCGATGAGCGGCTGTGAGATGCCGTCCCGGAAGCCGAAGGGTTCGCGTTCGGTCAGCTCGGCCGTTCCCAGCCGCACGAGCTCGGCGAGACCGCCCGTGGCGAGGACGACCTGGCGCACCTCCGCCTCGAACCCTCCCAGCCCCGCCTCGTCGCGCGCGTACAGCAGGGCGAGAATGTGCACGGGAGGGGTGGTCGGGCCGCCCCATCGCCAGTACCGCGGGGCGTTCTCCCCGGTGTCACCGAGGAAGCGACTGCGGTTGGGGTCGGTCATCCCCGAGACGAATTCCTCGGGAAAGCCGTCGGGGCCGGGGATTTCCAACCCCAGAAGCCGTATGCCGTCCGACGTGAAGGCGAGGTTCACAGCGGTGTCCGGGGGCTCCGCGCGGCCATTCGTCACCCGTGGCGTCAGCTCACCGAGAGCGGCGCGTGCGCTCGCTGGGTTGTTGATCGTGAACATCAGGAAGCTCGCCCAGCGCAGGGTGCTGTAGCCACGGGTGATCAGGCCCTGCATGTCGTTGAGGTCCAACGTCGCCACCGTCACGTCCCCTTCCCTCGGTCTCCTCGGACTTCCTCAGAGCAGGGCGAGCCAGGCCTCGGTCTCGGCCGGGCTAAGTGTGCCGAACAAGCCTGCGCGTATACGGGCATTGGTACGGAGGTTGTGCGCGGTCAGGGTGTCGTACGCGGAGTACCAGACCTGGGTCGGCAGCTGATGGGAGCGGAGGTAGTGCTTGAACGCCAGCTCGTCGTTGGCGCCGCCCATTACGAGCCACCGGGTGCGCGGATAGCCCAGCCCGTTGCTGAAGACGGCGTTGAGGCCCCAGGCGACCTTGTCGATGAAGTCGTCCATGTAGCTTTCCAGGCTGCCGTCGTAGTTGCTGGCGAAGATCACCCGGCGTTTGCCGTCGATGAACAGCCAGCGCGCGAAGTGGATGGTCGCAACGCCGGCGAGATTTCCCTGCTTGAAGAAGTGGCGCACTCCGTAGTCCACGAGGAACAGGATCGCGGTCAGTGTGATCCGCCTGAACCGGCCGGGCTTGACCACGCCGACGGCGGTGAACGGGTTCTGTGCGACGAAGTCCTCGTACGAGGCGAGCTCGCGCACGTGGTCGCGGTCCGGACGCTTCCGGCTGGGAACGTCACGACGTTCGTGCCATCTCACCAGCACGGCCCAGACCGGCAGAGCGACCACGAGGAAGGGCGACAACACCAGCCCGGCCAGCGGGACACCGACGAGATGGGCCGCCTGGCGGATCCGCCAGCGCAGGGCGGGCCGCGCGGGCCTCGAACGCGCCCAGGCCAGGTCCTTGCGACCGGTGACGTATTCCTGGACGGCGGCGCGTATCCGCGTGGGACTCCTCCCCAACAGTTCGGCAGCGTGCCGGTCGAGGAACTCCTCGATCGCCTCGCGCAACCGGGCCTCGTTCAGCACCTGCCGCCGCCCCCTGCCGACGGTATTGACGTAGAAGGCCGCGCACGGCACGCAACGCGACCGCAGCCAGGCGATCCGCTCGCCGTCCGGAGCCCCGCCCGCCGGATATCCGTCGCAGTATCCGAACACCTTGTCCAGCTCGTCGCCCGCTGCACGCACAAGGTCGGCGAGGTGGGCGGACGGTGAAACGTCCACCTCGCTCATGTAGAGGACGCTGGCCGGCAGCAACGCCCCGGCGTTGTCGGAGCCTTGGGGAACAAGGACCAGCCGCGCGAAATGGAGCCCCTCCACCTCGGCGAACCGGAAGACCTTACCCGCTCCCTTCCGGTTGGCTTCTTCGAGCACCTCCCGCACGTCATCGACCCGGGCCGGGGGCACGGTGGCCAGGACGGTGACTGCCGACTGGTGCGGCATATCCAGCACCTCCCACCTGCCTCGCGGCTGACGGGTCGTCACCGCGATGTGTGGCAGGACGTCTCAAGTATTTGGACCGGCGAAGTGCAGGGAGAAGTTGAGGATCCTGCGCCGCCCCCAATAGACGATTCCCAGATAGAGATGGGGGCCGACCTGGCGGATCTCGTCGCGTATCCAGTGCGCGACAAGCGAGGTGCGGGAATAGTCCAGGACGATGCATTCGCCGCCGTCCAGCAGGCTCTCGTCCTGGTAGACGTTCGCGCGTATCGCCCGGATGCCGAAGGGCGTGACCCTGTTGCGCAGTCCGCCGCCGTCGCGGTCGAAGACCTTTCCCTGCCATGCGAGGAGACGCGCGAGCGCGGCCACTGCCTTGGACACCCTGGCACCGCGCGCCGTAAGCACGGTGCCACGTCCCTCACCTCGAGGTGTCTCACCGGGATGACCGGCGCGGAACAGCCGGTCGAGCTCCGGCCGCGACATGGTCAGCAGCTCGTCGACGTCCGCACCCGTGTCGTGGCTCATCGCGCACCTCCAGGGCGGTCCCGTGCGTCACACCATCGTATTTCCGTTCGCTTTTCCCGGCATCTCAGACCACGGCGAGGCCGGTGCGACCAGCGGTGTGACAGCCGGTCCGTCAGAGGTGTCCACCCGGATCGCGCTGCGCTTTCTCGCGGAGAGCCAGCGCCACACCTTCGACTTCCTGAACCACCACCGCCCCGGCCGCGAAGCCTGCACCTCCTGCCCGGCTACGGGCACCTGGACGTCTTCCTCAGCCGCCGCGCGGCCACCGACATCTTTGTAGGCAAGCTCGCCGGGGTCAGACAGGCTGCGGCGGGCCATCACCCAGCGATGATGGGTGGGCGGATCAGGGTCGAAGATGATGTTGGCGGGCAGTTTGGCCGCAGCCCAGTCATAAACGCGCGGGCCCTTCGCCCCATCACCGCAGGAGAGCCGCTGCCAGGCATCAGCGGGAGCCTCGTCGATGAGCTCGTCTATGCGCCAGATCCCGGCCAGGGATTTGATCTGCTGAGACTTGGGCACTGCCACCACGTAGCCGACGTTGAGCTGCTCGAGCAGACGGCGGAAGTGCCAGTCCTGTCCGTATGCCTCGTCGGCGGTGACCCACGTGGCGGGCAGGCCAGCGGCGATGCAACGGCGGACGATGTCCCGGGCCAGTTCGCCCTTGGGGTCGCGAAGCCTCGTTCGTCCGGGATCTTCGCCGCTTGACAACGGTCACGGTCAGAAGTCCAGGACTTCGGCAGGTGGAGCTCCCGGTCCACCAGAGCCCGGCCTGAACTGGTGGCGTAGGCGGCGAACACGCCGATCTGACAGTTGTCGATCTTTCCTGAAGTGCCGGTGTACTGCCGGCCGACCCCGGCCGAGGTGGAAGCCTTCTTGATGAACCCGGTGTCGTCGAGAATCAGCACACCACCTAGGTTCTGTCTCTTTGGTCAGCGTCGGGTCCAGATG
>KL569228.1:26557-26883 GCA_000715635.1 Streptomyces violaceus | reverse complement strand
CCGTACTGGGTGCTGGTGCTGGTGCTGGTGCTGGTGGCCGGCCCGGCTCGGGGGCCTGAACTCACCTTCTGCCGCCCTCACTGCCCGTCAGCCCCGCCCGTCCCGTCAGTTCCGTCAGGGTGCGGCGCGGCCGCTTCCCGTGCCGACAGAAATCCCCGCAACCCCCGGCTCAGAGCCACCCGTTCCGCCGGTTCCATCGCCGCCAGCGCCGTGGCCAGGGCCTTGGTCCGGCGGCCTGCGACATCGCTCAGGACATGCCGGCCGTGCGAGGTGAGCAACAGCTGTACCTCGCGGCGGGTGCCCGGGTGCGGGGCCCGCTCCAGCAG
>KL569228.1:25711-26337 GCA_000715635.1 Streptomyces violaceus | reverse complement strand
GCCGGCTGGCCGTGGGAAGGCCGATGTCCAGCTCGTCCGCCAGGGCCGTGACGTTCAGGCCGGGCGTCGCCTCCACGGTGCGCAGCGCCCGCAGCTGGTGCGGGGACAGGCGCAGGGACGCCTCCTGTGCGGCGACCGACCACAGGGTGGTCAAACTGTCCACAGCATCGGCGATCCACGACGCGACGGCCTCTGGGCCGTCGCCCGGGCCCCTCGCCCGGGGGTCGCCGGGGGCGCCGAGATCGGTCACGAAACGTCACTTTCCATCAGCTACGGGTACTGCGTAGATCGCCCTCTTTTAAAGGCTGTACCCGATGAGCCGAGCGGCAAGCAGCCTCGGTTCAGCACCGGCCCGGCCGGGCCCCGTTCAGCCGGCGCTGAGCTCCGTCAGCGCGGCGAGGGGCAGCGTGTGCCGGGTCTGGAGGACCTTGGCGCGCAGGTAGCGGACGTTGTGCGCGGTGGTGAAGACGCCCGTGGGGACGCGGTCGCGGACGTCGACGCCCAGGGTGCGCAACTGGTCCGCCTTGTCGGGGTTGTTGGAGAGCAGGTCCAGCTCCTTGATGCCCAGCGCCCGGAGCATCTGGGCCGCCGCCGTGTAGTCGCTGTCTCTTATACACATCTCTGAT
>KL569228.1:25288-25532 GCA_000715635.1 Streptomyces violaceus | reverse complement strand
GGTCGCGGGCGTCCTCCGGCAGCCCCAGCGCCGCGTTCGCCTCGTACGTGTCGAGGCCCTCGTCCTGGAGGGCGTACGCGTCGAGCTTGTTGTAGAGGCCGATGCCCCGGCCCTCCTGGCGGAGGTAGAGGAGCACGCCGCCGCGGTCGGCTATGCGCTCGACCGCCTCGCGCAGCTGCGGACCGCAGTCGCAGCGGGCCGAGCCGAACACGTCCCCGGTCAGGCACTCGGAGTGCAGCCGCAC
>KL569228.1:24428-25114 GCA_000715635.1 Streptomyces violaceus | reverse complement strand
CCGGTCAGGCACTCGGAGTGCAGCCGCACCAGCGGGGCCGGGCCCGGCTCGCCCAGGACGACGGCCACGTGTTCCTGGTTGTCGGCCAGTCCGTGGAAGGTGACGAGCTCGGCGTCGACCTGGTAGCCGTCGTGGAAGCGAAGCGGTACCCGGACGCGGGAGCGCGGGGTGGCGAGGGCGGCGGGGGTGTCGGGCATGCGGGGCCTCCGGGTTCCGTTCCTGTTCGGCTGCACAGCCGTCTGCTTCAGATTTGAAGCAGATCCACGGTTCGGAACACTACCCTTGCTTTAAATTTGAAGCAACGAGGTCCGGTCCCGTGTGACGTGCCTCACTGAAGTGCCACAGGGGGGACCAGGTGCCGCCTCACGAACAGGCCGGGGAGGACCTCCGCCGCCACGGCACGTCGTCCGACGCCGACCGTGTCCCGTCCTCCTGGAGTCCCTGCGCGATCGCTGCGGAGATCTCCTCCAGCTGCGCCACCTGCTCCTCGCTGAGCCGGTCGAACACGAAGCTGCGCACGGTCTCGACATGCCCGGGCGCCGCGCGCTCCAGTACGGCGAACCCCGCGTCGGTCAGTGCGGCGATGCTGCCCCGCTTGTCGTACCGGCAGGCCTCGCGCCGCAGCATGCCGTCCTTCCCCAGCCGCGTCACCGCGTACGTCAGGCGGCTGCGCGTGATCTTCAGCC
>KL569228.1:23253-24227 GCA_000715635.1 Streptomyces violaceus | reverse complement strand
ATCTTCAGCCGCTCGGCGAGATCGGTCATGCGCAGCCGCTGTTCGGGGGACTCCGACAGGACGGACAGGATGGAGTAGTACAGGTGCGGCATGCCGGCGTCCTGCTGGAGCTGCCGGTCGATCGCGTCCTCCAGGAGCAGCGAGGAGGCGATGTAAGCGCGCCAGGCGCGTTGCTCCTCGGGGGTGAGCCAGCGAGTCGTCATGCCGCCAGTGTAGGTTTGTTTCAAACTTGAACCAAGACCCGGCGGGCTCGTTCCCGCCGGTCCGCCGTCCCACCCGACCGGGGAGCGTCGATGCCTCACCCGTACGTCCTGCTGTCCGCCGCCGTCTCCCTCGACGGCTACCTGGACGACACCGGGCCCGAACGCCTGCTGCTGTCCGGCCCGGCCGACTTCGACCGGGTCGATGAGGTCCGGGCGTCCGTCGACGCGATCCTGGTCGGCGCCGGCACCATCCGCGCCGACAACCCGCGCCTGCTGGTCAACTCGGACGAGCGGCGCGCCGCCCGCACAGCCGCCGGCCGGCCGGAATACCCCCTCAAGGTGACCGTCAGCGGCTCGGGCGACCTCGACCCGGAGGCGCGGTTCTGGCACACCGGCGGCGAGAAGGTCCTCTACACGACCGACGAGGGCGCCGAGCGCGCCCGGGCCCTCGGCCTCGCCACCGACGTCGTCCCCCTCGGCACCGACCTCGACTGGCGGCGGCTCCTCACCCACCTGCACGACGTGCGGGGGGTACGACGGCTCATGGTCGAGGGCGGCGGCCTGATCCACACCCAGCTGCTCACCCAGGGCCTCGCCGACGAACTCCAGCTGGTCCTCGCCCCGCTCTTCGTGGGCGATCCGAAGGCGCCCCGCCTCTTCGGGCCCGGCGGCTACCAGGGCGGCCGGCTCCGGCTGCTGGAGACGCGGCGCATCGAGGACGTCGTCCTGATGCGCTACGAACCCACCGCCCCCGGTACCGGCCCCCTCGCC
>KL569228.1:22499-22986 GCA_000715635.1 Streptomyces violaceus | reverse complement strand
GACACGGCGTTCAGCGTGGGCGCGGTGGTGGTCGCGGCCGACGGTACGGAACTGGCCCGCGGCCACTCCCGCGAGGGCGACGACCCGGTCGCACACGCCGAGGAGGCGGCCCTGGCGAAGCTCGACCCGTCCGACCCGCGACTCGCCACCGCCACGGTCTACAGCAGCCTGGAGCCCTGCGCCCGCCGCGCCTCCCGCCCCGCACCCTGCGCCCGGCTGCTCCTCGACGCGGGCGTACGCCGAGTGGTCACCGCCTGGCGCGAGCCGGACACCTTCGTCCCGGACGCCGACGGCAGCGGCGTCCTGGCGGCCGGCGGGGCGGAGGTCGTCGCCCTCCCGGAACACGAGCACCGGGCCAAGGCCCCGAACCGCCATCTGCTGTAGGGGGGCGGGGGTGGATCCCGCACCGGCAACCTGCTGAGCATGAGGTGGTCACGAGTGGTCCCGCGGATGGCGTACACTGGAATCACAACGACGCGGGGTGGAG
>KL569228.1:21799-22250 GCA_000715635.1 Streptomyces violaceus | reverse complement strand
GTCCCCGCTACTGAAGGCCGAGGGCCGGAATCCGAAAGGGTTCCGGCCCTCGGTGTATTTCCGGGGTTTCCGCACCTCCGTTACTGCCAGTGAGTGAAGCTCATCGCTCCGCATAGCAACTGACACACCGTCAATACTCGGCAGTCACTTACGGAGCGGTCAACTCGCCCGATTTGGTCCGGTCATGGCAGGTAAGTCCGCGCGAAAAAGGTTAATGATCAAGTGGAAGCGCTGGAATCCACCTCCCGGACCTATTAACGTTCGATAACGCAGCGCGGTCGTCCCAGCCGTCACAGAAGGCGGCTCCGTGCGCACGCGCCGAATCCCGAAAGGGAACCGGGGAACCACCACTTGGGGTGAATCGGGCGTAAACCGCCGTGGAAGCACGGTCGTTATACGCGCGTAGGAGACCTTCCTGCTCCGAACCCGTCAGCTAACCCGGTAGGCGAGA
>KL569228.1:20188-21642 GCA_000715635.1 Streptomyces violaceus | reverse complement strand
GCTAACCCGGTAGGCGAGAAGGAAGGAAAGGAGTACGCCCACGTGGCGTCCAACCGGCCTGCCCCCGCGGCCCCGTTCGCGCGCAACCAGCGCGACACCGAAACATTCGGCTACGGCGGTCAGCGCACCGACGAGGGCCCGTTCCAGGAGTGGAACCCCACCGAGGAATCCATCCGTCCCGTCCGTGGCCGGCATCGCGTCACCAAGCAGCGCGGCGGAGGCCTCGCCCGCAGCTCCACCGTCCTGGGCGTCGGCGTCATAGCCGCCGTGGGCGCGGGCGGCATGGCCAGTGCCCAGACCGGCAAGCCGCCGGTGTCCATCTCCGTGCCGGACCTGCCCTCGGTGGGTACCCTCATCTCGGACGACGACACCCCCGCGGGTTCCTCGACTCCGCTCAGCGGTCTCGGCACGGCCACGGCGGACACCGAGGAGAACTCCTCCGGCGCCGGCGAGGCGCTGCGCGCCCGGATCATGGCCCAGGTCGAGTACCAGCAGGACCAGATCGACACCAAGGCCGCGCAGGACGCCGCCGACGCCGCCGAGAAGGCGGCCGCTGAAGCCGTCGCCAAGGCGGAGGAGGAGGCCAAGGCCAAGGCCGCCGAAGCCAAGAGGAAGGCGGAGGAGGAGGCCAAGAAGAAGGCCGAGGCCGAGCGGCTCGCCGCCCTCGCCAAGCAGTTCACGCTGCCGACCTCCTCGTACACCCTCACCTCGAGCTTCGGTCAGGCCGGCGCCTACTGGTCCTCCGGCTACCACACGGGTCTCGACTTCGCCGCCCCCACGGGCACGCCGATCAAGGCGGTGCACAGCGGCACCATCACCGAGGCGGGCTGGAACGGCTCTTACGGCTACAAGACCGTCCTCACCCTCGATGACGGCACGGAGATCTGGTACGCGCACCAGTCCTCCATCGGCGTCAGCGTCGGCCAGAAGGTCAGCACGGGCGATGTCATCGGCCGCGTCGGTGCCACCGGCAACGTCACCGGGGCCCACCTGCACCTCGAGGTTCACTCCGGTGGTTCCAGCAGCGGGATCGACCCGATGGCGTGGCTGCGGGGCAAGGGACTGAACCCGTAAGCGGCAGAAGCCAGTCGAAGCACCGGTAGCCCTGACGACGGCCCCCCGACGTCAGGGCTACCGGTCTTCGGTGTGTGCGTCGCCGGCGTGTGCGGGGGCGTTTACAGGACCTTTGCGTCCGCCCTGGAATGAGCCGCTCCGGCACGGCCGTTGACGAGGAGCATGACTTCTCTTCGCAAGCTCGGCTCCTCCGACCTCGAAATCTTCCCGCTCGCCCTCGGCGGCAACGTCTTCGGCTGGACCGCCGACGAGGACCGGTCGTTCGCCGTCCTCGACGCGTACACCGCCGCCGGCGGCAACTTCGTCGACACCGCCGACGTCTACTCGGCGTGGGTCGACGGCAACCAGGGCGGCGAGTCCGAGACCGTCCTCGGCAAGTG
>KL569228.1:19362-19995 GCA_000715635.1 Streptomyces violaceus | reverse complement strand
CCGAGACCGTCCTCGGCAAGTGGCTGCAGGCGCGCGGCAACCGCGCCGACGTCGTCGTCGCCACCAAGGTCAGCCAGCACCCCGAGTTCCAGGGCCTGTCCGCCGCCAACATCAAGGCCGCCGCCGACGCCTCGCTGCGCCGCCTGCGCACCGACTACATCGACCTCTACTACACCCACTTCGACCAGCCCGACGTGCCGGTGGAGGAGATCATCGGGGCGCTCGACGACCTGGTGAAGGCCGGGAAGGTGCGGCACATAGCCGCCTCCAACATCTCGGCGGAGCGGCTGCGGGCCTCCCTGGAGTTCTCCGACCGCGAGGGCCTCGCCCGCTATGTGGCGCTCCAGCCCCACTACAACCTGGTCTCCCGCGACGCCTACGAGGGCGAGCTCCAGGACCTCGCCGAGCGCTCCGGCCTGGCGGCCGTCCCGTACTACGCGCTCGCGTCCGGCTTCCTCACCGGCAAGTACCGGCCCGGCACGACCGTCGACAGCGCGCGGGCCGGCGGTGCCGCCAAGCACCTGGAGACCGAGCGGGGCCTGCGGGTCCTCGACGCCCTCGACGAGATCGCCGCGGCCCACGACGTCCCCGTCGCGACGGTCGCCCTGGCCTGGCTCGCGGCCCGGCCGACGG
>KL569228.1:16640-19152 GCA_000715635.1 Streptomyces violaceus | reverse complement strand
ACGGTGGCAGCGCCGATCGCGTCCGCACGGACGGTGGAGCAGCTGCCGGCGCTGGTCGGGGTCGGGGAGCTCACGCTGACGGAGGCGGAGGTCGACCGTCTCACGGAGGCTTCGGCCTGAGCGGTCCGCGTGGGCCGGCTGTCTCGGCTACGACCGGTACGGGTTGTAGGCGGGGTACGCCGTCTCGTACGCGGGGTACGGCGTCGCCGGGGCGGAGTAGTACGGCGTCGTCGGATGGCCGTACCCGTACGCCCCGTGCACCGGCCAGGGCGGTGCCGCCACCGGTACGGGAGGGGCCGTGATCCGCGCCGCGTGGTCCAGCGCGGGGCGGGCCGCCTCCCGGCGCCGCCACAGTTCCTCCAGCAGTTCCCGTTCCCGTACGACGAAGTCGGCCCCGGCGCGGCCGCGGCGGCCCCGGTGCCGCAGGAACGCCAGAGACGTGGCGTAGGCCTCGTACTGCGCCACCGCCCGCGCCGCGGTCTTCCCCGCGTGGCGGCGGGCGTACTGGCGGGCGATGCGCCGGGCCCGCATCGAGCCGAGCGCGTACGGCTCGGCCGGAGTCAGCCAGCCGGCGACGGCGTACGGGGGCAGCTCCGTCCGTACGGTCCTCAGCTCCCGCTGCCGCGTCCAGATCACCAGCCACGTCAGCAGCCCGAAGATGGGCACCATGAACGCCGCGTACACGGCGAAGAACCCGTACTCGCCGAACGCCGACGAGCCGTTCCACATCGCGTGCATGCCCATCGCGAGCAGCAGCCCGGAGAGCGGGAAGGCGACGCGGCGGAAGTGCTGGCGGTCCGCCGAGAGCGCGGAGATGCCGAAGCCGATGCCCGTGAGGACGGTGAAGAGCGGGTGCGCGAACGGCGACATGACGATCCGCACGAAGAAGGTCGCCGCCGTGACGGAGGCGATGCCGCTGTGCCCGGCGAGCTGGTCGGTGCCGAAGGCGATGCCCAGGTAGAGGATGTTCTCCGTGAACGCGAAGCCGGTGGCCGTGACGCCGGCGATGACGACTCCGTCGACGATGCCGGTGAAGTCACGCCGCCGGAAGAGGAAGACCAGTAAAACGGCGGCAGCCTTGGCCGACTCCTCGACCACCGGCGCGATGACGGTCGCGCCGAGGGTGTCCGCTCTCGTCGGGTCCGCGGTCGCCGTCGCTATCCACTGGGTCGCGAAGCTGTTGGCGACGATCGCTATCAGCGCCGCCGCGCAGGCGCCCCAGGCGAAGGAGAACAGCAGGTTCCGCCAGGGACCCGGTTCGACCCGGTCCAGCCAGCGGAACGCGGCTATCAGCAGGGGGACCGGGAGGACGGCCAGCCCGAGCCCCACCAGGAACCCCTCCGTGCCGGTCTCCTCGCGGACCAGGGCGAGGATGACGAGGCCGGAGATCACGAGGAGCGTGGACAGCGCGCCGTAGCGCACCCAGGCGCGCTGCCACCAGTGGGCGTGCCGCAGAGGGCCGGCGGCAGACAGGCCGGCGAGGGGCGCGCCGTCGGGGGGACCGCTGGGGTACGACGGATGTGGGGGGCAGGTGGCCACGGCATTGACCCTAACGACGGATGGGCGCTGTCCGCAGGCGGGAGAGAACCGGGGGCGGTCAGGCGCCGGCGGGGGGTTGCTCCACGTGCTGTACGCGACGGAAGAGGAGGTCGTTCACGACATGTCCCTTGTCCAGTCCCTGCCCCTCGAAACGGGTCAGGGGGCGGAAGTCGGGACGGGGCGCGAAACCGCCGTCCGCCTGCGTGTTCTCGAAGTCGGGGTGTGCGGTGAGGACCTCGAGCATCTGCTCGGCGTACGGTTCCCAGTCGGTGGCGCAGTGCACGGTCCCGCCGGGCTTGATGCGGCTCGCGGCGAGGGTCAGGAAGTCGGGCTGGATGAGCCTGCGCTTGTGGTGCCGCTTCTTGGGCCAGGGGTCGGGGAAGTAGACGCGGAGGCCGTCGAGGGAGTCCGGGGCGAGCATCTCGCGGAGCAGGATGATCGCGTCACCGTTCGCGACCCGGATGTTGGACATGCCGTCCCGGTCGGCGAGATTGAGCAGATTGCCCTGGCCGGGGGTGTGGACATCGACGGCGAGGATGTTGGTGCGGGGGTCGGCTGCGGCCATCTGGGCGGTCGCCTCGCCCATGCCGAAGCCGATCTCCAGGACGACGGGGTTGTCGTTGCCGAACAACTCGGCGAGGTCGAGCCCTCGCTGCCCGTCGATGTCCAGTCCCCACTTGGGCCACAACCGCTGCAGCGCGTCCGCCTGCCCCGCGGTCACCCTGCTGCGCCGCGGCTGGAAACTCCGGATCCGCCGCTCGAAGTGCGATCCGGCGGGATCGGCCTTCGGCCCGTCGGGAAAGCGCGGCTCACCCTTGGCCCGCGTGTGCCGGATGGAAACACCGGGCGCGTGGTCGGGGTGCTCGCCGTCGGGGGTGGTGGGCGGCTGGATGCTTTCAGGGGTATTCACGGAGTCAGACACAGTGAGGCCGATTTTACGGCCGTCGCGGGCAGCGCCCTAGCTGCGGGCATG
>KL569228.1:15638-16373 GCA_000715635.1 Streptomyces violaceus | reverse complement strand
CCCCGCCACGCCGGGCTGCGGACCCACCCGGCCCCAGCACCAACGCCGAGCACCCGACATCCATCCGTGGCACACGTCACAGCCCGCTCAGCGCCCTCCGCGCCACCTCCCGACCGATCGGCAGGGACGCCGTAGCCGCAGGTGAGGGAGCGTTCAGCACATGCACCGTGCGAGCGCCCTCGCGGATCAGGAAGTCGTCCACCAGGGTGCCGTCCCGCAGGACGGCCTGGGCCCGCACCCCCGCGGCCGTCGGCACCAGGTCGCCCTCGGCCACCCCGGGCAGCAACCTGCCCACCGCGTCCGTGAACGCCGCCTTGGACAGCGACCGCCGCAGCTCACCCGCCCCGTACCGCCAGTGCCGGCGCGCGATCCGCCACGATCCCGGCCAGGTCAGGGTCGACCCCAGCTCGCGCCAGTGGACCGTGCCCCATCCATAGCCTTCGCGGGCCAGTGCCGGCACCGCGTTGGGCCCGACATGGACACCGCCGTCGATGCCGCGTGTGAGATGCACCCCGAGGAACGGGAACGCCGGGTCGGGGACGGGGTAGACCAGGCCCCGTACGAGCTCCGGCCGGGCGAGTTCGTAGTACTCGCCCCGGAACGGCACGATCTGGACGTCCGGGTCGTCCCCGGTCAGCCGGGCGATCTCGTCGCTGTACAGGCCCGCGCAGTTCACCAGGACCCGGCCGCGCACCACGTCCCCGGCCGCCGTGAGCGCGGCGACGCCCAGCTCGG
>KL569228.1:14781-15402 GCA_000715635.1 Streptomyces violaceus | reverse complement strand
ATCTCCGCGCCGGAGCCGTGGGCCAGCTGGCGGGCGACCGCGACGAAGTCGCAGATGCCGGTCGTCCCGACGTGTATGGCGGCGAGGCCCCGCACCTCCGGCTCGTACTCCATGATCTGGGACGCGCACAGCTCCCGCACCGGGATCCCGTTCTCCCGGCCGCGCTGCACGAGGGCGTGCAGGCGGGGCAGCTCGGAGCGGTCGGTCGCGACGATCAGCTTGCCGGTGACGGAATGCGCGATGCCGTACTCGGCGCAGAACTTGACCATCTCGGCGGCGCCCCGCACGGCGTAGCGCGCCTTGAGGGAGCCGGGGCGGTAGTAGACGCCGCTGTGGATGACGCCGCTGTTGCGGCCGGTCTGATGCCGGGCGGGGCCCGGTTCCTTCTCCAGCACCGTGACACGTGTGCCCGGTGCGGCGCGGGTGATCGCGTACGCCGTCGACAGACCGACGATCCCGCCGCCGATCACCAGCACGTCACAGTCGTATGCGAGCCGCACGAGCACCACCTCCCACCTAGATAGTGCACTGCGCCACTGACATCGCCTTCAAACGCGGAGACGGCGGCGAGCCCGCCTCTCAGGCGGGAGCCACCAGCAACGGCCGCGCCCGCTCACGAAG
>KL569228.1:12421-14546 GCA_000715635.1 Streptomyces violaceus | reverse complement strand
TCCCCGTACGGCTCCAGCCGGTGAAGAAGATCCTTCACGTACTCCGTGGTCCGGGCGGACGAGATACGCCCGGCGACCTCCACCGCCCGCACCCCCTGCTCGCACGCCGCGTCCAGATTCCCTGACTCCAGTTCGGCCACCGCCGAGACGACGAGACGCAGACCGTGCGAGCGGACGAACTCCTCCGTCGGCTTGGAGAGCGCCTGCTCGGTGAAGCGGCGGACCTGGCGGGGCGCCTTGAGATCGCGGTAGCACTCGGCCGCGTCGGCGGCGAAACGGTCGTAGGAGTAGAAGCCGAGCCAGCTCGGGTCGTTGTCGCCGGGACGGGCCCGCTCGAGCCAGCTCTCGGCCGCCTTCAGGGCGCCGCCGGCCGCCTGGGCGTCGTTGGCGCGGGCATGCGCGCGTGCCTCGACGAGACGGAAGAAGCTCATGGTGCGGGCCGTCGCCAGGCCGCGGTTGCGTTCCAGGGCGGCCTGGGCGAGGTCCACGCCCTCGTCACCGAAGCCGCGGTAGGTGGCCTGGAGGGACATGGAGGCCAGGACGTAGCCCCCGAGGGGGACGTCCGCCGCCGCCCGGGCCAGGCGCAGGGCCTGGATGTAGTAGCGCTGGGCCGCTTCCTGCTGGCCCGTGTCGAAGGCCATCCAGCCCGCGAGCCGGGTGAGTTCCGCGGAGGCGCCGAAGAGGGCCCGGCCGACCTCGTCGGAGTAGGAGCCGAGCAGCAGGGGGGCCGCCTCCACCCTTAAGCACTCGGGGACCATCGACGAACGCCAGTCGCCGCCGCCGTACTTGGAGTCCCAGCGCCGCGCGTCCTCGGCGGCCTCCCGCAGCTTCTGCACATCGCTGTGGCCGACTTTGAGCGGTGCGCCGGAGCCCTCGCCGGGGTCCACGTCACGCGCGACCGAGCTGTCGGCCGGGGTTATCAGCCATCGTGAGGCGGGCGTCGCGTACGCGCTCACCGCGAACGATCCGGCCAGCGACTGCCAGATGCCGCCGGATCCGGCCCGGCGGCCGGCGAGGTCGAGGCGGTACAGCTCCGTCGCGGACCGCACCGCCTGGCCGACGTCCCGCGGGAAGGCGAGGCCGACTTCGGGGGCTGGGTCCGCGTCTGCCAGGCCGATCTCGTGGAGCGGCACCGGGCGGCCGAGCTTCTGGCCGATGGCGGCGGCGATGAGGTGGGGCGCCGCACCCTGCGGCACCATGCCCTTCGACACCCAGCGCGCCACCGACGTCTTGTCGTAGCGAAGCGTCAGGCCGCGCTGGGCGCCGAGGTCGTTGACGCGCCGGGCGAGGCCCGCGTTGCTGATTCCCGCGAGGGCGAGAACGGCGCCGAGTTTTTCGTTCGGCCCGCGTTGCTCCCTGGACATGAGCCACCCCTCGACACAGACGGCTGCCGGGCCTGGCATAACCACCCGGCATTCGTAAACCCAGCGTAGTTCGCCGCATCCCAAGCGTTAAGGGGCATTGTTCCGGTTGGCGGGATTGTGGTCCGTACTGAAGTGCGGTTCAGATACAGGCTGTTGTGGCGTGCTCCCACTGTGTGGCCGTGCGCCCGCCCGTGCGCTCTTCTCCAGCCATCGCGGGAGCGGTTCCATGGTCATTGCGTGGGTCGGCCCGCTGTACTGGATCCAGTGGGCTGGGGGACACCGCCGCCCCCATCCCCGCGGGCGGCGGAAGGGTCCGGGAGGCGTGCTCCGTCTCCCGGACTGCGCGATCGGGCGGTGGTACGCCGAGCCTGTACGGAGCGTGTTCGACGCTGTCCGTGTAACGGCGATTCGGCTGAAAATCGACCCCGCCGGTCGTGGGGTATCAGGGCCCCGACCACGGCACTTGAGGGCGCATCAGGCGGGTTCAGGGCGCGTATCGGGGGCGCATTCGCGCCGCAGTCGTGTCGGAGACGTGTCGCTGACGTGCCTTGCGTCCTGGCCGTCTTTTCTGCGTTCGGGGCGTTCGGGGCGGTGCGGGTGTCGCCGCCGGGGCGCATTCAACGGAGCGCAAGCGGCGTCGGGACCCTCCGGAGTGCTTCCTTCATGGCAGCATGGTGAACCGGTTCGTACGGTGCACTGGTTGTCCACAGCCTGTGGAGGCGGCGATGCGGTGGTTGGTGGGATGGAGCAGCACCGCCGCG
>KL569228.1:10084-12166 GCA_000715635.1 Streptomyces violaceus | reverse complement strand
AGCCCGCTCAGAGATGTGTATAAGAGACAGGGGCAGGACGGCGAGACCGTGCACCCGGTGGGTTCCCAACTCCTGTGGGGCGACCCCGATCCGCTCTGGGCGGTCGGCGACTGGCGCCCCGACGAGGTGCGGGTGGTGAGGGCCGACGACCGGACCCGCATCGCCGTCCTCGGCATCTGCGGTGCCACCGACGAGCAGCTGCGCGTCGCGCTGTTCGCCGCGCGCGGCGGGGCACTTCGGCATCTGACCGCCTGGCCGGGGAGCTACACCGCGATCGTGCAGGTCGGCAGGAGGCTCACCGTCTGCGGCGATCTCGCGGGCGCGCGGCCGGTGTTCCACACGCCCTGGGCCGGCGGTACGGCGTACGCGACGGCCGCGCTGCCGCTGGCCGACCTCATCGAGGCCAATCTCGACTTCGGGCACCTCGCCGCGCTGCTGGCCGCCCCTGACGTGCCCGCCGCGCTGCACGACTCCACGCCGTACGACGGCGTGAAGCGCATTCCGCCGGGGCATGCACTGATCCTGCGCGCCGGTGCGCGGGAGATCGCCGGTTACGAGCCCGTCGCCTCGCTGGCGGTGGCGGCGCCTCCGGCCGATCCCGACAGTGCGGTCGACGCCGTGCGCGACGCGCTCGTGGAGGCCGTACGGACCCGGCTGTCCGCGCCGCGGCACGTCCCCGGGGCGGACATAGACCCGGGCCCCGTGCCCGGCATGGGACCCGCCGAGCGGCGTGCCGCGCGCGGGATGCCCGTCCCGGGGATCGGCGCGGACCTGTCCGGCGGACCGGCGTCGGGGACGCTGGCGCTGCTGGCCTCGGGGCTGCCCGGGATGCCGGGCACGGTGCTGGGACACGGCACGGGCGCGGGGGAGCGGCTGCTGGCGGTCACGTTCAACGACCTTGCCGTCACAGGGCAGGAGGCCGAGCTGGAGCGGGCCGGGGCTCTGGCGGCGAACCCGCGGCTGCACCACGTGGTCGTGGCGGGTGGCGAGGAGACCCTTCCGTACGCCGACCTGGACGGCCCGCTGACCGACGAACCCGGGCCGTGCCTGGTGTCGGCGGCCCGGCACCGGGCGCGGCTGGCGTCCGGCAGCGCGGACCACTTCACGGGCTACGGGGCCCGTCAGGTCCTGGACGCCCATCCGGCCCGGCTGGCCGACCTGCTGATGGACCGCCGGCGGCGTCATCTCGTGCGGCCGGTCGCCGCGCTGGCCAAGGCGGACGGTTCGGTGCTGGTCCCCGCGCGCGTGTACGCGGCGGCGCGACGGCTGTCCCGCATGCCGTACCGGTCGGGTCTCGAGTCCCTGGCCGAGCGTCTGCTCGACCACCGGTCGGACGACGGCCTCGACGCGCCCGGTGGCGCGGTGGAGGCCTCGCTCGCCGCGCTGACCTGGGGCAGACCCGGGCCGGCCGCGCGCTGGCTGACCGGTGAGGCACTGGCTGAAGTATCGGTTCGCCTTCAGGCGTCCACGCACCGGTCGGAGCTGGTGGGGCCGGGGCAGCGGCCGGGCGACTTCCGCGCGCGTGCGGCGCTGGCACGGCACGCGGCGGACCTGCGGGTACTGGAGCAGGCCGCGGAGATCCGCTTCCAGCGGCTGCACGCGCCGTTCCTCGACAACCAGGTCGTGCGCGCGGCCCGGGCGCTGCCCGAGGCGTTGCGGGTACGGCCCGGGGCGCGGGCGGCGATCCTGCGTACGGTGCTGGAGGGGGCCGGAGTGCGGGAGCTGCCGCCCGGGTGGGGCGTCCCGACCCAGGCGACCGAGGCTGCCGCGGCCCGTACGGGCCTGAGAGTGGCGGCGGACTCCCTGGTGACGCTGTTCGACACGCCCCTCCTGGCGGAAGCGGGCCTGGTCGAGGCCCGCGTGGTCCGCAAGGCCCTGCGCTCCGCGGCGGCCGGCGAACCCCTCCCCCTGGACGGCCTCGCGGACCTGGTCTCCCTGGAACTCTGGCTCCGCCGCCTCCTGGCCCGCCGCGGCACCTGCTGGACGGGGACCCCGGCACGCCAGCGAGCAGTACCGGCGGGAATCGCCCCGCAGCGGGGCGCGTTGGGTGCGGGGGCCAGATCGCGCTGAGCTGCGGGCACC
>KL569228.1:8317-9796 GCA_000715635.1 Streptomyces violaceus | reverse complement strand
CCGGCCTCAGCAGCAATGCAGGGCACCTGCAAACCAGCCCCGCAGCAACGCCCCGGCTTCACCAGCAACGCCGGGCACCCGAAAACGCACAGCAGCACCAACACCCCGCGTGATCGACGCCGTGATCACGGCGAGCGAGACCGCTCCGGAGCCCGCCCTGGCCAAACTGGTCGCAGCCCTGCGCGATGCCGTGGACAGGCGGTGTTCCGACGTGATCCGGGCGACGGTCGTGGACAGCGCGGCAGGTCTGCTGGCCGACCTCGGCGACTTCCCGCGTGCGGCACGGCTGCTCGGCGCCGGCGACCACTGGCGGGCCGGCCGCCCCCGCCCCATGCCGGAACACGCCCACGCGGAACGGACCGCGACCGCCGCACGCGCCGCCCTGGGCAGCGTCCGGTGGGCGTCGGAGCGCGCCCTGGGCGCGGGTCTCACCGCTGACGACGTCCTGCGCGAGCTGGACGAGGCGCGGAGCTCGTACGCCGCTGAGCCACGCTAGGCGCAGGTGAACCTCGACTCCGCCCAGTCCGCCAGAGCGACGTTGTCGAGGGCGCCGCGCGGTTCCACCACCAGCCGTACGGTGCTGCGGCCGGCGAGATTCACATGGACGGGGACGGCCGGGTCCCCGCCCTCGACCAGCCCGGACCGCCACAGCCGGACCCCGTCGGCGTAGACGGCGAAGTGCACCTTGCCGAGCCTCAGCGTCAGGTCGTCCACACCGACGAGCGCGTCGTACGAGGAGCAGGACCGGTTGAGGTCGATGGTGACGGAGGAACGGCCGTGCACGGTGACGCCCTGCGTGTACCGCTGGTCGCCGACCGACATGCCGTACCGCTTCCAGACCCAGCTGCTCGCCCCGATCCGCATCTCGGGCTCGGTGCCGTCGCCGCTGATGTCGTACGACAGGTCGCTCCACTGGTAGACGGCCGGGGCGGGCGGCGCCTCGGTCGGGGGCGGTGTGGGCGTGGGCGCCGGGGGCGGTGTCGGCCTCGGAGACGCGGGCGGCGGGGTGGGCTTCGGTGCCGGTGCCGGTGTCGCGGCCGAGGACCGTGTGGGACGCGGGCCGGTCCCAGGGGTGGTCGGCGTCGGCGCGGGCGTCTCGGCGCGCGCGGGCACGATCCCCGGGGGCCGCGGCCCGGGCTCCCGCCTCGGGGGAGCGGGCGAGGGTGTGGGCGTGGGCTCGCCGGGCCGCACCACCGGTGACGTCGGGGAAGCCGGGGAAGGGGGAGCTGTCTTCGCCTCCTCCTTCGGCTTCTCGTTGCCGGCCAGAACCATCACCACCGCGGCCACGACACCCACGGCGACCACACCGGCCGCGATACCGGCCTTCACCGGTCCGCCGACCGCCTCGGAAGCCGCCGCGCCGCCGCCGCTTCCCGCCCCACCGGACGAACCGGCCCCAGCTGCCCCACCGGACGAACCGGCGCCCGCGCCCGCTGCCGCGCCGGACGAGCCGCCGCCCGCCGTCGCGGCCGCACCCGC
>KL569228.1:6773-8088 GCA_000715635.1 Streptomyces violaceus | reverse complement strand
CGGCCAGCCGGCACTTCGCGCACTCGTCCAGGTGCTTGCGCAGCCCTCGCTCGGCACGTGTGCGCAGCCGGCCGCGGGCGTAGGTGCCGAGCTGGTCGGCGTAGCGCGCGCACTCCTCGTCGCCGGTGAGCGTGGCGCTGACGTGGGCCTGGAGGTAGGCCTGCTTGAGGCCCTCACGGGCCCGGCTGGCGAGCACCCGGGTGCCGTTGGCGTCCAGGCCGAAGAGTGTGGCGACCTCGCTGGGCGACTCGTCCTCGACCTCGGTGTGCCACAGCACGGCCTGCCACCGCTCGGGCAGCGACCGGAAGGCCCGCATGGCCATGGACCGCTCGGCCTGGTGCATCGCCCGCACGTCCGCGCCCAGTTCGAGCGTGTCGCCGTCGGACACGTCGGGCCCGTGCGCGGACTGGGCGGCGAAGACCGCGAAGTCGTCGACGAGCTGTTCCCGCCGTGCCGACCTCGTCCAGGAGGCGGCGACGCGCCGTACGGAGGTGAGCAGGTACGCGCGGACGGCGTGCTGTGGCCCGGAGCCGCCGCGCACCGCCTGGAGCATGCGGGCGAAGACCTCGGCGGTCAGGTCGTCCGGGGTGTGCGCGTCACGGCAGCAGGTCCGGGCGTACCGGCGCACGGCCTGCGCATGGCGTCGGTACAGCTCCTCGTACGCCGTGTCGTCGCCCGAACGCATCCGGTCGATGAGCTCGGTGTCGGACGGCGGGAGGTCGCGGGGTGGCGGCAGGACGCTGTCCTCGCGCCGGTCGCGCTGGGCCGGGACCGAGCCGTCGGCGGGGTGCCCGCCCGGCGGGACGCTCGCGCGCCCGCCCTGGCTCGGCACGTGTTCGTCCCGCCCGTCAGCGCTCATCGCGGAAAGCCCCCGCCAGCCGCCCAACCCGTCCAGACCACCGGGTCAGAGTGCCACAGGGGCTCTTGGCCGGGACCCCGGAATTCGGACGATCACTCATCCGTGCGGATTTACCGCACGCCAGTACTAGCCATCACGCTTTCGGGGAAGACTCCCCCTTCGGTCCGGACCCGGAAGTCCGGCTCGGGCCCGGACATCTCGCCCGGGCCCGAAGGCCTCGTACAGCCCCGCAAGCTCACGGCCGCGAGCGCAGCCCCTCCAGCAGGATGTCCAGCAGCCGGGCCGAGGCGGCCGCCTGCTGTGCCGCGTCCGGCAGCGAGGGCGCGGCCGTCGCGATCACCAGCAGGACGTCCGACACCGAGACGTCCGGCCGCAGCTCACCCGCCGCGCGCGCCCGCTCCACGAGCTGACCCACGACCTCGAGCAGCGCCGACGCCCCGGCGTCGTCCTCCGCGG
>KL569228.1:1431-6589 GCA_000715635.1 Streptomyces violaceus | reverse complement strand
CCTCCGGAACCAGCCGCAGCTCCGTCGTGCCCGGCTGCGTCCGCTGCTGCGGCACCCGCGCCTGACCGGCACGGTCCTCCTCGACCGAGACCCGCAGCACCTGCGGCGGCAGCAGCCGCCCGGCGCCGGAGGCCACCGACGTACGCAGGAAGCGCGACAGCGCCGACCACGGCTCGTCCTCCTGCCCGAGCGCCGCACGCGCCTGGTCGGTCAGCCGGGAGGTCTCCTCCTCGGCTATCCGCCGCACCAGGACGTCCTTGCTCGGGAACCGCCGGTACACCGTGCCCACACCGACCCGCGCGCGCCGCGCCACGTCCTCCATCGGCGCGCCGTACCCCAGCTCGCCGAAGACCTCGCGCGCCGCACGCAGCACGTGCTCCAGATTGCGCTGTGCGTCCACGCGCAGCGGTGTCGTCCGCGGGCCGTCCCCGCGTCCGCTGCCCACCGCCGCGCTCAACGTCGCGCCACCCGCCGCCAGAGCGGATGCGGACGACCAATGAGAATCCTGAACATGCATACGCATTCCCCCGGTAATGACGTCTCCCCCCGGAGACACTCCCCGCCATTCGATGCCGGGGCGGGAGAACAGGCCCGGGTCCGCGGGCCCGCCCGTCGCGGACCCGGTGAGCACATCCCCCTACACCCCGTCGACACACGAACATAGTTGAGAGGGAGTCAATTCAGAAGGGGCACGTTCCGCACGGAGCGCCCACCGATCGGAGTACGGGCCGTATACGTCCTGAATGTGCCCCTGCACGCCCCCCGCACCACCCTCGCTGACCTGCGCGTATCCATCACAGCTCGATAATCCGGCCAACTCCGCGCGCTCTCCCGCTCCGGTCACACAAATGGTCGAGGCTGTGGACAAACGCAAGCGGCCGGTGCGTCATGGGAGGGTGAAGGAACGTGCGCGCATTCTCGTTGTCGGTGGTGGCTACGTCGGGATGTACACGGCCCTGCGCCTGCAGCGCAGACTGAAACGGGAACTGGACCGGGACGAGGTGGAGATCACGGTCGTCACACCCGACCCGTACATGACGTACCAGCCCTTCCTCCCCGAGGCCGCCGCCGGCGCCATCTCGCCCCGCCACGTCGTCGTACCGCTGCGCCGCGTCCTCGACCGGTGCCGCGTCGTCATCGGCGAGGCGACCGCCGTCGACCACGCGAAACGCACCGCCACCGTCAGCACCCTCGCCACCGAGGAGGAGGGCACGGGCGGAGAGCGGCTGACCTACGACGAACTCGTCCTCGCCCCCGGCTCCGTCTCGCGCACCCTGCCGGTCCCCGGCCTCGCCGAGCACGGCATCGGCTTCAAGACCGTCGAGGAGGCCATCGGCCTGCGCAACCACGTCATCGAACAGATGGACATCGCCTCCTCCACCCGCGACCCCGCGCTCCGCGACGCGGCCCTCACCTTCGTCTTCGTCGGCGGCGGCTTCGCCGGTGTGGAGGCACTCGGCGAACTGGAGGACATGGCCCGCTACGCCGCGCGCTACTACCACAACGTCCAGCCCGAGGACATGAAGTGGATCCTCGTCGAGGCCTCGGACCGCATCCTGCCCGAGGTCGGCGAGGAGATGGGCCGCTACACCGTCACCGAACTGCGCCGCCGCAACATCGACGTACGCCTGCGGACCCGCCTGGACTCCTGCGCGGACCGCGTGGCGGCCCTCAGCGACGGTGCCCGCTTCCCCACCCGTACGGTCGTCTGGACGGCCGGCGTGAAACCCCACCCGGTACTCGCCGCCACCGACCTGCCCCGCAACGGCCGCGGACGGCTCAAGTGCACGGCGGAACTCACGATCGAGGGCACCACGCACGCGTGGGCGGCCGGAGACGCCGCCGCAGTCCCCGACGTCACCGCCGAGAAACCAGGCGGCGAGTGCGCCCCGAACGCCCAGCACGCCGTCCGCCAGGCCCGGGTCCTCGGCGACAACATCGTGCACTCCCTTCGCGGCGAGCCCCTCACCACCTACACCCACAAGTACGTCGGCTCGGTCGCCTCCCTCGGCCTGCACAAGGGCGTCGCCCACGTCTACGGACGCAAGCTCAAGGGCTACCCCGCCTGGTTCATGCACCGCGCCTACCACCTCAGCCGCGTGCCCACCTTCAACCGCAAGGCGCGCGTGCTCGCCGAATGGTCCCTGGCCGGCCTGTTCAAACGGGAGATCGTCTCCCTGGGTTCACTCGAACACCCCCGGGCGGAGTTCGAACTCGCGGCCGGTGGAAAGCCTTCCCAAGACCCCCCGCACAACCCGAAGGGGTCGTCCTGACCGGACCCAGGAACTCCAGCGGCCGGCCCGGCGTCTGACGGATGTTGGTCCGGTCCGCGCCCTGCCAGACTGGTCCACCACCGCGGGCGTGCCACCCCACGTCCTGGTGCGGGCCTCCGGGCCCCGGCCGGTTCCGGTGCCGGCCGCCGACCACTACACGAGGCAAGGATTCGTGAACTTCACGCGCTGGAGCGCCCGGCTCCCCGGAACGCAGCGCCGCGCCGCAGCGCGGACCGAGCAGACGGCCTCCCCGGACCGGCGGGGGGACGGCTCCGTACCCGCCGCCCGTGCCGAACAACTGACCGACGAGACACCGTCCGTACCCGCCGTCGACGAGCTGCGGGTGCGCGAGGTCCTCGACCGCGTCCCCTCCCTCGTCGCCCTGGTCCACGGCCCCGACCACCGCATCGCCTACGTCAACGACGCCTACACGACGGCCTTCGGCGTACGCCCCCTGGGCGAACGCGCCCGCGAGGCCCTCCCGGAACTGGACGCCCTCGGCCTGTTCCCCCTCCTGGACCAGGTCCAGCGCAGCGGCAAGCCACGCACGGTGAAGTCCCGCAAGGCCCCCGACGGCCGCTCCTACACCTTCACCTGCACCCCGGTCGCCCAGGGCGACGGCAAGGACGGCAGCGACGGCCGGGGCGTCCTCGTCTTCGCCACCGACGTCACCGACCACGCCGAAGCCGCCGAACGCCTGCGCGCCAGCGAACGCCGCCAGCGCGAGACGGCCGTGACACTGCAGAGATCACTGCTCCCCCAGGAGCTCGAAGAACCCGACGACCTGCGCGTCGCCGCCACCTACCACCCCGGCGGCACGGAGGCCGCGGTCGGCGGCGACTGGTACGACGTGATCACCCTGGGCGGCGGCCGCACGGCCCTGGTCATCGGCGACGTCATGGGCCGGGGCGTCCGGGCGGCAGCGGTGATGGGCCAGCTCCGCACGGCGGTCCGCGCCTACGCCCGCCTCGACCTGCCCCCGCACGAGGTCCTGCAACTCCTCGACGGCCTGGCATCCGAGATCGACGCCAACCAGATCGCCACCTGCGCGTACGCGGTCCACGACCCGAACGAGGGCAAGCTGGTCTACGCCTCGGCCGGCCACCTCCCCATCCTGGTCCGCGACGAGAACGGCACGGTCCTGCGCGCCGAAGAACCCACCGGCCCCCCGCTCGGCACCGGCGGCTGGATGCACTCCTCCGGCTCGATCCCCCTCAGCCCCGGCTCCACGGCCGTCCTCTACACGGACGGCCTGGTGGAGCGCCGGGACGCGGACCTGGACGAGGGGATCGCCGCGCTGGAACGCGCCCTGGCCGGCGCCACCGGCACGCCCCAGGTCGTCTGCGACCGTCTGGTCCGCTCGGCCGGCGTGACACCCGACCATGACGACGACGTGGCCGTCCTGGTCCTCCAGCACCCCGCCCGCACAGGTCCCGAGGGCGAGCTCTTCCGCAACGCCGCCCTGGAACTCCTGGGCGGCGTGGAAGCGGCCCCACGCGCGCGTGCCTTCGCCTCCGGCGTCCTGACCAGCTGGCGCTTCCCCGTTGACCTGCACGACCTGGGCGTCCTGGCCACCAGTGAACTGGTCGCCAACTCCCTCCAGCACGGGACGCCGCCGATGCGCCTGCGCCTGCGCCGCACCGACCGCCGCCTGATCATCGAGGTCACCGACGGCGACGACCACCTCCCCAGACGCCGCCGAGCGGAACCGGGCGACGAGTCGGGCCGCGGCATCGCCATCGTCGCCACGATCGCGTCGAACTGGGGCTGCCGCCGGACACCCGGCGGCGGCAAGGCGGTCTGGTGCGAGTTCGCCCTGCCGCGCACACCGGTGCCGTAGAGGGGCCGGGATCAGACGTCGGCGGAAATGGGCGCCCCACCCCGCGCCACGACCCGGCTCTTCCCGAGCCACGGCCGATCCTGCACGTCGCTCAGCTGCCGCCCCAGCCGCACGGCAAGGACGGTGATCCCGAGGGAGAACAACAGGAACGCCACGATGTACGGCGCGTGCAACGACGCCCCCAGCGGCCCGCCCACCGCCGGCCCGACGGCCAGCGCGAGCTGCTTGACCAGGGCGAACGCCGAGTTGTACTGCCCGGCCATCCCCTCCGGCGCGAGATCCGCGACCAGCGGGGCCACGGTCGGCGACAGCATCGCCTCGCCCAGCCCGAACAACGCGTACGTCGAGACGAACGCGGCCGTCGCCATCTCCTGGCTCCCGTGCCCGAGCCCCGCGTACCCGGCGACAGCCCACGCCACGGCCCAGATCAGCCCCACGGCCGCGATCACCCGCGACCGCCTCCGCCGCTCCACGAACCGCAGCACGGCGAACTGCGCGATGACGATCACCAAGGTGTTCGCCGCCAGCGCCGTCCCCAGCGCCGACGTCGAGATCCCGGCGGCCTCGACCCCGTACGCGCTCAGCCCCGACTCGAACTGCCCGTAGCAGGCGAAGAACAACACGAAGCCCAGCACACACAGCTGCACCATGGCCCGATTGCCCAGCAACTGCTTCCAGCTGCCCCGCCCCGACGCCACGGGCGCGTCCTCGATCCGCGGCGCGTGCGGCATCCGCACCGTCACCATCACCACGACCAGCAGCAGGAACATCGCCGCCTCGATCGCGAAGAGAAGGGTGAAGGAGGCGGCACTGGTCGTGTCGACCAGATGACCACCGATGAGGCCACCGACACCGAGCCCGAGGTTCTGCAGGAAGAACTGCATGGCGAAGGCCCGCGACCGAGTCTCCGCCGTCGAGCAGTCCACGATCATCGTGGCCAGTGCCGGCTGCATCACGGCCTGCCCGGCTCCCAGCAGGGAAGCCGACACCAGCACGGCCGCCGCACTGCTCGCGAGCCCCAGACTCAGGGCACCTACGGCGGCGG
>KL569228.1:0-1178 GCA_000715635.1 Streptomyces violaceus | reverse complement strand
ACGCCGGACGATGGCCCGCCCGGCGAACGGCAGCACGACCAGCGCCGCCACAGCGAAGACGGCGAGCACGAACCCGGCCGTCATGGCTCCCAGTCCCCGCACCTGCGCCACATAGACGTACAGGTAGGGGACGGTGAAGCCGAGCCCGAACGCGCTGAGTGCGTTACCCACGTGGATCCGGCGCATCGCAGCGCCCATCGCCCTGGTCACGTTCACCTCTCTCACAAGTTAGGAGTGAAGACTTCGAAACTAAAGTTCGAAGCTAAAGAGTACATACCCAAGGACTTCAAGGCAAAGAACGTCCGTGCCATACTGCCGCCATGGGCGACACCCCCGGCCCCAGCGAGCCGACCCTCGAAGAACAGATCGCCGCGTACCAGCGCGAGTTCCAGGACCTCGACCCCCAGGTGGAGCAGATCGTCTCGGCCCTGTCCCGCCTGAACCGCCGCATGAACGTCGCCTACGGCCGTCAGACCTCGGCCCTCGGCATCAGCAACGCGGAGTGGGAGGTCCTCAAGGCCCTCGTCCTCTCCGGCGCCCCCTACCGCCTGGGCCCCAGCGATCTCGCCAAGCGCCTCGGCCTCACCCCGGCCGCCATGACCCACCGCATCGACCGCATGGTCGGCGAAGGGCTGGTTACCCGGGAGCGAGACGAGTCCAACCGCGTACGAGTCATCGTGGAGCTGACATCAGAGGGGCGTGAGAAGTGGCTGGAGGCAATGCGCCTGGCAACGGTCTTCGAGGAGGACCTGCTCCAGGATCTGTCCCCCGTCGAGCGCACCGCGCTCGGCAGCGTCCTCACCCGCCTGTTGCGCAGGGTGGAAGACGCCCAGCCGGACGCCGGCGGCCGCCTCTCGGACCTGGACTGACGCCCCACAAAAGATCTTGACAGGGGCCGCTTGACACCCCCCTGCCCGATCCGTAAAGTTCTTCGGGTTGCCGCGGAGCCGTAACGGTTCTGCGACGGCACTTTCGCCGCTCAAGCGGCACCCAACCACTAGCAAGATCGCTCCCAGCGGAGTTGATTTCGGCGTGCCCGAATTCAATTCGAATTGGGACTCGACGGCCTGATCGACTCGGCATCGGCTCGATTTGGGAATCGGCGAGAGACCGCGCTAAGGTTGGACACGTCGGAACGGCCCAACAGCCGCAAAGACAACCCCCACTGACTGGGGATC
>KL569227.1:7175-8196 GCA_000715635.1 Streptomyces violaceus | reverse complement strand
GCCTGAAGACCTGGAAGTCATCTCGTGACCCCGACTACGCGGCCAAGAAGGCCCGCGTCGAGCACCTCTACGCGATCGCCGACGGTGAGGTCATACCCGAGGACGGTGAGCCCGACGTCGACTTCTGCATGGACGAGTTCGGCCCGCTCAACCTGATACCCCACCCAGGCCGGCAGTGGGCCGAGCGCGGCGGCACACACAAGGACCCCGACCGCGAACCGCGCCGACGGCGGCGGGCGACCTATAACCGCTATGGCGGAGTACGGCACCTGTTTGCAGCCCTCGACCTGGCCAAGGACAAGCTCTACGGCCACATCAAACCGGTCAAGCGGCGCACCCAGTTCCTGGAGTTCTGCCGCTACCTCCGCACCCTCTACCCGGCCCACGTCCGGATAGCGATCGTCTGTGACAACTTCTCCCCGCACCTGACCACGAAGAAGTGCCAGCGGGTCGGCACCTGGACGGCAGTAAACAACGTCGAGATCGCCTACACCCCGACAAACTCCTCCTGGCTCAACCGGATCGAAGCCCAGTTCACCGCCCTGCGCTACTTCACCCTCGACGGCACCGACCACGCCGACGACCGACGGCTACGCGCCGTCGTCGACAGGGCAAACGTCGCCTGATACGGCACTAGGTCCTGTCGTTCGGATCAGCCCGGCCGTGAGGTGCGGCGCCTCTCGGCCGACCTGACCCCGCGACGCCGGGGTGATCCAGGCGGGAGGGCCTAGCCCAGATACCGGGCCACCGCCTCCTCGATCCCCGCCGCGTCCGCACCCTCCGCCGCCCAGGCCACGTATCCGTCGGGCCGCACCAGGACGGTCGTCCGGCGGTCGCCCGCCCAGCGCTCCACGGTCAGCCACCCCTCACGGACACCGGGGCCTTCGTACGTCCGGGGCGTGATCAGCACGAACCGGCCGCCGCGCAGCGCCTCGTAGAGCCGGCCGTCCTTCAGGGCGACGTCGGGGACGCGGGTGCCGGTGAGGCGGTGGGCGCCGCGGGGGGCGGGGTAGGCGTAGCC
>KL569227.1:1804-6995 GCA_000715635.1 Streptomyces violaceus | reverse complement strand
GGGTAGGCGTAGCCGATCCCGGTGATCTGACCCAGGGCCTTGCGCTGGACGGGCGGGGCCATGTCGACGAACGCGGAGACAAGGGCGCGGGCGGCACGCAGCAGCGGATTTTGCGCGCGGGCCAGCCGGACCAGTCCGCCACTGCTACGCAGCACCGCCCTGCCGACCGGGTGGCGCTCGGCCTCGTAGCTGTCGAGGAGCCCTTCGGACGCCCGGCCCTGGACGGCCGCGGCGAGCTTCCAGCTCAGGTTGGCGGCGTCCTGGAGGCCGGTGTTCATGCCCTGCCCGCCGGCCGGGGAGTGGATGTGCGCGGCGTCCCCGGCGAGGAAGACCCGCCCGACCCGGTAGTGCGGTGCCTGGCGCTCGTCACTGTGGAAACGGGAGAGCCAGCGGGCGTCGTGCATGCCGTAGTCGGTGCCCAGGGCACGGCGGGTGATCTCCTTGACCTCGTCGAGGTCGAGCGGGGCGTCGTCGGAGACCTCGTTGCGGCGGTTCCAGCCCATGACCCGGTACCAGCCGTCGCCGAAGGAGGCGATCATCGCGAAGGCGTCGCCGCGGCCGTTGACGGTGAGGACGCCCTCGGGCTTCTCGGCCAGCCGGACATCGGCCAGGATCAGCGACTTGATGACGGAGACACCGGGGAAGTCCAGGCCGATCGCCTCCCGCACGGCGCTCCGGTGACCGTCGGCGCCGACGACATAGGCCGCCCGGCGGGTGACGACCGCCCCGTCCGCGCCGCGCACGTCGAGGTCGCCCCCCTCGTCGTCCTGCCGCAGCCCCACGACCTCGCTCTCGTACGCGAACTCCACCCCGGCCTCCCGGGCCCGCCGCTCCAGCAGCCGCTCGACCTCGTACTGCGGGGTGATGAGCAGGAACGGGAAGCGCGAGGGCAGCGTGCTCAGATCGAGGGAGAGGCGGCGGAAGAGCCGCAGGCCGGTGATGGTGTCGCCGGTGGTGAGGAGTTCGTCGGCGAGGCCGCGGGCGTCGAGCTGCTCCAGGGTGCGTGCGTGCACCCCGAAGGCGCGGGAGAGGTTGCTGATCTTGCGCGGCCGCTTCTCGACGAGGGTCACGGTGACGCCGGCTGTGGCGAGGTCACCGGCGAGGAGGAGGCCGGTGGGGCCGGAACCGACGACGATCACGGTGCGGTGGGTGGCGGTGCCGTTCATGGTGGCCTCCTGTTGCCAACGCTTGCTTGCCATCGCCTGTTGCCAACGAATGTTGGCCAACGCTCGTTGACGAAGATAGTGAGGCACCGAGAGGGATGTCAACAGATGTTGGCAAACACCTGTTGGCGAACGCTTGTTGACCTACACCCGTTGGCCTACGCTTGTTGGCATGAATGGCAGCGACAGCACCCCCACGGCTCCCGGCTCCGGCGCCCCCCGCCGCTCCGACGCCACTCGCGGCGCGATCCTCGCGGCGGCCCGCGAGCGCTTCGCGACCGACGGCTACGAGCGGGCCACCATCCGCGCCATCGCCAAGGACGCGAACATCGATCCGTCGATGGTGATGCGGTACTACCGCAACAAGGAGGGCCTCTTCGCGGCGGCCGTCGCCATCGACCTGCGGCTGCCGGACGTGAGCGGGGCGGACCGCCGGCAGGACGCGGGGCGGATCCTCGTCGAGCACTTCCTCGACATGTGGGAGAACAACGAGGTCCTCACCGCCCTGCTGCGGGTCGGCGTGACCAACCAGGCCGGGGCGGAGCGCATGCAGGGCATCCTGCGGGACCAGCTGCTGCCGGTCGCCCGGCAGGTGTGCCCCGACCTCGAGCAGGTCCCGGCACGGGCGGCACTCATGGCGTCGCAGCTGCTGGGGCTGGCGCTCACTCGGTACGTGCTGCGGATGCCGCCGGCGGTGGGGCTGGCGCGGGCGGAGATCGTGGCATGGCTGGCACCGACGGTCCAGCGGTACCTGACCGCGCCGAGTCCCTGAGACTTGCCCAGCACTCGTATCAGCCCCACGGAGCAGGCTGACAAGCAACATGCAGGTCAGCACACTGGGCGCATGCGATATGAGGAAACGGCGCCGAGGGGGAACGAGCATGGGCAACTGGGTCGTGATCGCGGAGTACTACAGCGACACGTACAGGACCGAGTTCATCTGTCGTGGACAGGAAACGAAAGACCAGGCACTGAAGGCGCTCCGTGCTGCACTCCACACGTATTTGCCGAGCAAGAACATCGTCGAGAAGCGGCGCCGCGTGTATCGCTTCGCCGACCAGGAGTCATACCTGGTGGTGATCAAAGGCAAACTGACGGAGTGGGAGTGCACCCTGCGCATCGCGGAGCTGGTCTCGGACTCGACCGACCCGGCCGTGGCCGAGCGGGCACAGATGGACGACGACGCGGCAGAGCCGGCTGACGGGCCGCAGGACCGGATCCCGCCCGGCTACTGAGCGGCGGACAGAACTCCGCTCAAGTCAGTCGCCCCGCAGAAACCGCGGCGTGGCGGAGTTGCCGCGCTGCCAAAGTACGTGAACGCTCCGAGCGATCAGAGGGCCGTCCCTGGCGCCGCGAGGTGACCGGGGATGAACGAAAGGAAACCAGAGGCGGCTCAGCTCCAGCTCCGCGAGGTCCTGGGCCACTCGCTGTAGGGCACCGGGCGGCCCGTGAACGCGTCCAGGACAATGCGCTTGCCGACCGGCCGTTCCAGCTTCACCGACACCTTCTCGCCGCGCAGTTCACCCGTGCAGTTACCGTCCTTGGAGCCGGCCGCGGATGCGGACAGCACCACGCTGCCACTCGTCTCGAGCACCCCCACGGTGGGGCCGTCGTCGCAGGAACCATGGGTGGCCACCACAGTGATGGACCGGCTGCCCTTCGTTACCTCCGTCAGGCCACCGAGTGGCGCCAGCACGTCAGAGGGTACTTCTTGCTGCCCGAGCGGCTTGATCGGTGGCGCGGGGAGCTTGGACGGGCTGACCGCGGCCCGTTTCAGGGGACTTGCGTAGCCTTCCAGGGTGAACAGCCAGGCCGGGACGGTCGCCGGTCCACGCGTGGTGACCACGGTCATTTCGCCCAGCCTCGCTCCGGTGACTGTCAGGCGCGGTCCGGGGCTGCTGTCACGGTCCAGGGTCTTGTAGGCCTTCTCGGCCTCCATGAGCGGCGTGGTGAGCGGGCTCCCGCTCTTCCACCTCACGTGTCCGCCCTTGTACGGGGCGGACGGGAGCTCGCCTCGCAGGTCGAAGTTCCCGGTCTCATAGGCGCGCCTGTCTGCTTCGCTGCGGAGGCCGTTCTCAGGCAGCTGGACGACTGCCTCCATGGGGTAGTAGCCCTCGTGCCACGCCTCGGCTGCCTTGGAGCCGTCCCAGGCATCGGCTACCTGGCGGGCGCGATCCCCCAACTGGGGCGCCGGCTCGGTGCTGCGGGCCTCTGCGTCACCGTTGTCGGCCTCCGCGTCGCCGCACCCTGCGGCGGCACCAACTCCAACGGTGCACAAGGCAAGCACGGCGAGAAGGCGGACGGCGCGCCTGCTGTTGGTATGCATGGGTCTCCCCGGGGCTGGTCGGTGACCGATAGAGGCTGTGTGAACGACGGGTGTAGGGCCGTTCTGTCCCTGTGACGCGCCGCCCCTGGCTCGGGTTCGGTCCCATCCATCGTCCGCTCGAGCCCGTTATCGCATCGTGAAGAGCCGGCTGAGATTTTCCGGGCTTGGGGCTCCGCTGCACGATCCGCACTGGACCCGGCGGGACAGAGGACCTCGGCTCCGCCGGGTCACGTGGTAACAAGCGCCGGAGCGCTGCTCTGTGATCAGATCATCAGATCAGTAGACCTTCAGGTCCTGCTTGTTGAGCACGTCCTGCACCGGATGGTGGAAGGGCACCGGTCGGGTTGCGCGTCTGTGTTGCCGCAAGGTCGATCGGCGTAGCTCCCGCCGGAGTTGATGCCCAGAGCGGTCGTCCCGGTGAACATCGGACCTCCGCTGTCGCCGTGCCGGACTCAGCGGCTCGTCTCGATCATGTTGTAGAGCGTCGCTCCGTCGTCATAGGTGACGGTCACGTCACACTGGGATCGAGCACCATGCCATCGAGATCCTGACTCACGGTGCCTACACGCTTTACCTTCTCGTTGTCCGAGGCCCACCGCGAATTCGTGATCTGGCCCTCGGACTCGTCTTTGTACTGGATAGTGCCGTACGGAGTGACGTAGGGGTTGGTGTAGTCGATGACGGCCCAGTCTCCCGGCTCAAAGCTCCAGTCGACCTGCGATCCCAGCTTGATGTTGCCGCTGTACCGGAACCAGGTGTAGTTGCCGCCGATCACGCAGTGCCCGGCAGTCAGCATGAACTTCTCACCCGAATCGTTCTGAACGTTGAACCCAGCGCTGCACATGTAGTCGACAGAAACGATGCCGAGGCCACCGCGCATGGCATAGGCAGTACGCTCCAGCTTGCCCGGACGCCTCTATGCGTACCGCGTCTCCGTGATCCGCAGCAACTCGCTCGATCCGGGCCCGCTCAGCAGAGGACACACCGTCATAGATCTTCACGCTCACCTGGTTGCTGCTCGGATCGACACCCCCACGAGGTATTGGAGATACCGGCCAGCTCATCCAGTTTGCCGTGGACGGCCTCGAGTTCAGCTGCACTGTGTTCAACGACCTTCGGCGTCCCCCCGGCGTTTCGTACCACCGCTGCGGCACCCTCGTCGGTGACCGCGACGACGAGACGTCCGTCTTGGTAGTAGACACCTGCCGTTCGATCATCACCGAGGCTGACTGCCACTGCTGCCGCCTTGGCCTGATCGTTGAGCGGCGTAGGAGCCGCCTGAGCGGTGAGCGACACGAGCGCAGCGAGCAGGCCGCCAACCGCAGCGATCCCCGCACCGTAGCTCGGACGTCTTCGCATCTAATCCCCCCAACGGACGAAGAGCACGTTCTGTGATCAACGTGCCCGGGGAGAGTGTCTGCGCGTGGCTGCGGACGGGTGAACGAGAATCGACAAGTTCTGCGTTTTAAGGGGAGGTTGGCTCGTCTGTATGGATCCAAGGAGTTCCTCCTCATGCGATCGATCGGTTCGGCCAAGGGGGCCAATCGGGCTCGTGCCAAAGTGCCCTGAAAGCGCCCGTATGCCGCCTGCCGAGCCGCCCGCCTCCAGTCGTCGACTTCAGCCTGGCGCTGGCGAGCCAGCATCTCCAGGGCGTTCTCCTGGGCTCTCTGTCGCCTCCAAGGAGTGCCGGTGCGTCGCATCT
>KL569227.1:329-1566 GCA_000715635.1 Streptomyces violaceus | reverse complement strand
CCGCCGAGGCCACGGCCGGCCACCCGCCCTCGTGCCCTTCGGCAGCATCGGTTCCAACACCGCCCACTGCTCGTCCGTGAGATCTCCCCGCCCCATGAACCGAGCAGATAAGAACTCTTGAACCTGGGACAGCATCAGCTGCCATGAAAAAACAGACAACGATCCCGCCCCTCACTCTCACCCCACGACGGCGACCAACCCACCCCACCGCACCCCCTGACCAGCCCCACAACACCCCGCCCAGAGCATCACCCACCCACTCTCACCACCACCGACACCACACCAAGAAAACCCACCGAGGCCGTCGGCGGCGATGTCGCGCAGCTGCTGCTCGCTGGCGCCGGCGTCCTCTGGGCGTCGAACGAGCGGGCCGCGTACCGCGGGAGCAGGGCGAGGTGGCGGATGCGGGCGTCGTCGGTGGTGCCGGGTGCAGCGGGAAGCCGAAGCGGGCACGGGTGTCCGATCAGATGACGTTGACGGCGTCGAGGAAGCGGGCGGCGAGCTCGGTGTCGCCGGTGACCGTCACATCGCTGTCGCGCCACGACGACCGCTGCGTGCCCCAGTCGGGGAAGGTCAGCGCGGGAGCGGTGACGTGCGCGGCGACCGCGCCGCTGGATGGAGCCAGGCCGCCTGCCTCGTCGAACCACCAGGTCCCACCGCCAGGTCCGGTGAGAGTCAGGGCTACGCGGGCGTCGAGCCCGGCGACCGGTGCCTGCGCGACCTGATTGCTCAGTACGGCGATCATCCACGTCAGGACCGCGCGCATCCTGTCCGCATCGGTGGACGGCACGGGCCGGCCGAGCGCTGGGGCCATGTCGTGGCGCAGGTGCGTGTGGTGGTCGAAGACCAGTGCGCCGCCGATCATCAGACCCACGGGGTGGCGACCGAGATCGGCCAGCGGTACCCGCACTCGGGCGGCGGGCGTGCGTCTGACGACGTCGAGGAGCGCGGTGGCTCGCCGGCCGGCGCGCCGGTACTCGGCCATCACCTTGGCACGGCTCCAGTCCCGCCGGCGGTCGACGGGGCCCTCGTTCGCCCGTTCGAGACTGGCGGCGAAGCTCGCGCGCAGCCCGGCGGGTGAGTAGACGCCCCGCGCCGTCGCACCGATGTGGGCGACGACGTCGGCGATGCGCCATCCGGCCGCGGCGCTGGGCGCGGTCCATTCGTCATCGGTGAGGCTGCTGGTGAAGTTCAGCATCTCGGTACGTTCGGCGCGGAGGGCGGCGGCCATATTCGG
>KL569227.1:0-161 GCA_000715635.1 Streptomyces violaceus | reverse complement strand
CGCCGCGGGCAGACGATCGGTCATGTCGTCTTCTTCTCTGATGGTGAGGCGGGGCGGCGGATCGCCTGCACGGCCGCGTCGTACAGGTCGAACTGGTCGGCCTGTCCGCCCAGGCGCATCCACTCCTCTGTTGCTGCCTGGAGGCAGGTGATTGCCGCGGC
>KL569226.1:12616-16072 GCA_000715635.1 Streptomyces violaceus | reverse complement strand
CATCATGGGGCTGCCCGGGTCCGCGCTGAAGCCCGGCGAGAGCGTGAACAACTCCCAGGGCCTGCCCGCGATGACCCTGACCCTCGGCAAGGACTTCAAGGGCGCCGGCGTGAAGCTCAACGCCCCGGTCGAGGCGGCCGACGTGGAGAAGTCCACCGCGGACAAGGTGAAGTGCGCGAGTTGACCCGTTGAGGGCAACTGACAGGCCCGTCGTGCGTCTAACAGGAGGCAGGGCGGGCCTGCTGCATGCGCCGGGGGGCGGAGAGGACCGGGGAAGTGACGCAGAGCGGTGTGCGGGAGGACGGTAAGCGGCAGAGCGTCCGCCACGAATCGGACCCGGGCGAGAAGGAGCCGACGACGGGAAGTCAGTCGCCCGACGGCGACGGCACGTCGGCAGGGGACGCGAAGACGCCCGACGCCGAGGGCCAGTCGGCGGGAAGCGCGAGCACGCCCGAGGCCGACGGCCCGCCGGCAGGGAGCGCGAGCCCGCCCGACGCCGCCAACACGCCAGCAGGAGACGCGAAGACGCCCGACGCCGCCAACACGCCGGCAGGAGACGCGAAGACGCCCGACCCCGACGGCCTGTCGGCGGGGCGCGACGACACACCCGCCCGCGACGGTGCGGCCGGCGGCGACGGTGGGGAAAGCGGTCGGCGGCGTGGGGGCCGGGCGCCGCGCAGGCGGCGGGTGTTGAAGTGGTCCGCTGTCGTACTGGCCGTGCTGATACTCGGGACGGCCGGGGCCGGCTATCTCTACTACCGGCAGCTCAACGGCAACATCAAGAAGGACGCCCTGAACCTCGGCGACAGCAAGGTCGCCGCTCCGACGCCCAACGCCGCCGGGCAGACCCCGCTGAACATCCTGCTCATCGGCTCTGACGCGCGGGACAGCAAGGAGAACCAGAAACTCGGCGGCGCCCGCGAGACGTTCGGCGCCACGCCCCTCGCGGACGTCCAGATGCTGCTGCACCTGTCCGCCGACCGCACCAACATGTCGGTCATCAGCATGCCCCGCGACACCCTCGTGAAGATCCCGAAGTGCACCGACCCGGACGACGGGAAGGTGTACCGGGCGACGCAGGGGCGGACGATGACCAACCAGAGCCTCGGACACGGGGGTCCGGGCTGCGCCGTGGCCACCTGGCAGGAGCTCACCGGCATCCACATCGACCACTTCATCATGGTCGACTTCGCGGGCGTGGTGTCGATGGCCGACGCCGTCGGCGGCGTCCCCGTGTGCGTCGACGCCAACATCCACTCCCGCACCTCCGACGGCAAGGGCTCGGGCCTGAGACTGGAGAAGGGCACCTCGTACATCCAGGGCGAGCAGGCCCTGCAGTGGCTGCGCACCCGCTACGGCTTCGAGGACGGCAGCGACCTCGCCCGCGCCAAGGCCCAGCACATGTACATGAACGCGATGGTCCGCCAGCTGCGCGACAACATGACCCTGAGCAGCCCGAACAAGCTCCGCAGACTGGCCGAGGAGGCCACCCGGGCCATGACGGTCGACCCGGGCCTCGACACCGTCAAGAAGCTCTACGACCTCAGCGACGAGCTGCGCAAGGTGGAGCCGAAGCGCATCACCATGACCACGATGCCCAACCGCTACGTCGGCGCCCGCGTCGAACCCACGGAGGACGCCGAGCAGCTGTTCCGGCTGGTGCGGGAGGACATCGCCCTGGACGGCAAGGACAAGGCGAAGAAGCCGGCCGCGGAGCAGGCCTCCGCCGACCCGGCCGCGCCCGACGACGAGATCCCCGTCCAGGTCCGCAACGGCACGCGCACCGACACCCTGGCCGCTGCCCGCGGACGGGCCGCCACGGTGGCCGGCCTGCTGAAGGAGGAGGGCTTCACCCAGGCCGTCGCCGACACCACCGGCTCGTGGAGCGAGGACAGGACCGTCGTCCGCTACCCGAGCGCCGACCTGGAGGGCGACGCCCAGCGTCTCGCCAAGGCCCTGGGCATCCCGCCGAGTTCGGTGAAGCGGTCCACCGACGTCTCCGGCATCACTCTCATGGTGGGCGCCGACTGGCGGGAGGGCACGGCCTACAAGGCGCCCGAGAAGAACGACAAGACCCCGAAGTCGGCCGAGGCGCTCAACGGCGCCGACGACCAGGCCTGTATGCACGTGAGCCCGGCGTTCACCTGGGACTGAACGGCGGCGGGCCCTTCCCCCGGCCGGGGGAAGGGCCCGAATCGCTACGCCGGTGATCGGTGATTCAGCTCGCGGAGGCGCCCGCCCGGACCGCCGGCCGCCGGCTCGCGATCACCTTGCGGGCCAGCGCCCGCGGGCTGGTCAGAAAGCCCCAGCCCCACGACATGTGCATGGTGGCCAGCGCCACGGGGATCTGGAGCCGTGCCTTCAGCGGCAGTCCCTTGCCCGCCGGGACCGAGCCGGCGAGGATCGCCGCGAGATAGCCGCCGGGCACCACGAAGCCCCACGGGGTCAGCAGCGCGCCCACCACGATCCCCGCCGCGATCGCGCACACGGCGGTCGGCGGGGCGAGGTAGCGCAGGTTGATCGAACCCTCGTGGTAGCGGGCGACGACGTGGCGCCAGCGGCCGTAGTCCTTGTACTGCTTGGCGAGGGCCTTCACGCTCGGCCGCGGCCGGTACGACACCCTCAGCTCGGGCGAGAACCAGATCAGCCCGCCGGCCTCACGGATGCGGAAGTTCAGCTCCCAGTCCTGGGCGCGGATGAACTCCACGTTGTAGCCGCCCTGCTGCTCCAGCGCCTCGCGCCGGAAGACGCCGAGGTAGACGGTGTCGGCCTGCTGGGCCTGGCCGCCGGTGTGGAACGCGGCGTTGCCGACCCCTATCTTGGAGGTCATCGCGGCGGCGACGGCGTGCTCCCAGTCGTTCTCGCCCTCGGCGTGCATGATGCCGCCGACGTTCTGCGCGCCGGTCTCCTCCAGGAGCCGTACGGCGGTGGCGATGTAGTTCGGCGAGAGCATGCCGTGCCCGTCGACGCGCACGACGATGGGGTGGCTGGAGGCGTTGATCGCCGCGTTCAGGGCGGCCGGCGTGCGGCCGGTCGGGTTCGGGACGGTGTGCACACGCGGGTCGTCCGCGACGAGCTGAGCGGCGATCTCGTCCGTGCGGTCCGTGGACGGACCCAGGGCGATCACGACCTCCATCTCGCCGGCGTACTCCTGCGCGAGGATCGCTTGGACTGCTCCCCGCAGATGCCGTTCCTCGTTGAGGACGGGCATGATCACGGAAACGGCGGGGTGGCGCACGTCGGGATTGGCGTTCATAGGGGGCTCACGTTACCGCGAACGAGGGACACCGTTGCGCGCCGCCGGGGCGGTACCGCGGGCTGCAGATCGTATCGGCCTACGGTGTCACGGATCCCACGTACGGCCGTCGTCCGGAGGTGTCCTCTTGCCCACGCCGCCGCGGTCCCCCCGGACCACCGCCGCCCCGCAGCGCCGCCCGCAGCCGCCCTCCTCCCGCT
>KL569226.1:12157-12415 GCA_000715635.1 Streptomyces violaceus | reverse complement strand
GGCCGGCGCCGCCGGTGCGGCGCCGGAAGCCGCGCTGGGGCATGCGGGCGCTCACCACGCTGTCCGTGGTGGTCCTCGCGTCCGCCGGGATCGGGCATGCGGTGGTCACGAGCCTGGACGCGGACATCGCCCGGGTCGACGCCTTCAAGGACATGAAGAACCGGCCCCAGGCGGGGCACGGCATGAACGTCCTGCTGGTCGGCACCGACGGCCGCGAGAAGATCAGCCAGGACGAGCGGCAGAAGTACCGGCTCCGCG
>KL569226.1:9869-11894 GCA_000715635.1 Streptomyces violaceus | reverse complement strand
CCCTGCCACTGCACCGACACGATGATGATCGTGCACATCTCGGAGGACCGGGAGCGGGCGAGTGTGGTGAGCCTGCCGCGCGACTCGTACGCCGTGACGCCGGCGCATGTCGACCGTACGACGGGCAGACGGCACGAGGGTCACCCGATCAAGCTGAACGCGGCGTACGCCGAGGGCGGGGCGCCGCTGACCGTGCGCACGGTCGAGAACATGACCCGGGTGAAGATCGACCACTATCTGGAGGTCGACTTCACGAGCTTCATGAAGACGGTGGACGTGGTCGGGGGCGTGCAGATCTGCACGGCCGCCCCCCTGAGTGACAGCTACACGGGACTGAACCTGCCGGCCGGGCGCCACACCCTCGAGGGAGGGCAGGCGCTTCAGTATGTGCGGGCGCGCCATGTCGACGGGGCGTCGGATCTGGGCCGTATGAAACGGCAGCAGCGGTTCATGGCGGCGCTCGTGGAGCGGGTCATGTCCTCCGGGATCCTGCTGAACCCGATGAAGTTCCGGGACGTGACGCGGGCGGTGCTCGGCTCGGTGCGGGCCGACAAGGGGTTCGGCACGGCCGAGATGCTGGCCCTGGGCCGGGCCATGCGGAACTTCTCCCCCTCCTCCTCCGAGTTCACGACCGTCCCGATCGGGCAGCTGGGATACGCCGTGGAGGGCGTCGGCTCGACGCTGAAGTGGGACCCCGTGAAGGCGGAGCGGATCTTCCACGCCCTGCGCGCGGACCAGCCCCTGTCCGTGCGGCGGCCGCGCGGCGAGGCCCGGGTCGTCCCGGTCGCCCCGCAGCGGATCAGCGTCCAGGTGGAGAACGGCACCCCCACGCCCGGCCTCGGCCGCCGGGTCGACGCGGCGCTGGTCTCGACGGGCTTCCGTACGACCGGGGCCCCGGTGAACGCCGCCACCCCCGACGTGAAGCGAACGGTCGTCGTCTACGACCCCCGCTGGGACCGCTCCGCCAAGTCCCTCGCGGCGGCCCTGCCGGGCAGTGAGCTGCGCGCGGTCCCGGGTCTGGGCGCGACCCTGAAGGTCATCGCGGGCACGGACTTCGAACGCGTACGCAAGGTGCGGGCGGAGGATCCGGGGCAGGGCGAGTCCGGGGTGGTGGTGCGGGGGGACGAGGTGGCGTGCTCGTAGGAGGGCAGGAGGGGTGGCGTTCTCGTAGGAGTGGGAGGGGTGTCCTCCGTCAGTCCTCGAACCCCTCCGCCGCCCGCTTCTCCCGCAGCTCCATGATCGCGCGGCGGCGGGCCAGACGGTGGGTGCGGCGGATCTGGGCCTCCTGGTAGCGGCGCTTGTCGCGTTCGGTTTCCGGGAGGACCGGTGGGACCCGGCGGGGCTTGCCGTCGGCGTCGACCCCCGCGAAGACGAGGTAGGCGGAGCCGACCTGGGTGGGCGGGGCGGACTCGTTCCAGCGTTCGGCCAGGACCCGGACGCCGACCTCCATGGACGTCCGGCCGGTCCAGTTGACCTGCGCCTTGACGTGGACCAGGTCGCCGACGCGGACCGGTTCGAGGAACGCCATCTCGTCCATGGACGCGGTGACCGCCGGCCCGCCGGAGTGCCGCCCGGCCACGGCCCCCGCCGCGTCGTCGACCAGCTTCATGATCACCCCGCCGTGCACCGTCCCCAGCAGGTTCGTGTCGTTGTGGGTCATGATGTGGCTGAGGGTGGTGCGGGACGCCGAAGTCGGCTTGCCCGGGATATCCGGACTGCCGGAATCCGTAGCTGGGGCCTGGTCTGTCATGGCCCCACCCTATGCCGAGGCGACATGCGGGGAATTTGTGTCAGCTTCGCCACAGCCGTGCTCTGATTTTCCGACGACTCTTGTATGGCGCACTACGGGGACCTGCACACTGGTCCGCATGAACACTTGGCCCGAGGGGCGGTCCGACGACAACCGCGGCAACCGCTACGGACACGGAAGCTCGAGCGCACAGCCCGAGAGCGCCCGCGTCATGCGGCAGGTCCGCCGTGGCCCGGCGCCGTCGCCCGGGCAGGCCGGGTACGGCGGTGCCCCGT
>KL569226.1:4480-9687 GCA_000715635.1 Streptomyces violaceus | reverse complement strand
AACACCGGCCAGGTCTACGGCTCCCCCGGCGGCAGAGGCCCCGGCGGCCCGGGCGACGGCATGTACGAGCCGCGTCCCGCGCCGAACTGGCGCCGCCGTATCAAGGTGACGACCATCACGCTGGTGACGGTGCTGGTGGTGACCAGCGTCGCCACGTACTTCTGGGCCGACTCCAAGCTCAACCGCGACGTCGACCTCTCCCAGGTCATCGACCGGCCGGAGGCGGGCGAGGGCACCAACTACCTGATCGTCGGCTCCGACAGCCGCGCGGGCATGTCGGCCGAGGAGAAGAAGAGACTGCGCACCGGTTCCGCCGAGGGCAAGCGCACGGACTCGATGATGATCCTGCACACCGGCAGCAACGGCCCGACGCTGATCTCCCTGCCGCGTGACTCGAACGTCACGATCCCCTCCTTCAAGGGATCCGACTCCGGGAAGGTCTACCCGGGCACCGGCCGCCAGACGAAGCTGAACGCGGCGTACGCGGAGGACGGCCCGGAGCTGCTGGTCCGTACCGTCGAGGCCAACACCGACCTGCACATCGACCACTACGTGGAGATCGGCTTCGGCGGCTTCGCGAGCATCGTGGACGCGGTCGGCGGCGTGGAGATGGACATTCCGCAGGACATCAAGGACACCAAGTCCGGCGCGGATCTCAAGAAGGGCAAGCAGACGCTGAGCGGCGAGCAGGCCCTGGCCTTCGTCCGCACCCGCTACGCGCTCGCGGGCTCCGACCTGGACCGTACGAAGAACCAGCAGAAGTTCCTGTCGGCCCTGGCCAACCAGGTCGCCACGCCGAGCACGGTCCTCAACCCGTTCAAGCTGTACCCGACCATGGGCGCGGGCCTGGACTCCCTCGTGGTCGACAAGGACATGGGCCTGTTCGACCTGGCGTCCATGTTCTGGGCGATGAAGGGCGTCAGCGGCGGCGAGGGCAAGTCGATGAACATGCCGATCGCGGGCAACTCCGCGAACGGCAACCTCCAGTGGGACACCGCCAAGATGAAGACGCTGGTGAACCAGCTGAAGAACGACGAGACGGTCACCGTCTCCAGCAACTGAGCACCGACGCGCGGTCGGGGGCACCCCACGGGGGTGCCCCCGACGGCTGTGAGGCGGTTCTCACATCGTGGCGGCCGACATCGAGCGGCACATCTCGGCGCAGCGGCGACACGCCTCGGCACAGCGCATCATCTGGGCGTCGTCCGGCATGGACATACACGCCTCGGCGCACATGTCACAGGCCCTGGCGCACATCGCGCACATCTCGGCCGACAGCGGCGAGCGGCGCATCATCATGTCGGCGCACATGCGCGTCATCTCGGCGCAGTCCATGACGGCGCGCATGATCTGCATCTGGGCCGGGCCGCCCATCTGCAGGCAGGAGCTCATGGTCTCCTCGCACACGCTGTGGCAGGCCATGCACGCCTGGACACAGTCCTGCATCTCCTTGCTCAGCGGGGTCGCGGTGGCGGGCTGCTGGGTCATGACTTCCTCCGGGGGCGGTGAGGGCCGGGGGTCGGCCCCCGTGCCTTCCGTCCTACGCCTGCTCGGCGCTGCCCGCCATGGGGCGGAGGGAAGGAATCCGCCAGGCGTGCGTCAGGGCTTCCCGGAACGGCGGTCGCCCTCCTGCCCGGCGGAACGGGCGGAGGGCGACCGGTGAAGCGGAGCGGCGGCCTCGAGGGCCTTACGGCAGGTGCGGCCTTGAGTGCCTTACGGCAGGTTGCGGGCGATGACGATGCGCTGGACCTGGTTCGTGCCCTCGTAGATCTGCGTGATCTTGGCGTCGCGCATCATGCGCTCCACCGGGTAGTCGCGCGTGTAGCCGTAGCCGCCGAGGAGCTGGACGGCGTCCGTCGTGACCTCCATCGCCACGTCCGAGGCGAAGCACTTGGCCGCGGCGCCCTGGTAGGTGAGGTCGGCGTCGCCGCGCTCGGAGGCGGCGGCGGCCTGGTAGGTCAGGGCGCGGGCGGCCGAGATCTTCATGGCCATGTCGGCGAGCATGAACTGGATGCCCTGGAAGTCGGCGATCGCCTTGCCGAACTGCTTGCGCTCCTGGACGTAGCCCTTGGCGTAGTCCAGTGCCCCCTGCGCGATGCCGAGGGCCTGCGCGGCGATGGTGATGCGGGTGTGGTCGAGGGTCTTCATCGCCGTGGCGAAGCCGGTGCCCTCCTCGCCGATCATGCGGTCGGCGGGGATGCGGACGTTGTCGAGGTAGACCTCGCGGGTCGGGGAGCCCTTGATGCCGAGCTTCTTCTCGGGGGCGCCGAAGGAGACGCCCTCGTCCGACTTCTCGACGACGAAGGCCGAGATGCCCTTGGAGCGCTTGGCCGGGTCCGTGACGGCCATCACCGTGTAGTACTGGGACTCGCCCGCGTTGGTGATCCAGCGCTTCACGCCGTTGAGGACGTAGTGGTCGCCGTCGCGGACGGCCTTCGTCTTCATGCCGGCGGCGTCGGAGCCGGCGTCCGGCTCGGACAGGCAGTACGAGAACATGCCGTCGCCCTTGGCGAGCGGGGTCATGTACCGCTTCTTCAGGTCCTCGGAGCCGGAGAGGATCACCGGGAGCGAGCCCAGCTTGTTCACCGCGGGGATGAGGGAGGACGAGGCGCAGACACGCGCCACCTCCTCGATCACTATGACGGTCGCCAGCGCGTCCGCGCCCGACCCGCCGTACTCCTCCGGCACGTGCACGGCGTGCAGGTCGTTGCCGGTCAGCGCCTCGAGCGCCTCCTGCGGGAAGCGGGCTTCCTCGTCCACCGCGGCGGCGTACGGCGCGATCTTCGCCTCGGCCAGGGAGCGGACGGCGTCACGGAGCATGTCGTGCTCCTCGGACGGGCGGTACAGGTCGAAGTCAGCCGATCCGGCCAAGGTCTCTCACGCTCCAAAACGCTGCGATGCTGACGCTAACTACCGTTAAGTAATCAAAAGTTTATGGGGTCGCCCCCGGGAGTGATACGTGAGCTAGGCGACAGCGGAAAAGTTGCCCAGTGAAGCGCGTTCCCATGCCCCGGCTATGCTCGGGCGCGCACCGCATGCCGTAGACCCCTGGAGCACCCCATGGCCCTGAAGATCACCGTGATCGGCACCGGTTATCTCGGCGCGACACACGCGGCGGCCATGGCCGAGCTGGGCTTCGAGGTGCTCGCCCTCGACGTGGTACCCGAGAAGATCGAGAAGCTGGAGCGCGCCGAGGCCCCGATGTACGAGCCGGGTCTTGAGGAGCTGCTGCGCCGGCACGTCGCCGGTATCGAGGGCTCCAGCGGGCGGCTGCGCTTCACCCAGGACTGGGCCGAGGTCGGTGCCTTCGGGGATGTGCACTTCGTCTGCGTGAACACGCCGCAGCGGCACGGCGAGTACGCCTGTGACATGTCGTACGTCGATTCCGCGATCGCTTCGCTCGCCCCGCATCTGCACGGGCCGGCCCTGGTCGTGGGCAAGTCGACCGTGCCCGTGGGTTCCGCCGACCGCCTGGCGATCTACCTGGCCGCGCACGCGCCCGCCGGCGAGGACGCCGAGCTGGCCTGGAACCCGGAGTTCCTGCGCGAGGGTTTCGCGGTCGACGACACGCTGCATCCCGACCGGCTCGTGGTGGGCGTGCGCAGCGAGCGGGCCGAGAAGCTGCTGCGGGAGGTGTACGCCACGCCGATCGCCGAGGGTTCGCCGTTCGTGGTGACCGACTTCCCGACGTCGGAGTTGGTGAAGACCTCCGCGAACTCCTTCCTCGCCACGAAGATCTCGTTCATCAACGCCATGGCGGAGGTGTGCGAGGCCGCGGGCGGTGACGTCGCCAAGCTGGCGGAGGCCATCGGCTACGACGACCGGATCGGGAAGAAGTTCCTGCGGGCCGGGATCGGCTTCGGCGGCGGCTGTCTGCCGAAGGACATCCGGGCGTTCATGGCGCGGGCCGGTGAGCTGGGTGCGGACCAGGCGCTGACCTTCCTGCGGGAGATCGACTCCATCAACATGCGCCAGCGCGGGCAGATGGTGGAGCTGGCGCGGCAGGCGCTGGGCGGCGGGCCGTTCCTCGGCAAGCGGGTGGCGGTGCTGGGCGCGACCTTCAAGCCGGACTCGGACGACGTCCGGGACTCCCCCGCGCTGAACGTCGCCGGGCAGATCCATCTCCAGGGCGGCCAGGTGACGGTCTACGACCCGAAGGGCATGGACAACGCGCGCAGGGTCTTCCCCACCCTCGGCTACGCGGACTCGGCGCTGGAGGCGGTCCGGGGCGCCGACATAGTGCTGCATCTGACGGAGTGGCGGGAGTTCCGGGAGCTGGACGCGGAGGCCCTCGGCGAGGTCGCGGCGACCCGTCTCATCCTGGACGGCCGCAACGCCCTCGACCCGGACCGGTGGCGCAAGGCCGGCTGGACGTACCGGGCGATGGGGCGGCCGACCGCCTGAGTTCGAGCGACCGCCTGAAAGGGCCGACCGCCTGAGCGGGCCCATGGCCGAGCGCGGTCGGGCACCAGAATTCGGTCCGGGTTCCATGAATTCCTGATGGCTTTGCGGGAGATTCGGGAATTCTCGTGGGATCGGTGAAGGACCGAGCCGATCCGCGCGGATTTTCTGTGCTCCTTTCGCTGTCGCACCCGGGCGCCGAGGCCGCGCTCGGGCAGGCCCCCGAAGGGCGGCAGCCCCCTGCGGCCTCGGCATACGCCATCACCCTCGAAATCATCAATATGAGTTCGAATTTTATTCGAGCAGTAAGCGGAATCGACCGTTTTCGCCGGCCTGCCCACCGGGAGAGAGGGTCCGGCAACAATCGATTAACCGACGCGTAGTTGCACGGAATCCCCCTTCCACTCCACTGGTCGTCATTCGCCACACCTTCCATTGGCTTGACCTGACCATGCCAGGAGTGCCCCATGCCCTTGTTCTCCCGGGCGGAGTGGCCGCGGGATCACCGCGACGAGTTGGTGGCCGGCGCGCTCGTCGGCGCCGTGGTCATCGTGCTGGGTTACGCGTCGGGCATCGGTGCCCCCTCCGCCTCCGGCGGTACGCAGACCGCCGCTCCCCCGACATCACCGCCCGCGGCCACCGCGCCGGCGAGCCCCACACCGGCCGCGCCGGGCGCCCCCGGCGTATCCGATCCGGGTACCGGGGCGGGCCAAGTGCCCATCGGCAATGGCCAGTTGCCCGGGTACGGCGGAATCGGCGCGGGCACCGGGTACGGCACCGGCGGCGCGGACGAGTCCGGCCACACT
>KL569226.1:3854-4304 GCA_000715635.1 Streptomyces violaceus | reverse complement strand
CCGTCCCCCTCCCCCTCGCCCACCCCGTCGGGGTCCGCCCCCGCTGACGGCGACACCTGCGAGGACGGCGAGGTCACCCTCGTACAACCGCTCCTCGGCGGGCTCACCGAGCCCGTGTTCGGGCTGCTCGACGGCGCCGGCGAGACGCCCACGCCGCAACCCTCCCCCTGTGTCGGCCTGGCCCCGGTCGGCAGCCTCCTCGGCGGCATCGCGTCCCCCCTGCCGGAGGCGACACCGTGACCACGACCGTCCGGCGCGCCCTGCTCCTGCTCCTGCTCACCCCGCTCCTGTACGTCCTGGCCGGAGCGCCGCAGACCGCCTTCGCCCACACCGAGCTGGTCTCCTCCTCCCCGAAGGACGGGGCGGAGCTGGAGAAGGCCCCCGGCCACCTCACCCTCACCTTCGACGAGGCCGTCGACCTCGCCGACGCTGTCTCTTATACACATCTCT
>KL569226.1:3448-3611 GCA_000715635.1 Streptomyces violaceus | reverse complement strand
TGCCGGTCTCCCGTACGCCGGGCGGCGGGGCCGACGCCGTGCGGGTCGCGCTCGCCATCCCGAAGCACGGTGAGTTCGCCGTCATGTGGTCCGTCGTCGACGCGGAGGACGGGCACGCTTCTTCCGGCCGGATCGCCCTCACCATCGGCGCACCGGCCGCGGG
>KL569226.1:1718-3272 GCA_000715635.1 Streptomyces violaceus | reverse complement strand
GCGACGAGGCCGCCACCTCCGCTCCCGCACCCTCCCCCTCGGTGCGCAAAGGCCTCGTCGCCGCCCGCTGGGCCGGCTATCTCGCGCTGGCCCTGTTCGTCGGCGGTCTCGCCTTCGTCGTGCTGCTGTGGCCGCGCGGCGCGGACGAGCCGCGGTCCCGGGCGCTGCTCGTCTTCGCCTGGACTGCCGGGCTGCTGGCCACCGTCGCGAGCATCGGTCTCCAGGGCGCCTACAGCACGCTCGGCGGACTGCGGGACGCGCTGCGCCCTGTGACGTACGCCGATCTGCTGGCCACCGAGCCCGGGGTCGTGCTCGCCGCCCGCGCTCTGGTGTGGGTGCTGGCGGCCGTGGTGCTCGGCGCCCTGCTCCAGGGCGGGGCCCGCACCTCCCGCTCCCCGGGCTGGCGGGTGGGCGCCCTCGCGGTGACGTTCGGACTGCTGCGGACGACCGGCATGACGGGCCACAGCTCCGAGGGCGCCGAGCCCACCTGGGGTGCCGTCGCCGACTTCGTCCATCTGCTCGGCGCCTCGCTGTGGATCGGCGGGCTGGCCGTGCTCGCGCTGGCCGTGCTGCCGCGTTGCCGGGCCCGGGAGCTGGCGGTAGTGGTGCCGGGTTACTCACGGCTCGCGGCGGTGAGCGTCACCGGGATCGTCGGCGCCGGGCTGGTGCTCGCCTGGCAGGTGGTGGGGTCGTACGACGCGCTGCTGCACACCTCGTACGGGCAGCTGCTCCTGCTGAAGACGGGCGTGCTCGGGGTCGTCCTGCTCGCCGCGTTCGCGAGCCGCCAGTGGGTGCGCACCCGCCTCGATCTCGCCGTGCTGCTGCGCGGCGACGCCGCCACCGTGCGGCCCTTCGGTTACTCGGTCGCGGTCGAGACGGGGCTCGTCCTCGTCGTGCTCGCCGTGACGAGTCTGCTGGTCACGGCCGACCCCGGCCGCTGAACTCCCCCCAAGCGCAAGGAGCAGAAGTGAAACGAAGCAACGAGAGCGACGAGACCGGACAGGGGCGGCGCAGGCCGCCCGCCGGGAACCGGGGTCTGCTGGTCGCCGGGCTCGGTGCGGCGCTGGCGGCCGTACTCAGCCTCGGGCTGTTGAGCGCGGTCTCCGGTTCCACGCCGGCCGGCTCGGAGCAGGCCACGGGCGCGGCTCAGGCGCCCGTGGCCGCCGCCGAGGCACAGCCCGCCGCTGCCGCCAAGGCCGACCACCAGGTCGACATCATGGGCAACAAGTTCGGCGACGGGAAGCAGCTCGTCGTCGAGGTCGGCCAGACCGTCCAGTGGACCAACCACGACAGCGTGCCGCACACGGTCACCACCACCAAGGCCCCGGTGAAGTTCGACTCGGGGACGCTGGAGCAGGGTGACTCCTGGTCGTACACCTTCACCAAGGCGGGGACGTACGAGTACTACTGCGCGGTGCATCCGGACATGACCGCCTCGGTGAAGGTCGTCGAAGCCGGCGGTGGCGGTGGCGGGTCGACGCCCACGCCGACGCCTGCCCCCACGGGCACACCCACGGCCGGCCCCACCCCCACGCAGGCACCGACCACCGCACC
>KL569226.1:972-1498 GCA_000715635.1 Streptomyces violaceus | reverse complement strand
GCGCCAGCGTGCAGAACGTGCTGCTCCCGATCCTCCAGCACCTCTACATGGCGCACCTGGAGCGGTCACCGGGGCAGCAGGTGCAGGACGCGCTGGCGCTCGACTCGTACATCAAGACGCACACGGTCTGGGTCGAGAGCATCCTCAAGCCCGCTGTCTCTGACGGCGGTTCGGTGCTCGACGACACGCTCGGTGTGCTGCTGAACCACATCAACAAGGCGCACCTGGAGGAGTCGCCCGGACAGCAGGTCACCGATCTGCTGAACCCCGACGGCTACGTGAAGATGCACACGGTCTGGGCCGGGCAGATGCTCACGCCCACGACGGACTTCCTCACCGGCAACTGCTGACACGGTCCGCGACAACAGGGTGGACGCCGCTCCGGCCGGGGCTCAGCCGGCCGGAGCGGCGCCCGCTCCATTCTCCACACCATCGCCATGCTTCGGGAACCGCTTTCCAAGGAGACCGGGATGACGACCGTCACCCTGCCCACCGTCCCTTCCCCGCCCCAGTCGCGCGACGGCGC
>KL569226.1:418-731 GCA_000715635.1 Streptomyces violaceus | reverse complement strand
CTCCCTCGCGCCATCAGAGATGTGTATAAGAGACAGAGTACGGACCGTTGCCGGTGCTGCGCCGTCGCGTCACACTCGGCGAGGCGTCCCTCACCGTGCCGGAGGACGCCGAATGCCCTTCGTTGCGCTACGAGTTCGACGACCGCCGGTTTTCCGCCGTGCTCGCCTCGGAGCAGGTCGACGAGGTCCACGGCGGCCGTCTCCAGCTCACCGGCGACCTCGACCTGAACGGCTTGACCTTCCCCGTTCTGCTGCGGCTGCGAGTGGTCGAGCGGGCCGACGACCGGCTGCTGGTCGTGGGGCACGCCCGGCT
>KL569226.1:0-137 GCA_000715635.1 Streptomyces violaceus | reverse complement strand
GAGATGTGTATAAGAGACAGCCCGGTTGCAACTGCTGGTCGCGGTGGAGTTCGCGTGAGGGCGGCCCGGCGGACGGCCCGGGGTGCCGCCGTGTCCGCCGTCCTCACGTTCCTCGCCCTGCCGCTGCTGCCGACCGG
>KL569225.1:23479-24359 GCA_000715635.1 Streptomyces violaceus | reverse complement strand
GGGAAGCCGGAGTCGACGGCGGGCTTCGCGGCCTTCTTCGCGGCCGGGCGCCGCGACGACGTGGCCGGGCGTTCGGCCGGACGGGCGGGGCGCTGGGGGGCGGCTTGGACTGCGGGCGTCTCCACCGGCACGGCGCTCTCCGGTTCGGGGGCGGGCGGTCCGGTGAGCGTGGCCGGCTCCTCCGGCTGCGGCGCCGCGACCGGGGCGGGCGTGGTTGCGGGGGTGCCGTGCGCGGGGTACTTCTCCGCCCAGCCGTTGAGCAGGCGCTGGTATGCCTCCAGGCGGGGCGACTTCGGCTCGCTCCTGCCGTTCTCGTAGTTCTTCACCGTCTGCGTCGACGTCTTCAGCGCGAGAGCGAGACGGGCCTGGGTGATACCGGCGGCCTCACGCAGCCGGGCGCGTTCCACCGGGGGCGGGAGCTGCGGCTCCTCTTCCAGCAGCGCGTCGACGGACGCGAACAGCTCTTCCTCGGTGGCCATGCGGATCTCCCTTCGCACGCCTACCCTAGCAATCCTTACCTCGACTTTTAACCTGGTTCTTTAACCCAATCAGGCCTTGTTTCGGGTGGGTTTGTGATGTCGATCGGCCCACGACGCTGGTCCAAGGCGGCAGTCGCCGTGGCAGGTCACGCGTTCACCGGCCACTTCCCAGGTGCCACAGCTCCTAGGGCGACCGCCAGGACGTGAGTGGGCCGCTCTGCCTGGAGGTGGTCATGCGGTCCGGAGGCCAGCGGCCATCGCGCGGGATCGCGAAGAGAGGTTCCGGACGGACACTCAGCGGCAGCTGAACGCATCTACTCGGTGCCGATGCGGCCCGGGAGGAGGTTTCCGACGGTGCGCTCCACCTCTGCGATGCGGTCGGCGAGAGCTGCCGTGTCGGC
>KL569225.1:21328-23263 GCA_000715635.1 Streptomyces violaceus | reverse complement strand
GCTTCCGGTCTGTCGCGCAGCAGCAGCTTGATCTCGGTGAGCTGCTGGGAGATCTCTGTGAGCCGGTCCGTATCCGTGCCGGTTGCTCGCATCGCCAACTGGCGGTTCTTGCGGTGCAGATCGAGGAAGACGGTGACTTTGGTGCGCAGCACCCAGGGGTCGACCGGCTTGGCGATGAAGTCGGCGGCGCCGATGGCGTATCCCCTGTAGGCGTAGTCGGCGCCGCCTTCGGTTCCGGTCACCAGGATGATGGGGACGTCTTTGGTCTGGTCGAGGCGCTTGATGTTGGCGGCGGTCTCGAAGCCGTCCATGCCGGGCATGCGGACGTCGAGGAGGACGACGGCGAACTCCTGGCGGAGCATGGCTTTCAGGGCTTGTTCTCCTGAGCGTGCGCGGACCAGGTGCTGGTGCAGTGGGCCGAGTACGGCTTCGAAGGCGATGAGGTTTTCCTCCATGTCGTCGACGATGAGGATGCTGCACGGGTTGACCAGGTTGGTGTTCATCGTGCGTCCTCGGGCGGATCGTCGGCGGTCTCGTGAGCGGGTGGTGGTTCGGGGTCGTCGGCGATGTCCGGGTCCTGTGCGGGTGCCGGGCGGTTGTTGGGCGGGTCGAGCAGGTCGCAGATGGCGGAGAGCAGGCGGTCGATGTTGACCGGCTTGGGCACGTAGTCGTCGGCGCCGCTGTCGATCGCTTTGTCGCGGTCCTGGGGCATCGCTTTGGCTGTGAGTGCGATGATCGGCAGGTGGGCGAGACGGGGGGTCTCCCGGATGGTGTGGATGGTCTCGTATCCGTCCATTTCAGGCATCATGATGTCCATCAGGACCAGGGAGACGTCAGCGGCGCGTTCCAGGACCTCGAGGCCCTCCCGGCCGTTCTCCGCGTACCGCACGGTGATGCCGACTCGGCCCAGTGCGTGGGTGAGGGCGAAGACATTGCGGATGTCGTCGTCGACGATGAGGATGCGGCGGCCTGCCAGGACGCGGCCGGGGCGGCCGCTGAGCCATTCCTTGAGCCGCGTGGTCGCCGGCCAGGCGTCCTCGCGGCCGTTGGCGGGTTCGGTGGACTGTGTACCCGTCAGGTCCTCCGGGAGGTGGCGCGTAGCCGGGGTGTCGGGCTGGAGGGTTTCCGTGCTGTCGAGCATGTGCTCGGGTGAGGTGTCCTCGGCTGCGGCCGCCGGCGGCCCGGGCTCCGGGGGAAGGGCGGGCGCGGTGCCGGCGGTGCGCAGATCCGCGGGGCCCTGTACCGCGGTGGCGCCGGGGTGGAGGGCGGGGATGTAGAGGGTGAAGCGGGAGCCCACGCCCGGTTCGCTCTCGGCGACGATCTTGCCGCCGAGCATTCCGGCGATCTCCCGGCTGATGGACAGGCCGAGGCCTGTGCCGCCGTACTTGCGGTTGGTGGTGCCCTCGGACTGCTGGAACGCTTCGAAGATCATCGGGAGCTTGTCGGGGGCGATGCCGATCCCGGTGTCCTTCACTGAGAACGCGATGACGACGTCGGCGTTCTTGAGCGTGTCCTCGGTGAAGTGCATGCCCAGCACCCGGCTGACGCGCAGCTCCACATGGCCGTCGTGGGTGAACTTCACGGCGTTGGACAGCAGGTTGCGCAGTACCTGCTGAAGGCGCTGCTCGTCGGAATACAGCTCGGCCGGTACGTCCTTCTCCACCGCGATCTCGAAGCCCAGGCCACGGTCGATGGTCAGCGGCCGGAAGGTCGCGTGGACGTAGTCGAGCAGCTTGATCAGCGGGAGCATCTTGGGGCGCACGTCCATCCGCCCGGCCTCGATCTTCGACAGGTCGAGGATGTCGCTGATCAGCTGGAGCAGATCCGAGCCCGAGCGGTGGATGGTGGTCGCGAACTGCACCTCCTGCTCGGCCAGATGCCCGTCGGGGTTGTCGGCGAGCAGCCGGGCCAGGATCAGCAGGGAGTTCAGCGGCG
>KL569225.1:20422-21162 GCA_000715635.1 Streptomyces violaceus | reverse complement strand
GCAGCCGGGCCAGGATCAGCAGGGAGTTCAGCGGCGTGCGCAGTTCGTGCGACATGTTCGCCAGGAACTCCGACTTGTACTGCGAGGCGGTCGCGAGCAGTGCGGCCTTCTCCTCGAGTTCGGCGTTGGAGCGCTGCAGTTCGTCGGACCGCTCGCGCAGCTCGGAGGTGAGCCGCTGGGACTCCGACAGTAGCGACTCCGTACGGGAGTTGGCGATGATCGTGTTGGTCGAGACGCCGATCGTGTTGACGAACTGGTCGATGAAGGCCAGGTGCACATCGTTGAACTTGCTGAGCGAGGCGAGCTCGATCACCCCGAGCACCTGGTCCTCGAAGATGATGGGCAGGATGACGATGCTGGCCGGGCGGGCCGTGCCCAGCCCGGAGTTGATGGTGATGTAGTCGGGCGGGACGTCCGTGATGAGGATGCGTTTCTTCTCCTGCGCGGCCTGGGCGATCAGCCCGCGGCCCGGGGTACCGGTGCCCGGCAGCGGGCTGCCCCCGCCGGCCTGGTCCGTGCCGTACCCGGCGATGAACTGCAGACCCTCACCGGGTGGCGCCCCCGCTTCGGCCAGGAAGAACGCCCCGAACTGTGCGTTCAACAGCGGGGTCAGCTCGCGCAGGATCAGGTCGGCGACCTCCACCAGGTCGCGGTGGCCCTGCATGAGTCCGGCCATGCGGGTCAGGTTCGACTCCAGCCAGTCCTTGGCGCGGGTGGTCTCGCGGAGGTTGGAGACCATG
>KL569225.1:18838-20186 GCA_000715635.1 Streptomyces violaceus | reverse complement strand
TGCGCCTCGACCGTGATGGCGCGGGACATGTCGCCCTGGGTGACCGCGCTGGCCACCTCCGCGATCGCCCGGACCTGGGTGGTGAGATTCAGCGCCAGCTCGTTGACGTTGGTGGTCAGCCGTTTCCACGTTCCGTAGACGCCCTCGACACGCGCCTGACCGCCCAGCTGCCCCTCGCTGCCGACCTCCCGGGCGACGCGGGTGACCTCCGAGGAGAACGAGGAGAGCGTGTCGACCATCGTGTTGATGGTGGTCTTCAGCTCCAGGATCTCGCCTCGCGCGTCGACGTCGATCTTCTTCGACAGATCGCCTTGTGCGACGGCCGTGGCCACCTGGGCGATGTTGCGGACCTGCGAGGTCAGGTTGTAGGCCATGAAGTTGACGTTGTCCGTGAGGTCCTTCCACACCCCCGACGCCCCGCGGACCTGGGCCCGGCCCCCCAGACGGCCCTCGGTGCCGACCTCGCGGGCGACCCGGGTGACCTCGTCGGCGAACGCCCGCAGCTGGTCGACCATGGTGTTCACGGTCTCCTTCAGCTGCAGGATCTCGCCGCGGGCATCGACGGTGATCTTCTTCGACAGGTCGCCGTTGGCGACCGACGTCGTCACCTGAGCGATGTTGCGCACCTGGGAGGTCAGGTTCGACGCCATGAAGTTGACGTTGTCCGTCAGCTCCTCCCACACCCCCGACACCCCGCGGACCTGCGCCTGCCCGCCCAGATTGCCCTCGGTGCCGACCTCGCGGGCGACTCGGGTGACCTCGCCCGCGAACGCCGACAGCTGGTCGACCATCGTGTTGATCGTCGACTTCAGCTCCAGGATCTCGCCCTTGGCCTCCACCGTGATCGTCTTGCCCAGATCGCCCTGGGCGACCGCCGTTGCCACCTGGGCGATGTTGCGCACCTGCGAGGTCAGGTTGTCCGCCATGAAGTTGACGTTCTCGGTGAGGTCCTTCCACACCCCCGACACCCCGCGGACCTGGGCGCGGCCGCCGAGACGGCCCTCGGTGCCCACCTCGCGGGCGACCCGGGTGACCTCGCCCGCGAACGCCGACAGCTGGTCGACCATCGTGTTCACCGTCAGCTTCAGCTGCAGGATCTCGCCCCGGGCGTCCACCGTGATCTTCTGACTCAGATCGCCGGTGGCGACCGCCGTGGTCACCTGAGCGATGTTGCGCACCTGCGAGGTCAGGTTCGACGCCATGAAGTTGACGTTGTCCGTGAGGTCTTTCCACACCCCGGACACGCCCGGCACCTGGGCCCGGCCGCCGAGCTGTCCCTCCGTGCCGACCTCGCGGGAGACCCGGGTGACCTCGTCGGCGAACGCCCGCAGCTGGTCGACCATCGTGT
>KL569225.1:17474-18641 GCA_000715635.1 Streptomyces violaceus | reverse complement strand
CAGCTGGTCGACCATCGTGTTCACCGTCAGCTTCAGCTCCAGCAGCTCGCCGGTCGCCTCCACCGTGACCTGCCGGGTCAGATCACCGCGCGCGACCGCCGTGGTCACCACCGCGATGTCGCGCACCTGCGCGGTCAGCCGGGACGCCATCGTATTGACGGCCTCGGTCACGTAGCGCCAGTCGCCGGCCAGCCCCTGCACCGTGGCACGTCCGCCGAGACGCCCCTCGGTTCCGACCTCCCGGGAGACCCGGGTGAGCTCGCCGGTGAACAGCGACAGCTGCTCCACCATGCGGTTCACCCCGCGCCCCAGGCGCCGCAGATCACCGCGCAGCTGGCGCCTGCCGTCGTGCAGATCGGCGCGCTGCGTCAGATCACCGTCGGCGACCGCGTCCAGGACGCGCGTGGCATGCACGATCGGGACGGCCAGCGCTTCCAGCAGCACGTTGGCCGCATCCACACTCGTCGTCCACCCGCCCGATCCGGGACTCGCCGACAGCCGCTCGTCCAGCCGCCCCTGCCGGACCACCTCCCGGCGCACTCGCTCCAGCTCCGAGGCCAGATGCGCGTTCCGCGTGGTGATCTGGTCGAACACCCCCGCCAACTCCGCGACAATCCCTTCGGGCACGTTACCCATACGTACGGTGAAATCGCCGTCGCAAAGCGAATTCATGGCCGCCAGTAGCGGACGCAACTCGGCCACATGCACCCACTCGCCCTCCGGCCCGGGTGCAGGCCGGCCCGCGGCCGCGGAACCGGTTGCGCCGGGCTCCCGCTCCCCGGATTCCGGCTCAGAAGAAACGACTTCGGAGCGAGCGACAGAATCCATGAGAACTCACTTCTCTGGGCACAAAATATGACCACTCCCCATTTAGGCTACATTCGTCCTGTACTCGTCCGCAGTGAGCTGGGCAGGGGTTGCCGTGAGGCCACAAGCGGGGTCGCAAACAGGACGGTCCTTCGGTCCGCGTTCCACAGCAGCAGCACGGATGCATGTACCAGCCAACGAACTCGCGGCCGCAGCGGCGCGCAAGTTCGTGCGTGCCGTGCTCACTGAACGGACCGCGCCCCACTCCCCCGCGGCGCCGACGATCAGCGAGCGGTCCGTCGACGATGTAGTGCTCCTCGCCAGCGAACTGGTCACCAGCGCTGCCGCACACGCCGGGTC
>KL569225.1:16975-17213 GCA_000715635.1 Streptomyces violaceus | reverse complement strand
AGGTGGCCTGTCACCTCGAGGCCGGACCCGGACCTCACGGGCCCGGCCCCCGGGCCGAGGATGGGGCCGCACAGACCGGTTCCGAGGCCGGGTGGGACGGGACCGCGCAGGCCGACGCCAGGGCCGGGTGGGTGGGTGTCGTGGTCGAGGTGCTGGAGCACGGCCCCGCCGGCCGTCCCGGCGGCACAACAAGCCCGCACAGCCCCGTGCACGGCTACCGCCGGCAGCTCATGCACAC
>KL569225.1:14963-16690 GCA_000715635.1 Streptomyces violaceus | reverse complement strand
CATGCACACACTGGCCGAATCCTGGGGCGTGACCTGCCGGCGCACCGGGAAAGCCACATGGGTCCGCCTGGAATGCCCGATGCCGACCCCGTTCGCCACTACAGAGCACCGCATCACCGGCCTCCCGGCCGAGGTCACCCGCCGCCCGCCGCCTCCCCCCGAGCCCGCCCTGCCGCGCGGACACCCCGGCCACCGGGCCCAGTGGGCCGAACGCGAAGGACAGTGGTTCCTCGCCGAGGCCGGAGAGCTCCTCGCCGGACAACTGGACGAGGACATGGTCGCGGCCCTGGCCGGACAGCTCCTGGTGCCCAGACTCGCCGACTGGTGCGGCATATGGCTCACCACCGACCACGCCGGCGTACGGCTCTCCCGCGTCTGGCACACCGACGAACGGCACATCCGCACCCTCCGCCGGTCCCTGGAGAAGGACCCCCCGAGCTCCGCACTCCGCACGACCGGCCTCCCCTGGCCCTGGCCCGAATGCGAAGCCGCCCACAACACAGGCGGCTCCGCACTGGCCTTCCCCCTCGTCGCCGGCGGCCGGTACCACGGCACACTCCTCATCGGCCAGGCAGGACAACCCGAACTCACCGACAACGTCGTACGACTCATCGAAGACGTCGCCCGCCGCACGGCCCAGGCGGTGGTCACCGCCCGCCACTACACCCGCCAGGCGACCATCAGCCGTACGCTCCAGCGCCGGCAGCTCCCCACCTCACTGGCCGCCATCCCCGGCATCGACACGGCGATCGTCTACGAGCCCTGGGCGGAAGGCCAGACCGTCGGCGGAGACTTCTACGACCTGTTCCCCATGGGCCGGCACCGGTGGTGCTTCCTCCTCGGTGACGTCTCCGGCCACGACATGGAAGCCATGTCCGTCACCGGTCTCGCCCGTCACCTCGTACGACTTCTCGCACGCGAGGGCCACGGCGTCGAGACTCTTCTCAACCGCCTCAACCACGCGATGGCCGAGGAAGCCGCCGAAACCACGACCCCCCGCGGCGAACACGAAGGCGCCCGCCTGCTCAGCCTGCTCTACGGAGAACTCGAACCCGACCCCACCACCGGCAACACCCGATGCACCATCGCCAGCGCCGGACACCCGCCACCCCTGCGACTGACGACGAACGGCACCGTCACATCCGTCGCCCGCCCCCAAATACTCCTCGGCGTCGAGGAACACACCAACTACCACGCCGACACCCTCACCCTCACACCAGGCGAAACACTCCTCTGTGTCACCGACGGGGTCACCGAACGCCGCAACGGCACACAACAACTCGACGACGACAACGGCCTCGCGCGCATACTCGCCACCTGCACAGGGCTCGGCGCCAAGGCCGTCGCCGAGCGCATCCGCCGAACCACCCACGACTTCAGCACCCAGCCCATCGACGACGACCTCGCGATACTCGTGCTCGAAGCAGTGCCGGTACTCAGGAGCGCGGGAACCATCACAACCGGCCAGCCTCACGGTGAGTACTGACTCGTCGAACACTCGCTCCCGATGTGACGAAGCTACGTCCTGAGTGACTCAGAAGTCGGCGGCGGTGCTGTCTACTTCACTCACGCGCAGGACCATGCGGACATTCCCTGCAACGCGGCCAAACGCTTGGCCACCGTGATCTGCTCCTTGCGGGTGGCCAGATCGGCGCGCGGGGCGAACTTCCGTCCTCCGGCGGCTACCCAGCTGGACTGGGTGAACTGCAGGCCGCCGTAGTGGCCGT
>KL569225.1:9477-14753 GCA_000715635.1 Streptomyces violaceus | reverse complement strand
GGCCGTTGCCGGTGTTCGCCTTCCAGTTCCCACCGGACTCGCACGCGGCGATGGCGTCCCAGTCGGGCCCGAACCGAGCAGACGGCAGGGCCTCCGCTCTGGTGGCAACGCCCAGTATCACGGCGGCCGCGAAGAGCACGATTGCCGGACTCGCCCTGCGGCGGCGACAGTCGCGAGTTCTGATCATTTCAGCGTTCTGTGATGTAACCATAGGCAGACCGTTGCATCTCATCGCATAAGTGGCGAACTGAGAACAAGAACTCCTACGCCAAAAGAAGCATTTGGAGAGGGACCCGAAGGCCCGGTCGAAGCTTTCGGCGCGGAGTCGGATCGCCGGGGGACTGAGAGTCGTCGTGCTCTACTCTCTCGTGCATGGCCGGTGGCGCTTTTCGGCCTGGCAGGTGACTAAATCAGTCATTTGCGCCGAGGCGAACACCCGGAGAGACCCCGTCAGGAGGACCGTTGCACCACGATGAGCGGGCAGACCGGCCCGGAAGTCAGGGCGAGCACCAGATTCAACGTGAGTTGGGCACCGCCGGCCGCGCCGACCGGTTCTACGACGAGCAGGTGCTGGACCGGCTCAACCCACGCATGCGGGAGTTCGTGGCTCGCCAGGAGATGTTCTTCCTCGCGACTGCGGACAGCCACGGCGAATGCGACAGCACCTTCCGGGCCGGCCCGCCCGGCTTTCTCCAGGTACTCGATGAAGGGACCCTGGCCTACCCGGAGTACCGCGGGAACGGCGTCATGGCCTCGCTCGGCAACATCCGGGAGAACCCGCACGTCGGCCTGCTGATGATCGACTTCTCTCAGGACCGTATCGGTCTGCATGTCAACGGCCGGGCGCGGCTGGTCGCCGACGACGCGATGCGCCAGAGGTATCCAGACCTACCGGTTGATCCGATACCCGGCCGCCGTCCCCACGTGTGGGTGGAGGTCGAGGTCGAGGAGGCGTACATCCACTGCTCGAAGCACATACCGAGGCTGGTCAGAGCACCGCTCCGGCAGACCGCCGACAGGGCCGGCAGTTCCGCCGCCGACGGCGAGCAGGCCTGGGGCACCGACGACGTCAAGCGCAAGGGTGGCGACTACTTCGGAGCGGCGGCCCAGGAGCGGGGGCTGGCTTCCCGCTGAGCGCCAGCCGGCCTTCTCCCTCATGCTGCTGAACGGCGGTGAAGCGGGCGGCCTCCTCCTCCCCCGCCACGCGGAGCGATGAGTCAGGACCTGTGGGTGGAAGCCGCGCCGATCCAGCGGTGATAGGCGTCTACGTCGACGTTGCTGCCGCACACGATGGTGACCACGTGCCGTCCGGCGAAGCGGTCACGGTCTTCGAGGATCGCAGCGATGCCGAGCGCGGCCGACGGTTCGACGACGAGGCCGGCGTGGTCGAGGAGCATGCGCATACCGGCCATGATCGACGTCTCCTGGACCAGGACGGCGTCGTCGGCGACCAGGAGGAGGTCGTCCAGCACGGCCGGGATGGGACGCCGGCCGGCGACGCCGTCGGCGATGGTGTCGGTCGAGTCGGTGGTGACGACGCGCCGCCTGCGCCAGGAGTGTGTCATCGCCGGTGCGCCGAGCGGCTGGACGCAGATCACCTCGACTTCGGGTGCCAAGGCCTTCACCACATGGCCCACACCGGTGGCCAGCGCCCCGCCGCCGAGAGCGATCAGAACGGCGTCGAACTCCGGCACGGTGTCCACCAGTTCCAGGCCGATGGTCGCCGCGCCCTCGCAGGTCTCGAGGTCCAGGCTGTCCTCAACCAGCCGGATGCCGTCGTGGCGTGCGATGGCCTCCGCCCGCTCGCGAGCCATCTCATGGTCGCCGTCCACCAGTTCCAGCCTGGCGCCCAACGCGCGGATGCGATCAAGTTTGGCCACCGTCGCGAAGCGGGATGCCACGACGGTCACGTCGATCCCCCGGCCGCGACCGGACCAGGCGAGGGCTTGGCCGAGGTTGCCCGCACTGGCGCACACCGCGGCCCGTGAACCATGGCCGGCGAGCAGGCTCGCGACCACCTCGGTGCCGCGGGCCTTGAAACTGCGGACCGGGTTCGCCGTTTCGAGCTTGATGCTCACCGTGCACCCGAGATCGGGTTCCAAGGCCTCGCAACGGTACAGCGGAGTGTCGAGGAACACCGGGTCGATCACCCGGCGAGCCGCCCGGATCCGAGCGGTGTCGAGGCGCGTTTCCTGCACGACGGGGCAGCCGAGCCCGGCATCGACGAAGCAGGGAGTGCCACAGCGAATTGACCCATGATCATGGCCTTGAAATGCACCCCGCAGCCGGTCGATCGGCTCCATAGAGTCGTAGTCATGACGACGAAGACGAACGAGAGCACGCAGACCACACAGACCACGCAGACCGCGGACTTCGGCCCCGTCCTCACCCGCGCCGCCGACGCCGAGACGACCCGTGACCCCAGCAGTGTCATGACCCTTCTCGCGGACTCCGGCCACACCGGCGGGCGGCTCACCAGCTACCGGTCGACGTTCGCCGAAGGCGCGGTCGGAGCGCCCGCCCATCTGCACACCAAGGCGTCCGAGATGTTCTTCGTGATCGACGGAACGCTTCAGGTGCTGGTGGGCGAGGAGATCACCGTCCTGGAGGCCGGCGACTTCCTCGTCGTGCCGCCGCACACCCCGCACGCCTTCGCCGCGGCGCCCGGCAGGACGGCCGACGTACTGTTCGTCTTCACCCCGGGCGCCGACCGCTTCGACTATCTGCGGCTCCTCGGCCGGGTGGTGCGCGGCGAGGCCGATCCGCAGGAGATCAAGGATTCCTCGGAGCGGTTCGACAACCACTACGTCGACAGCCCGGCGTGGCGCGAGGCACTCGCCACGCGCAGCTGAGACGGGAAGCGACCGCCGACGCCCCCGGGGAGCACCCTTGCGTTCAGCCCGTACGTCCGCCACAGGTCAGCCTCGGTACTCGTCACGGGCGGGTCGAGGAAAGGAGAAGCAGGACAGGACGACCGCGAAAGGCCAGACCGACTGGATCGTCGTCACCGCGCGTTCCACTGCGCCAGGAGCGCCCTGCTGGTGGAGTTCGGCCAGGAACCATGCCGCGCCCAGCGCCATCACGGCGGTCGCCCCCAGGGCGGGAAGAGGCCGCAGGGCCCATGGCACGGCGTCGCCTCTTCTGGCGGCCAGGACAGGCCAGGCTGCGAGGACGACGAATCCTCCGACGGCGACCGAACCGTGGGTGAGGGAGCCGCCGCTGCTCGGCGCCGGAAACAGGGCCACCGCCAAGGCTGCCACGCCCCCGGCCGCCAGGGCCGCGCGTCCCGCGGGCGCGGCCGGGCGCAGCCCCCACGCGGTGAGCAGGTGGCAGATGCCCAGGGCGATGAAGGCGGCTGTCATCACCCAGTAGCTCGAGCCACCGGGAGCCGCGAGGACACTGATCGTCTGGGCGGCGGGGTCGTAGGAGGGGCCTTGCAGGGATGCCGCCACCGCCCAGCCCATGATCAACACGACTGGCGCACCGCCGGACGAAAACAAGACCCATTTCGGAACAGATCGCACCAGGACACCGTAAAGCGGATCTTCGGCTCCTCGCCCCATGAGCGGCGGGTGGGGCGGTTCGCCGCAACCGGTCGGCGTGCGGTGCCGTCCTAAAGGGCACCATGATCCCTTCAAGCTTCGCCGGCCCCTGGGCCGCACCGGTGCGTCAGCTGCTCGACTTCGCGTGGACACAGACGCGGGCCTGCGCGTTCGCCATCGCCCTGCTGTGCGGCGTGGCCGTGTCCACGCTGCTGCCCGAGCTCCCTGTGGCGCGCTACGACCTGCTGGTGGTCTACGGCGTGCTGCTCACACTGGTGTTCTGGATGCGTGGCTGGGAGAACGGGCGGGATGTCGCCGTCATCGCGGTCTGCCATGTCATCGGTCTGGCCTTCGAGCTGGTGAAGGTGTCGCTCGGCTCCTGGAGCTACCCGGAGCCGGCTGTGCTGAAGTTCGCCGGTGTGCCGCTGTACGGCGGGTTTCTCTACGCGGCTGTCGGCAGCTACATCTGCCGGGCCTGGCATCTGTTCGACCTGGAGATCGTGCGCTATCGGCCGCGTGCGACCGCTGCGGTGGCTGCGGCCATCTACGTCAACTTCTTCAGCCATCACTGGCTGCCCGATGTGCGGTGGCTGCTGGCCGGGCTGCTCGTGGCCGTCACGACGGGGACGTCGGTGCGCTTCACGGTGCGGGGCGTGCGTCGGCGAATGCCGCTGGCCGTGTCGTTCGTTCTGATCGGGTTCTTTCTGTGGGTGGCGGAGAATCTTGCCACCCTGGTCGGCGCGTGGCGCTATCCGTATCAGGAGCACGGCTGGGAGCCCGTGGGGATAGGAAAGTTCGGCGCCTGGGCGTTGCTGATCAGCGTGACCTTCGTCCTGGCGGCGGTCGGCCGGCGCGCGGACTCCGGGGTGGTCCGGTCGGTGCGTTGAGCGACCGCGGGGAGCATGAGTCGTCGCCTGAGCCCTCGACTGAGTATCATCCTATGGACACATTTCAGGTGATTTGCCACCGAGGGTCATCACCGACCGTGACCACCCTCGCCGGAGTGATCAATGTCCCGCACCGGCACCACGGACGACGGCGACGAGCTGCTGACCAGGCTCGGGGATCTGACGGCCCAGGCTCGAGCGCAGGCCGAGATGCAGCGTTCCCGGGTCGAGCTGGCCCTCGCGCTGCAGAGCGACATGCTCCCGCGGGATCTGCCCGTCGCCCGGCGGCTGCATCTGGCCGTGCGGTACGCGCCCGCGTGCCAGGGCCTCAACGTGGGCGGCGACTGGTACGACGCCTTCACGCTGGGCGACGGCCGCATCGGTCTGTCCATCGGTGACGTCCAGGGCCACAACATCGAGGCAGCCGCCTTCATGGGGCAGGTGCGGGCCGGGCTGCGGGCACTGGCCTCCGTCACCAGCGAGCCGGGCGAGGTCCTGGCCCGTACCAATGATCTGCTGCTGTCCCTGGGGGCGGACCTGTTCGCCACCTGCACCTTCATGCGGCTCGATCCGTGCGCCGGGGTGCTGGAGAGCGCGCGGGCAGGGCATCTGCCCTGTATCTGGGCCACAGCCGACGGGAAGTCCGGCCTCACCTCGGACGAGGGCGGGCCGCCTCTCGGTGTCCAGACGGGGACGCCGTATCCGGTGACCCGGTACGAGCTCACCACGGGCGGTGTGTTCGTGCTGCTCACGGACGGTGTCGTGGAGGGGCCGTCGATGCGGCTCGAGGAGGGACTGGACCGGGTGACGCGGCTCGCCGGCATCGCGGCGGTGGCGGGCATGGACG
>KL569225.1:7010-9278 GCA_000715635.1 Streptomyces violaceus | reverse complement strand
GGGCATGGACGTGGACGCGCTCGCGGCCGCCGTGATCAAGGGCGCCGAGTGTGTGGGGCACGACGACGACGCCGCCGTCCTGGTGGTCGGCCTCGACGGGCCGGACGCTCAGCCATAGGGCCGCAGGGCCCCGCTCCCACCTCGCCGACGCGGTGGCCTCGGTGTCTGATGGCTCCTGTGGTGGGTAGCCAGGATCTGCGTACGCCGGTCGTCCTCGCTCTGCAGACGCTGGCCGTCGCCGCCTGCTATTACGTCTCGGGGAAGCTGGGCCTGCTGCGGGAGCTGGTCGTCGAGGGCGCGGTCGTCACGCCCATCTGGCCCCCCACCGGCGTCTCGGTCGCCTTCCTGCTGATCTTCGGGCTGCGCTGCTGGCCGGGGATCGCCCTGGGTGCCTTTCTCGTCATCGTGTCCATCACCTCCGTCACGCCATCGTCGCTCGGCGTCCTGGCGGGCAACACGGTGGCGCCCGTCGTCGGGTACCTGCTGCTGCGCCGGGCCGGTTTCCGGACCGATCTCGCGCGGCTGCGGGAAGGTCTCGCCCTGGTGTTCCTGGGGGCGTTCAGCGCCATGCTGATCAGCTCGACCGTGGGCGCCGGCCTCCTGATCGCCACGGGCAAGCTCGACTGGCCGAGCTTCTGGGCCGTGTGGCTGGCCTGGTGGGTGGGTGACGCGATGGGGGTGCTGATCGTCACCCCGGTGCTGCTCCTGCTGGCCCGCATCCGCCTGCCGCTGCGTCTGACGCGATGGAAGGAGGCCTCGGGCCTGGCGCTGATCGCCTGCTGTGTCATTCCGCTGGCCGCGCACAGCTGGCTCAGTCTGCTGTTCCTCGTCTACCCCCTGCTGATCTGGGCGGCTCTGCGCTTCCAGCTGGCGGGCAGCATGCTGTGCGCCCTCTTCGCCTCGATCCTGGCCACGGTGGCGGCGACCGACCGTGCCGGGCCGTTCGACGGGCTCAGCCGCGTGGAGGTGATGCTCAAACTGCAGGCCTTCAACGGGGCGATGGCCCTGACGGCACTCATCCTGTCGGCCGTGATCACCGAGCAGATCCACACCCGGCGTTCCGTGGAGCGCGCGTGCCAGGAACTGGTCGAAGTCCTGGAACACCTCACCGCGGGCGAGTCGGCGGACGGCCGGGCCCCACTGGAGGAGGGCGGGCTCGGGCGGAGGCAGGACGAGTAACGGGCCGAGGCGGCGCCGTACGGCTCCGTCGGTCGGCGGGCACCCGGCCGGGAGTGGTTACCGAGACGTAGGGTGGGCGTCATGACCGAGGTGGAGGTGCTGGAGCTGCTGGTGTCGCCTGCGCACCGGCTGGCCGGACGACCGTCGGACGGGCCCTCCCCCGGCCCGTCGGACGAGCGCGTCCCCCGGGCGGAGGTGCGCCGCGGTCTGGGACTGGTGGGCGACCGCTACTACGCACGGCCCGCCCACCGGAACGCGTCGGTGACCATGATGGCCTCGGAGAACCTCCCGGAGGATGCCGATCTTCGGCACACACGCCGGAACATCCTGCTCAGAGGCATCGACATCGACTCGTACATCGGTACGACGATCTCCCTCGACTGCGGCGGCGGGCCGGTGGAGCTCGCCGTGCACCGGCCCGCCCGGCCCTGCGCCTGGATGGACGTGACGATCGGCCCCGGCGCCCAGCGTGCCCTGCGCGGGCGGGGCGGCGTGCGGTGCACGCCGCTGAGCGACGGGGTCCTCACACTCGGACCGGCCACGTTCCGTGTCGTGGCCGGGGCCGACGCCGTGTCGTGAGCCGTGCGACCGCGCCCGGAATGTCAGCCGGCCGACGGGGGCATGCGGATGGCGGCGATGTCGAGCTGCAGGCGCACCTTCTCGCTCACCATCGCACCGCCCTCGGCCAGCCTGCTGTTGTACGTCAGCCCCCAGTCGGAGCGGTTGATGGTGGTGGTGCCGTCGAATCCGGCCCTTTCGTATCCGAAAGGGTCGGTGACGTGTCCGATGTAGGTCAAATCCAGTACGACGGGGCGTGAGACGCCTTTGATGGTGAGGTCGCCCGACATGCGGTAGAGGTCCGTGCCCGTGTGTTCCACGGCAGTGCTGGTGAAGCGCATACGCGGATAGGTCGCGGCGTCGAGGAAGTCACGGCCGACCAAGTGGCCGTCGCGTTGTTCCACCCCGGTGTCGACGCTGGAGGTGAACAGCGTGATGTCGGCCCGCGATCGGGCGGGGTCGCGCGCGTCGAAGTAGAGCCGGCTTTCGTACTCCAGGAAACAGCCGCGCACGGTGGTCACCATGGCGTGC
>KL569225.1:4816-6798 GCA_000715635.1 Streptomyces violaceus | reverse complement strand
AACAGCCGCGCACGGTGGTCACCATGGCGTGCCGGACCGAGAAGCCGATCCTGCTGTGCGCGGGGTCGACGACCCATTCACCGGTGAGGTTCGTCAGGTGTGGGTCCGGCAGCACGGCAGCGGGGGATGCCGGTGCGCCGGCCGGGCGCTGTGGGGGAACGGGCGGCGCCTGCCGGCGGGACGACACGACGCGGTTGAACAGGTTCATGGTTCATCTAGGTACTTGAGTTTGGTTATTGCCGCAAGTCCCCTTCCCTTTTGCGGCTGTTGAGAACGAGCGCGTGACCTTTTTGCCGCCGCTTTGCACAAAACCCACACACGCCTGTCGCGGCGCTTTGACGAAACAACCACCCGAAACTCCATGGATTTTCATTTCGGGCATGTCGGTATTCGGCTTACGTCATCTCGATCGCAAGGTCGTTGTCGACGGTGTAGTAAGGACGCGCGGCAGTTCCGTCCGAAGTCATGGCCGGGTAGACGTACACGTGCTTGCGGTCCGCCACGTCGTCGAGGAGCCGGCCGATCCTGATCGGCCGCGCGTCGGCGGTGGGCCGGACGAAGGCGTCCCAGAACCGGCCGGCTCCCCCACCGTCGACCGTCAGGTCCTTCTGGCCGGCAGTGAAGGAGAAGCCCCTGCCGTCCTCGTCGATCCGGGGACGGAGGCTCCGTACGGTGTCGCTGCCGCGCAGGCGCAGCCGCACGGTGGCGTCCTCGTGGAGCCGGGCGCCGTGCAGGCGGGCCTCGACCGTGATGGCGCGGTCGGTGACGTCGAGGGTGCGGGCCTCGACGTGGGCGGTGCGCAGCCATGCCCGCAGGGCGAGGAAGCCGTCCTTCGTGACGTACGGGATCCTGACGGCGACCGGCGAGGGCCGGTCGCGGAGGTGTCCGTCGACGAGGGCGCGCAGGTCCCGCAGGCCGGGGCGCAGCCGCTGTCGTTCGGCTCCTGGTTCCGGCAGCAGGTAGAGGTCCCAGCGGCCTTCGTCGAGGGCCTGGAGCGGTTCCAGCACGGCGTGCCACTTGCCGTCGGCCGGGTCGGGCTCCAGTTCGAGGTGGTGGCGGGTCGTCTCGGCCCGGCCTTTCTTGGGGCGCAGCGCCAGGAGCAGCTGGGGGCGGGCGGCCGAGGCCAGGGGGAGGCGGAAGGTGATCCGGCCGTCCTTGTCGATGGCGCAGTCGGTGCGCAGGGGAGTGTCGTGGTGCTTGCTCATCGTTGTCCCTTCCGTATCGCGCGCAGGGCGCCGGCGGCCGCGGTGTGGGCGAGGTCGCGGGCGGCGTGGCCCCGTCCGGCCAGCTGACTGTCCGTCCGGTGGTGCCCGGGGGCCCGCCGGCCTGTGTTCTTGGCCGTCATGGCCTGGTCGATGATGCGCTCGGCCTGTGCCACGACAGGGACCGGGGCGAAGCGGTGGGCGTTCTCCAGGGCGGTGCGGCCCATGCGGCGGCGTCGCTCGTCGTCGCCGACGAGTTCCAGCAGGGCCGAGGCGAGGGCGTCACGGTCTCCGACCGGCACCAGCCGGCCGTCGGCCCCGTCCTTGATGATCTCGGCGGGGCCGTAGGGGCAGTCGGTGCTGACGACGGGCAGTCCGCAGCGCATCGCCTCGACGATGGTCATGCCGAACGGCTCGAAGTCGGACGTGGCCGCGGCGATCGAGGCCTTGGCCCATTCGGCCTCCATGGGGGTGGCGGCCCCCATCAGGAACACGTTGTTCCACAGGCCGAGGCGTTCGATGAGCTGCCGCAGCCTGGGCTGTTCCTCGCCCTTGCCGTAGATGCGCAGCTGCCAGTCCGGAAACGCGGCGGCGACCTGGGCGAATGCCTCGATGAGGAGGTCGTAGCGCTTCACCCGCACCAGCCGGCCGGCGGCGATCACGATCTTGGCGGTGCCGTCGGCGGGAGGCAGCGCGGGGTCGGGAACGCTGTTCGGGAGGGCCTCCACATGGACGCCGGGCAGCCACATCTTGCGCCGGTAGGCGGCGGCGTCCGCTTCC
>KL569225.1:0-4618 GCA_000715635.1 Streptomyces violaceus | reverse complement strand
CTTCCGTGACGGTGGTGACGACGTCGAGGCTGCGGTAGGCGCGGCGCAGGGCGGTGCGCAGCCGCGGCGAGTGGTTGTCCAGGGTGAGGTGCTCCTGGCCGACGCGCAGGACGTGCTGCGGGGCCTGGCGTGCGATGTGCACGTTGAGGCCCGGGCGGGTGCCGATGACGACGTCGGCGTCGAGCGCCTCGAGGTGCTCGCCGATCCGCTGGTCGGTCAGCTCGCTGTACTGGTGGTGACGGTACTCGGCGGGCGGGTACACCCGCGCCGGTCTCCGGTGCAGCGGATGGTCCGCTTCCTTGCGCAGGTCCACCAGCGACCGCAGACGCACCCGGGGGTGCGGGGTGAGATTGGGGTGCTCCCGGTGGCGTAACGCGGAGACGATCTCCACGTCGTGCCGCTCGGCGAGCGCCCCGGCCAGGTTGAACGTGGTGGTGATCGTGCCTCCGATTCCGTAGGCGTTGTGGATCAGGAAAGAGATCTTCATGGTGGCCTAGACCGCGTCAACGACCGGACCGTTGTTCGTCGTTACCACTCTGTGGCCGTGGCCGGCCGCGGCGGCGCAGGGCGGGCGTTCCCGCCGGTTCAGACATGATCTCGGACATAAGTGGTCTGGGCCATACCCGTTTGCCGACCGGTTGTGAATAGCTTGACGTGTTTGCCCGCAGCAGCGTCGCGTCATCGGGTGCACCCTCGTATCGATCTTCAGGAGACCCATGCGCCCCCGAATAACCTCCCTTCCGCGCATCACCTCCCTCCCGCCCTTCGCCCTGGCCGGCGGCGCGCTGGCCGTGGGGGTCGGCGGTCTGTATCTCGCCGGGCTGCTGCTCACGGGCGGGGAGATCGACACCGGCACGACCGTGCGCGGGGTGGAGATCGGAGGGCTGAGCCGCGCCGAGGCGGTGCGGAAGCTGGAGCGGCACCTGGGCGCGGACGGCGCGCGGGAGATGCCCGTGAAGGTCGGGGAGCGCACGGGCACGGTCGATCCGCGGCGCGCCGGGCTCTCCTTCGACGTCCGGGAGACCGTCGACCGGGCGGCACGCACCGGTGCCGATCCGCTCAGTGTGTTCGGCGGCTTCTTCCGTTCGGGCGGCGTGATCGAGCCGGTCGTGCGCCTGGACGAGGACAAGGCGCGGGCGGCCCTCGGGCGGCTGGCGAAGGGGCTCGACCAGAAGGTCCGTGACGGTGCCGTCACCTTCGACGGCGGACGGGTCGAGGAGGTCGCACCGCGCTCGGGGTACGCGCTGGACGTGAACGCCGCGGTCGGTCCCCTGCGCGCCTCCTTCCTGCGCGGGGACGCCGACGCGGTCACGTCGCTGCCCGCCCGTGAGACCCGGCCGAAGGTCACCGCCGACGAGGTCAGGCGGGCGGTGCGTACGTTCGCGGAGCCGGCCGTGTCGGCGCCCGTCACCCTCACCGCGGCCGGCAAGCGGTTCACGGTCGGCCAGGACGTGCTGGGCGAGCATCTGGCCATGCGGCCGGACGGCGGCGGCAGGCTGAGACCGGAGCTCGACGCCGAGGGGCTGCGCGACGACCCCGCCGTGGCCGGCCCGCTGGACGACGTCACCACCACCGCAGAGAACGCGAAGCTGGGGTCGGACGGCGACAGGGTCGTGGTCGAAGAGGACGCCAGGGTCGGCCGGGAGGTCACCGACAAGGCGCTGGGCAAGGCGGTGCTGCCGCTGCTCACGCGATCGGGCGCCGGCCGCGGCGGCGAGGTGGCCGTACGCGAGACCCAGCCGGAGGTGACCCGGGACAACGCCCCGGAGCTGGGGCTGACGGAGAAGATGTCCTCCTTCACCGTCCACTTCGAACCGGCCGAGTACCGCACGAAGAACATCGGCCGGGCGGTGGAACTCATCAACGGCTCCGTCGTCAAGCCGGACGAGACGTGGAGCTTCAACCGGACCGTCGGCGAGCGCACCGAGGCGAACGGCTTCGTCGAGGGCATCATCATCCTCGACGACAAGTTCACGAAGGCGGCCGGCGGCGGTGTCTCGGCCGTCGCGACGACCATGTACAACGCGCTGTTCTTCGCGGGGGTCAAGCCCGTGGAGCACGGCGCGCACTCCTTCTACATCGAGCGTTACCCGGAGGGCCGCGAGGCCACGGTCGCCTGGGGCAGCCTGGACCTGAGGTTCACCAACGACTCAGGCAAGGCGATCTACATCCAGGCCGAGTCCACGGACACGTCCGTGACCGTCTCCTTCCTCGGCACCCGTGAGTACGACGAGATCAAGTCGGTCAAGGGGCCGCGCACCGAGGTGAAGAAGCCGTCGAAGAAGGTGAGCGACGACAAGGAGTGCGTGCCGCAGACGCCGCTCGAAGGGTTCGACGTCACCGTGGAGCGGGTCTTCTACAGCGACGGCCGGGAAGTGAAGCGGGAGCCGTACCGTACGCACTACACGCCGCGTGACGAGATCGTGTGCGAGTGATCCACCCGCCGTTCGTCTCCTGGTGGAACTCTCCTTTTCTGCCAGGGCGTTGACCCGTCCTCAGGGCGTCAGCAGAATGAGCGCGCAGTGCTGAGAGCGCTCTCAAGGGAGATCCATGACTGGCAGACAAGGCCCGGCGTTCAGCCGGCGTTCGCTCATCGGTGCCGGACTCGGCATCAGTGCCGTGGGGCTTGCCGCGGCCGGCACCGGGCAGGCCATGGCGGCCGGTTCGGCCGGCGCCGGCCTGGGATCGGCCCCGGATCGGGGACGGGCCTTCCTCGCCGCGGCCATGGATGCCTATCCCGACCACGGCGGCATCCGCCTGACCCAGAGCTACACCGACCAGGCCGGCCTGTTCAGCACCGCGTTCACCTACGACAACGCCCTGGCGATCCTGGCGCACCTCGCGGCCCGGACCGCGGGCGCTCTCACCAGGGCAACGGCGTTGGGTGACGCCCTGCTCCACGCCCAGTCGCACGACCCGGCGTACGACGACGGCAGGCTCCGGCAGGCCTACAACGTCGGGCCTTACACCTTCTACGACGGCTCGCGGCAGCCGGACGGCTTCGTACGGGCGGACGGCACCGTCAACGTCGGTACACAGTTCGGCTTCACCGGCACGGCGGTGGGCGACATGGCCTGGGCGGGGATCGCGCTCAGCGCGCTCGCCCGCCGTACCCGAGCGCGCCGCTTCCTCGCCGGTGCCGTACGGATCGGCGAGTGGATCGAGCGCACCGGCCGGACCGACGAGCCCCTGGGCGGCTACAAGTTCGGGGTGGACGGGGCGAACCAGAAGCTGCCGTTCACCTCGACCGAGCACAACACGGACCTGGTGTGTCTCTTCGGCAGGCTCGCCCGGCTCACCGGGGACCGGGTGTGGCTGGAGCGGCGCGGGCGGGCCGAGGCGTTCGTGCGGAGGATGTGGGAGCCGTCCGGGGGCTTCTTCTACACCGGCACCAACGACGGTGTGACCGTCAACAAGTCCCCGATTCCGGAGGACACACAGACCTGGACCCATCTCGCGCTCGGCTCCGGTGGCCGTGGCTACGCGCGTTCGCTGGACTGGGCCGCGGCCGGGCTCGCCGTCCTGGACCATGCCGGGCGCAGGAACAGCACGGTGCCCGCGGGGCAGTCGTACGAGGGGGTCTCCTTCAGCTCGGCGAGCCTCGTGGCGAACGAGGACGCGCCGATCGCCGAGGGCCAGCCCAGGCCCGACCGCAACGGCGTGTGGTTCGAGGGGACGGCTCACCTCGCGCTCGCCCTGCGGGACCGGCGGGACCGTGGTGACGAGGCACGCGCCCGGCGCCTGATCGCCTCGATCGAGCAGGCCCAGGATCTGCTGGGCGACGGGCAGACCGTCGGCGGCAGGGCGCTTCCCGAGCGCTGTGGAGTGGTGTCCGCGAGCAGTCCGCTGGACACCGGGTTCGGCTTCGGCTACTACCCGTACCGGCACACGGGGGCGACCGCCTGGTACTTGCTGGCGGCGGCACGCTCCAATCCCTTGGCGGCATGACGGCCGGGTGGGGCCGCGCGGGACGGAAGGGCCCCGCGCTGCCCCACCGGGCTGCCGCGCGGGTCAGGTGACGGTGTGGACCGCTTGGCTGATCAGGTCGTAGCGGGCACCCACGACTGCCAGTCGCCCGGTCTTGATCCTGGCGGCGAGGTCGGGCTCGGCGGCCAGCCGGGAGCGCACGCGCCGTATGTTGGCGTCCACCGTCGCGGCGATGCGCGCGTCCCCCTCCTTGGTGTGGTCTATGGCCGGGCGTATCTCGTCGGCCAGGTACTGGATGTGGTCGGGCAGCCGTCCGCCCGACCGGTCGGCCTCCACGGCGGCACGCACCGCGCCGCACGACTGGTGGCCGAGCACGACGACCAGCGGTATCCCCAGCTCCAGGACGCCGTAGGCGATGCTGCCGAGCACGGCCTCGTCCAGGACCTCGCCGGCACTGCGCACGGTGATCAGGTCGCCCAGCCCCTGGTCGAAGACCAGCTCCGGGGGCACGCGTGAGTCGATGCAGCCGAGCACGACCGCGAAGGGGTGCTGGGCTGTGGTCAACTCCTGCCGGAGGTCGGGGGTTTCGTGGGGGTGGAGCTCTCGGTAGGCGCGCCAGCGGCGGTTTCCGGACGCGAGTTCCCTCAGGGCCTCGTCCGGGGTGCCGGGCCGCGGGCGGGCGCCGTGGGTG
>KL569224.1:6938-7652 GCA_000715635.1 Streptomyces violaceus | reverse complement strand
CGCGCTTCACCCTGGCCGGCAGGTGGCCGTTGTCGTACAGGGCCTCGGTCAGCGCGCCCGCCACACCGTCGTCGTCCTCGGCCAGCAGCACCCGCACGGCTGCCTCCTTTCCCGCCTCGTCAGTCGCGGGACCGGGAAACGTCCTCGTCCAGCGGCGACGCGTCGGAGGTCTCGCGCATCCGAATGTAGACGAGCAGCGAGATCAGGACACAGGCGGTCACGTAGTAGAAGTACCAGTTCTCGTGTCCGGCCTTCTTGAACCAGAGGGCGATGTACTCGGCGGTACCGCCGAACACGGCCACGGTCAGCGCGTACGGCAGGCCGACGCCGAGCGCCCGGATCGAGGTCGGGAACAGCTCGGCCTTCACCACCGCGCTGATCGAGGTGTACAGGGAGCTGACGGCCAGCGGCCCGACCATGAGCAGGAACGCGTACACGGGGTCGCTGGTGTGCGACAGCAGGGTGAGCGAGGGCACCACCACCACGGTGCCCAGCACCCCGAACGCGATCAGCAGCGGACGCCGCCCCACCCGGTCGGAGAGCAGCCCCATCACCGGCTGGAGCAGGACGAACACGAGCAGTGCGAAGAAGTTGATCCAGGCGGCCGTCGGCTTGGCGATGCCGCTGGTGTTGACCATGAACTTCTGCAGGTAGGTCGTGTACGTGTAGAAGAACAGCGTGCCTGTCTCTTATACACATCTCTGATGGCGCGAG
>KL569224.1:6301-6791 GCA_000715635.1 Streptomyces violaceus | reverse complement strand
GGGTAGGACAGCAGCAGCCGCAGGCTGCCGCGGGCCGGGCCGCCCTGCTCCTTCTCGCCTTCCGACGCGGCGCGCTCGAAGCTCTCGGACTCGTCCATGCCGCGCCGCAGCCACAGCACGATCACCGCACCCGCGGCGCCGACGACGAATGCGATCCGCCAGCCCCAGGAATCCATCTGCGCGGGGCTGAGCACCTGCTGCAGCACGATCTGCAGGCCGAGCGCCGTCAGCTGGCCGGCGATGAGGGTGACGTACTGGAAGCTCGAGTAATAGCCGCGGCGGCCGGGCGTGGCCACCTCGGACATATAGGTGGCGGAGGTCGAGTACTCACCCCCCACCGACAGCCCCTGCAACAGCCGGGCCATGACCAGGAGGATCGGCGCGGCGACCCCGATCGAGCCGTACGACGGGGTCAGCGCGACGATCAGCGAACCGGCCGCCATCAGCGTCACCGACAGCGTCAGCGCCGCGCGGCGGCCACGGCGGGCGG
>KL569224.1:5532-6086 GCA_000715635.1 Streptomyces violaceus | reverse complement strand
GCGTAGCGGCCCAGGACCCAGCCGCCGATCGGCCGCATCAGGAAGCCGACGGCGAACACCGCGGCGGTGTTCAGCAGCTGGGCGGTCTGGTCGCCGGAGGGGAAGAAGACGGACGCGAAATAGACGCTGAACGCGGTGTACGCGTACCAGTCGTACCACTCGATCAGGTTGCCGATCGATCCGCGCACGATGTTGCTGACGACCCTGCGTTCGTCGCGGCGCGGCTTGCGCGCACGCTCGGCGGTGGTCTGTGTGGCCATCGGAACTCCCTTGTCTGCGGCCCGGAAGCACACAGAGTCGACGGCGCGAGCAGGGCCGCTCAATGTCGGGAGCCAAGTCCTTACAGTCCCTTAGGGCGTCCCGGCCGCCGAGGCCGGGACGTCTGCGCTCAGGAGTCGCAGGGTCCCTCGCCACATGGTGACCACAGATGAATACTCAATTATCCTGTTTGCACTCAATGCCGTGTATAGCGATCAGGGTCCGGTGCTGCTTTGGGCAGGATGGCGCGATGAGGCAACCGGGAACCACCGGGGACGAGCCGGTGGCGGAGCCGG
>KL569224.1:0-5321 GCA_000715635.1 Streptomyces violaceus | reverse complement strand
GAGCCGGTGGCGGAGCCGGTGCAGGCCGACGGAGAGGCGGCAACGGCCAGGGCGGTCGTGGACGCGCACGGCAGGCTGACCGGGTGGAGCGAAGGCGCACGACGGCTGCTGGGGTACCAGGAGCCGGAGGTCACGGGCCGTTCCGTGACCGTGCTGTTCGCCGACGAGTCGCCCAACGACACGCTGCGGTCCATCGCGGGACTGCGCAGGTGGAACGGCACGGTGAACCTCCGCCACAGGGACGGCCGCCTCGTCCGGGTCAGTCTGCTGGCCCACCGCCGTGAGCGGGACCCCTCCGGCGACGGCCGTGGCCATGAGTGGCTTCTCGTCTCGCCGGTCGCCCGCTCCCGTACGGAGCTCGACGAGGACAGTCTGCTCGGGTGGTCGCTCACCCAGTCCCCGTGCACCACGGCGCTCTACGACACGGGGCTGCGGCTGCTGCGGGCCAACGCGGACATGGAACGCGTGATGGGTCTGACCGAAGCCGAGATGCGCGGGCTACGGGTGTCGGAGATCGTCCTCGACGCGGAGAGCGAGCGCACCGAGCACCTGATGCGGCGGGTCCTGAAGACCGGCGAACGACAGCACCTGCGGGCCGCCCTGCACCTGTCCGGCGATCGGCGGGAGAGTCTGTGGTCGGTGACGCTGGCGCCGGTGCGCGAACCCGACGGCACGGTTCAGGGCGTCCTCCTGTCCGCCCACAACATGACCGAGGAGCACCTGGCCCGGCAGCGCCTCGCCCTGGTCGCCGAGGCCGGGGTCCGTATCGGTACCACCCTCGATCTGGCCCGGACCGCTCAGGAACTGGCCGACGTCGCTGTCGGGCAGCTGGCGGACTTCGTCACCGTGGATCTGCTTCCCGACATCGAGGACGACCAGGAACTGCGCGCCATGACCCTGCCCAGTCCGGTCATGCTGCGCCGGGTGGCCAACCAGTCGGTGCTTCCGGGCTGCCCCGAAGCCGTGGTGGCGCTGGGTACGGTCGCCGTCTACCCGAACGTGTCGCCGGCGGCCGAGGTCCTCGCCTCGGGACAACCCCTGATCCATGAGGTGACCCCGGCCGGGGTGGCCCGGTGGGAGGACCAGGCCCCGGATCGGGCGGAACGGGTGCGACGCTTCGGCTTCCACTCGGTCCTGGCGGTGCCGATGCGGGCCCGGGGCATCACGCTCGGCGTGGCCACCTTCACCCGGCACCGCACTCCGGAACCCTTCACGGAGGACGACCTGCTCCTCGGACAGGAGATCACCGCCCGGGCCGCGCTGAGCATCGACAACGCCCGCCGCTACACCCGGGAGCGCGCCACCGCGCTGACCCTGCAGAGCAGCCTGCTGCCGCAGGGACATCCCCGGCAGCCCGCGGTCGAGACCGCCTCGCGCTATCTGCCGGCCAGCGCGCAGGCCGGTGTGGGAGGCGACTGGTTCGACGTCATCCCGCTCTCCGGCGCCCGGGTGGGCCTCGTCGTCGGTGACGTGGTGGGCCACGGGATTCAGGCCTCGGCCGCCATGGGGCGGCTGCGCGCGACCGTGCGCACTCTGGCAGACGTCGACCTCCCGCCCGACGAGCTCATGACGCACCTGGACGATCTGGTGGACCGGCTGTCGGCCGAGAGCGAGGACGCACCCGGCAGCGCCGCCGACATCGGCGCCACCTGTCTCTACGCCGTCTACGACCCGGTCAGCCGACGCTGCTGCATGGCACGCGCGGGCCATCCGGCGCCGGCGCTGCTCATCCCCGGCAGCGAACCGTTTCTGCTCGACCTTCCTGCCGGGCCGCCACTGGGGCTGGGCGGTCTGCCGTTCGAGTCGACCGAGATCGAGCTGCCCGAAGGCAGCCTGCTCGCGCTGTACACCGACGGTCTCGTCGAGGCGCGCGGACGCGACATCGACCAGGGGGTCGACGACCTGCTCAAGACGCTGGCCCGAGCGGGATCCTCGTTGGAGAGCACCTGCGACGACGTGCTGCAGGCCCTGCTCCCGGACCGCGCGGCCGACGACGTGGCGCTGCTGCTGGCCCGGACGAAGGCCCTGGACTCGGGCCATGTGGCCGCCTGGGACGTACCCCCGGAACCGTCCGAGGTCGCCCGGATCCGGCGCAGCGTCACTCGCCAGTTGCAGGAGTGGAACCTGGAAGAGGACGCGTTCGTCACCGAACTCGTGGTCAGCGAACTGATCACCAACGCCATCCGCCACGCCGAGCCGCCCATCGAACTGCGCCTGATCCTGGACCGCAACCTGATCTGCGAGGTGTCCGACACCAGCAGCACCGCACCGCACCTCCGCCGCGCCCTCACCCACGACGAGGGCGGACGTGGCCTGCTCCTGGTCGCCCAGCTCAGCCGGAGGTGGGGCACCCGCCACGCGCGCCGCGGGAAGACCATCTGGGCGGAACAGGCACTGTCCACCGGCGACTCGGGGCCGGCCGCGACGTGATCCGGCTGCGGCGGGGGTGTCGGACAACCCTCCGGACAACATCCGGACAGACCTCCCACCAGGCCGGACAACAAAGGACCTTGTCCCGGACAGCTCACCCCTTGTCCGCGATCCACCTCCTCGGCAATCTCCTTCTGGCTCGACCGAACGAGCGAAACAGAGAATCACTGCCAGCACAGGGGAGAAGGAGAATTGCGTATTCGGAACGTTCTTGCGAGCGGGGTGTTCGCTTCCGCGCTCGTCCTGGGGGTCACCACATCACCCGCCTCCGCGGCGGACGGTGTGCAGCGCGCGGGCCTGAGTTCCAAGGTTCCCGACGACCGCTATTGCGCGGTCAGCGACTGGGACGGCAAGGCTTGCTTCGACGGGTACGGCGAATGGTTCTACCTGCTGGACGACTACGACGATCACGTCCCCATCGCCATCAAATGGAGCCACCAGAAGCTCAACGGCACTTGGCGCAGCGGGGTGATCTACAGCGACCGCGGTCCGGGGGTCTGGACGAGTCTGAACAAGAGCTTCGAGGAAAATCTCTACGTTTCCTACGAGCTCTGCGATTTCGACGTGTCGACGATGGAGGCGTACAACTGCGTCGGAACGGGCTGGGGGCCCACATAGGGGCCTGATTTCTCTGGCCGGGCGAACCTTCCGGCTGGACGGGCATGAGGGCAGGGCCTCTTGGCGGCTCGGGGATGCGAATCCGGACCGAGCCATGCCGGGAGGCCTTGTACGGTTTCGAGGTCGGTGGCTGCTTGAGCATCCGCAAGCAGTTGCCCTCGATTCGCGGCTATATCTTCGTCGCGTGGACAGTCAGGTGAGATTCGACCCCGACCTCTACCAGGGGACGGCCGGATACTACGAGCAGTTTCGGCTTCCCTACCCCGACGCGATGATCGCCGACCTCGCACACCGATCCGCCCCCTCAGGGCGCGGATGCCTGCTGGATCTGGCCTGCGGCACCGGCCAACTCGCCTTCCCCTGCGCGGCCGGTTCACGGACGTCTGGGCCGTGGACGCCGAACCGGGCATGACCGAGGCGAGGTCGACCAGCACAACGCGAGGCAGCCGCCAGCGCTCGACAGGCTGCTGCGCTCATGGCAGAACACCCTCGGCGCGTCCGGTCGCGTCCCGCCCGGTTGGGACAGAGCACGGCAGCGGGACCCAGACCACGAAGTACTGTCCCGTGCCGGGTTCGACGTCGCCGGACGCCACGAGTTCTCGGTCGAGTACCACTGGACGATTCCCGAACTCGCCGGCCACATCCGGTCTACCTCGTTCCTGCCGCCCTCAGTGCTCGCCGATCACGCCTCCGAGTTCGACGCCGACCTCATTGCCGAACTCGGCCGCCATACGGCCAATGACCGCCTCACCGAAACGGTCGACTTCGCCTCCACCTGGCTCGCCGGTCAGCTCCCGCGTGACTGCCAGGACATGCATGGGTCACCACGCTGAGGCGCTGCCGGGACAGCGCCGGCACGGAGAGAGACGATGAGGATCTCCGATCCTCCACCACGGCTCGGCCGATCCACCAGACTTGCTCGTGTTTCCCGGCGAAGGAGGAACGGAGAGCATGGCGAGCAGCGCACTTCTGGTGATGGACGTCCAACGGGACGTCGTGGCCATCGCCGACGACGGTTCTGGATATCTGCCGCGCCTGCGCAGCGCGATCGACGGCGCCCGGGCTGCCGGCATCCCCGTGATCTACGTGGTGATGGGGTTACGGCCGGGCGATCCGGAAGTGAGCCCCCGCAACAGGGTGATGGCAAATGTCGTACGGGCCGGCCTGTTCACCGAGGGCGCCCCCGGCACCGAGATCCATGACGACGTCGCGCCCCAGCAGGGCGACGTGGTGGTGACCAAGAGGCGGGGGAGTGCGTTCTCGGGCAGCGACCTCGACCTGGTACTCAGGGCTCGCGACATCGACAGCCTTGTGCTCACCGGCATCGCCACCAGCGCTGTAGTGCTGTCCACTCTGTGGCACGCCATCGACCTGGACTTCGGCCTCACGGTCCTGGCGGATGCCTGCCTCGACACCGACCCCGAGGTGCACACGATGCTCACCGAGAAGCTGTTCCCGCAGTGGGCAGATGTCCTCGCCGTCGAGGACTGGCTCAAGGCCATCACACCGGGGTGAGGTCGGCGCAGCCCCTCGCGCTGCGTACCCGGTTGTCGGGTCAGCCGGTGCGCAGGCGTGCGGTCTGTTCGGTGCCGACGTCGGTGGTGCGTCGCAGGTACCGCTCGATCACGGTGAGTTCGTCGTCGGTGAAGTCGTCCAGGGCCTGGTCGAAGGCTCTCCCGGGGGTGTCCCAGGCGGCTTCGATCTCAGGGGTGCGGCCGGTGGTGAGGGAGACGAGCATCTTGCGCCGGTCGTGGGCATCAGGACGGCGCTCGGCCAGGCCGGCCTTCTGGAGGCGGTCGACCAGGCGGGTGGCTGAACCGGAGGTCAGCCCGGTCAGCTCCGCGATCTGCCCCGTGGTGCGAGGGCCGGGTTCCAGGGCGAGCAGGCTCACGCACTGCAGGTCGGTGGGGTGCAGGCCGAGGTGTTCGGCCATGGCCTGGTTGAACAGCGTGTAGGCGGCGTGGTGGCGCCGGGCCGTAGCGGTGACTGCCGCGACCAGCTCCCTACGGGTTCGGTTTGACATGTAATCACCCTCGCGCATATTAATATCTGCGTCGCGCAGATAATGTGTGACGCAGGTCCTTTGTAGCACGGCCCTTGGGAGAACCCATGACCCTCCACACCCCCGAGCAGCTGCGCGCCCTCTACGACCGCTGGAGCGAGATGTGGCGCGGCGACTTCAGCCACGCCGAGGAGATCCTCGACCCCGGCTTCGTCGTCCACCAGGCACGTCCCGACGGCAGCGACTCCGAGGCCGTCACCGGCCCCGAGCG
>KL569223.1:78641-79033 GCA_000715635.1 Streptomyces violaceus | reverse complement strand
GCCCGCCGCACTCGGCGCAGGACCGCGAGAACCGCTCCCGGTGCCGGGCGTAGGCCCGCACCCGGCCCTCGCGCAGCAGCCACGAGTCCGCGACGAGCAGCCGCCCCCCGGCCTCCTGGTCCGGGGCGGGGGCCAGGCCACGGCCGGGCGTCCATGTCCACAGGCCTTCCGCCACCGCCGGTCGTGTCACCACCCGCTCCTCCTCAGTACTTGCGGCCCGCGACGGCCGGTGCCCCGTTCCGGGGGCCGTACGGCGCGTGCTCCAGCCATGATCCGCACCACGGCAGCACCGGCGCCAGGGCCGCCGCCGCCCGCTGCCTGACCCGGACGATACGACGGTGCGGCCGCAGATGGTCCAGGGCCCTACCGGCGGCGGCGCTGTTGAACAGGCC
>KL569223.1:77453-78418 GCA_000715635.1 Streptomyces violaceus | reverse complement strand
AGATGCGCCGCCTCCCCGGCCAGCAGCACGCGCCCGTGCGGGTCGGTGAACGAGGCCGCCACCTTGCGCAGGAAGCGGTACGTCGACACCCACAGGATCCTGTCGCCGTAGCCGTCCCCGACGATCGCGGGCAGCCAGCGCCGTACGGCCTCCCCGGTGCCGTACTCCTCCTGCGCGTCGTCGTCCCGGCACTGCAGGTCGACCTGGAAGCCCCCGGTGAACGGAACCCGCATCACACTGCGCCCGCCGACCCCGGGATGCTCGTAGTGGAAGACCCGCTCCAGCGGCAGCTCCGCACCCGGCACGTCGGCGACGTCCACCACGACGTGGAAGCCCTCACCGTGCGTGCCCTCCAGGGCGATGCCCAGCTCGCGCCGGACCGCGGAGCGGGCGCCGTCGGCGGCCACGGCGTACGCGCCCGTCCACACCCGCCCGTCCTCACCCGTCAGCCGGACCCCCGTCTCCGAGGTGCTCACGCCCGCCACGCGCGCGCCCCACACGAACTCCACCCCGGCCCTCTCGCAGGCCGCGCGCAGGAACCGTTCGGTGTCCGTCTGGCGCAGGCTGGTGAAGGGCGGCGGGCCGGACGGCGGCGGGAACGTGCGGGCGTAGACCTCACGTCCCCGGTAGAGGGTGCGCCTGGTGTGCCAGGTCCGCCCGTACGAGGTGATCTCGGCGGCGAGTCCGGGCAGCATCGCGTCCAGCAGGCCCAGGGTCTCGCGGTGCACGAACAGGGCCCGGCTGCCGGGCCGTTCCCGGTCCTGCGGGTCGGCCTCCAACAGCACGACCGGGAGTCCGTGCCCGCGCAGAGCCAGAGCCGCCGACAGGCCGACGGGTCCGGCTCCCACGACCACGACCGGGGTCATGCCCGGGCGCCTTCGGTGAGCATCCGGGCGATCTCCACGCGCTTCACCTTCCACGTCGCGGTCATCGGCCTGTCTCTTATACACATCTCTGAGCGGGCT
>KL569223.1:76316-77250 GCA_000715635.1 Streptomyces violaceus | reverse complement strand
CCAGCGCTCCGGGTCCAGGGGCCGCTCGCCCCGCACGCACACCACCGGCACCGGCTCGCGATCCGCACCCGGCACGATGACGACCTCGCGCAGCTCCTCCAGCCGGGACATCAGCGCGTCCTCGACCTCCAGGTTGCTGTGCACGGCGTCGATCTGGTCCACCTCACGGTCGATCAGGTACAGCGCGCCCAGGCGGCTCCGGTAGCCCATGTCGCCCATCTCCCACCAGCCGTCGGTGAGCTGACGGTCGTAGCGCTCCGGCATGCCCAGGTAGGTGAGGATCCGGCCCCGGGTGCGGGCCTCGATCCGGCCGGGTGTGCCGGGCGGGACCCGCCTGCCCTCGGCGTCGGTGACACGGACCCGGGTGAAGCCGGGTATCCCGATCCCGACCCGGCGGCCGTCCGCGCGGGCGGCACTGCGCCGGGTCAGCCACTGGAACGCCACCGGGCCCGTCTCGCTCTGCCCGTACAGCTGGATCAGCCAGGGCGTCCGGCGCCGTGACGCGTCCAGCAGCCGCCGCACGGTGCGCGGATGGATCGCGTCGAACGTGGAGCCGTACGACCGGACCCGGGACAGCGGGGCGCCGGGCGCGTCGGCCAGTTCCTCCCACAGCACGAACGTGTTGGGATGCGTCTCCACGATGCCGGGCCGGTGCCGGACCAGCAGCGGGCCCACCGCGGCCGGATCCGGGTCGGTGATCAGCACGAGCGGGCTGCCGAAGTGCAGCAGGACGCCGAGCAGATGGTAGAAGCGCGAGTGCACGAAGGACATGTGCAGCGCCGCCGGCTCGCCGCGGGTGGGCCAGCCCATCGCCTGCTGCGGCACGAGCCGGTTCCACATGGTCTGCGCGCAGTGCACGGCCAGCTTCGGGACGCCGGTGGTGCCCGAGCTGTGGGTGATCAGGGCGGGTTCGCGGGGGTGGAGCCGGACCGGC
>KL569223.1:75324-76060 GCA_000715635.1 Streptomyces violaceus | reverse complement strand
GTGCCGGCGTACTTCGCCAGCGGCTCCGCCCCGGGAGCGTCGTCCACGCAGAGCGTCCGCCGTACGAGCCCGGACAGGGCGAGGTCCTTCAGACCGGCCAGGGTGGCGCTGTCGGTGATCAGCCAGGGGCGGTGCAGCCGTGCGAGGAGCTGCCCGGCGACCTGAGGGGCCAGCGTCGGCGACAACAGCACGGGCACGGCGCCGATCCTGGAGACGGCGCAGGTCAGCAGCATGATGTCGACGTTGTCGGCCTTGTGCACGACGACCTGCTCCGAGGGCCGCACCCCGGCCTCCCACAGCCGGCCGGACAGTTCCTCGACCACCTCGGCCAGCACGGTGTAGCTCAGATCGACCCCGAGGGAGGGGTTGACGTCCAGCGGCCGGTCCAGGGTGACGAAGACGGCCCCGTGCCGGTCGGCGGCACGCCGGAAGACCGGTCCCAGATAGAAGCCGCGATCGGCGAGCAAGGGCAAGGACAAGGGCTGGGCCTGGGACTGTCGCATGCGGCCGTTCCTTTCCGTGGTGTTCACCAGGCACCCCGGCGCACCAGATGGCGGCGGAGCTTCCCGGTCGGGGTGCGCGGCAGCGACGAGACGAAGCTGACGCTGCGGGGGACCTTGAACGCGGCGAGGCTCTCCCGGGCCAGGCCGATCAGCTCGTCCGACAGACCGGCACGCACGGACGCGACCGGAACCACGAAGGCCCGCAGCCGGCTCGCGCCCCGCCCGTCCGCGAC
>KL569223.1:70290-75124 GCA_000715635.1 Streptomyces violaceus | reverse complement strand
CGACGGCCACCTCCCGCACCGCCGGATGGCCGCGCAGCACGGCCTCCACCTCCAGCGGGGAGACGGTGATGCCGCCGACCATCTCCATGTCGTCGGCGCGGCCCAGATGCCGGTAGGAGCCGTCCGGTTCGCGGCAGGCCCGGTCCCGGGTGGCCAGCCAGCCGTCGACCAGGGTCCGCGCGCTCTCCTCGGGCCGGTTCAGATAGCCGGGCGTGACCGTCGGCCCGCGCACCCACATCTCGCCCTCCTCGCCGTCCGGCACGGGGTGCCCGTCACGGTCCCGCAGCTCCACCTCGAAGCCGGGCACGGGACGGCCGACGGTGCCCGGGTGGTCGTGGGCGAAGCCGTTGGCGCAGAACGCGTGACCGGCCTCGGTGGAGCCGATCTGCTCCAGCACCGGCGCCCCGAGCAGCGCGGTCACCTGCCGTGCGAGCCCGTCCGGCAGCCCCTCGCCGGCCGACACCGCTGCCCGTACCGAGGCGAAGCAGCCCTCGTGCCCATGGCCCCGCTCGGCCACCAGCGCGGCGTACGCGGACGGCACGGAGTAGAGCAGCGTCACCCGGTGCCGGGCGACCAGTTCGTCGATGGTGGCCGGAGTGGGGCGCCGGTCCACCAGCACCGCGGACGAGCCGGAGAACAGCGGGAAGACGAAGGCGTTGCCGAAGCCGTAGGCGAAGTACAGCTTCGACACCGACAGGGTGACGTCGTCCGCGGTGATCCGCAGCACCCGCCGGCCGACCAGGTCGTGGTACGTCCGTGGATCGCCGTGCGTGTGCACGACCCCCTTGGGGCGGCCCGTGGTGCCGGAGGTGTACTGGACGTACAGCGGGGCGTGCGCGTCGACCTGGTGGGCGGGCGCGGGCTCGGCGGTGGGGGCGAGTGCCATCAGCTGATCCGCGCCGAGGCAGGACCGGCGGGCGAACCGCTCCTCCAGGCCCGGCCCCGTCACGCACAGCAGGGCCCCGGTGTCCTCGGCCAGGAACACATGGTCGGCCGCGGGGAGTTCGGGGTTGGCCAGGACCGCTACGGCGCCGAGACGGGCGGTGGCGAGGAAAGCCGTCACCCAGGCGAGCGAGTCGGGCAGCGCCAGCAGCACACGGTCCCCGGGGCGCACCCCGTGCTCGGCGAGCACGGTGGCCGCACGGGCCGCGAGGTCGTGCACCTCCCCGTGGGTCCAGGCCCGGTGCCCCTGGTGAAAAGCGGTCCGCCCGCCCCACCCGCGCCGCTCGGCGAGCTCCGCGAGCTGGGCCGCCATGTTCCCGGGCGCCTCGGCCTCGGCCGGGTTCAGCTCGACCTGAAGACTGGTCATCGCCTGGCCTCCCCGGCCGCGCCTGCTCTGTCCCCCGGCGGGGCCTGACGCCGTATCCGGTCGGCCGTGTGCTGGTGCAGGGCCCGCATCGGGGCCGCGGTCTTCAGCAGCATCTCCTCGTACTCCGCCTCAGGATCGGAGCCGAGCACGATCGCACCGCCCGCGCCAAGGTGCATCTGGCCGTCGGCGAACACGGCCGTGCGGATGACGATGCTGAGATCCGCACCGCCGCCGCACCCGAAGTAGCCGAGGGCGCCGGAGTACACGCCCCGGGCCTCGGTCTCCAGCGAGTCGATGATCTCCAGCGTGCGCAGCTTCGGCGCGCCGGTCATCGACCCGCCGGGGAAGCAGGCCCGGACACAGTCCACCGCGTCCGTGCCCGGCCGCAGCCGTCCCACCACGGTCGAGACGAGCTGATGCACCGTGGCGTACGTCTCCGTGGCCATCAGCTTGGAGACCCGCACCGTCCCCGTCCGGCAGACCTGCCCCAGGTCGTTGCGGAGCAGATCGACGATCATCAGATTCTCGGCCCGCGTCTTGTCGTCCGACGCGAGAGCGTCCCGCAGCCGGGCGTCCTCCTCCGGTCCGTCGCCCCGGGGCGCGGTCCCCTTGATGGGCCTGGCCTCGGCGGTGCCGTCCCGCCCGATCCGCAGGAACCGCTCGGGCGAGGAACCGGCCACCTCCAGTTCCCCGAATCTCAGGAACGCCGCGTACGGGGCCGGGTTGTCGCGGCGCAGCGTCCGGTAGAACTCGAACGCGTCGGGCGGAGCGGGTAACCGGGCGGCGTTCGTGAGGCAGACCTCGTAGCTGGTGCCGGCCCGCAACTCCTGCTGGCACGCCTCGATGTCCGCGAGATACGTCGCCCGGTCGCGTACGAGCCAGGGCTCGGCGGCGCCGGGATCGGCCGGGGCCGACGACACGGGCGCAGGCGCCCGCTCCGTCGCCACGCAGCTGAGGTCCGCCAGCGCGCTCTCCAGCCAGTCGGCGGCCTCCCGCGCCGCCTGCGGGGTGTCCTCCGCCAGGCATACGGCGTAGGTGAAGCCCTCTTGGTGGTCCACCGCGATCACCCGGTCGGCGAACAGCCAGGCGGCGTCCGGGGCCGGGGAGCGGTGCCGGTTGGGTGACCCGCAGTCGGCCTTCACCTCGTAGCCGAGGTAGCCGACGTACCCCCCGGTGAAGTCGAACGGCAACCCGGTCGCGTCCACCCGCCGATTCGTCAACTGCCGCTTCAGATAGTCGAAGACACTCGCCGCGACCTTGCGCACCGGCCGCCCGGCCCGCTCGATCTCACAGCGCCCGGTGGTGACGTCGTACCGCACGAACTCGGCGAGCGGCCCGCTGTCGTCCCCCAGGAACGAGAACCGCGACCGCCCGGGCTCGACCAGTGAACTGTCCAGCCAGAACGACCGGGGAGACGCGGCGAACAGCCGGGTGAAGGCCGCCTCGGTGTCGACGGCACCGGTGACCCGGCGGGTGTGCAGGCGGTAACCGACCCGGCCGGGGCGCCGGGGGCGGGGAATGGCGGCGGTGGGCGGCGTGGCGCTGCCGACCGGAACGGCGTCTTCGGCCGCTGCAGCCCCGTCAGCCGGGTCTACTGCCCCCCGGGCCATCGCCGAGACGGGGAAGACGGCCGCAGGCCGAGGAACCCCGCCCCGCTGCGGGCTCACCCCGGCCCCGGGCTGATCACCGGCCCCGGCCCGGGAACCAACCGCCGTCCGACTGCTCGCCCCGGCCCCGGCCCCGGAAACGGCCACAGGCCCAGAATCCGCCCCGGTCCCGGCAACGGCCCCGGGCTGATCGCCGGCCCCGGCCCTGGAGACAGCCGCCGTCCGACTGCCGGCCCCGGCCTCGGAAGCAGCCGCCGTCCGACTGCTCAGCTGGGCCCCGAAAGCAGCCGCCGCCCGACTGCTCGCCCCGGCCCCTGCAACAGCCACCGGCGAGGAACCCGCCCCGGTCCCCGCGACGACAGCCGCACGAGCCCCCGCCGTAGCCCCCCGAGCCCCAGCCGTTCGCCGGACACCCGCGTCGCACTCCGGTACCACTGCCCGGCGCCGGGTCGGTGTCTCGGGCGACGGCACCGCCGTGTTCTTCGTGCGCAGCTTGCCGGCCCGCTCGGCGGTCAGGTTGCGGAAGTTCACGAGCATGCGGTGGCCGTACTCCGTGAGCACGGACTCCGGGTGGAACTGCACACCCCACAGCGGCCGGCTGCGGTGCCGCAGCCCCATCAGGACGCCGTCCTCAGCCCAGGCCGTGGCCTCGAGCGCCGGAGGCAACGGCTCGCGCACGGCCAGCGAGTGATAGCGGACGGCGGTGAAATGCTGCGGCAGGCCCAGGAACAGATCCCGTTCGTCATGCCGGATCGTGGAGAGGTACCCGTGCCGCGGCTCCGGAGCCGGCCCCACCAGACCCCGCTCCCCGAGCGCGATGCCCTGATGGCCGAGACACACACCGAGCACGGGAACCGGGGAGGTCGCGAGCAGCCTGGCCCCGATGCCGAAGTCACGGGCGTTGCCCGGGTGCCCGGGGCCCGGGGACACCACCAGGTTGTCGAAGTCTCGGAGATCCGGAACCCCGTCGACGGACGCGTCGTTACGGACCACCACCGGCTCCTCGCCGTTGACCTCGGCGATCAGCTGGAACAGGTTGTACGTGTACGAGTCGTAATTGTCGATGAGCAGGGTCTTCACCCGCCCACCTCCCTCTGTTCGTTCGCGGACCTACGTGGCCCGGCGTTTGTGCCGCCCACGAAGCGCCTGGAGCGACGGGTACAGCCATTTCCTGAAGAAACGCTGGAGGCGCGGCATGAGAATCCAGGTGACAAGGGCGGTCACACACAGACATAACAACAGCGTGCGTATCAGTGCATTGAGATCACCGAGATAGGGCAGCACTGTCAGATTGAACAGGAGCACCGGCGGGAAAACCGCGCTCATATTCACGAACCACAGTTTCCATTTCTTCGGCGGTGCCGGCGGCGCGGGTGTCAGCGTCTGCGCGTCGAACCAGGCCCGGGCGCCCGGCACTCTCCGGCGCTCCGCCTCCCGGGCGATCCCCTCCAGCCGGGCGTCCCACTGTGTCCGGGAGAGCGATTGCTCCCAGGCCAGGGCCGATCCCTCGCTGGCGAAGCGATAGACGACATGCCACTCCGCCCCTCCCTCGGCAAGTACCCCACCCCCCAGAAACCCCGGCTGCCGCGCGGTCGCGCCCAGCATGGCCCACCCCCAGGAGTGGAAGTCGGCCGCACGGCCCGGCGTCACGCGATAGGCCACGGTGACCGTGACGGGATTACTGGTCACGCCGTACCGTACGGAAAGCGGTTCCCTCGCGTTCAAGATTCAACAAACAATTTTCCGACCGTCCGGAACGTGAAGCTTTCCGGCAGGTGGATCCCCTATGGAAAAGCCCTGGTCACTTCGGCGCGACCGCGTCCTCCTCGGCCGCCCCGCCCTCGGACTCCACCGGCGCCTCCCCGAACCACCGCGGCAGCCGCCCGCCCTCCGCCCCTGTCTCTTATACACATCTCTG
>KL569223.1:69725-70155 GCA_000715635.1 Streptomyces violaceus | reverse complement strand
AGCCCCAGCAGCGCGAGCCCCACCGGGTACCGCCACTGCCGCAGCGCCCGCCACAGCAGCGCCACGTCCCCGCCGGGGCCGGTCGCCGCCGCCGACCGTGTGGCCATCGACTGCAGCGCCGTCGCCGTACCGAAGCACACCGCCGCACCAAGGGCACACACCATTCCAAAGATCACAAAACGACAGTAGGGGAGTGGGGTGCGGGCAGGGGGGCATGCACGCCCGCTCCCACCGGTCTCTAGGCTGACCGCTCGGCAGGTACACGACGGGGACCACGGGGAGACACGAACATGGCCGAAACACGGCGACGACTGCGCTCGAGCACGGTGGTGCTCGGCGGCATGGGGGTCCTGGCGGCGGCCCTGTCAGCCTGCGGCTCCGACCCGGACCGCCGCTGTGTGGACCGGGACCTGTCTCTTATACACATCTC
>KL569223.1:68664-69565 GCA_000715635.1 Streptomyces violaceus | reverse complement strand
TGTGTATAAGAGACAGGATCGTCGCCGACAAGAACTGCAAGTCCGGCTCCTCGTCCGGCTCCTCCTACGGCAAGGGCCGCAAGAAGACCGGCAAGACCACGGGCACGAACGCCGACTGGTACTACGACGCCGACGTCAGCGGCGGCTACGCCGAGTACGGCACCTTCAGCCGCAGCGAGGCGGTCGACCGGGGCGGCTTCGGCTGCTCGGGCTCCGGCAGCGGCGGCGGCTGACCGGGCCCGCGCAGATGGAACGCCGCACCATGGAGCCCCGCCCCGGCTGGCAGCAGACCGTCGAGGAACAGGGCCTGATCTACCCCCTCACCCGCTACCCCGACGACTCCCTGCGCCCCTACTGGGACGAGAGCGCGTACTACGTCTTCACCCTCCCGGAGATCGAGGCCCTGGAAGAGGTCGTCGAGGAACTCCACCGCATGTGCCTGGAGGCGGCCCGCCACATCGTCGCCGAGGACCGTTTCGCGGACCTGGGGATCACCGACCCCCGCGTCGCCCAGGCGGTCACCGAGTCCTGGCACCGCCGCGCCGAACTCCCCTCCCTCTACGGCCGCTTCGACCTCCGCTACGACGGCACCGGCCCGGCCAAGCTCCTGGAGTACAACGCCGACACCCCCACCTCACTGGTCGAGGCCGCGTCGCCCCAGTGGTTCTGGATGGAGGAGCGCTTCCCCGGCGCCGACCAGTGGAACTCCCTCCACGAGCGCCTGATCGACGCCTGGAAGAAGCAGGCCGCCCTCCTCCCCCCGGGCAGTCCCCTGTACTTCGCGTACTCCTCCGCCGACGAACTCGGCGAGGACCTGATGACGGTCGCCTACCTCAAGGAGACGGCCGAGCAGGCCGGCCTGGAAACCGACTGGATCTCCATGGAGGAGATCGGCTGGGAT
>KL569223.1:67851-68423 GCA_000715635.1 Streptomyces violaceus | reverse complement strand
GCGCCTGCGCTTCATCCGCAGCGCCTTCAAGCTCTACCCCTGGGAGTGGCTCACCACCGACCGCTTCGCGGGCCACGTCCTGGACACCCTCGACAACGGCGGCGGCACGGGCTCCACGCTGTGGATCGAACCGGCCTGGAAGATGCTCCTCAGCAACAAGGCCCTGCTCGCGATCCTCTGGGAGCTGTACCCCGACCACCCGAACCTCCTCCCCGCCTACCTGGACGGCCCTCGCGACCTGTCCACCACGGGCTGGGTGGCCAAGCCCCTCCTGGGCCGAGAGGGCGCGGGCGTCACGATCCACGACCCGGGCTCCGACCCCGCCGTCCGCGACGAACCCTGCTGCTACCAGCAGCTGGCACCTCTTCCCGACTTCGACGGCAACCGCGTGGTCCTGGGCGCCTGGGTGGTGGAAAACGAGTCGGCGGGCCTGGGCATCCGCGAATCGTCAGGCTTGATCACGGACGAGTACGCAAGGTTCCTGCCCCACGTGATCCTTTGAGCAGGGCGCAGGGGTCTCGCCCTTCAGGGGCGCGGGGCTGTGACATATGCGGCTCCGCCGCGTGGGCGCG
>KL569223.1:67193-67657 GCA_000715635.1 Streptomyces violaceus | reverse complement strand
GACATATGCGGCTCCGCCGCGTGGGCGCGACCAGCCACAACCCATCCGCACCCGGCGACGATGAGCCACCCGGCAGTCGCTTCCCCGACCCAGCCGGTAGGCTGATCGCCGGGCCGTGACTGGCGCGCTGGGATGGACAAACCATCGGGGAGCGGTCCGAACGACAAGAGCCGTGCGCCTGGGCCGTACCGTGAACGCTGAACGCAACGTCCGGAGGTCCACACATGCCAGCCGAGCCCCTCTCCACCGCTTCCACCGCCTACCGCGCCGCCCTCGACGTGATCCGCGCCGTGGAGCCGAGCGTAGCCGACGCCATCGGCCAGGAGGTCGCCGACCAGCGCGAGATGCTCAAGCTGATCGCCTCGGAGAACTACGCCTCCCCGGCCACTCTCCTGACGATGGGCAACTGGTTCAGCGACAAGTACGCCGAGGGCACCATCTGTCTCTTATACACATCTCTGATG
>KL569223.1:64481-67006 GCA_000715635.1 Streptomyces violaceus | reverse complement strand
CTTCTACGCCGGCTGCCGCAACGTCGACACCGTGGAGTCCCTGGCCGCCGAGCACGCCAAGGAGCTCTTCGGCGCCCGCCACGCCTACGTCCAGCCGCACTCCGGCATCGACGCCAACCTCGTTGCCTTCTGGGCCGTCCTCGGCGCCCGCGTAGAGGTGCCCTTCCTGGAGAAGACCGGCGTCCGCCAGATCAACGACCTCACGGACGCCGACTGGGCCGAGCTGCGCCAGGCCTTCGGCAACCAGCGCATGCTGGGCATGTCCCTGGACGCGGGCGGCCACCTCACCCACGGCTTCCGCCCGAACATCTCCGGCAAGATGTTCGACCAGCGCTCCTACGGCACCGACCCGGCCACCGGCCTGATCGACTACGAGGCCCTGCGCGCCCAGGCCCGCGAGTTCAAGCCGCTGATCATCGTCGCCGGCTACTCGGCCTACCCCCGCCTGGTGAACTTCCGGATCATGCGCGAGATCGCCGACGAGGTCGGCGCCACGCTGATGGTCGACATGGCGCACTTCGCCGGCCTGGTCGCGGGCAAGGTCCTGACCGGTGACTTCGACCCGGTCCCGCACGCCCAGATCGTGACGACGACCACCCACAAGTCGCTGCGCGGCCCCCGCGGCGGCATGGTGCTGTGCGACGACTCCCTGAAGGACCAGGTCGACCGCGGCTGCCCGATGGTCCTCGGCGGCCCGCTCCCGCACGTGATGGCCGCCAAGGCGGTCGCCCTCGCGGAGGCCCGCCAGGAGTCCTTCCGCGACTACGCCCAGCGCATCGTCGACAACTCCCGCGCCCTCGCCGAGGGCCTGATGCGCCGCGGCGCGACGCTGGTGACGGGCGGCACGGACAACCACCTCAACCTGATCGACGTCGCCTCCTCGTACGGCCTCACCGGCCGCCAGGCCGAGGCCGCCCTGCTCGAGTCGGGCATCGTCACCAACCGCAACGCGATCCCCGCCGACCCGAACGGCGCCTGGTACACCTCCGGCATCCGCATCGGCACCCCGGCCCTGACCACCCGCGGCCTGGGCACGGCGGAGATGGACGAGGTCGCCGGCCTCATCGACCGCGTCCTCACCACGACGGAAGCGGGCACGACCAAGTCGGGCGCCCCCTCCAAGGCCCAGCACGTCCTGGACGCGAAGATCGCCGACGAGATCTCCCACAGGGCGACGGACCTGGTAGCGGGCTTCCCCCTGTATCCGGAGATCGACCTCGGCTGAAGCGTCCCGTAAGGGGCGCGGGGAACTGCGCGACCGGCCACAGCGGGTCCGCAGTTCCCCACCGCCGAAACCACCCACGGCCCTCTGAGACAATAAGAAACATGGCCTCTGACCGTCCCCGCGTGCTCTCCGGTATCCAGCCCACCGCCGGCTCGTTCCACCTCGGCAACTACCTCGGCGCCGTCCGCCAGTGGGTGGCCCTCCAGGAGACTCACGACGCGTTCTACATGGTCGTCGACCTGCACGCGATCACCATCCCGCAGGACCCGAAGGACCTGCGGGCGAACACGCGCCTGGCCGCGGCCCAGCTCCTCGCGGCCGGTCTCGACCCGGACCGCTGCACGCTCTTCGTCCAGAGCCACGTCCCCGAGCACGCCCAGCTCGCCTGGATCATGAACTGCCTCACCGGCTTCGGCGAGGCGGGCCGGATGACCCAGTTCAAGGACAAGTCCGCCAAGCAGGGCGCCGAGCGCGCGTCCGTCGGCCTGTTCACGTACCCGATCCTCCAGGTCGCGGACATCCTGCTCTACCAGGCCCACGAGGTCCCGGTCGGCGAGGACCAGCGCCAGCACATCGAGCTCACCCGCGACCTCGCCGAGCGCTTCAACGGCCGTTTCGGCCCGACCTTCACCGTGCCGAAGCCGTACATCCTGAAGGAGACGGCGAAGATCTACGACCTTCAGGACCCGACGATCAAGATGAGCAAGTCGGCGTCCACGCCGAAGGGCCTCATCAACCTCCTCGACGAGCCGAAGGCCACCGCGAAGAAGGTCAAGAGCGCGGTCACGGACACCGACACCGTCATCCGCTACGACGCGGCGGAGAAGCCCGGCATCAGCAACCTCCTCGGCATCTACTCGACCCTCACCGGGGAGGGCATCGCCGAGCTGGAGGCGAAGTACGAGGGCAAGGGCTACGGCGCGCTCAAGACGGACCTCGCGGAGGTCATGGTCGATTTCGTGACGCCGTTCCGGGAGCGCACCCAGCAGTACCTGGACGACCCCGAGACGCTCGACTCGATCCTCGCCAAGGGCGCCGAGAAGGCACGCGCGGTCGCCGCGGAGACCCTTTCCCAGGCGTACGACAAGGTCGGTTTCCTGCCCGCCAAGCACTGAACCCGCCCCCGCGCACAGCCGTACCACCGGACAGCGCTGTACATCACTCCGGTTGCGCCTGCCCGTAACCCGGCGGTGGCCGTACAGTCGATATCCGGGTGGTCGTATCAGCGACCCGCCAACTGAACGACAGGAGACGACGTGGGGACCGTAACGATCGGTGTCTCGATCGCGGTCCCGGAGCC
>KL569223.1:63680-64282 GCA_000715635.1 Streptomyces violaceus | reverse complement strand
GGGAGCCTCACGGCAGCGAGCTCCAGCAGCTGCGCGCGGGCTTCGGCGACGCCTCGGCTCACGGCATCCCCACACACGTCACCCTGCTGCCGCCGACGGAGATCGACGAGGACGCCCTCCCGGCCGTCGAGGCGCATCTGACCGAGGTCGCCGCGGCCGGCCGCCCGTTCCCGATGCGGCTGTCCGGCACGGGTACGTTCCGGCCCGTGTCGCCGGTCGTGTTCGTCCAGGTCGTCTCGGGAGCGGAGGCCTGCACCGGGCTCCAGCAGCAGGTCCGCGACCCCGCCGGGCCGGTCCCGCGCGAACTGCAGTTCCCGTACCACCCGCACGTCACGGTGGCGCACGGCATCGACGAGGCGGCGATGGACCGCGCCTTCGAGGAACTCGCCGGCTACGAGGCCGAGTGGCCCTGCACCGGCTTCGCCCTCTACGAACAGGGCGCCGACGGCGTCTGGCGCAAGCTCCTCGATTTCCCCTTCGGCGGCGCTGTCGTACCGCCCCAGGCCGGCCCCGCGGAATGCGGCTCGATCCCCACGCGCTGAGGCGGCATCAGATCGGCAGCCGCCGGAACACCCCGCGTGGCAGGTGGCGCAGTGCTGCCA
>KL569223.1:62944-63512 GCA_000715635.1 Streptomyces violaceus | reverse complement strand
GGCGGCGCAGACCCAGCTCCACGGCCGTCGCGACCGCCTCGGGGGTGGTCGCGAGGGGCGCCTCGGGCAGGCCGGCGGTCATCCGCGTACGGACGAAGCCGGGGCGTACGACCATGACGTGCACGCCCGTGCCGTGCAGCGCGTCGCCCAGGCCCTGCGCGAAGGCGTCGAGGCCGGCCTTGCTGGAGCCGTAGATGAAGTTCGCGCGGCGGGCCCGCTCGCCCGCGACGGAGGACATGACGACCAGGGAGCCGTGCCCCTGGGCCTGGAGCGCGCGAGCGCACACCAGGCTCGCCGAGACCGCGCCGGTGTAGTTGGTCTGCGCGACCCGCACCGCCGCCTCCGGATCCCGCTCGTCACGGGCCTGGTCGCCGAGCAGGCCGAAGGCGAGCAGCACCATGTCGATGTCGCCCTCGGCGAAGACCTTGCCGAGCACGGCCTCGTGGGAGGTGGGGTCGAGCGCGTCGAACGCGATGGTGTGCACGTCGGCCCCGAGCCCGCGCAGCCGCCCGGCGGCCTCCTCCAGGGCGGCCGAGGGGCGGCCCGCCAGCCAGACCGTGCGGGTGCG
>KL569223.1:61993-62687 GCA_000715635.1 Streptomyces violaceus | reverse complement strand
CCAGCGCGATCTCCGACGTACCGCCGAGGACGAGCAGGGACTGGGGGAGACCGAAGGCGTCCTTCATGACAGCTCCTAGAGGTTGCCTGCGTGACGGGCGGGTCGCCGGTGCCTAGAGGCCGAGGCGGCGGGCCAGGTCGGACACGAACACCCCGTGCGGGTCCAGTTCGGCGCGCAGTGCGCGGAAGTCGTCCAGGCGCGGGTACATGGCCGCGAACAGCTCCGGACGCAGCCGGGCGTCCTTGGCGAGGTAGACGCGCCCGCCCGCGGCCGCGACCTCCTCGTCGAGTTCGTCGAGGAACGCCCCGAGGCCGGGCAGCCCCGCTGGGATGTCCAGCGCCAGCGTCCAGCCCGGCACGGGGAACGACAGCCAGCCCGGGTCGGACTCCCCGAAGCGCTTGAGGACGGCCAGGAACGACGGGCAGCGGCGCTCCGCGATACGGCGGACGACGCGGCGCAGGGCGTCCTCCCGGCCGTGGCCGACGACGAACTGGTACTGCACGAAGCCGCCGCGGCCGTAGACCCGGTTCCAGTGGGGCACCCCGTCCAGGGGGTGGAAGAAGGCGGAGATCCGCTGGAGTTGGCCGACCCGCGCGCGGGGGGCCTTGCGGTACCAGAGCTCGTTGAAGAGGCCCACCGTCGTCCGGCGGAGCAGGCCCTCGGGGAGGACGGCGGGGGCGGCCGGGAGCCGGGG
>KL569223.1:61321-61782 GCA_000715635.1 Streptomyces violaceus | reverse complement strand
GAGCCGGGGGGTGCGGAAGGCGAGCGGGTCCGAACGCGTGCGTGCGGGCAGGGCGTCCAGGGGCGCGTGGTCGCCGCGGGTGAGGACCGCCCGGCCGGTGGCGGCGCCGCGGGCCAGCAGGTCGATCCAGGCGACCGAGTAGCGGTAGCGGTGGTCGGTGGCCGCCAGCCGGGCCATCAGGTCGTCGAGGTCCGCCGCCCGTTCGGTGTCGACCGACATCAGCGAGGTCTCGACCGGCTGGAGCCGGATCGTCGCGGTGAGGATCACGCCGGTCAGCCCCATGCCGCCCGTGGTGGCGTCGAACAGGGGCGTGCCGGGGATCACCGTGCGGATCTCGCCGTCGGCGGTGAGCAGTTCGAAGGACAGGACATGCCGCGAGAACGAGCCCGAGACATGGTGGTTCTTGCCGTGGATGTCGGCGCCGATCGCCCCGCCGACGGTGACGTAGCGCGTGCCGGGGG
>KL569223.1:60354-61102 GCA_000715635.1 Streptomyces violaceus | reverse complement strand
CGCCGGCGGCGTCGATCGCGTGGACGCGGTCCAGACCCGTCATGTCGAGCACGGCCCCGCCCGCGTTCTGCGCCGCGTCCCCGTACGCCCGTCCCAGGCCCCGGGGGATTCCGCCGCGGGCCCCGCACTCCCGGACGGCCGCCGCGGCCTCCTCGTACGTTCTCGGGCGGATCAGCCAGCCTGCGGTGGGAGCGGTGCGGCCCCAGCCGGTGACGGTGGTGTGGTCCAGGCCCATGACGTCCGGGTCGGCTTCGGTGTCGGCAGACATGTTCGTGACCGTATCGCCCTCTTGTGGGCGATTAGTTAGTGAACATGGCATCTCTCCCCGAAATGGGTGATTAATGGGATGTCGCTCAATATTGCCGGAGTTCGGGCCACATGGGCGTGAACAGTGAGTCCACATGGACGACCTCGACGACCTGCACGACATGGACCACCGGATCGTTTCGGCGCTCAGGGCGTGCGGCACCGACCCGCGCGTGGCAGGCGCCGCGCGTGCCCTGTCCTGGGCGGGGGAGCACGCGGCGCTGTGGCTGGCGGCGGGGCTAGCCGGAGCCGCCCTGGACGGCGGGCGGCGCGGTGCCTGGCTGCGCGGCACGGCGCTGACCGCCGGGGCGCATCTCGTCAGCATGGGCGTGAAACGGGTCGTGCGCCGACCGCGCCCCGCGCATGTGGAGCCCCTGGTGCGCACCGTCGGCCGGCACTCCTTCCCCAGCTCGCACGCGACCTCCTGTCTCTTATACACATC
>KL569223.1:57734-60120 GCA_000715635.1 Streptomyces violaceus | reverse complement strand
CCCGCCATGACTGAGACGGCCGTCCTGCGGCAGCGCGCCGGCGGGGAGCGGCCCGCGCCACCCCGTAAGGGCAGTCTTCTGGCCGGTCTCCTCAGGACGGCGCGCCCCCGGCAGTGGATCAAGAACATCCTCGTGGCCGCCGCCCCCGCGGCCGCGGGCGAGCTCTTCTCCCGGCACGCCCTGGCGCAACTCGCCCTCGTCTTCGTCCTCTTCACCGCTTGCGCCGCCGCCGTCTACCTCGTCAACGACGCCCGCGACGCCGGAGCCGACCGTGCCCACCCCACCAAGCGGCACCGCCCGGTCGCCGCCGGGCAGGTCCCGGTGCCCGTCGCCTACGCCGTCGGCGGCGTCCTCGCCGTCCTCGCGCCCGCCGCCGCGGCCCGGCTGTGCTCCCCGGCCGTCGCCGCCCTGCTGGCCGCCTACCTCGGCATGCAACTGGCCTACTGCATCAGCCTCAAGCACGTCCTCGTCGTCGACCTCGCCGTCGTCACGACCGGCTTCCTGATGCGGGCGATGATCGGCGGACTCGCCCTCGGCATCCCGCTGTCGCGCTGGTTCCTGATCACCACCGGCTTCGGCGCGCTGTTCATGGTGTCGGCCAAGCGCTACTCCGAAGCCGTGCAGATGGCTGGAAACGCGGGTGCCACGCGCGCGTTGCTCACCGAGTACACCACCGACTACCTCCGCTTCGTCTGGCAGCTCGCGGCCGGGGTCGCCGTCCTCGGCTACTGCCTGTGGGCCATGGAGGAGGGCGGTGTCCCGCACACCAGCGTGCTGCCCTGGCGGCAGCTGTCCATGGTCGCCTTCATCCTCGCCGTCCTGAGGTACGCCGTCTTCGCCGACCGCGGCACGGCCGGCGAACCCGAGGACGTCGTCCTGCGCGACCGGGCGCTCGCCCTCATCGGCCTGGTGTGGATGGCGATGTACGGCCTGGCGGTGGCCAACTGGTGACCGCGCGCGCGAGGCAGAACCGACCGGCGCCGCCGTGGCGCCGGGAACTGGCCGGCTTCGCCGCCGTCGGCCTCCTCGCCTACGCCGTCGACCTGACCCTGTTCACCTGCCTGCGCGGCCCCGCCGGACTCGACCCGCTCACCGCCAAGGCCCTGTCCTTCGTGGCCGCCTGCTCGGTGGCCTACGCGGGCAACGCCCTCGGCACCTACCGGACCACGCGGGGCCGGGGCTGGCGGCCGTACGCCGTCTTCTGCGCGGTGAATCTCGCCGGTGCGGCGGTCCAGTTGCTGTGCCTCGCCGTCAGTCACTACGGCCTCGGGCTCACCTCGCAGCGGGCGGACACGGTCTCCGGTGCGGTCGTCGGCATGGCCCTGGCCACGATTCTGCGGTTCTGGGGTACCCGTACATGGGTGTTCCGGGCGGAGGGCAGAAGCGGATCATGGACTGGCTGAAAAGGCTCCCGGTCGTCGGGCCGTGGGTGACACGGCTGATGATCACGCACGCGTGGCGGTCGTACGAGCGGCTGGACCGCGTGGCGTGGACGCGGCTGGCCGCCGCGATGACCTTCACCAGCTTCGTCGCGCTGTTCCCGCTGCTGACCGTGGCCGCCGCGATCGCCGCCGCCACCCTCAGCGCGGACCAGCAGGACAAGCTGCAGGACAAGATCGCCGAGCAGGTGCCCGGCATCTCCGACCAGCTGAACATCTCAGGGCTGGTGGACAACGCCGGCACCATCGGCCTCATCGCGGGCGCGCTGCTGTTCTTCACCGGCATCAGCTGGGCCGGCTCCATGCGCGAGTGCCTGCGCGCGGTGTGGGAGCTGCCCGAAGAGGAGGAGAACCCGGTCCTGCGCAAGGCCAAGGACGCGGGCGTCCTGGTCGGCCTCGGCGGCGCGATCCTCGTCACCCTCGCCGCCTCCGCTGTCGCCTCCGCGATGGTCGGCTGGATCATCCGGCAGCTGGGCATCGACGAGGGCGGCTGGGGCGGGGTCCTGCTGCGGATCGCCGCGTTCCTGGTCGCCGTCCTCGCCGACTTCCTGCTCCTGCTCTATGTCCTGACGCTGCTGCCCGGAGTGGAGCCGACGCGCCACCGCCTGGTCGTGGCCGCGCTGACCGGAGCGGTCGGCTTCGAACTGCTGAAGCTGCTGCTCAGCGGCTACCTCCAGGGCGTGGCCGCGAAGAGCATGTACGGCGCGTTCGGCGTGCCCGTGGCCCTGCTGCTGTGGATCAACTTCACCTCGAAGCTGGTGCTGTTCTGCGCGGCCTGGACGGCGACGCACAGCAAGGAGGAGGAACTCCCGGACGCCGACCCTCGCCCCCCGGGCGGTTCAGGCGGCGCACCGGATGCGGCGGTGGCGGGCGGCGGTTGACCGGGGCTGAGCGGTGGGGGGCGTGCGCGTCGCGCCTGACGCCGGGTGGTGGGTCGGGGACGTGTC
>KL569223.1:57199-57529 GCA_000715635.1 Streptomyces violaceus | reverse complement strand
GGGCGGCACGGGTGGGCGCAGCGGCACCCCGCTACGCCGGGCTGCGGACCCACCCGGCCTCGGCGGAGACGCCGGGTGGCGGTTGGCCTGGAGGGTGCCGCCCGCGTGTGGCATCAGCACCTTCCCGGTGATGCCTGAGGTGGTGTCGGCTGCTGGGTGTCAGTCGTCGTCGCCCGGACGGGCCCGGCGGCGTACCAGGTCCGGCAGGGGCCAGCGGCGGTTGATCAGGAAGGCGCCGCCCGCGAGCAGCACCAGCACCCCGCCGGTGATACCGAGCGCGGTCCCGATGCCGCTGGAGCCGTCCGCGGCCGAGGCGCTGGCCACCGGCTT
>KL569223.1:54984-56912 GCA_000715635.1 Streptomyces violaceus | reverse complement strand
CTTGAAGCCCCAGTCGAACAGCCGGGCGGTCTCCTTGTAGACCTCGTTGTGCCCGTCCTTCTCCGGGTTCATCACCGTGACCAGCAGCACCTTGCCGTTCCGCTCGGCGACGCCGGTGAAGGTGGCGCCCGCGTTGGTGGTGTTGCCGTTCTTCACGCCCGCGATGCCCTGGTAGACGGGCACGTCCAAGTCGCCGCTCAGCAGCCGGTTGGTGTTCCGGATCTCGAAGGGCTTGCGGACGGACTTCCCCTTCTTGTCCTTCTTCGTCTCGCCGGGGAACTTCGCGCTGACCGTCGAGCTGTACTCCCGGAAGTCCTTCTTCTGGAGCCCCGAGCGGGCGATCAGCGTCAGGTCGTAGGCCGACGAGACCTGTCCCTCGGCGTCGTAGCCGTCCGGGCTGACGACGTGCGTGTCGAGGGCCTGGAGCTCCTCGGCGTGCTCGTTCATCTCCTTGACGGTGTTCTCGACGCCCTTGTTCATCGCGGACAGGACATGCACCGCGTCGTTGCCGGACTGCAGGAAGACGCCGAGCCACAGGTCGTGGACGGTGTACGTCTCGTCCTCCTTTATCCCGACCATGCTGGAACCCGCGCCGATACCCGCCAGGTCGGAGGGCACGACCTTGTGCTCGGCCGTGCTCGGGAACTTCGGCAGCAGCGTGTCCGCGAACAGCATCTTCAGCGTGCTCGCCGGGGCCAGCCGCCAGTGCGCGTTGTGCGCGGCGAGCACGTCACCGGTCTCGGCGTCGGAGACGATCCAGGAGCGGGCGCTCACGTCCTTCGGCAGCACCGGCACACCGCTCGCCAGGTTCACCTGCGTCCCCGGCCGCCCGAGCCGGGCGCCGCCCAGGGTCGACATCGATGCCGGGGGAGTGGCCGAGGGGCTCGCCGACGGACTGCCCGAGGGGCTCGGGGCGGCGACCGCGGGTGCGGCCAGGGCGAGGGACGACAGGACGGCGGCGGTGACCAGCAGGGATCGCCTGGCGGTCTTCTTCGGTGCGGGCACGGTCGGAAACGTACATGCCGTACGCAGCGAAGTCCCGCCTCCACCCCCACCCCGGGAACGGAACAGGACACGCTCTGGCGATACTGGACTCATGAAGCTCAGCCGCCCCGTCTCCTGGTTCCTGCTCGCTTTCGGGGTGTGGAGCTGGGTCATCTGGATCACTTTCGTCAAAAACCTTGTCAAGGACGGCAGCGGGCTCGCCTTCGACGACGGTCATCCCACGGCCTACTTCTGGGTGCACCTGTTGCTCGCCGTCGTGTCCTTCGTATTGGGGACGGTCGTCGGGGCCATCGGGTTGCGTGGTCTGCGCGCACTGCGCCGGACGTCATAACGGCAATCAGGAGACACGACACCGTGGCCATCGCCTTCGTACTCATCGCACTGCTGGTCCTGGCCGTCATCGTGACGGCCAACTGGTACGTGTGGCGCCGCCTGTTCCGCGACACGACCCGCGGCCCGGGCCTCACCCGCCGCGCGGGCGCGGTCCTGATCGCCGGAGGCTGGACCCTGGCGATCGCGGCCCTGGTCGCCGAACGCTCCGGCGCCCCCTTCTGGCTCCAGCAGACCCTGGCCTGGCCGGGCTTCCTGTGGCTCGCCCTGTCGATATACCTGCTGCTCGCGGTGGTGGCGGGCGAGGTCGTACGCCCCCTGCTGCGGCGGTTCCTGGAACGCCGGGACAGAACGAGGGCCGAGACCGAGACGGGGCCGACGGCGTCGACCGCGGACCAGGTACACACCACGGCGGCCCTGGACACCGGCGAGGGCCCTCACACCCCTGTCGCACCCGCCGAAGCGACCGCCTCTGCTTCCGCGACGGCGCCCGGCCCGCAGGCCGGCGTCGGTGCCGGGGTGCCGGGTGGAGTGGCTGATGCCGGGACGGCGGCCGATCCGCAGGCGGGCGTCGGCGCCGCGGCGCCCGGTGC
>KL569223.1:54511-54744 GCA_000715635.1 Streptomyces violaceus | reverse complement strand
ACCGCCGCGCAGGCCGGCCTCGGCGGCGGAGCGACCGCCTCCGCCACCCAGCCCCACCCTCGGACGGACCCCACCCCCGACGCCCCAGAAGCCACCCCGCAGTCGCTCACCCACACCGCCACCACCGACCCCATCCCCACCACCGACACCACACCCCCTGTCCCCGCCCCCACCGGCCCTTCCCGCCGCCTCTTCGTCTCCCGGGTCGTCGCCGGGGCCGCCGCGGCCGCCGC
>KL569223.1:49275-54279 GCA_000715635.1 Streptomyces violaceus | reverse complement strand
GTCGGGACCGTGGGGTACGGCACGTACGGCGTGCTGCGAGGGCCGAAGGTGAAGCGGGTCACCGTGCCGCTGGCCAGGCTGCCGCGCGCGGCGCACGGCTTCCGGATCGCGGTGGTCAGCGACATCCACCTCGGCCCGGTCCTGGGCCGCGGCTTCGCGCAGACGGTCGTCGACACGATCAACGCGACCCAGCCCGACCTGATCGCGGTCGTCGGCGACCTGGTCGACGGCAGCGTCAAGGACCTCGGCCCCGCGGCGGCCCCGCTGGCCCAGCTGAGGGCCCGTCACGGGTCCTACTTCGTCACCGGCAACCACGAGTACTTCTCCGGCGCCGAACAGTGGGTCGAGGAAGTCCGGCGCCTGGGCCTCAACCCCCTGGAGAACGCCCGCAGGGAGCTCCCGTACTTCGACCTGGCCGGAGTCAACGACATCGCGGGCGAGGAGGAGGGCCAGGGCCCCGACTTCGCCCGGGCACTCGGCGACCGGGACACCGCACGCGCCTGTGTGCTGCTCGCCCACCAGCCCGTCCAGATCCACGATGCCGTCGAGCACGGCGTGGACCTCCAGCTCTCCGGCCACACCCACGGCGGCCAGCTCTGGCCCGGCAACCTCATCGCCTCCGCCGCCAACCCGACCCTCGCGGGCCTGGAGCGCTACGGCGACACCCAGCTCTACGTCTCGCGCGGCGCGGGCGCCTGGGGCCCGCCCACCCGGGTCGGCGCACCGTCGGACATCACGCTGATCGAGCTGGCGTCGAAGCAGGCCTGACGGAGCATCTCCCCTGAGCAGCCCCTCCGCAGCACCCTGTGAGAAAGCTGTGAAACCGGACTGATTCGCCCATCGGTAAGTTCTTTCCCAACTCGGCAGATCTCTCTTCCCCGAGGTCAAAAACCTGTGATTGGGTGAGGCCGCCACGAAGGGGTGTGGCACCGGCACAAGGGCCCAAAGGGCCTGGGGAGGGCAAGGCCGATGCGATCGGTTCGCATGCGGATACTCGCGGGGCTGCTCGTCCTGGCCGCCGTGGGCGTGGGTGCCTGGCAGTTCCTGCCGTCGAAGAGCGACGGCAGGACCATCACGGTGGGCACGACGGACGCCGTCACCTCGCTCGACCCGGCCGGTGCCTACGACGCCGGCTCCTGGGCGCTGTTCAGCAACGTCTTCCAGTCGCTGCTCACCTTCACGCCGGGCGGCACCACACCCGTACCGGACGCGGCGAAGAGCTGCGCGTTCGCCGGCGGCGGCCTGACGACGTACCGCTGCGACCTGCGCCCCGGCCTCACCTTCCCGAGCGGCCGGACGATGAGCGCCGAGGACGTGAAGTACTCCTTCGACCGGATCCTGAGGATCAAGTCGCCCGTCGGCCCGGCGCCCCTGCTCGACACCCTCGGTTCCGTGAGCGCCGACCGGCTGACCGTCACCTTCCACCTGTCCTCGCCCGACGCGACCTTCCCGTTCAAGGTGGCCACCGGCGCCGGCTCCATCGTCGACCACACCGCGTACCCGGCCGCCGAGCTGCGCACCGACAACGGTGTCGACGGCACCGGCCCGTACACCCTCACCTCCTACACGAAGAACGCCAAGGCGGTCCTCGCGCCCAACACCGGCTACCAGGGCGCCGTCAAGGGCGGCGCGGACCGCTCCGTCGAGCTGCGCTACTACGACAGCCCCCACGCCCTCGACACCGCCTGGAAGGACAGGCAGGTCGAGGTCGCGACCCGCCAGCTGCCGCCCCAGGTCCTCGCCGGCCTGAACCCGAGCGACCCGGCCCAGCGGGTCTTCGAGGCGGACGGCTCCGAGACCCGCAACCTGTACTTCAACACCCGCGCGGGCAAGCCCCTGCAAGCCCTGCACAAGCCCGAGGTCCGCCAGGCCATGGCCTGGCTGATCGACCGCGAGCGACTGGCCGCCACCGTCTACGAAGGCACCGTGGACCCGCTGTACTCCCTGATCCCGGCGGGGATCACCGGCCACACCGCCTCGTTCTTCGACGACTACCCCGACCAGGACGCGAAGAAGGCACGGCAGTTGCTCACCAAAGCCGGTGTCACCCTGCCGGTCCGCATCACCTACGGCTACGCCGAGGGCCGTGGCGCCGGTGCGCAGGAGGGCGCCGAGATCAAACGGGAGCTGGAGGCGGGCGGACTGTTCAAGGTCACTCTCCAGGGCTACGAGTGGACCGACTTCCAGAAGCGGTGGGCGAACGGCAAGCTCGACGCGTACGCCGTCGGCTGGGTCGCCGACTTCCCCGACCCGGACACCTTCGGCGCCGCGCTCGTCGGCACCGGGAGCGCCATGAACACCGGCTACAGCAGCAAGACCGTGGACCGGCTCATCAAGGACAGCCAGCGCTACGCCGACCGCGGCGAAGCCGACCGGGACTTCCGCGAGGTGCAGCAGACCGTCGCGCAGGACGTGCCGGTGCTCCCGCTGTGGCAGGCGAAGGAGTACGTCGTCACCACCGAGGACATCGGCGGCGGCCAGTACCTCTCGGACGGCACCGGCGTCTTCCGCCTCTGGAGCCTCACACGGCTCTGAGAAGCCCTGAGGCTCGGTGAAGCTCTGAGGCTCGGTGAAGCTCTGAGGCCCGGTGAAGCTCTGAGGCCCGGTGAAGCTCTAAGGCTCGGTGGGGCGCGCCGCCGGGTCCGGGATCGCCCGCGTCATCCCCGGCAGGAAGTCGGTGAACAGCTCGTGGACCTCCCGCACCAGGGGCCGCAGCACCCGGAAGCGGGCCAGGGCGACGCCCCGCGCGGTGAGCCGGGCACCGCGCTCCGCGAGCCGGTAGCTGCGCTCCCGCCCCTCCGTACGGTCGAAGATCCAGTACAGGACGAGCCCCATCTGGGACAGCCACAGCAACTCGGGCAGGATCTCCCGCAGTTCCTCGGGCACCTTCGTCTTCGTGGCCCCGTCGAGCACCTCCCGGTGGACGCTGATGGCCTCCTGGCGCGCGTGCTCCGACTCGGGGGAGAAGGGGCTGAGCGGGCTGTCCGGGTCGGCGGCGTTCTTGAAGAACTGCACCGCGAACTCGTGGTACGGCGCGGCGATGTCGAGCCAGGCCCGCAGCACCCCCGCGAGGCGGGCCTCCAGGTCCCTCTCCCGGTCCAGGATCTCGCGGACCGCCACCTGGTGCTCGGCGGCGATCCGGTCGTAGAAGCCCTGGATCAGGTGCTCCTTGCCCGCGAAGTAGTAGTACGCGTTGCCGACGGAGACCCCGGCCTCCTTGGCGATGGCCCGCATCGTCGTCTTGTCGTAGCCGCGCTCCTGGAACAGCCGCATGGCCGTCTCCAGGATCAGGGCGCGGGTCTGCTCGGACTTGGTGGGGGCGGCGCCGTCGTCGGGGCCGTCGTTCTTCGCGGACACGGGAAGAGAGCCTAACGTCAGCACGGGTGCGGCTACCGAGGGGCGCAGGTGCCGTCGGCACAGCCCGGCGCGCTGTAGGTCCAGCCGGCGTCCGGGTCGTAAACCCACCCGTCCGCGCGCCGGTACACCGGGCCGCCCCACTGCGCCCCGCCCCGCGGCCCCTGGTTCCACTGCGCCCCGCGCCACTTGGCGGCGGCGAGCACCGCGCCCTTGGCCAGCCGGGCGCCGGACGGGGTGCTCAGCCGGTGTGCGAGCGGCCGGTGCTCGCGCAGCGCCCACAGGGTGACGATCCAGGCGGCGGGCCCCCGGTAGACCTGCCCGGCGTCGCCGACGACGGTGATCTCGTCGAGGGTGGCACCGTGGTCGAGTCCGGGAAAGCGCCGCCGGGCCTCCTCGGAGGCGGCCGGGACCAGCTCCAGCGGCACGAGCTGGGGCTGCCGCAGGAGCCAGTCGCGCACGAACGCGCACAGGGAGCACTCGGCGTCGTACAGGACGGTGAGCCGGCGGACCGGTGCGGTGGCGTTCACCCGGGCCTCCGCTCAGGCCCGGGCCGACGGGGCCGCCCAGCCCTGCGGCGGCACGGGCGGCACCTGCTCCCGCTCCATCACACCCCGCCGCCGGATCCGGTTCAGCACATAGACGTTGGCCAGGTGCATCACGCCGAGCACCAGCAGCACCACGCCGAGCTTGGTCGACAGGGCCTCGAAGACGCCGCGCGTGTCGGTGATGGTCTCGTCGCCGCTCAGATACAGCGCGACGAACCCCAGGTTGACGAGATAGAACCCGACCACCAGAAGGTGGTTGACGGCATCGGCGAGCTTCTCGTTGCCGTGCAGCACATCGGCGAGGAAGACCTTCCCGTTCCGGCTGAGCGTGCGGGCCACCCAGATGGTCAACGCGACGCTGACCAGCAGGTAGATGACGTAGGCGATGACCGTGCGGTCCATTGCCCCACCCTTCTTGAACACGTTCAAAACGCTGTCGAGGAAGACTGTAGACCCTTTTTTGAACGTGTTCAACACGCAGTCGCCTCATAGGATGCCGGCCGAGTCAGGCCCCGCAGCCGCCCGTCCGCCGCGTGCTCAGCGCGATGTCGTCCAGCCGGACGTCGTACGAGGACGGGCTCGGGTCTGCCTGATACAGCTGCCACCCCAACTTCAGCCTGTCGAACGCTGGGAAGAGGAACGGGGCCGACGTACCGCCGTGCTGGTTCGTGGAAACCGTCAGGTCGGGCTGGGGCACGCCGTCGAAGTAGACCGTGACGCGGTTGTCGGTGGCGTCCAGATGGAACTCGACGCACTGCCACTTGCCGGCTGTCGCCGGGGCCGAGGTCTTCCAGGACGTCCAGTCGCCGGTCGGTCCGAGGTCGGAGCCGACGCCGTAGAAGTTGCCCTTCTCGGTGGGCGCGTACTGCCCACCGAGCGGTCGGACCAGCGTCGGCGAGTCCGTCCCGGACGCCTCCGCGAGGGTCCAGTGCGCCCAGTCGGGGGCGGTGGGGAAGGCGTCCACCCGGATCCGCAGCCGGGCCCAGAAGCTGTTGCCGGGTGGGGTGAGTTCGGGGAAGACGAGGAAGGCGCGGCCGTTGCCCTCGGTGCGGATGCGGAGTTCGCGGCCTTGGCCGGTGGCGGCGGGGGCGACGGTCAGCGT
>KL569223.1:47279-49127 GCA_000715635.1 Streptomyces violaceus | reverse complement strand
GGGCGACGGTCAGCGTGCCGCCGGCCGTGTCCGAGGTCCAGCCGCGGCCTTCGGTGACCGGACCGAGGGGGAGGCGGTCGAAGTTCTCCCGCGTGAGGAGTGGGGAGGGGGTTGCGGAGGCCGTGGGGGATATCGGGAGCAGCGTGGAGGCCGTGGCCAGGAGCGCGACGGCGGCCCTTCTGAGGTATGCCATGGGGCAGTCTGGCCACGGGAGTTACGGCCGAGGCGGTGGTCGCACCCCAAGTGGCCGGTCAGGTTCCGTTTATGTCCGGATCAGGTCACTCGGCCTGTTTCGGTTGGCCTGCCCTCAGGATCTCTGCGACGTCCAGGCTGACCTTGGCACCGATGGAGTCGGGAAGGGCGACGATCTCGCCGGGAGCGTGGGGACGGTGGTTCTCGTACCCGTTCGCGGCGGGGTCGGTGAGGACGTGAAGGCGCTGGTGCTTACGGTCGACAATGACGTAGACCGGCACTTTGGCCTCGGCGTATGCGGTGACCTTGGTCTTGAGGTCGTCCTTCCAGTTGCCGGAAGTGACCTCCAGAACGAGGCGGAAACAGACCGGGTCGTACGCGTTGTTCTCGACGAAGTGGTCGTCGATGTCGGCGTCCACCACCACGAGGTCGGGGATGGCGTAGTCCTCGGCGCCGGTGGGCAGCCAGAGCCCGACGTTCTGGAGGACCTCGGTTTCGCCGCCGTGCATGCCGGCTGCGATGAACGGGATCATGAGGCCGGTCAAGGCGCGGGCGTGGGGGACATCCGGGGACGGGGTCACGAGGAGATGGCCTCCGATGATCTCGACGCGGTAGCCCGGATGGCGCGCCATGATCTCGTCGGCGATGGTCGTCAGGGTGACCGGCTCTTCCTCGGGGAAGGGCTGCTCGACGGAAGCTGCGGACATCAGGTGCCTCCTGGGGGCTGGTGTCGAGAGCATCATCGTAGGTCGGGCGCCGCTCGCGTGTCCGTCCGGCAGCGTTCACCCGATGGTGTGGCATATGCCAGAGGGCCCTGCCTCCATCGGAGACAGGGCCCTCACGGACGTACAGAAGCCGAGGTCAGAAGCGGCGCGTGATAAGCGCCCGCTTCACCTCCGCGATCGCCTTCGTGACCTCGATGCCGCGCGGGCACGCGTCCGTGCAGTTGAAGGTCGTGCGGCAGCGCCAGACGCCGTCGCGGTCGTTGAGGACCTCCAGGCGCTGCTCGCCGGCCTCGTCACGCGAGTCGAAGATGAAGCGGTGCGTGTTGACGATGGCCGCCGGGCCGAAGTACTGGCCGTCGTTCCAGAAGACCGGGCACGACGAGGTGCAGGCCGCGCAGAGGATGCACTTCGTGGTGTCGTCGAAGCGCTCGCGGTCCTCGGCCGACTGAAGGCGCTCACGCGTCGGCTCGTTCGTGTCCTTCGTGATGAGGAAGGGCATGACGTCCCGGTACGCCTGGAAGAACGGCTCCATGTCGACCACGAGGTCCTTCAGGACCGTCAGGCCCTTTATGGGCTCGACCGTGATCGGCTTCTCGGGGTTGATGTCCTTGATCAGCGTCTTGCACGCGAGGCGGTTCTTGCCGTTGATCCGCATGGCGTCGGAGCCGCAGATGCCGTGCGCGCAGGAGCGGCGGAACGTCAGCGTGCCGTCGACGTCCCACTTGATCTTGTGGAGGGCGTCGAGGACGCGCTCCTTGGGGTCGATCTCCAGCTGGAAGTCTTCCCAGGTCGCCTCGGCCGAGACCTCCGGGTTGAAGCGGCGGACCCGGAAGGTGACGGTGATGTAGGGGGAGTCGGCGAAGCCGGGCTCGGGCTGGCCGGCCGCGTCCGCCTTGTCCACAACAGGGGTAGCCATCAGTACTTACGCTCC
>KL569223.1:45128-47088 GCA_000715635.1 Streptomyces violaceus | reverse complement strand
TCGGCTGGTAGCGGGTCTGGACGACCGGCTTGTAGTCGAGACGGACGGTTTCGGAGCCGTCGTCGCCGACCTCGCGGTACGCCATGGTGTGCCGCATGAAGTTGACGTCGTCGCGGTTCGGGTAGTCCTCGCGGTAGTGACCGCCGCGGGACTCCTTGCGGGCGAGCGCGGAGACCGCCATGACCTCGGCGAGGTCCAGCAGGTTGCCCAGCTCGATGGCCTCCAGCAGGTCCGTGTTGAACCGCTTGCCCTTGTCCTGGATCGACACGTTCTTGAACCGCTCGCGCAGCTCCGCGATCTTCTCGACCGCCGTCTTGATCGTCTGCTCGGTGCGGAACACCATGACGTTGGCGTCCATGGTCTCCTGCAGTTCGCGACGGATCGCCGTCACGCGCTCGGTGCCGGTGGAGTCGCGCAGTCGCTCCACCTGCTCGACCACGAGCTCCGCCGGGTTCTCCGGCAGCTCGACGAAGTCCGCCGTCTGCGCGTACTCCGCGGCGGCGATGCCCGCGCGCTTGCCGAACACGTTGATGTCCAGCAGGGAGTTGGTGCCGAGGCGGTTCGCGCCGTGCACGGACACACAGGCGACCTCGCCGGCCGCGTACAGGCCGGGGACGACGGTGGTGTTGTCCGCCAGGACCTCACCCTCGACGTTCGTCGGGATGCCGCCCATCACGTAGTGGGCCGTGGGCTGGATCGGGATCGGGTCCGTGTAGGGCTCGATGCCGAGGTAGGTGCGCGCGAACTCCGTGATGTCCGGGAGCTTCGCGTCCAGCTGCTCCGGCGGGAGGTGCGTCAGGTCCAGGTAGACGTGGTCGCCCTCGGGGCCACAGCCACGGCCCTCGCGGATCTCCGTGTAGATGGAGCGGGACACGACGTCACGGGACGCGAGGTCCTTCATGACCGGCGCGTACTTCTCCATGAAGCGCTCGCCGTCCTTGTTGCGGAGGATGCCGCCCTCACCACGGGCGCCCTCCGTCAGCAGGATGCCCATGCGCCAGATGCCGGTCGGGTGGAACTGGAAGAACTCCATGTCCTCCAGCGGCAGACCGCGGCGGTAGACCGCCGCCTGGCCGTCGCCCGTCAGCGTGTGCGCGTTGGACGTCACCTTGAAGAACTTGCCGCAGCCGCCGGACGCGTAGACCACGGACTTCGCCTGGAAGACGTGGATCTCACCCGTGGCGAGCTCGTACGCCACCACACCGGCCGACTTCTTGACGCCGTCGACCTCGGTGATCAGCTGGTCCAGGACGTAGAACTCGTTGTAGAACTCCACGCCCTCCTTGACGCAGTTCTGGTACAGCGTCTGGAGGATCATGTGGCCGGTGCGGTCGGCCGCGTAGCAGGAGCGGCGGACCGGGGCCTCGCCGTGGTTACGGCTGTGACCGCCGAAGCGGCGCTGGTCGATGGTGCCGTTCGGCGTGCGGTTGAACGGCAGGCCCATCTTCTCCAGGTCGAGGACGGAGTCGATGGCCTCCTTCGCCAGGATCTCGGCGGCGTCCTGGTCGACCAGGTAGTCACCGCCCTTGACCGTGTCGAAGGTGTGCCACTCCCAGTTGTCCTCCTCCACGTTGGCCAGCGCGGCGGCCATGCCGCCCTGCGCGGCGCCCGTGTGGGAGCGGGTGGGGTACAGCTTGGTCAGGACCGCGGTGCGGCTGCGCTTCGTCGACTCGATGGCGGCGCGCATGCCCGCGCCACCGGCGCCGACGATGACGGTGTCGTACTTGTGGATCTTCATGATTCTCGCAGCCCCGTGCCTAGCGGATGTTCGGGTCGAAGGTGAAGATCACCAGCGTGCCCAGCAGGATGGTGAACACCGTGGCGGTGTAGAGCAGGCCCTTGAGCCACAGCCGGGTGTTCGCGCGCTCCGCGTAGTCGTTGATGACCGTGCGCAGGCCGTTGGCACCGTGCAGCATCGCGAGCCACAGCATCAGCAGGTCCCAGACCTGCCAGAAGGGGC
>KL569223.1:42941-44903 GCA_000715635.1 Streptomyces violaceus | reverse complement strand
ACCCAGCGGCCCGCCACGAAGGCGAAGCCGATCTTCGACACGCCGCCGTCCAGCACGAGCTGGATCAGCAGGTGGCCGAGGACCAGCACGACCAGCACCACGCCGGACAGGCGCATGAACAGCCAGGCGGCCAGCTCGAAGTTGCCCCGAGTGGACTTCGGGGTCTTCTTGGTGCGCTTGCGCGGGGCCTCGATGAAGGGGGCCGGGTTGTCGACGGTGTAGACGGCGCCGCCCTCGACGGGGCCGACGCCGGCGGCGGTCTTGTCAGTCGTGGACATTGGCGTCAGCTCCCGAAGAGTTCACGAGCGGCGTGGCCGAGGACGGGGTAGATCGCCCCGAGCATCAGCACGGCCCACAGGGCGACGACGGTCCAGAGCATCTGCTTCTGGTATCGGGCGCCCTTGGTCCAGAAGTCGACGGCGATGACGCGCAGACCGTTGAGCGCGTGGAAGAGGATGGCGGCGACGAGGCCGTACTCCAGCAGCGCGACGATCGGCGTCTTGTACGTGGCCACGACGGTGTCGTAGGCCTCAGGGGACACGCGGACGAGAGCGGTGTCCAGCACGTGAACGAACAGGAAGAAGAAGATGAGGACGCCGGTGACTCGATGAGCCACCCAGGACCACATTCCTTCCCGGCCGCGGTACAGCGTTCCAGCCGGCACGGAAGTTTCCTCCGGGAGCGGGGATTGGGGCCGCGCCGGCTTGGTGTGTCGGTCGGGCCCGGCCGGGTACGGTCCACCGGCCCCCAGCATCGTAGCGATGTGCTGCGGCTGGGCTGAGCCGGGGTCTGGCTGTGTGATCAAACTGGCATGCGTACGGGCTAGCCTCTGCGGCTTCTGGGGTGGGTTTTTGCGTTATGCGCCGGGTGCGGCGACGTTGTGGCTTGTCGCGCGGTTCCCCGCGCCCCTGAGGACGACGTCAATCAAGCGCTCCCTCGCAAGGCGCCGTAGCTCCTCGGCCACCACTGTTCGTTCTTCCTCGGGATCGTTGGTCAACCGTGACCGGATGGCCTCCAGGATGTGGTCGAGGACCTCGTCCGGTGTCAGGCCGTCCAGGCAGATGACGAACACATGGCCGAATCGGGCCTCGTAGGCGGCGTGGGCCGCGCTGAGGGCCGTGTGGGCCGCGGCGTAGGTGTCCGGCGGGAGGGCGGGCAGGGGCTCGGCCGCCAGGGCTTCCGTGAGGTCGCTCCACGCCAGGTCGTACGCCGCCTCGTCGGCGGCGGCGAGCAGGGAGGCCAGGTCCGGATAGGGGCGGTGCTCCGCGACCCGCCGGGACCAGCTGAGGCTGCGCAAGCAGGCGAGGAGAGCCTGCTCCAGCTCCTGTGCGGAGGCTGCGTTGAAGCGCTCCACCGGTATGGCGGCTCGGCCGGGGAGGTCTGGGAGACGGTGCGCAGGCAGCGTGGGTCCTCGTGGGCGTCACGTGTGTCGGCAGGGCAAGGTGTGAGAGATGTGACGTCACGCTATCGAGTGCGACCGAGACGTGTCCGACGGATGCCCGAATTTCACCCGGGGGAGAGAGTTTCGGAACGGGTGGTGGACGCGCGCCGCGTGCCGATGGGTTTTAGGTTGGCCGTGTGAGTCAGCACAGGCGCCGGGATACGGCGAAGCAGGTGAAACAGCGGCCAGTGCTGGTCGTGGCCATGGCTGTCGCACTGGTCATGGTCGCGGCCGGGGTGAGTCTGGGGCTCTGGGCGGCCTCGGACGGCGACGGCGGGTCCACGGGGACGGAGGCCAGACCCTCCGAGGGCCGGACCGCGGCCGCCCCGCGGGGCACCTCGCCGGAGAGCAGCCCGAGTCCGAGCCGCTCGTACGCCCTGTCCAAGGCCCCCCAGACGATCCCCGCCGTGCGCGACCACGAGCCGGCGCGCGGCCCGGGCTGGCAGCCCGAGAGCGGCAACCGTGTGGTCGTGGACGACGCGGCGCTGGCCGACGAGGGGCGGCTGGTCGCCGGCGAGCTG
>KL569223.1:40014-42694 GCA_000715635.1 Streptomyces violaceus | reverse complement strand
CCCGCCGCGCCGGGGACCTGCGGCTGGCGCTCGGCGGCGACAAGAAGGCGAACCCGGAGTCGTACGTCATGACCGTGCGCGACGGGCGCGCGGAGATCACCGGGCCCGCCGACGCGGGCGTCTTCTACGGCACCCGCACGCTCAAGCAGGAGACGCACGACGGCGGGACGGCGCCCGAGGGTGTGGTGCGGGACGAGCCGGCCAAGCCGCAGCGCGGGTTCATGCTGGACATCGCGCGCAAGAACTTCACGGCCGGCTGGATCGAGGACCGGATCCGGGAGCTGGGCGATCTGAAGTTCAACCAGCTCGGCCTGCACTTCTCCGACGACCAGGGGTTCCGGATCGAGTCCGCCTCGCATCCGGAGATCGTGTCCCAGCAGCATCTGACCAAGGCGCAGGTGCGGAAGATCATCGACCTCGCGGAGAGCCGGCACATCACCGTCGTGCCCGAGATCGACTCGCCCGGGCACCTGGGCGCGGTCATCGACGCCCACCCCGACCTCCAGCTGCGCACCGCGCAGGGGTCGCCGGTGCAGGGGGCCATCGACATCTCCAAGGCCGAGAGCGCCGAGATCGTCGACGATCTGCTGAACGAGTACGCGGACCTCTTCCCCGGCCGGCCCTGGCACCTCGGGGCCGACGAGTACCAGGCGCTGGTCCGCTCCGACCCGGAGGCGTCGTTCCCGCAGCTGGCCGCCGCCGCTCGGGAGAAGTACGGCTCCGGTGCCACGGTCGCCGACCTCACCACCGGCTGGCTCAACGACCGCGCCGCCACCGTCCGCGAGCACGAGCGCACCCCGCGCGCGTGGAACGACGGCTTCTTCCGCGGCGGGTCCGTCCAGGCGGACAAGGACATCCAGGTCGCCTACTGGACCGGCAAGGAGATCGGCGCCCGGGAGCCCCTGGAGTACCTGGAAGCGGGCCGGAAGGTGATCAACTACAACGACGAGTTCCTGTACTACGTGCTCGGCGAGCCGCAGACCTTCGTCTATCCGACGGGGCAGCGGATCTACGAGCAGTGGACACCGCGGGTGCTGCGCGGCACCACGGCCGTGCCCGAGCGCTACAACGGGCAGATCCTCGGCGGGTCCTTCGCCGTCTGGTGCGACCTGGCCGACTCGCAGACGCAGGACCAGGTGGCGGCCGGGATCCGGATGCCGCTGCGGGCGACCGTCCAGAAGCTGTGGGACCCGGACAGGCCAGAGCTGTCCTGGGCGGAGTTCCGGGCGCTGGCGGACAGGCTCGGCTGACCCCGCACGAATTGGCCCATACGGCTGCGAACTCCCGTACGACTGTGGTGGTCTTCTGACGCGAGTCGGATCGAATATGCCGGGGGGAACCGGAAGATGGGCTACTGGGGTTACTTCGTCGTGGCCAGAGCGGAGCAGCCGCTGGCGGAGCTGGCCGCGCTGAAGAGGGCCGAGGGCGGTATGACGTCGCACACCTCGGCGCCGGGCGGATGGCAGCTGTGGGAGTACCCGAGCGGCGAGGGCGACATCGGGAGCATGAACGACCTTGCCCGGGAGACCGGGGCGCCTTCGCTGTTCGGGTACGTCATGAACAGCGAGTGCGTGGTGCTGGAGGCCGCGGCGCCGGAGAGCGGGGCGTGGACGACCTGCCTCGCGCGGACCGCGATGGCCGGCTACTTGGGCGCGGACCGGGAGGGCCTCACGCTGGAGGACTACTTCCTCGAACCCCCCGACGCCGCCGAGCGCGCGGTGCGCTGGGCCGCCGAGGCCGGACACGAAGTGAACGCCGACGCGCTGGTGGACGTACTGACTGCAGACCCCGATCCTCTGGCCGAAAACCTCTTCTTCCGCTTCCTCGACCGACTGGGCGTGGTGCCCCTGTGACACTCCGGGGCCGTCGCACGCAGTAAGGGGAAGTGCGGGTTCCGTGAGGGGTGAGGGCTGGTAGCGGCCTGGTAGGGCCCCGGAGAAGGCCCGCGGAGGGAGGCGTGGATGAGCCTGGTGGAGTTGATCGCACAGGCCGACGAACGCGGGCTGGCCGCGAGCGGGCTGGCTTGTTTGGATCGGTGCGTGCCCCTGCTGGGCGGCGACGACGAGATCCTGCGGCCGCTGTGGGCGAGCCTCACCGACGACGCCGGTGCCGGCGACTGGGGTGACGGGCTGGAGCAGGCGCGCGGGAAGCTGGACGCCGCGGGCGACGGGGACGAGGCGGTCGCGCTCGCCCACCGGATGCTCGAGGCCGCTCCCGCGGAGCGCTCCGCCGCCGAGGTGCGGGTGTGGGCCGATGCCTGCTCCGTCGCCTCCCTCCAGATCCACCGCCTCCTCGACACCGCCCAGGACGACGCCTCCTCGGTCGACACCCGTCGCCAGGGCCGCACGGAGGGCATGTCGCCGCTCGTCGCCGCCGAACTGCGCCGTCAGGTCACCGTCCTGGAGGTCCTGTCCGGACACGGGGCGGCCGGACTGCGGCGGGCGCTGGAGGTGTCCGTCGAGGGACGGCGGGTGCTGCGCGCGGTGGTGTCCCGCCGGACCCGGCAACGGAGCTGAGGGACGCGGGGGCACCCTGACCGGCCTAGGGGGCTTCTGAGGGATCTCCGCGGCGTCGCGACGCCCGGCACGCACTCTCGCCGCACCGGACAAAAGGCCTAGTAGCTCCGCTACGAGGCCTTCCGCCCGGCACGCCGAGAGCACGCACCGAACGCCGCTCCTTC
>KL569223.1:39572-39762 GCA_000715635.1 Streptomyces violaceus | reverse complement strand
CTCCTTCTTCCACGGAGATCCCTCAGAAGCCCCCTAAACCCCCGTTCCTGAAAGAGTCCTGTGACTGTCGTAAGGCCGAGGTGGGGCGGTCCTGCGCCACTTCCGGGAAGTCGCCGATTTCGTGTGACGAAACGCCGCCTCGCAGCGCATTGAAGGGGTGTGACGACTCAGCAGGAGACCAGGCCATCGG
>KL569223.1:39034-39304 GCA_000715635.1 Streptomyces violaceus | reverse complement strand
AGCCGCTGCGGTGGGCGGCGGACACAGTGGCGACGATGCGCGAGGGAGCACGACTGCGCCTCGACTACTCGGCACAGAGTCTGTGGAGCATCGACCGCATGATCGAGGGGATACGGCGGGAAGGCGCGCCGTACGCAGCCGTGGAGGAGGTGCTGCGCGGGTTCGGGGCCTATGCCGGTGAGGTGATGGCACGTCAGACCGGGGCCGAGTGGTGGGCCACCGGCGGCGACCACTGGATCCGCACTCCCGACGGGCGGCTCTGGGACCCGA
>KL569223.1:37836-38813 GCA_000715635.1 Streptomyces violaceus | reverse complement strand
GCTGCTACGGCGGTCACGGATCGCTGCGGCTGCTGTGCCGGGACGCGGTGGGCACGGCGCCCAGGCAGTAGCGTCAGCGGGCGAGCACGCCCTCGATCCCCAGCTCGGCGAGCTCCGATTCCGCCTCCGGTACCCACTCCGTCGCCGGCTCGGGTGCCGGTTCCGTTCCCTGCCCCGGTTCCGGCTGCGGCGCGACGAGTGTGCCGGCCTGCGCGGCGAGGGAGCGGATCTCGGGCAGGTCGTCGTAGAGGTTCTGTCCGGGGCATTCCGTCGGGGAGCCGTCGCGGTGCCCGGAGATGCGGTGGAGCGTGACCTTCTGGCCCGCCTGGTACTTGCCGTTGTCGGTACCGGAGGTGAGCACCACGGTCCCGGCCGGGTCGAGGCCGTACAGGCCGAGCTTCCAGGCCGCCACCTTGGCGACCGACGCGCGCACCGCGGCGTTGGTGGTCGCCGTGGAGTAGTCGCCGAGCACCGACACGCTGCTGGTGGCGGTGTTGAAACCGTAGGTGTGCGCGCCGAGGACGGGCTTGTCGATGCCGCCCGCACGGCCCTCGAACACGGTCCCGCACTTGTCGACGAGGAAGTGGTAGCCGATGTCGTTCCAGCCGTTGCTCTGCACGTGGTAGAGGAACACACCGCGCACGACCGACGCCGACTGGGCGCAGGTGTAGTCGTTGGTGCCCGCCGTGTGGTGGACGAACATCGCCTGGGTGCCGGTGGTGTAGGTGGGCGGGTCCTTCACCAGGGACTCGTCGGCGCCCCAGGCGGAGCGCGACGTCACGGTGGGGCGGCCGGCCAGGGGCGCTCCGGGGGCCGGTTCGACGGCGCCGCCCGGTTCGGGGACGCCCGGTTCGACGACCGAGGTGTGCACGGCGTCCGACCCGCCGTCGGGGTCGACCAGTTCGACGCGCAGCCCCCGGGGCAGCCGCCCGCCCGAGACGCGCACCTGGACGCCGTCCGAGGGCCCGGTCCACAGT
>KL569223.1:35988-37656 GCA_000715635.1 Streptomyces violaceus | reverse complement strand
GGTCCACAGCGGCTGGGTGCCGCCGCGCACCCCGGAGTGGTCGTGGTCGGGGCCGCTCTCGGGCGTGCGGACATCGGTGTCCAGCGCCCGCCACGCGCTCCACTCGCCGCTCTCGCGGGAGCGGGTGCGCACATACGCGGTGCCGTCCAGGGCGGCGTCCGGGTCCGCCCAGGTGACACCGACCAGGCTGAACGGCTCGGTGGTGCGCGGGGCGAGGGAGCGCTTGTGCGGATCACCGTCCGGCACCCGGACGGTGTACACGCCGTCCGAGGACGAGGCCCGGGCGGGCTGGGTCAGACCGAGGGCACCGAGGGCCAGTGCGGTGGCGACGGCGGTGCGCAGGAGGGGAGACGGCATGCGGCGCTCGCCTTTCGTGGGGCGGTTGCATCGGGTGCAGAGCTCCCCGGTACGTCACTTGGCCCAAACCTCCGCGGGCCGGCGCTCCCGAGGACGGCGGGTCGGGTTGACCCGAACGGTGGTCGGCCTCCGGGAGCCTGACGCGCTGTGACACTTCCGTCCGCAGCGGCGCTGATCACCGTGGGGGCGTGGTACGGGAGGGCGCGCACTGGGTATGGACGGGGACGGTACGTGGGTCAGGGAGCGGCACCCCGGCGCATACGGGCGTACGACGGGGAACTGGGCGCGGCCGTCGCGCGGGCCCAGCAGGGAGACGAGGCGGCCTTCGCGGTCGCCTACCGGCTCGTGCAGCCCGGTCTGCTCGGCTATCTGCGCGGCCTGGTCGGGAACGACGCGGAGGACGTGGCATCCGACGCCTGGCTGGAGATCGCCCGGGACCTGGGGCGGTTCCAGGGCGACGGGGCCGGTTTCCGCGGCTGGACGGCGACCATCGCCCGCCACCGGGCGCTGGACCACCTGCGCCGGCAGCGGGCACGGCCCCGGCCGGCCGTGCTGGAACAGGACGTCCTGGACCTGCCCGGGCCGCACAGCACGCACGACCAGGCGCTGGAGGCCCTGTCCACCGAGCACGCCCTGGAGCTGGTCCGCGGGCTGCCCCGCGACCAGGCCGAGGCCGTGCTGCTGCGCGTCGTGGTCGGCCTCGACGGCCCGGCCGCCGCGCGCGTCCTGGGCAAGCGGCCGGGTGCGGTGCGCACGGCCGCGTACCGGGGCCTGAAGCGCCTCGCCGGCCGGCTGGGCGCGGAGAGTGTGACGGATGAGGCTCCCAGGACGCTGGGGGAGTAGACATGAACGAAGTTCAGCTTCGCCGGCAGGGCTGACGGGACCGCGTGGACGCGACGTCCTGAACAGGCCGGCCGAGCGGGACGTACTGGTGAGGCCCGACGGGCCGTGTGGGCGAGTGTGCGAGTGGATCGAGCAGGGACGGAAACGGACATGGGTGAACGGCAGAGCGACGGCGGGCTTCCCGGCCGGGCTTCCCGTCATGCCCTCCTCGATGCCGACGTCGAGGCGCTGATCGTCGCCTCCCTCGTCCGGGACGGTGTCGACGCCGAGGCCGAGCAGCGGGCCGTGGCCGCGTTCCGGGCCGCCCGGGACGCCGGGGCCCACCGGACGCGCACCCGCCGCCGGGACGACTGGCGGTCCCGGGAGCGGCGGTACCTGGGGCGGTCCCTGAGGACGACGCTCTCCGTGCTCCTCGCCTCTCTCACGCTGGGCGGTGTCGCCGTGGCGGCGATCGGCGCGGCGGGGGCC
>KL569223.1:35283-35740 GCA_000715635.1 Streptomyces violaceus | reverse complement strand
GCCGTGACCGCCCGCCCGCCTCGAGCAGCGCCCCGCGTGATCCGGCGGGAACCCCCTCCGGCGACAGCCCCGGCACCGGCTCAGCCCCTAGTCATCCGGACCGCCCGGCCCCCGCCCAGGACACCGAGGCACGCTGTCGTGCCTACCAGCAGGTCGAGGGGCGGGGCAGGGCCTTGGACGCGACGGCCTGGCAGCGTCTCGTGGAGGCCGCGGGCGGTGAGAGGAACGTCACGGCGTACTGCGCCGAACAACTGTCCGAGGCGAAGCCGGGCGGGAACGAAGGCTCCGCGAACAAGGGTCCCGCCGGGAACAACGCCCCTCCCGCCGGGAACAACGGCGCGGACACGGGCCGGAGCGACGGCAAGCCCGCCCAGCCCAACAGCCGTCACAGGTAAGGGATGGAGCGGACTCGGCGGCCCGCCTTGGCAACGGCCGGGGCCGCCACCCCCCACAGGAG
>KL569223.1:34455-35128 GCA_000715635.1 Streptomyces violaceus | reverse complement strand
GATGTGTATAAGAGACAGTCCCACAGGAGAGGCCCCGGCCGTCGCGCGGCACGGGCCGCGCGGCGGCCCGTACTTCCTACAGCGCCATGTCTGCGTTTTCTGTCACACCCCGGCGTGTCACGGCTTAGTTGCATCCTGGGCGGACATGGACGGGGAGTGGTTTCAGGTCGTAACGTGCCTTTCGCGCCAACGCGGAGGCGGCAAGACCACCGCAACCACCTGCGGTCTTGGCACCGCAACCATCAATTGAGGAACCACGACGGCGAGAACCCGGTCCGCGAAAGCGGCGCCGGTTCGGGCGCATAAGGGGTGCGGTGCTGGGGGACGACGCGGAGCTGACCGCCGCGGTGTGTGCGGCACAGGACGGAGACGAGAACGCGTTCCGGACTGTGTACCGCGCCGTGCACCCGCGGCTGCTCGGATACGTACGGACGCTGGTCGGCGACCCCGACGCCGAGGACGTGACGTCCGAGGCCTGGTTGCAGATAGCCCGTGACCTGGAGCGGTTCACCGGCGACGCGGACCGTTTCCGCGGCTGGGCCGCCCGTATCGCCCGCAATCGCGCGCTGGACCACATACGCATGCGCGGGCGCCGGCCCGCGATCGGCGGTGACGAGACCGAACTGACGGGCCGGGCCGCCGAGTCCAACACCGCCGGTGAGGCCATGGAGGC
>KL569223.1:32267-34309 GCA_000715635.1 Streptomyces violaceus | reverse complement strand
GCCGCAGGACCAGGCCGAGGCGGTCGTGCTGCGGGTGGTCGTGGGGCTCGACGCGAAGTCCGCCGCGCAGACGCTCGGCAAGCGCCCGGGCGCCGTCCGGACGGCGGCGCACCGGGGTCTGAAGCGGCTCGCCGAGCTGCTCGGCGAGGATCCGGAGGCCGATCCGGAATCCGCCGGGGTACTCGACGCTCTGCCGCCCCAGCGAGAACCGCGAGGCGGTGCGGTGACGTCCGCAGGTGTGACGCGTAGCGTCCGGCGGACGCAGAAGGATGTGTGATGGCCGACGAGCAGTACTGGTGGCTGGACCGCGAAACGGCGGAGCGTTTGCTGAGCGGAGAGCCACTCGAAGCTGTCGACGGCGCCGACGGTGGCCAGGCCGAACGACTCGCCAGGACGCTCGGGGCGCTGTCCGCGTCACCCCCGCTGACCAGCGAGGAACTCCCCGGTGAGGCCGCGGCGATGGCCGCCTTCCGCAAGGCGCGCGCGGAACGCGCTGACGCCGCTGCGTCCCTTCCGGCCCCAGAGACCGCGGGCGGACGGGCCGCTGCCGAGGTCGTGGACGCCGGACTGGTCCGGATCGGAACCTCGCGCGGCAGCGGCTCCGGCGTTGTCCGGCGGCCTCGCTGGGCCCGTCCCGCGCGTCTCGCCCTGGCCGCCGTGCTGGCCGTCGGCATGGTCGGCGGGATCGCGGTCGCGGCCGGAACCGGAGTCCTGACACCGTTCGGTGGCGACGAGCCCGACCCCGGCTCCTCGGTGTCCGCCGCCGTCTCTCCTCCCGGACGCCCGCTGGAGTCGCCCTCGCCGAGCGACGCCGTGCCGGGCGGGTCCACCCCGGACGACACCCCGAGCGGCCCCGCGGCGGGCGGTTCCGGTGGCTCCGGACGGGGTGAGGCACGCGACGACGCGGCCCCGAAGCCCGGCTCCGGCGAGCGGGGCGACCGCCCGGGCGACAGCCGCAGGAAGATCACCTCCGCCTGCCGCGACCTCCGCGACGGCAAGCGGCTGAACGCCGACCGCAGGCGCGCCCTGCGGGACGCGGCGGGCGGCACCCGGGTGTGGAAGTACTGCAAGGGCGTCCTGTCCACGACCGGCTCCCGCTCCACGGACCGCAGCGACGAGGACAGCGGCAAGGGCAGGCACAAGGACAACGGCCGGGACGGAAACCGGGACAAGGATCGCGACGGGGACCGGGGCAAGGACGGGGACCGCAAGCGGGACAAGGCCGAGCGGAAGGCCGACCGCCAGGCCGAGTCGCGTTCCGAGACGCGTTCCGGGAAGCGGAACGACGATGATGACGTCGCGGACCGCGGCCGCGCCCGGCAGTCTCTCGCACCCCTGCGACCTGCGGTTTCGTACTCCGTGAAAATCTCCTGGCCGAGGGTGTGACGTTTTCGGCCGCCCGGGCGCAGTAATGAGTGAGCCGACTGGTCATCGGCCGTCGCACAGAGCCGGGGTTCCCCCCGTACCTACGGCTCGTGCACCTGAGCGCGGGCGGGACACGTTCCCCCGGTCCCGCCCGCGCCCCAACTTCCCTCCCGCGTCCTCACCAGGACACGACGACCTTGTCGCCGTTGCGGACCTGCGCGTACAGCTCCGCGATCGCCGCCTCGTCCCGTACGTTGACGCAGCCGTGCGAGGCCCCCGCGTAGCCCCGGGCGGCGAAGTCCGCCGAGTAGTGCACCGCCTGGCCGCCGCTGAAGAACATCGCGTACGGCATGGGTGAGTCATAGAGCGTCGACACATGGTCGCGGGACTTCCAGTAGACGGAGAAGACACCTTCCCGGGTCGGCGTGCCGCTCGAGCCGAAGCGGACCGCCACCGTCGACACGGTCCGCCCGTCGATCATCCAGCGCAGTGTCCTGCTGGTCTTGTCGATGCACAGCACCCGGCCCGTCGTGCAGCGCCGGTCCGGCGGGTCGGCCGGCTGGCCGCCCATCAGGTACAGGTCCCATCGGCCCGGCTCGCGCGTCATTCCCAGCAGCCGCTGCCAGGTGACGGTGTCGGTCCGTCCGGTGCGCGGCAGCCCGCGCTTGCCCTGGAAG
>KL569223.1:29542-31982 GCA_000715635.1 Streptomyces violaceus | reverse complement strand
GTCGGGGTGCGCGCCGGGGACGGGGTGCCGCTGGGTAAGTCGATGTGCACCGGCGAGCGGCGCTTGCCGTCGCCGTCGGAGGGCTGCACCGTGCAGCCGGTCACTGCGGCCAGCGCGACGAGTGCCGCCGCGATCGCTCTCCCCATGCCCCTGGTACGCACGCGGCCCCCTGTTGTCTCACCGGTGTGCCCGGATGCCACCTGAGATGTTCCCCCGGCGTGACCCGTCGCGAACCAGGGGGCATGGTGGGGAGCGAGGTCCCGACCACCCAATGCTCGGCGGGAGGCATCACACCATGGCGCGTGAGTCGGAGTCCGGGCTGCCCATCGAGCCGGTCTACGGACCGGAGACTCTCCAGGGCTGGGATCCGGCGGAGAAGCTGGGGGACCCGGGGGCGTATCCCTTCACGCGGGGCGTGTACCCGTCGATGTACACGGGCCGTCCCTGGACGATGCGCCAGTACGCGGGCTTCGGCACGGCGACGGAGTCCAACGCCCGCTACCGGCAGCTGATCGCCCACGGCACGACGGGCCTGTCGGTCGCCTTCGACCTGCCCACTCAGATGGGCCACGACTCCGACGCCCCGATCGCGCACGGCGAGGTCGGCAAGGTCGGCGTGGCCATCGACTCCTTCGACGACATGCGGGTGCTGTTCGGCGGCATCCCGCTGGACCAGGTCTCGACGTCGATGACGATCAACGCCCCCGCGGCCCTGCTGCTCCTGCTCTACCAGCTGGTCGCCGAGGAGCAGGGCGTCAGCGCGGACCAGCTGACCGGCACGATCCAGAACGATGTGCTGAAGGAGTACATCGCCCGCGGGACGTACATCTTCCCGCCGAAGCCGTCGTTGCGCCTGACCGCCGACATCTTCAGATACTGCCGGGCCGAGATCCCGAGGTGGAACACGATCTCCATCTCCGGCTATCACATGGCCGAGGCGGGCGCCTCGCCCGCGCAGGAGATCGCGTTCACCCTGGCCGACGGCGTCGAGTACGTCCGTACGGCGGTCGCGGCCGGCATGGACGTCGACGACTTCGCGCCCCGCCTGTCGTTCTTCTTCGTCGCCCGTACGACGTTCCTGGAGGAGGTCGCCAAGTTCCGTGGCGCGCGCCGGATCTGGGCGCGGGTGATGAAGGAGGAGTTCGGCGCCAGGAACCCCAAGTCGCTGATGCTGCGCTTCCACACGCAGACGGCCGGGGTGCAGCTGACCGCCCAGCAGCCCGAGGTGAACCTGGTCCGGGTCGCCGTGCAGGGCCTGGGAGCGGTCCTCGGCGGCACCCAGTCCCTCCACACCAACTCCTTCGACGAGGCGATCGCCCTGCCGACGGACAAGAGTGCGCGGCTGGCGCTCCGCACGCAGCAGGTCCTCGCCTACGAGACGGACGTGACGGCGACCGTGGACCCCCTCGCGGGCTCCTACGTCATCGAGAAGATGACGGACGACGTGGAGGCCGCGGCCGTCGAGCTGATGGCCAAGGTCGAGGAGCTGGGCGGCGCGGTCGGCGCCATCGAGCACGGCTTCCAGAAGGACGAGATCGAGCGCAGTGCCTACCGGATCGCCCGGGAGACCGACTCCGGCGAGCGGGTCGTGGTCGGCGTCAACCGCTTCCGGCTCGACGAGGAGGAGCCGTACGAGCCCCTGCGCGTCGACCCCGCCATCGAGGCCCGGCAGGCCGAACGCCTGGCCGCGCTCCGCGCGGAGCGCGACCAGCGGGCGGTGGACTCCGCTCTGGCGGCCCTGAAGAAGGCCGCGGAGGGTTCGGACAACGTCCTGTACCCGATGAAGGAGGCCCTGAAGGCACGGGCGACCGTGGGCGAGGTCTGCAACACGCTGCGGGAGGTCTGGGGCGCGTATGTCCCCTCGGACGCCTTCTGACCGGCGGCAGGTCGAGTGTCAGACCGGCGTGCGACACTCCTTTGCATGTTCGGTGTCATCGATCTGCCCACCTACCTTGTGGGCCTCGTCCTGATTGTCCTGCTGCCCGGTCCCAACTCGCTGTACGTGATCTCCGTCGCCGCGCGACGCGGTGCGCGCACCGCGTATCGGGCCGCGGCCGGGGTGTGGTGCGGGGACGCGGTGCTGATGACGCTGTCGGCGGCCGGGGTCGCCTCGCTGCTCCAGGCGAACGCCGTGCTGTTCGGGATCGTGAAGTACGCCGGCGCCGGGTATCTGGCCTGGCTGGCGGTCGGGATGCTGCGCGCCGCCTGGGGGCTGTGGCGGACTCGCCGTGAGCGGGCCGCGGACGGAGGTGCGTCCGGGGCCTCGGCCGATGAGCGGCCCTTCCGCAGGGCGCTGGTCATCAGCCTCCTCAACCCCAAGGCGATCCTGTTCTTCGTCGCCTTCTTCGTGCAGTTCGTCGACCCGGGATACGCCTACCCGGCCGTCTCCTTCGTCGTCCTCGGCGCCTTCGCCACGCTGGCCAGCGTCCTCTACCTCAGC
>KL569223.1:28366-29316 GCA_000715635.1 Streptomyces violaceus | reverse complement strand
GGCGGGAGCCCTGTTCCTGGGCTTCGCGGTGAAGCTGTCCCTGGCGTCGGGCGCGTAGCGGCTCACGGGCGGCCGAACCGGGCGAGATACTCCGCGAGTCCGGTCGGCGAGTCTCCCGCCCAGCCGACGTATCCGTCGGGCCGTACGAGGAACAGCCCGGCCCCGTAGGCCCCGTGCGCCGGGCCGTGGACGGCCCGCACCCGCTCGCCGAGGGCGGGAGGCCGCGCCCCGCCCAGTGCCAGCAGCGTCCAGTGCGGTCCGCGGAACGCGTCGAAGAGGCGGGTTCCGTCCACCGTCCCGTCGGGTGCGCGGTCGCCGGCCCGTACCGGTCCGGGGTCGGTGCGTGTCTCCCGCGTGAGTGACGACGTGCGGTAGCCGAGGCCCAGCTGACGGGTGGCCTCGCCCCGCCGGGTCTCGCCGCGGTGGACGCTGGTGGACAGCCCGAGCATGTCGGCGGCGACGGGACGCCGCTCCTCCTCGTAGGAGTCGAGCAGGGCCGCCTCCGTGCCGTCGCGCAGCACCGCGCCCAGTTTCCAGCCCAGGTTGTAGGCGTCCTGGACGCTGGTGTTGAGGCCCTGGCCGCCGGCGGGGGAGTGCACGTGGGCCGCGTCGCCGGCGAGGAAGACGCGCCCGGAGCGAAAGCGGTCCGCCAGGGCCGCCCGGGGGCGGAAGTCCGAGGCCCAGCGCAGCTCGGTCACGGCCTCGGGGGCCAGGTGCGAGCGGGCGGCGACGACCTTCCGTATGCCCTCCAGCGAGAGGTCCGGGGCCGTCCCGTCCGGGAACTGCGCGACCAGCTGGAAGTCCTCCGTGCCGGCCAGGGGGCAGATCGCGAGGTAGCCGTCGCCGTCGCCGCCCGGCGGGAAGATGTGCCAGTTGTCCCGGTCCAGGCCGCTGATCCGGACGTCGGCCACCAGCGCCGGGTGCGGGTCCTGTCTCTTATACACATCTCT
>KL569223.1:24234-28169 GCA_000715635.1 Streptomyces violaceus | reverse complement strand
CGCCGCGACGGCGTACCGGGCGGTGACGGGCTCGCCAGCGGCGAATTCCGCGCGTACTCCGTCCGCGTCCTGCGTCAGCCCTACGAGCTCCCGGCCGAAGGTCACCTCTCCTCCCAGCTCGGCCAGCCGCGCGTGCAGGATCTCCTGCGTGCGCCACTGCGGCACCATCCACGGCTCCGTGTACGGCGCGTCCTCGCTCGCCTCGGCCTGGTCGAACATCCGGTGCTCGCCCGCCCGCCTGCCGTCCTGCCAGATCATCCCCACCGGGTAGGGGCCGCCCGCCGCGCGGATCGCGTCCAGCACGCCCAGATCGTCGAAGACCTCCATCGTGCGCGGCTGGATGCCCTTGCCCCGGGAGCCGGGGAACAGCGCCTCCGCCCGCTCGACGACCAGCGCGGTCACACCGCGCCTGGCGAGGTCGATGCCGAGCGCGAGGCCGGTCGGGCCCGCGCCCACCACCAGAACGTCCGTGTCCATGATCCACCCTCTCCTTAACGTTGTTAAGTTCCTGTCCTTCACGAGAGTCGCCTTAACGGTGTTAAGTTGTCAAGCGTGAGTACGGAACGACGTGAGCCCCTGGACCGGCGGCGGGTCGCGGACACCGCCCTGCGGCTGCTGAACGAGGTGGGCCTGGACGGCCTGACCCTGCGGGCCATCGCCCGGGAACTGGACGTGAAGGCGCCCGCCCTCTACTGGCACTTCAAGGACAAGCAGGCGCTGCTCGACGAGATGGCGACGGAGATGTACCGCCGGATGGTCGCCGGGGCCTCGCTCGACCCCGCCGACACCTGGCGGGAACGGCTGCTGAAGGCCAACCGGGGGCTGCGGGCGGCCCTGCTCGGCTACCGGGACGGCGCGAAGGTGTTCAGCGGCTCACGCTTCACCGGCATCGAGCACGCCGGGCAGATGGAGGAGAACCTGCGCCTGTTCACGGCCGCCGGTCTCACCCTCGCCCAGGCGGTCCGGGCGCTCACCACCGCGTACATGTACACGCTCGGCTTCGTCACCGAGGAGCAGGGCGTGCAGCCCCTGCCGGACGAGCGCCGCGAGGGCTACGACGTGAACGAACGCGCCCGCCTGATGGCCGACTTTCCCTTGTCGGCCCAGGCGGGCGCGGAGATCTTCGAGGACTACGAACAGCACTTCGAGGAGGGACTCGCCCTCGTGATCGAGGGGATCGGGGCGCGCTACGGGGTCTCATGACACCCCGGCGTCAGGAACGCTTCGCGCGTGCCCGCCGTACGGCCCGGGTGACCAGGGGCGGCAGCAGGTCCTTGGCGAGCCGGCGCGCCCGGGAGGGGGCGGGACGGGCCGGGCGCGCCGCGCGGGACTCGGTGGCGGCCGGGGCCTGCGCCGGAGCGGGCGCCACATAGTGCCGGGAGGCCGGGAACGGCGGCGGCTTCATGCCCCTGGACCGGGCGCGGACCAGCCGGTGCCCGGCCGCCGACTGCACGCTCAGCCCGACGTCCGAGCGCTGCCGGAGCATCTCGAGCAGTTCCTCTTGGAGCGGCTCGGGGTCACCCCAGGTGCCGTACAGCTTCTGCGTGCTGAGGCAGATCGGGCGCAGACCGCGGTTGAGGACGGCCTCCCAGGCGGCGACCGAGACACCCGGGGTGTGCTCGGAGCGGAAGTCGTCGAGGACCACGATGCCCTCGGGCACCAGGATGTCGTGGGCCGCGCCGATGTCGCCGTGCACGTGCTCGTACAGGTGCGAGGCGTCGACGTGGACGAAGCGGCAGCTGGCCGGGGCCACCTTCTCGGACACCACGGAGCTGGGGGCCGCGATCACCGTCGGCAGGTCGTCGTGGAAGGAGAGGTAGTTCCGCTCGAAGATCTGCTGGGTCAGCGAGGCGTACGACTTCGCCGACTCCGCCTGGTTGGCCCCGTCCGGGGCGTCGCCCTCGAACAGGTCGCAGACCGTGAACTTCTCGCCGTCCTGGAGGTGATGGCCGAGCAGGATCGCGCTCTTGCCCATGTAGACGCCGAGTTCCAGCAGGTCACCCTTTATGCCCTGCTTCTGCTGCCGCTCCAGGAACCAGGTGAACAGCATCTGGTCCAGCGGCGGGAACCAGCCCGGTACGTCGGTGAGTTCGCCGGGGTGCTTGTCGGTCGCTTGTGCGTTGGTCATGAGACGAGCCTTCTCTCTGAGCGTTGCCCAAACCGACGGTCGGTTGAACGTCCCGTGAACAGCTCAGTGGTTCTTCGCCAGTACTGCCCGCAGCCGTGGCGTCAGGGGCTTCTCCACATACTGGTTCAGCAACCACGCCAGCAGCAGCATTGAGGCCGCGGTCAGGGCGAATGTCGCCCCGGAGGGCAGGCCCAGGCCGCGGTGCAGGGCATGGATCACCACCCAGCCGAGGTGTTCGTGGACGAGATAGAACGGATACGTCAGCGCCCCCGCCACCGTCAGCCAGCCCCAGTTGGCCCAGCGCAGCCAGCCCAGGGCTATCGCCGCGACCGCCAGGAAGCCGAAGGTCACGACGAGGACGATGCCGGTCGAGGAACGGTAGGAGAAGCCGTCCGCGCCGGCGGCGTGCCACAGGCTCTGCACCGCGTAATGCTGCCCGATCAGCCAGCTCACGGCGACGATGCCCCACGCGTAGGCGTCCCGCCGGTCGAGGTGGACGAGGTAGAGGCCGACACCGCCGATGAAGTACGGGGCGTACTCGGGCATCAGGACGATGTCGAGCAGCGGCATGTTCGCGTTGTCCGCGATCACCGCCGCCAGCATCCAGCCCGCGCAGAACATGATCACCCGGCGGCGGCTGGCCCCCGGGAGCACCACGCACAGCGCGAACAGCGCGTAGAAACGGACCTCCGCCCACAGCGTCCAGCACACCCCGAGCACGCGGTCCACGCCGAGCGGCATCTGAAGCATGGTCAGGTTGACCAGCGCGTCGCTCGGCGACACCGCCTGGTAGGCCACCACCGGCAGCGCGAACACCGCCGTCACGATCGCGACCGCCACCCAGTAGGCGGGCAGCAGCCGGGAGGCGCGGGAGGCGAAGAACGACTTCAGGGGACGGCCCCAGCCGCTCATGCAGATCACGAACCCGCTGATCACGAAGAAGACCTGGACGCCGAGGCAGCCGTAGGCGAAGAACTCGTGCAGGGTGGGGAACTGGACCTTGGGCGAGCTGCCCCAGGCCTCGCCGACCTCACCGTCGCGACCGCCGTAGTGGTACGCCGCCACCATCAGCGCGGCCACCAGCCGCAGGCCGTCCAGGGCGCGCAGCCGGCCGCCGGAGCCCCTCTTGCGCCGCGGGGCGGTCGTGGCTCCCGGTGGTTCGACCAGCACGGTGACCTCGGGCTGCGGCTTGCGGGTGCTGACGACCGTCTCGGTCACGCTGGAAACCTCTGTAGCTCGTATGTCCTTCACCTGAGCCGCCTGTGGGCGGGCAGGGCGCCGCCTGTCACCCTAGGACGGAAATTGACGCTAAAACGTTCGACGGAAACAGGCTTCGCCTTCCGGTTCCCATGGATTCATCTGGATGTCGGACACGGGCAGCCAAAACGCGGAGGCGCCGGCCCGCCTCTGCGGCGGACCGACGCCCTTGCGGTTCTCGGCATACGTTTTCAGCGGCGTACCGCCTTGCGCAGCGCCCTTGCCCGCCGGACCACCCGGCGTGCCGTGGAATTGCGCGGCAGGAATGCCAGCCGCTGCGGAATACCGCCGGGCAGGCCGAGCGAGGTGAGCCGGCGCTTCTTGAAATAGCGCCGGGTGCGCGGGCCGAGATGCCGGTTGAGGAACTGCTCCGCCTGCGGGCGCAGGTCCGGGTAGATCTGCGGCTGCATGGTGAACCCGACGGCGGTGACCAGACCGGACAGCCGCTCGGCGGGCAGTACGTCACCGTCCTGCCCGCCGTCCAGGTCGGGAAGCAGCGCGTCCGCCAGGGTGGTGGGGATCCGGTTGCTGTTCTGGTACGGCGTCAGCC
>KL569223.1:20227-23991 GCA_000715635.1 Streptomyces violaceus | reverse complement strand
TGCCGATGCGCGCGACCGGCAGGTCGTAGAACGCCCGGGCCGTGAACAGCGCGGTGGAGAAGCAGCCGACGACCAGCGCGGGCCGGGCCCGGTCGAACAGCACCTCGGCGAGGACGGGCGTGTCCAGCACGGTGAGGTCCACGCCGAGCTTCTCGGCCTCCGTCTCCAGGGCGCGGCTGTAACGGGCCGGCGCGGTCGGGTGCGGCTTGAAGACGACCGTGCGGTGTCCGCGGGCGACCGCGCCCCGCATCATCCGCACATGCAGGTCCTCTTCCTCCTCGGGGGAGAGGATGTTCAGCGCCGACAGGTACTGGCCGAGCAGCAGCGCCGCGTCGCCGGGCAGGGCGGGCAGCTCGGGCACGGTCTCGGTGACCTCGCCCAGCACCTTCAGGAAGGCGGGCGACGGCACGAGGTGGGCCGGCACGTCGAACTCGGTCAGCAGCATCGGCGTGAGCCCCGGCACCAGATCGAGGTGCAGCAGCCGCCGCACGCGCGTGCCGACCAGCGGGTCGAGCTTGTTGCGCGTGGGGCCGTAGCTCATCAGCCCGTCGGCGTAGACGTCGATGGGGGCGTCGGTGAACAGCTGGGCCACGGTGAGGGCGGGCGCCACCTGGATGGACTCCAGCACCAGGCTCACACGGTCGTCGCCGAGGCCCCACAGCATCCGCAGATAGCGCTCGAACAGCGGGATGTCGTCGGAGCGCGGCGTCCAGGCCCCGGGGTGGAAGGGGCGGATCGCCTCGTTCCAGGACAGCACGTCGTCGAAGTGCTCGCGCAGCGGCGCGAAGCCCGGCATCTCGTCGAGGGCCGGGGTGGTCTCCGGGGTCGCGGAGTTGTTGAACACCAGCAGCACACGACGGTCGGGCTCGTCGAAGAGGTCCGAGTCGATCGCGGCGGCCAGGGTGGCGACTCCGTACAGCGTCGAGGCGCAGAAGATCTGAGTGGTCCCGGGCATCAGGCGGCCGCCTCCGTGGTGATGACCCTGCGCCGCAGCCGCCGCAGCCTGGACGAGCGGTCCATGTCCATCGCCTCCAGTGCGTCACCGAGTGCGTCCTGCGGCATGCGCTTGATGGCCGCCGCGCTCATCGCCCGCAGCTGCCTCGCCACGGCCGGTTCGAACCTGTCTTCGTTGGAGAGGTGGTGGGCGATGATCGCGCAGTAGGTCCGCACCGCCTTGGGCAGCAGCCGGCCGGCCTCCCGGTCCGACGCCGTCTCCTCGATCACCTGGTCGAAGGCCCGGATGAAGTCGAGCTGGCGGACATCGCCGATCTGGGTCAGCGACGAGGCCACCCCACGCCGGTAGAACACGCCCAGCAGGCTCACCACGGCGAACGACTCCGCCTCACGGTGCAGCTTCCAGATCCACGGCCGGTCCTCGGCCGTGCGCAGCCCGTGGGTGAAGTGGAGCACGCCCTTGTCGAGGAGGCGGCGGTGGTAGGCGCCGGCCCAGGCGTAGGCGTAGTCCACCGACGTCGAGCGGTGGGCGGGGAGGATGGCGTCCCGCGGACTGAACACCTCCCAGCGGCGGCCGACCGGCACCCGGCTCACGGAACGGGCGCGCGCGGTGGCCTGGACATGGTCGGTGCGCACGAAGTCGCATCCCAACTCGTCCATGGCGGACACCAGTTCGGTGAAGTAGCCGGGGGCCAGCCAGTCGTCGCCGTCCAGGAACGTCAGGTACTCGCCCTGGGCCGCGTCCAGGCCGGTGTTCCGGGCGGTGGCGAGCCCGCCGTTCTCCTCGTGGCGGATGTAACGCACCTGGGCGACATCCGAGAGGTCCTCGGCCGCTCGTTCGAGAATGGCCGGGGTTTCATCCTTCGAATGGTCGTCGACCAGGATGAACTCGAAATCACGGTCGGCGTTCAACCGAAGGCTTCTGAGGGTGTCCGGGGCATATTGCTGCACGTTGTAGAACGGCACGATCACGGAAAGCTTAGGCACCTGCAAAACGTTAGGAGCCCGCCCGGCAGCGCAACTTTCCGATGAACGTACACCGGGTGAACTCCATGTGTCAGAACGGTGCACCCCGTGTACTTCCGGCCTTCCAGCAGGCCAGTTCGGCTTTCGGTGGGGTGTTGTTAACTTTTCGTTGAGTCGCGGTTCCGCCATACCTCGGATTCGCTTCCTAGCGTCATAGACGTGCCAGCAAGTACACCGAAGCGCCCGCGAATCGCCGTCCTCGCGGACTCAGACACCCGATGGAAATGGGGTGCGCTGACCGCGGACCGCATCGCCCCGGGCCCGTCCATGGAAGCCGGACCGCGCGAGGGCGCGCAAGTCCGCCCCGCCCTAGACGGCTTCCTGCTGCGCGGCCGGGCGACGCCCACACCGCGCCAGCTGGAAGAAGTGGGCGTGCGTGCCGACTCGCTGCGGGAGGTCACCGCCGTCGAGTTCCTGCGCGCCATGGAAGAGGAGTCGTACGACCTCCTGGTCCTGGCCCTCGTCGGCGGCGGTGTGCAGGCGATGCTGCACGGTCTGGGGCGCGTCTGGCAGGACCGCGCCGCGCGGCCCGTCGTCGTCACCGGCTACGTCGGTGTCGTCTACGAGAAGCTCGCCGACGGCCTGCTGCTGCGGCACGGCGCGGACCTCGTCCTCGCCAACTCCCGTCAGGACGCGGACCGCTTCCGGGCGGTCTACGAAGGGGTGGGCGCCGACGCCTCGTCGGTGACCGAGGTGGCCCTGCCGTTCCTCGGCGGCGCCCCCTACACCGGCGAGCACGACCCCTACACGGTCGTCTTCGCCGCCCAGCCCTCCGTCCCGGAGAGCCGCAAGGACCGTACGTACCTGCTGGACCGGCTGGTGCGGCACGCCCGCAAGCACCCCGAGCGCGAGGTGCTGCTGAAGCTGCGCTCCAAGCCGGGCGAACACACCACCCACATCGAGGAGCTGCCGTACCAGAAGCTGGTGCAGCGCCTCGATCCACCGGACAACTTCCGCCTGGTCTACGGAAACATGGGCGAAGTCCTCGACCGCACCGACCTGCTGGTGACCGTCAGCTCCACGGCCGCCCTGGAGTCGCTGCACCGCCGGGTCCCGACCGTCGTCCTGACCGACCTCGGCATCCGCGAGTCGCTCGGCAACCACCACTTCGTGGGCTCCGGCTGCCTCGCCTCCTGGGACCAGCTGGACGCCGGACACCGGCCCACGCCCGACGAGGAGTGGGTCGCCCGGCAGGGCGTCGCCGCGGACGGCTCCTACGACTCCGCCTTCGACACGGCGCGCGAACGCATCGCCAAGCTGCTCGACCGGCCCGGCGGCCTGCCCCCGCTTGCCCCGTACTACACACCCGTCACCGCGCCCGGCTATCTGCCCGGGATCCTCGCCCGCCACCACCTCGGCCCGGACGGCACACCGCTGCCCGGCGCGCCCGCCGCCGACAAGGAGCCCGGACCGGTCCGGCAGGTCGTGCGCCGGGCCGCGCGCGGCGCCTACCGGCACGGCGTGCAGCGCGTGGCGCCCGTCATCCGGCGGATGGGCGAGCTGTGAGCCGCCCCGAGTCCCCTGCCCAAGGAGTAGTCCCCATGTCCCAACCGGAAGCGGGCCGAGGCGCCTCGGTGCGCCGTGTGCTCGCGGTGATCCCCGCGCGCGGCGGCTCCAAGGGTGTGCCCGCGAAGAACCTCCTCCCCGTCGGCGGCGTCCCGCTGGTGGCGCGTGCGGTGCGCGAGTGCCGCGCCGCCCGCCTCGTGACGGACGTCGTGGTCTCCACCGACGACCAGGCCATCGCGGCCGCCGCCCGCGAGGCGGGCGCCGAGGTCGTGCTGCGG
>KL569223.1:19706-19984 GCA_000715635.1 Streptomyces violaceus | reverse complement strand
CGGCCACCTCCGAGGCCGCCGTCCTGCACGCCGTGGACGCGCACGAGGCCCTGCACGGCGCGGTCGTGGACGTGGTGCTGCTGGTGCAGTGCACCAGCCCGTTCATCGTCCGCGAGGACATCGACGGGGTGGCGGGCGCGATCGTCGAGGACGGCGCCGACACCGCGGTGACCGTGGCGCCCTTCCACGGCTTCGTCTGGCGCGACGCCGACGACGAGGTCGCGGCCGGCACCGTCGCGGAGGCCGACGCGGCCGTCGGCGGCGGCTACGGCGTCAAT
>KL569223.1:17865-19540 GCA_000715635.1 Streptomyces violaceus | reverse complement strand
ACGGCTACGGCGTCAACCACGACAAGTCCTTCCGCCCCCGCCGCCAGGACCGCCCCCAGGACCTGCTGGAGACCGGCGCCGCCTACGGCATGGAAGCGGTCGGCTTCCGCAAGCACCAGCACCGCTTCTTCGGCCGCACCGAACTGGTGCGCACCGACCCCGCGCGCGTGCTGGAGATCGACGACCCGCACGACCTCGCCCGCGCCCGGGCCCTGGCCCCGCTCTTCGACGCGGACCGGCCCGGCGCGCTCCCGACCGCCGACGACATCGACGCGGTCGTCCTCGACTTCGACGGCACCCAGACCGACGACCGGGTGCTCGTCGACTCCGACGGACGGGAGTTCGTCTCCGTGCACCGCGGGGACGGACTCGGCATCGCGGCCCTCCGCAGGAGCGGCCTGAAGATGCTCATCCTGTCCACGGAACAGAACCCTGTGGTCGCTGCCCGGGCCCGGAAGCTCAAACTCCCGGTGCTGCACGGCATCGACCGTAAGGACCTCGCGCTGAAGCAGTGGTGCGAGGAGCAGGGCATCGCGCCGGAGCGCGTGCTCTACGTCGGCAACGACGTCAATGACCTCCCGTGCTTCGCCCTCGCGGGCTGGCCCGTGGCGGTCGCGAGCGCCCACGACGTCGTGCGCGGCGCCGCACGCGCGGTCACCACCGTCCCCGGTGGCGACGGCGCGATCCGAGAGATCGCCAGCTGGATCCTCGGCCCCTCTCTCGACTCCCTCACCAAGTAAGGAAATCTGCGCCATGAGCACCAACTCCCGCATCCGCAAGTTCGGTACCCGCGAGGCCGGCCCCGGCCGCCCCGTCTACGTCACCGGCGAGATCGGCATCAACCACAACGGCGACATCGAGAACGCGTTCAAGCTGATCGACGCCGCCGCCGAGGCCGGCTGCGACGCGGTCAAGTTCCAGAAGCGCACGCCGGAGATCTGCACCCCGCGCGACCAGTGGGACATCGAGCGCGACACCCCCTGGGGCCGGATGACCTACATCGACTACCGCCACCGCGTCGAGTTCGGCGAGGACGAGTACGGCCAGATCGACGCCTACTGCAAGAAGCGCGGCATCGACTGGTTCGCCTCCCCGTGGGACACCGAGGCCGTCGCCTTCCTGGAGAAGTTCGACGTCCCCGCCCACAAGGTCGCCTCCGCGTCCCTGACCGACGACGAGCTGCTGCGCGCCCTGCGCGCCACCGGCCGTACGGTCATCCTCTCCACGGGCATGTCCACCCCGAAGCAGATCCGCCACGCGGTCGAGGTCCTGGGCAGCGAGAACATCCTCCTGTGCCACGCCACCTCGACCTACCCGGCGAAGGCCGAGGAGCTCAACCTCCGCGTCATCAACACCCTGCAGGGCGAGTACCCGAACGTCCCGATCGGCTACTCCGGCCACGAGACCGGCCTGCAGACCACCCTCGCCGCGGTCGCCCTGGGCGCCACGTTCGTCGAGCGTCACATCACCCTCGACCGCGCCATGTGGGGCTCGGACCAGGCCGCCTCCGTGGAGCCGCAGGGCCTCACGCGCCTCGTCCGCGACATCCGCACCATCGAGGCCTCCCTCGGTGACGGCGTGAAGAAGGTCTACGAGTCCGAGCTCGGCCCGATGAAGAAGCTGCGCCGCGTCAGCGGTGTGGTCGCCGAGGCGGAGATCGCCGACGCGGCGGGCG
>KL569223.1:12257-17655 GCA_000715635.1 Streptomyces violaceus | reverse complement strand
ACGTCTGACCGCACCACCCCCACAACCCCCCTTACGACCCTTACGACGGGACGGTCGTACGTCGATGAGCCCCCGCGCCGGGAACGCCGGCCCCCACACTCTCGCGTTCGTCGAGAGTCCGGTACAGCTGCTGAACGTGCTGGAGTGGGCGCACGCGCATGCGCCCGGCGTGGGGCTCACCCTCGTGGTGCTGTCGCCCGTCGACCCGATGACGCGCGGCCAGCTGCGGCGGATGTCCGACCTGGCCCGTGACGAGGGGCACGAGGTCCGCTGGGAGGAGGCGCGCGGCGGCCCGCTGGCGCCCTTCCAGACCATCGGCGGCCTCACGGGCCTGCTCCGCAGGGCGCGCCGGATCGTGCTGGGGGACCCTTTCTCACGCTACGTTCAGCTCCTCCTGACCATCACTCGCGCCCGTGACCTGGTCGTCGTCGACGACGGCACGGCGACGATGGAGTTCGTCGGCCAGCTGGCCCGGGGCGAGCGGCTGGTGCGCTGGCACCGCAAGGGCGGGCGCCCCGGCCCGCGGGACCTGATCTTCGCGCCGGTGTCCTCCTCGGCCCGCCGCCGCCTCACCCCCGGGGGCAGGCGCCGGGTGGAGATCTTCTCCTCCATGCCGATGGAGGAGACCCCGGAGGGCGTCACGATCAGCGCCAACGACTTCGCCTGGACCCGGGCCCGCTTCGGCCCGCCCCGCATCACCAAGGGCGCCGACATGGTGGGCACGTCCCTGGTGGAGACGGGCGTCGTGGACGACGACCGCTACCTGGAGGCCGTCCGCGCCCTGGCCGCAGCCCACGGCGCCACCCGCTACTTCGCCCACCGCCGCGAGAGCCCGACGAAGCTCCGCCGCCTCGCGCTCGAGACGGGCCTGGAGATCGTCCGCCCCGAACTCCCCCTCGAACTGATCGCCCGCCGCGGCCCCATCGGCCGCACGATCCTCAGCTTCCCGTCCACGGTCGTCCACACCCTCCCCCTGGCCCTCTCCGGCACCGAGGTCCGCGTAGCGGTATGCGACATCGACCCCGCCTGGCTGACCGAGAACGCGTCCCCCCGAGCCCAGGGCTTCCTGTCGGGCGTGACAGGAGCGGCGCGGGACGTGCACCGGCTGTCCACGGGGGGTTCCGGAGGACCGGGGGCTTCGCAGAGCCCGCCCGGCCCGGCGAGCCCGGGGAGCATCACGGGCCCGGCGGGCTCGGCGACCATGACCGGCCAGGCTGGGCCAGGGAGTGTCGCGGGTGCGGCGGGTTCGGCGGGCGTGTCTGGTCCGGGTGGGCCGGGGGGTGTCGCGGGTGCGGCGGGTTCGGCGGGTTCGGCGAGCTTGTCTGGCCCGGGTGGGCCGGGGAGCATCACGGGCTCGGCTGGCTCGGCGAGCATGACCGGTCCGGCTGGGCCGGGCAGCATCCCGGCTTCGACGGGCAGGGCGAGCGTGTCCGGCCCGGCGGGGACGGTGGGCTCTGCCGGCAGGGCGGGCCCGGCGGACGCCGCGGGCGCGGTCGCCGCCGGGTGACGCCCCGCGGGAACCGGGACCCGCCCCCGGCGGCTCAGCCGCCCTCGCGGCCCTGGCTGCCGCCCAGACCACCAGATCAGACCTGCCGGATGAGGCAGGCCGGGCGGCGACGGCCTCGGGCCCCACGGCGGGCTTGCGCATCGACCGGGGCGGACCGATTCGCCGACCGGCGTTCACCGGAGCCGCTTCACGCGTCCGCCCGGGGCGTACTCACGCGCCGACGGTGGCTGATGCACGTGCCGGACGTACGGCACGGGGCGGGCCGATTCGCCGACCGACGGTCCCACGTGCCGACCGGGCGTTCGCGCGCCTGACTGGCGCGGAGTCCGGCGTCGATCGGGGCGGACCCACACGCCCCACCAAGGCAGCGCCTGGCGCCCGACGGGGCCGACTCAGGCGCCCACCGGGGCGGCACCACGCGCTCGACCGGGGCGGATCTACGCTCCGACCATTGTGCGCCGATGCGCCGACCGGCGGTCCCAGTTGCCGACCGGGCGGGCTTACGCGCGCCCGACCGGGATGGAGCCGCGCGTCGACCCGGGGCGGACGCACGCGCTGGCCGAGGCCGGCCCAGGCGCGCCCGACCGGTCCGCACTCACGCGCCGACCGCGGCTGATGCATGTGCGTGACCGGCACGGATCCACGCCTGGGCCGGGGCGTATCGACGGGCCGGCCCACGTTGCCTGACCGGGGCGGAACGACAGGCCTCCGAGGCGGACTCACGCGACCCGGGGCCGACCCCACCCCCGACCGGTAGCGGATCCACGCCCTGGACCGAGGCAGACCGACGGCGCCCGCCGAGGCGCAGCCACGTGCCCTCAGGCCCGGGCCCCCGATCGCGGCCGGCTCACGCCCCGGCAGGGCCCGGCTTGTGGGCCAACAGGAACGCGCGGGGGTGTTTCTCCTCGCCCTGCGGCTCGCGCAGTACACGGGCGTGGAGGTGCAGGCCGGCGTTCGTGAGGCCGGTCGCGACGGTGTCCGGGGTGCGCCAGTAGTAGTCGAGCGAGATCGGGCTGCCAAAGCGCTCGGTGAGACGCAGATGCCCGTCCGCGTCGCCGGACTGGAAGCCGAGCAGGACCGGCGCGCCCGGCAGCAGCACGCGGTGGAACTCGGCGAAGACCGAGGGCAGATGATCGTCCGGCACATGGATGATCGAGTAGAGCGCGACGATGCCGCCGAGCGTCTCGTCCGGCAGGTCGAGGGCCGTCATCGAACCGACGTGGAACCGCAGCCCTGGGTGCGCCCGGCGGGCCAGGGCCACCATGCGCGGCGAGACGTCGACCCCGAACACCGGCAGTCCGAGGCCGTGCAGCCGCGCCGACACATGGCCGGGACCGCTGCCGATGTCGGCCACCGGGGGCTGCACAGGCGCCCCAGGTGCCCGGACCAGATCCACGAAGGCCGTGAGCAGCGCCCGCTCCAGCGGTCTTCCGGCCAGGCTGTCGGGGAACCCGGCGGCATAGGCCTCCGCGATGGCGTCGTACGAGGTCTGGGTGGCTGTGAGGAACTCCGGGCTGTCGGCGCGCACGGGGCGCACACTATCGGGGGCGTACGTCCGGCAGATGAACAGGACAGTGTTCCCCGCGCGGGGCGTGGTATCCGTGGAAGAGGATGGATGGGTACCGGAGTCGTGACGGAGGTGTGGCCGATGTCACACTCTGCGGAGTGCGGTGACCGGCTCGGCCCAAAAGGCGGGCGAGTTTACCCATCTCACTTGATAGCTATACGTCCGGCGGTCATATTTTCTTCCCCTAACGGGCTGAAGTTTTGTTGATCGAGGGTCAGCCGACCGCCCTGGCGCCCTACCCTTCAGAGGGTGAAGCAATTGATGTCACTGGAGTCCGAGGTCGATCTTCCCGGCGAGGCCGTACTTCCCGGCGCACTGCCCGACGCCCTGCGCGCAGAGCTCATCGCGTTCCGGCGCGACATGCACATGCACCCGGAGCTGGGCAACCAGGAGTTCCGCACGACGGCCGCGATCAAGGAGCGGCTCGAGCGGGCCGGCCTCAAGCCGCGCGTACTCACCGTCGGAACCGGGCTCGTCTGTGACATCGGCGTAGAGGGCGAGCAGTGGGACGGAGGCCCCAGCATGCTCGCCCTGCGGGCCGACATCGACGGCCTGCCCATCCCGGACACCAAGGCCGAGTGCCCCTACCGCTCGACCGTGCCCGACCGCGCCCACGCCTGCGGCCACGACGTGCACACCACCGTCGTCCTCGGCGCCGGCCTGGTCCTCGCCGAACTGCACAAGCAGGGCCGGCTGCCCCGCCCCGTCCGGCTGATCTTCCAGCCCGCCGAGGAGGTGCTGCCCGGCGGCGCCGCCGACGTCATCAAGTGCGGTGCGCTGGAGGGGGTCGGCGCGATCATCGCCGTGCACTGCGACCCCCGGGTGGACGCGGGGCAGATCGGACTCCGCGAGGGTCCCATCACCTCCGCCTGCGACCGGCTGGAGATCTCCCTGGACGGCCCGGGCGGCCACACCGCACGCCCCCACCTCACGACCGACCTGGTCACCGCGGCGGCCCGCGTCGTCACCGACGTACCCGCCCTGGTCGGCCGGCGCTTCGACAGCCGCAGCGGGCTCGCCATCACCTGGGGCCGTGTCGAGTCGGGGCACGCGCCGAACGTGATCCCGCAGCACGCCGAGCTCTCCGGCACGGTGCGGTGCCTCGACATCGAGGCGTGGCGGCAGGCCCCCGACGTCGTGGTCGGGGCGATCGACGAGATCGCCAATCTGCACCGCGCCAAGTCGGAGATCAACTACGTGCGCGGCGTGCCGCCCGTCGTCAACGAGCCCGGCGTGACCGAGCTGCTGCGCGACGCCATGATCGCCCGTCGCGGGGTCGAGTCCGTCCTGGGCACCGAGCAGAGCCTCGGCGGCGAGGACTTCTCCTGGTACCTGGAACACGTCCCCGGCGCCATGGCCCGGCTGGGCGTACGCGTCCCGGGCGAGCGCCACGTGCGCGACCTCCACCAGGGTGACTTCGACGTCGACGAGTCCGCGATCACGGTAGGAGTGGAACTCTTCACGGCAGCGGCCCTGGTCAACGGCTTCCGCTAGGTCGTGTCCGACCTACGACCGGCCCGGCCGACATCGTCGGCCGGGCCGACGTGCGCGGCCGCGCAGGCTGGGCCGTTTCACGACCGAGAAGGTGACAAGGGCATAACCGGCCACCGGCAAATGGATAACGGCCCCGCAGCCACCAGTTCCCAGGAGGGTCTACGCGCGTTACTGTGCGCCGAACCGAGCACCCGCTGCGGGGCTTTGGAGAATGGGGAACTTCAACATGCGTCGGATTTCCAAACTGACCCGCGTCGCGGTGGGGGTCGCGTCGCTCGGGCTCGTCGCCACGGCCTGCGGCAGCACCAGCACTGAGAGCGGCGGCAGCGACACGAAGGACGACAAGGGTCTCGCCATCGCCTACGACGTCGGCGGCAAGGGCGACCAGTCCTTCAACGACGCCGCCTACGCCGGCCTGACGAAGGCCAAGACCGAGTACGGCTACAAGACGGCCGACATCGAGCCCACCGAGGGCGAGACCGACGCCGACAAGGAGCAGCGGCTGGTCTCGCTGGCCAAGCAGGGCTACAACCCGGTCATCGGCGTCGGGTACGCCTACGGCCCGGCGATGAAGGCCGTGGCCGCCAAGTACCCGGACACCACGTTCGGCATCGTCGACTCCGTGGTCGAGGGCAAGAACGTCGCCTCCCTCGTCTTCGCCGAGGAGCAGGCCTCGTACCTCGCCGGCGTCGCCGCCGCCAAGGTCACCAAGTCGAACACCGTCGGTTTCGTCGGCGGTGTGGACATCCCGCTGATCCACAAGTTCGAGGCCGGCTACAAGCAGGGCGTTCAGGACACCAACCCGAAGGTGAAGGTCCTGTCGCAGTACC
>KL569223.1:10783-12105 GCA_000715635.1 Streptomyces violaceus | reverse complement strand
TCGCAGTACCTGACGCAGACGGCCGAGGAGGGCGGCTTCGCCAGCCCCGACAAGGGCAAGGCCGCCGCCGAGGGCCAGATCGAGAAGAAGGCCGACGTCGTCTACCAGGCGGCCGGTCTCTCCGGTCAGGGCGTGATCGAGGCCGCCGCCAAGGCGAAGGTCTGGGCGATCGGTGTCGACTCCGACCAGTACAAGCAGGCTCCCCTCGCCGCGTACAAGCAGTACATCCTCACCTCCGCCCTCAAGGACGTCGGCGGCGCCGTCTACGCGCTGGCCAAGTCCGTCGACGGCGGCAAGCCGCTGACCGGCACCCAGACCTTCGACCTGAAGGTCAACGGCGTCGGAGTCTCCGAGGCGAACCCGGAGTACGGCAAGGTCGCGGGGCTCAAGGACGCCGTGGACAAGGCCAAGAAGGGCATCATCGACGGCTCCATCAAGGTCAAGACCGAGTAGCGGTACCGGTCTGCGACAGCCGGAGAGGGCGGGCACCCCGGGGTGCCCGCCCTCTCCGGCATCCCCAGGGGGCGGATCACCCAGCGCCACCCCTCGTTCGCGGTCGGCAACGCCCGGGCCAAAGCGCGGGCATGGCTTGGCCACGGGCACATAACAAGGTGGACAGAAGGGGTTTTCAGGCAGGTCTACGCGCGTTAATCTGCGGCGAAACCAGCGCCGAAGCTGAACCGACCCCGGCGCGTTGTACGACAGGAGCACCACACATGCGCCGGATTTCCCGGATCACGGTCGCAGGCGCAGCGACCGCTTCCCTGGCCCTCGCACTCTCCGCCTGCGGCAGCACCTCGACCTCTGCCGGGTCGTCGGACTCGAAGGGGAACAAGGGCCTCGCCATCGCGTACGACGTCGGCGGCAAGGGCGACCAGTCCTTCAACGACGCCGCGTACGCGGGTCTGGAGAAGGCGCAGAAGGACTTCGGCTACGAGACGGCCGACGTGGAGCCCACCGAGGGCGAGACCGACGCCGACAAGGAACAGCGTCTGGTCTCGCTGGCCAAGCAGGGCCACAACCCGGTCATCGGCGTCGGCTACGCGTACGCCTCGGCCGTCAAGGGCGCCGCGGAGAAGTTCCCGGACACCACGTTCGGCATCGTCGACGACGCCACGATCAACACCAAGAACGTCGCCGACCTGGTCTTCAACGAGGAGCAGGCCTCCTACCTGGCTGGTGTCGCCGCCGCCAGGAGCACCAAGTCGAAGGTCGTCGGCTTCGTCGGCGGTGTGGACATCCCGCTGATCCACAAGTTCCAGGCGGGCTTCGCGCAGGGCGTCAAGGACACCGACCCGAAGGTCAAGGTGCTCTCGCAGTAC
>KL569223.1:5816-10634 GCA_000715635.1 Streptomyces violaceus | reverse complement strand
GACAAGGGCAAGACGGCCGCCGAGGGCCAGATCGAGAAGAAGGCCGACGTGGTCTACGCGGCCGCCGGTCTGTCCGGTCAGGGCGTGATCGAGGCCGCCGCCGCCAAGAAGGTGTGGGCGATCGGCGTCGACTCCGACCAGTACGAGCAGGCCGCCCTCGCCAAGTACAAGGACTTCATCCTGACCTCGGCGATGAAGGACGTCGCCAAGGCCGTGTACAACCTTGCGAAGTCGGTCGAGGACGGCAAGCCCGAGACCGGTATCGTTCGTGGCGATCTGAAGACCGGCGAGGTGAGCCTCTCGGACTCCAACCCGAAGTTCGCGGACGACGCCGAGCTTCAGGAAGCCATCAAGACGGCCAAGGAGAAGATCATCAGCGGCGAGATCAAGGTCAAGAGCAGCTGACGACTTACTGCCTCGAGCAGGCAGTGACCCCCGGGGGTTGCGTCCGCGGGGCGGGGTGCGGGGAGGAGGGTGCTCCTCGTGCCCCGTTGTCGCGGGGCGCCTGCCCCTTTGTTTGCCGTAGGGGCGCTACGCGCGTAGACGACCCCCGTCCCCAGGAGAGTGCGTTATCAACGCGTCCAGCAGCCCTCCGGCCGGAGCGGCGGTCAACGAATCGGTGACCGCCGTCGAACTCGCCGGGATCACCAAGCGTTTCCCCGGCGTCGTGGCCAACCACGACATCCACCTCAGCGTCCGCAAGGGCACCGTCCACGCCCTCGTCGGCGAGAACGGCGCGGGCAAGTCGACGCTGATGAAGATCCTCTACGGCATGCAGAAGCCGGACGAGGGCACCATCGCCGTCGACGGCGAGCAGGTCAGCTTCTCGTCGCCGGCCGACGCCATCGTCCGCGGCATCGGCATGGTCCACCAGCACTTCATGCTCGCCGACAACCTCACGGTCCTCGAGAACGTGGTGCTCGGCAGCGAGAAGCTCTACGGCATCGGCGCCAAGGCCCGCCGCAAGATCAAGGAGCTCTCCGAGCGCTACGGCCTCGACGTCAAGCCCGACCTTCTGGTCGAGGAGCTCGGCGTCGCCGCCCGCCAGCGCGTGGAGATCCTCAAGGTCCTCTACCGCGGCGCCACCACACTGATCCTCGACGAGCCCACGGCCGTCCTCGTTCCGCAGGAGGTCGACGCCCTCTTCGACAACCTGCGCGAACTGAAGTCCGAGGGCCTGTCGGTCATCTTCATCTCGCACAAGCTCGGCGAAGTGCTCTCCGTCGCCGACGAGATCACCGTCATCCGCCGCGGCACCACCGTAGGTACGGCCGTCCCCGCCGAGACCACCCCGCGCCAGCTCGCCGAGATGATGGTCGGCAGCGAACTGCCCACGCCCGAGACGGCCGAGTCCACGGTCACCGACCGTCCGGTCATCACCGTCGACCAGCTGCGCCTGGAGGCCCCCGGCGGCAAGGCCCTCCTCGACGACATCACCTTCACCATCCACGAGGGCGAGATCCTCGGCATCGCCGGCGTCGAGGGCAACGGCCAGACCGAACTGGTCGACGCGCTCATCGGCCTCAAGCACGCCGACTCCGGCACGATCACCCTCGCCGACGAGGAGATCACCGCCTGGCCCACCCGCAGGCGCCGCGAGCAGGGCATCGGCTACATCCCCGAGGACCGCCACCGCCACGGCCTCCTCCTGGAGGCACCCCTCTGGGAGAACCGCATCCTCGGTCACGTCACCGAGAAGCCCCTCGCCAAGGGCGTCTGGCTGGACCCGAAGGCCGCCCAGGAGGACACCCGCCGGATCGTGACGGACTACGACGTCCGCACCCCCGGCATCGACGTCACCGCCGCCTCCCTCTCCGGCGGCAACCAGCAAAAGCTCATCGTGGGCCGCGAGATGAGCCACAAGCCCCGCTTCCTCATCGCCGCCCACCCCACCCGGGGCGTGGACGTCGGCGCCCAGGCCGCCATCTGGGACCACATCCGCGAGGCCCGCCGCGAGGGCCTGGCCGTCCTGCTGATCTCCGCCGACCTGGACGAGCTGATCGGCCTGTCCGACACACTGCGCGTGATCTACAACGGCAGGCTGGTCGCGGACGCCGACCCGGCCGGCATCACCCCCGAGGAGCTCGGCTCGGCCATGACCGGTGCCGCGACCGGACACCTCGAGCACGAAGAGACCCCCGAGATCTCGAAGGCCGCCGCCCCCGAGTCTCCGGAAGACGAGGCCCGCTGATGAAGAAGTTCGACAAGGAGCGCGTGCTCCTCGCGGTGGCCGGGCCGGTCATCGCCCTCGCCGTGGCCTTCGTCCTGATCGCGATCGTGCTGGTCGCGTCGGGCAAGAACCCGTTCGAGCCGTTCGCCCTGATGTTTGAGCAGCTCGGCTTCTCGGACATCCAGGTGCTGATCATCAACCAGGCGTCGATGTACTACATCGCGGCGCTCGCGGTGGCCATCGGCTTCCGGATGAACCTGTTCAACATCGGCGTCGACGGCCAGTACCAGCTCGCCGCCATGATGGCCGCCATCGTCGGCGCCCACGCGAGCCTGCCGGCGCCGATCCAGGTCCCGCTGCTGCTCCTGACCGCCGTCCTCACCGGAGCCTTCTGGGCCGGCATCGCCGGTGTCCTCAAGGTCACCCGCGGCGTCAGCGAGGTCGTCGCCACGATCATGCTCAACGCGATCGCCACCTCCGTGATCGCCTACCTGTGGCTGCCGGACGTCTTCGGCGTGAAGATCGGCAACAACAACACCACCGGCGAGATGCACGAGTCCGGCTGGATCCCCGGCATCGGCATGGGCGCGGCCGGCGAGATCTACGGCCTGGTCCTCCTCGCCGTCCTGCTCGGCATCGGCTACTGGGTCGTCCTCAACCGCACCCGCTTCGGCTTCGACCTGCGCGCCTCCGGCGCCTCGACGACCGCCGCCGCGGCCAGCGGCGTCGACCCCAAGCGCATGGTGCTGACCGCCATGCTGCTCTCCGGCGGCCTCGCGGGCCTGGCCGGACTGCCGATCCTGCTCGGCGACACCCACACCTACAGCCTGAACTTCCCCACCGGCATCGGCTTCCTCGGCATCGGCATCGCCCTGCTCGGCCGCAACAGCCCCGTCGGCATCGCCTTCGCCGCCCTGCTGTGGGCCTGGCTCGACAAGGCCTCGCCCGAACTGGACTTCCACGGCTACGACAAGGAGATCGCGGTCATCATGCAGGGCCTGATCGTGCTCTCGGTCGTCGTCTCCTACGAGGCCGTCCGCGAATGGGGCCTGCGCCGCCAGCAGCGCCGCGTCGGCGCCGAACTGGCCGCGGGTCACGTCCTCGGCACCCACAACACCACGAAGGAGGTGGCCGGCCGATGACGACCGCGACCGACCTCAACCAGCCCACGCTGCAGCCCGCGGCGCCCACCGGCCGCCGGCTGTCATGGCCCGTCCTGCTGCTGATCATCGCCGGCGGCCTGGCGCTGACCTCGATCGTCCGCATCATCACCGGCGCCGACGGCATCACCAACGTCAGCCAGATGTCCACCGCGCTCCAACTCGCCGTGCCGATCGGACTCGCCGGTCTCGGCGGCCTGTGGGCCGAGCGCGCGGGCGTCGTCAACATCGGCCTCGAGGGCATGATGATCCTCGGCACCTGGTTCGGCGCCTGGGCCGGATTCCAGTGGGGCCCGTGGACCGGCGTCCTGGTGGGCATCGCGGGCGGCGCGATCGGCGGCCTGCTGCACGCCTTGGTCACCGTCACCTTCAACGTCAACCACATCGTCTCCGGTGTGGCCATCAACATCCTCGCCCTCGGCGCCACCCGCTACCTCGCGCCCCTCGCCTTCGAGGGCCACACGGGCGGCTCCGCCAAGCAGTCCCCGGCCGTGGACTCCCTCGGCAACTTCACGGTGCCGGGACTGTCCGACGCCCTGCGGGACCTCAACGCCCACGGCTGGTTCCTGATCTCCGACATCGCCGGCCTGCTCGGCGGTCTGGTCACCAACGTCTCCTGGCTGACCCTGATCGCCATCGCGCTGATCCCGGCCACCTGGTGGATCCTGTGGCGCACCGCGTTCGGCCTGCGGCTGCGCTCCTGCGGCGAGAACCCGGTCGCCGCCGAGTCCCTCGGCGTCAACGTCTACAAGTACAAGTACATCGCCGTGATCATCTCCGGCGGTCTGGCCGGCCTCGGCGGTGTCTTCCTGTCCATCGTGGCCAACCCCTTCTACCTGGAGGGCCAGGTCAGCGGCCGCGGCTACATCGGTCTCGCCGCGATGATCTTCGGCAACTGGATGCCCGGTGGCCTCGCCATCGGCGCGGGCCTGTTCGGCTACACCGACAGCCTCAACCTGCGCGGTGGCTCGGCCAACGTCCACGCCCTGCTGCTGCTCGGCGCGCTCCTGCTGCTCATCGGCGCCATCTGGCTGGTGGTCCGCAAGAAGTACGTCCACGCCGTGATCACCCTGATCGTCGGCGGCCTGGTCTTCGCCTGGTACGCGACCACCGACGAGGTCCCGAACCAGGTCGTCTCCGCCACGCCGTACGTCATCACCCTGGTGGTGCTCGCCCTGTCCGCGCAGCGCCTGCGGATGCCCAGGGCGAACGGCATGCCGTACCGGAAGGGGCAGGGCAAGTGACCGGCGCCGGCCAGGCCGTCGACTGGGAGAAGCTGCGCGCCGTGGCCCGGGACGCCATGTCCCGGGCGTACGCCCCGTACTCCGGCTACCCGGTGGGCGTGGCCGCCCTGGTCGACGACGGCCGGATCATCTCCGGCTGCAACGTCGAGAACGCCTCGTACGGGCTCGGCCTGTGCGCCGAGTGCGGCCTGGTGTCGGAGCTGCACAACACCGGCGGCGGCCGCCTGACGCACTTCACGTGCGT
>KL569223.1:962-5579 GCA_000715635.1 Streptomyces violaceus | reverse complement strand
CCCGCCAGCTGCTGCACGAGTTCGGCGGCCCGGATCTCCTGCTGGAGACCCCGGCGGGGATCGTGCCGCTGTCACAGATGCTGCCCCAGGCCTTCGGCCCCGGCCACCTCAGCAACTAGTCATTCCCGTACGGCCCCTCCGAGTCGCTCAGGAGGGGCCGTACGGCTTCTGGAAATCCTCGGAAGGAAGCCCAAGCCATGGCCATGGACGCCATCTCCGTCATCCGCACCAAGCGGGACCGCGGTGAGCTCAGCGACGCACAGATCGACTGGGTCATCGACGCGTACACCCGCGGGGAGGTGGCCGACGAGCAGATGTCGGCCCTCGCGATGGCCATCCTGCTCAACGGCATGAACCGCCGGGAGATCGCCCGCTGGACCGCCGCGATGATCGCCTCCGGCGAGCGCATGGACTTCTCGTCCCTGTCCCGTCCGACGGCCGACAAGCACTCCACGGGCGGTGTGGGCGACAAGATCACGCTGCCGCTGGCCCCCCTGGTCGCCGCCTGCGGGGCCGCCGTACCCCAGCTCTCGGGCCGCGGCCTCGGCCACACCGGCGGCACGTTGGACAAGCTGGAGTCCATCCCCGGCTGGCGGGCCCTGCTCTCCAACGAGCAGATGCTGAACGTCCTGGACACCACCGGCGCGGTGATCTGCGCGGCCGGCGACGGCCTGGCCCCCGCGGACAAGAAGCTCTACGCACTCCGCGACGTCACGGGCACGGTCGAGGCGATCCCCCTGATCGCCTCCTCGATCATGTCGAAGAAGATCGCCGAGGGCACGGGCTCGCTCGTCCTGGACGTCAAGGTCGGCACCGGCGCCTTCATGAAGACCCTGGCCGACGCCCGCGAACTGGCGTCCACGATGGTCGGCCTGGGCACGGACCACGGTGTTCGTACGGTCGCCCTGCTCACGGACATGTCGACCCCGCTCGGCCTGACGGCCGGCAACGCCCTGGAGGTCCGCGAGTCGGTGGAGGTCCTGGCGGGCGGCGGCCCCGCGGACGTCGTGGAACTGACCCTGGCCCTGGCCCGCGAGATGCTGGACGCGGCGGGCGTGAAGGACGCCGACCCGGCCAAGGCCCTGGCCGACGGCTCCGCGATGGACGTCTGGCGCCGCATGATCACGGCCCAGGGCGGCGACCCGGACGCGGAGCTGCCGGTGGCCCGCGAGCAGCACGTGATCAAGGCGGCCGCCTCGGGCACGCTGACCCGCCTCGACGCCTACGACATCGGCATCGCCGCCTGGCGCCTGGGCGCGGGCCGCGCCCGCAAGGAGGACCCGGTCCAGGCAGGCGCGGGCATCGAACTCCACGCCAAGCCGGGCGACACGGTCAAGGAGGGCCAGCCCCTCCTCACCCTCCACACGGACACCCCCGAGCGCTTCGAGTACGCACTCCAGGCAGTGGAGGGTTCGTACGACATCGCCGCGCCGGGGACGGACTTCACGGCGTCGCCGGTGGTGCTGGAGCGCATCGCCTGACCTGGGGCTTTCTCGTTTGGGTGAACGGGACTGGTGGACCCGCACCAGTCCCGTTCGGCATGCTGGGATCGGTGACGCACTGATTGGAGAACCGCCATGAGCGCACTCACCGTCGACCACTCGACGGCCAGCGGCCACGAGTGGGACGACCTCGTTCGGATCTGGCAGGAGACGGACGCGCCCGAGGGCTGCAAGGTGGAGATCATCGAGGGGATCGTCACCGTGGCACCACCGCCGTCCAATGCCCACAATGACATCGCTGATCTGGTTCAGCGGGCCTTGTACGAGGTCATCCCCAGGCGCTGGGGCATCTACCAGACTCTGGGCACGGCGGTCCCGTCCCGTGACGGGCTCTACATCCCGGATCTAGCAGTTGCCCCCAGGCAGGTGCTGCGTGGCGAGGGCGGCAACTTCATCCCAGCGGCTGCCGCTGAACTCATCGTCGAGATCACGTCCAAGTCGAATGCGGCGCACGACCGGATCAAGAAAGCCGCAGGCTACGCCCAAGCCGGTGTTCCGCTGTACCTACTCATCGACGGCTGGGCCCCCGGCGGTCCGACCATCACGCTCTACGGCGAACCGCAAGCGGACGTCTACCGAGTCCTGGACGCAGGCAAGTTCGGAGAACACATCACGCTGCCCGAACCCTTCGGCCTCGAACTCGACACCGGCGAGTTCCCCGAGAACTGAGTCACCCCAGCAACGCCGCCACCACCACAAGCACCGGCACCGCCAGCACCGTCGACAGCAGAATCGCCTCCCTCGCCAGTACCTCGCCCACCCGGTAGCTGCTCGCGTACGTGAACAGGTTCTGCGCCGCCGGCAGGGCGGATGTCACCACCACGTCGAGCAGGGACGCTCCGTGCAGGCCGAAGACGCCCGTAGCCAGGGCCCAGGCGATCAGGGGCTGGGCGACCGCCTTCAGGACCACGGCGAGGAGGACCGGGGCCCGTTCCGCGCCGCGCAGGGGGAGTGTGCTGCCGCGCAGGGAGATGCCGAAGGCCAGGAGGACCGCCGGGACCGACATATTGCCGATCAGGGTCAGAGGGTCCATCAGCGGGCCCGGGATGTGGAGGCCGGTCGCCGACGCCGCCACCCCCGCCAGGGAGCCCAGCGCTATCGGGTTGCGCAGCGGGGTGAGCAGGCTCTGCCACAGCGGGCGCTTGTCCTCGTCCCCGACGGTCGCCAGATCCAGGACCGTCAGCGCCACCGGTGTGACAGCGACCAGCTGGAACAGCAGCACCGGCGCGACCAGCGACGCGTCGCCCAGGACGTACACGGCGATCGGGATGCCGAGGTTCCCCGAGTTGACGTAGCTGGAGCACAGGGCGCCGATCGTCGTCCGGCCCACACCCCACCCGCGCACGGACCCCACCGCCACGAAGACCCCCGCCGCCGCTGCCGTGCTCATCGCCGTGACCAGCAACCGGTCGGAGAAGATCACCGACAGGTCGGCCTGCGCGAGCGTCGTGAAGAGCAGCGCCGGGGACGCCACGTGAAAGGCCAGCTTGGTCAGGACCTCGCGGCCCCCGCCACCCAGGTAGCCCCGGCGGCCGATCAGGTAGCCGACCCCGATGACCACGGCGATGACCGCGAACCCGCTCAGCACTCCCTGCACGACGCCCCCTCACCGGCGAAGTGGACATCAGACAGCGCGGGAGGGGCAGGTGCATGGGGCATACAGCCAACCCTCCGGGGAAGGCCGTACCCGGGTCAATGTGATCCTTACGGCGCCGACAGGACGGACAGTCGCGATGAGTTACAGCCGCCCGCCCGGTCTACCGATCGTGGACGCCATGACACCCCCCGTGCTCGTGCTCCCCGGCCCCGTCACCCGAGACGAGGTGAGGGGGCTGAGCGACGACGTACGGGCACTGCTGCACACCAGCGGTGCCCGGGTCGTGGTGTGCGATGTCGGAGGCCTGGGGCCACCCGGGCTCGCCACCGTCGACCTGCTGGCACGGCTCCAGCTCGCCGCCCGCCGGGCCGGAGGCCGGATGCGGCTCCGCGACCCCGATCCGGCCCTACGCGCCCTGCTCGACCTGGTCGGTCTCCGCTTCGAGGTGGAGGGGCAGGTCGAAGAGCGGGAACCAGCGCTTGGTGTCGAGGAAGCAGTGGAACCCGGTGATCCGGCCCTCTGAGATCTCCAGCACCTGGACCGCCCACGGCGTGAAGCCGCCGTCCTCCGGGTCGGGCTTGTACTGGGCGAACCCCGGGAGCCCGTTGACCTGGACCGGCACGAGCCGGGAGCCCGCGCAGGGCGCGCCGAGCGTGGTCATGAACCCGGTGATGTCCTTGACGCCGGTCAGCCACAGGTCGAACGGCGGCATCGTCATGACCGCGTCCTCGTGCAGCAGGGCTGTCAGCGCCGTCATGTCGTAGCCCTCGAAGGCCGCGACATAGCGGTCCAGCAGCTTCTGCTGGTCCTCGTCCAGCGGGTCGGAGACGACCGCGTCGGCGCCCGGCTCCTGCCGCTCTGCCAGGGTGGCGCGGGCCCGCTGGAGGGCGCTGTTGACCGACGCCACCGAGGTGTCCAGCAGCTCGGCGACCTCGCTGGCCTTCCAGGCCAGGACCTCGCGCAGGATCAGCACGGCCCGCTGCTTGGCCGGAAGCTGCTGCAGGGCGGCCATGAAGGCGAGCCGCACGGATTCCTTGGCGACCGCAGCCTCCGCCGGGTCTTCGGGCGTGGGCAGCACGCGGGCGTCCGGCATGGGCTCCAGCCAGGTGTTGTCCGGTCGGGGGGAGAGCGCCGCCTGGGCGAGCGGGGTGGACTCGGTGAGGTCCATGGGCCTGGCGCGCTTGTTGCCCGCGGTCAGCATGTCCAGGCACACGTTCGTCGCGATGCGGTAGAGCCAGGAGCGGAGGCTGGAGCGGCCCTCGAACTTGTCGTAGCTGCGCCAGGCGCGGACCATCGTGTCCTGCACCGCGTCCTCGGCCTCGAAGGAGGAGCCGAGCATCCGGTAGCAGTACCCGGTCAGCTCGGTCCGGTGTGCCTCCAGCCTGGTGTCAAGGTCCGTCGGTGTCGCCGTGCCGTTCGTCATCGTCCACCCACCCCTGTGGAATGTCTGTCACGCGCCATTGCGCCAGTACTCCGGAAGCTACCGCAGCCCACTGACAACGGCCCCCCGAGCGCACA
>KL569223.1:0-715 GCA_000715635.1 Streptomyces violaceus | reverse complement strand
GCGGGAGCGGCCGCTTCACACGAGCTGCTTCACCGACATCAGCAGATGCCGGTGCGTCCCGGACCCCGCCGTGCCCGCTCCGGGGTCCGGCACCCCGTGCAGCAGCGCCCGCTGCCCCGCCCCCAGTAGCTCCAGCCGTACCCGCGGGCTCTCGAACGACGTCAGCGCGTCAAGCGATAGGCCGGGTTGAAGGCCACCGGCATCTCGTCGGCGCCGCTCAGCGTGGCCGGCACCAGCTGGGCCGCCACGTCGTCCCCGAAGCCGGCGCGCAGCATCACGGACCCCTCGGCCGAGAAGTCCAGCCGCACCGGACTGTTCGCCTCCGCCACCACCGCGACCCGCCGCACGGCCTCCGCGAGCCCCTCGCACTCCACCTCGGCGACCGCCGCCCCCGCCATGCCGAACAGCGACTTGTACGCCGGAAGCCGCCCGTCCAGGAGCCGCAGCGCCGTCCGCGCCGGACCGCCCTCGAAGCCGATCAGCCCGCCGCCACCGGCCGGATCCCACCCGATCACCACGTCCCCGCAGCGCCCCAGTGACCGCGCGACATCCAGCAGCCGCCGCGACGGCAGCAGAGCCTCCACCACCCCTTCGGCCGCCGCCCCAGGCTTCCACTCCAGCCGCCGCACCGCATACCGGTAGCGATCCGAGGCGGAGAGCGTCATCTTCCCGCTGTCGAGGCGCAGTTGGACGCCCGTCAGCAGCGGCAGCGGGT
>KL569222.1:17232-17432 GCA_000715635.1 Streptomyces violaceus | reverse complement strand
CGGCATCGGCGCCGCCACCGCCCGCCGGTTCGCGCGGGAGGGCGCGCGGGTCCTGGTGGCCGACCAGGACCCGGCCGCGGCCACGCGGACCGCGCGGGCCCTGCGGGACCAGGGACTCACCGCCGAGGGGCGCGCGTGCGACGTGGCCGACCGGGCGGCGGCCGAGGCCGCCGTCGCCTACGCCGTCGACACCTTCGGCT
>KL569222.1:14858-17001 GCA_000715635.1 Streptomyces violaceus | reverse complement strand
GCCGTCGACACCTTCGGCTCGCTCGACGTGCTGGTCAACAGTGCCGCCCACTGCTCGCCCGACGCGCCTCTCTTCGAGGACGAACCGGACGAGTCGTGGGCGCGCGACCTCGACGTCACCCTGTCCGGCGCGTACCGCTGCTGCCGTGCAGCGCTGCCGCACCTGGCCGCCTCCGGCCGCGGCGCCGTCGTCTCCATCGGCTCCGTCAACGGCCTGCAGGACTTCGGCAACCACGCCTACAGCGCCGCCAAGGCCGGCCTGGGCTCCCTGACCCGCACCCTCGCCGGGCACGCCGCCGCGCGTGGCGTCCGTGTCAACCTGGTGGTGCCGGGCACGGTCCGCACCAGCGCCTGGGAGGGCCGCGACGAGGACCTGGAAGCGCTGCGCCGGCTGTACCCCCTGGGCCGGGTCGGCGAACCGGAGGACATCGCGGCGGCCGTCGCCTTCCTCGCCTCGCCCGACGCCTCCTGGATCACCGGCACCACCCTGACCGTCGACGGCGGCCTCACCGCCGTCAACACGGGTTTTCACGACGCCCTGCGCCCCTAGCGGGGGCCGGCCCCTCGCAGCAGCGCCTTCCGTCCGGTCGGCTGTGCGGTGAGGTATGTCACCGTTTCGTCGCAGGCCGAACCCCCGCACAACCGAAGCCGCCCTTCGCCCGTCTAGCTGGCAGAACACCGCAGACCAAACTCCGCGAAAGGGCTGACCAGCCATGGGGGACGTACGCAGACGGGGAGCCGTCGCACTCGGGATCACCGGCCTGGTGGCACCGCTCACACTCGCGCTCGGCGCCACGCCGGCGCAGGCCGCGAGCTGCACCACGCAGACCGGCCCGTACCAGAAGCAGGTGGAGAAGTTCCTCGGCCGTCCGGTCGACGGCAAGCAGTCCGCCACCGACTGCAAGGCGATCCGCGCCTTCCAGACCAAGCACGGGATCTCCCCGAACATCGGCTACGCCGGGCCCGTCACCTGGGGCGTGATGGACCTGATGCAGAAGCAGAAGGCCGTCGGGAAGAACCCCAACAAGGACGGCAAGTGCCCGGTGAACAAGGGCCGGATCGCCTGCGTGAACCTGAGCCTCCAGCTGAGCTGGATCCAGGACGGCAAGAAGCTCGTCTACGGGCCCGTCCCGGTCCGCACCGGCCGCGACGGGTACGAGACCCGCACCGGCCTGAAGAAGATCTACTGGCGCAACATCGACCACGTCTCGTCCATCTACGACGTGCCGATGCCCTACGCCCAGTTCTTCGACGGCGGCCAGGCCTTCCACTCGGTCGGCGTCAGCATGTGGAACCCGCCGGGCTCGCACGGCTGCGTCAACATGACCAAGACCGACGCCAAGAAGTACTGGTCGCTGCTGAAGAAGAACGACGACGTCTTCGTGTACGGCCGCAAGCCGGGCACCTGATCCCAGGCACCCGGCTCCGCACCGCCCCCTACTGGGGCGCGTCCCCGAAGTCCGGGATCTCCAGCCGTACCCCGCCCTGCCGCGCGGACTCGTGCGCGATGATGCCCGGCAAGGTGTACCGGGCGGCCACCCACGCGTTCACCGACGGCAGGGTGCGTGAGTTGACGGCGGTCACGAAGTCGTCCACCAGGAAGTGGTGGCTGCCCTCGTGGCCGTTGTGCAGGTTGTCGAACTCCCTCGGCAGTCGCTCGCGGTCGTGCACGGGCGCGGACCCGGAGGTGAACGCGGCCCGCAGCTCCGGTGCGATGTGCTGCAGCGACGGGTCGTCGGGAGCCATGGTGGGCTTGGGCTCCAGCAGTTCGCTGATGTCCTTCACCCCCTGCTTGTCCTGCCACAGGGCGAACGTCGCGAGCTGCTCCATGCTCGCCTCGGTGCCGAAGAAGCGGAAGCGCGACTCCCGTATGTGTGAGGGGTAGCCGACCCGCCGGAACTCGTTCGTACGGAACGAGCCGCCGCCGGCGACCTCGAACAGCGCGGTGGCGTTGGAGAAGTCGTTGCCGAACTGGCTGATGTCCTGGTCGAAGACGCCGTCGCCCCGGTCGTCGACGACGCCGATCGCCGACACGCTGACGGCGTGCGTCCGCCAGGCGCCCAGCACCCCGCCGATCGCGTGCGTCGGGTACAGCAGCGGGGGATAGCTGGCGGTGGCCTTCCAGTTCCTGTCTCTTATACACA
>KL569222.1:13489-14706 GCA_000715635.1 Streptomyces violaceus | reverse complement strand
GTGTATAAGAGACAGGTACTGGTAGGCCTCGTAGAAGCCCAGGTCCATGTCGTGGACGTAGTCGCCCTCGGCGTAGAAGAGCCGCCCGAAGGCGCCCTCGGCGATCTGGTTGCGGGCGTGGACGGTGGCCGGGTTGTACTCGCTGGTCTCGCCCATCATGTAGGTCAGCCCGGTGGCCTTGACCGTGTCGATGATCGCCGCGATCTCCTCCGTGCTGATCGCCATGGGGACCGCGGAGTACACGTGCTTGCCGGCGTTGAGGCCCTGGAGCACCAGCGGGCCGTGCGTCCAGCGCTGGGTGAAGATCGCGACCGCGTCGACGTCCTCCGATTCCAGCATGGCCTGGTACGACGGGAAGGCGCCGGCGAGGCCCTGTGCGGCGACGAGCTGTTCGGCCCTGTCGGGCAGCAGGTCGGTGACGTAGACGTCGCTGACGCCGGGGTGGGCCTGGAACAGGGTGGCGAACTGGCCAGAGAACTGGCCGGCGCCGACGATGCCGATGGAGAAGGTCATGGAGCGCGTGCCCTTCACTGGGAGAGGATGAGATTGATCTGGTCGTTGGTCTGGTCGAGGCTGCTCACGGGCTTTCCATTGCCGTAGATGTCCTCCATCGCGGGCTGCATGAGCGCCGTCATGTCCGCCGAGTAGCTGGCGATCGGGTACGAGAAGGTCCGGAAGCGCTTCTTGTCGGCCACCGGTTCGGTGAACGACGAGACGTCGATGCCCTTCTTCCGGTACGCGGCGACGGCGGCCTCGGTCCCGGCCGCGGTGGCGGGGAAGACGACGCCGTACTTGCCGACGACGGTCTGGCACTGGTCCGAGGCCAGATACGCCACCCACTTCTTGGCGCCCGCCTTGTTCTTGGAGGCCTTGGTGACGGAATCGGCGAGGCCGTTCATCATGGTGGCGCGCTTGCCGGTCGGCCCGACCGGCGTCCGGGCGGTCTTGATGTCCCGGCCCTTGAAGCCCGTGTAGGTGGAGATCATCCAGGCCCCGTCGAACGCGGTGGCCGCCTTCCCCGCCGCGACCTGCGTGTTCTGCTGGTTGGACTGGATGTTGTAGTCCGACAGGGGCGGCATGTAGCCCTTCTTCGCCAGGCCGAAGTACCACTTGACGACCGACTGGAAGGTCTTGCTGTCGTACTGGTACTTCGTGCCCCAGCGCGCCTTGTCCAGGTAGTTCCACCCGGCGGAGCCGGTGAAGGGGCTCCACTGCGT
>KL569222.1:9893-13309 GCA_000715635.1 Streptomyces violaceus | reverse complement strand
AGGCCCCACTGCGTCTGGCCGTCGCCGAAGCCGCCGCCGCCCGTGGCCAGGCCGTACACCTTGACGTTGTTCTTGTCGAAGCCCGGCTCGTCGCCCCGCTTGCCCTTCCTGTCGATCGTGAGATGGGCGATGGCCTTCTCGAAGGTGCCGCCGTCCTTCGGATTCCAGGAGAGGTCGCCCAGCTGTTCGGCGGTGAGCCCGGCGTCCTCGGCCATCTTCCCGTTGTAGAACAGCGCGACCGTGTCCCAGTCCTTGGGAGCGCCGTAGCGATGGCCGTCCTTGCCCATCCAGTTGGCGGCGAGGCCCGGCTGGTAGTCGGAGTCCTTGATGCCGAGGTCGTCGAGCGGTTCGAGGACCTTCAGATCGGCGAACTGGCCGAAGTTCTGGATGTGGTCGGTGAACACGTCCGGCGCGGTGCCCGCGATGAACCCGGCGGTGAGCTTGGTCCAGTAGTCGCTCCAGCCCAGCTGCGTGATTTTCACCTTGAGTCCGGGGTTCTCCTTCTCGAACCCCTTCGCGCAGGCCTGATAGGCGGGCAGCTGGTTGGCGTCCCACAGCCAGTACGTGACCGTGTTCGCCGAGGATCCGGCGGCGCCGCCCTGGGCGCATCCGCTGACCAGGGACAGCGCCAGCGCTCCGGTCGCCGCGACGAGCGTACGAATTCGCATCAGAGTCCCCTTACTTGATCCCGGTGAAGCCGATGGAGCTGACGATGCGGCGCGCGAAGCAGGCGAACAGCACGAGCATCGGCAGCGCGGCGATCAGCGTCGCCGCCATGAGCCCGGACCAGTCGACGCCGGTCGCCGGGGTCTGCGCCCGGAAGACCGCCAGCGCCACGGTCAGCACGCGCGAGCTGTCGCTGTAGGAGACCATCAGCGGCCAGAAGTAGTCGTTCCAGGAGGTGATGTACGTCAACACGCCCAGCGTGATGATCGGCGTGGACGCCATGGGCAGCACCACTCGGAAGAAGATCTTGATCTTCCCGGCGCCGTCGAGCAGCGCGGCCTCCTCGACCTCCTGGGGGATGTTCATGAAGAACTGCCGCAGGAAGAACACCGCGAACGGGGTCATGAACATGGTGGGCAGCGCGATACCGAGGAGCGTGTCGATCAGGTGCAGTTGCTTGATGAGCACGAAGTTCGGCAGCAGCGTGAAGATGGCCGGCACCATCATCCCGGCCAGGAACAGCCCGAACACCTTGTCCCGGCCCCGCCAGCGCAGCCGCGAGAAGGCGTAGGCGGCCATCGCGGAGAAGAAGATCTGACAGCCGGTGATCAGGGTCGAGACCAGCACCGAGTTGAGCAGGTAGCGCCAGAAGTCGAGCCCGCCGCCGGCTCCGCCCTGTTTGACGGCCTCCTCGGCCGACTGCATCCCCAGGGCGCGCTGGAAGCCGCTCGTGGTGAGGTCCACCGGCAGCGGGTTGGTCGGATCGGCGCTCAGGCCCGCGTTGGTGGAGAGCGCGGTGCGCAGGATCCAGTAGAACGGCAGCAGGGTGATGAGGATGATCAGACCCATCACGGTCCAGGCGGCGGCCCGCCCGAAGGGGAACCTGCGCCGGACCGGTCGCAGGGTCGTGGACGTCGTTGTCGTCACGGTAGCCATGTCGGTGTCTCCCTTCCCGTCAGCCGAGGTCGGTCCGGCCGGCCCGGGTGAGCCGGTACTGGAGGACGGTGATCGCGCTCAGCACGACCAGCAGGGCGACGGACATGGCCGAGGCGTAGCCGAACTGGAAGCGTCCGAAGGCGGAGCCGTAGATGTAGTACTGGAGCACGTTGGTCGCGTTCGCCGGACCGCCCGCGGTGGTCACGGCCACGGTGTCGAACACCTGGAACGACCCGATCACCGTCATGATCAGCACGACCGCGAGCACCGGCCGCAGCAGCGGCATGGTGATCCGCCAGAACATCCGCCACTCGCTCGCGCCGTCCACTCTGGCCGCCTCGTACATGTCGTTCGGGATCGCCTGGAGACCGGCGAACAGCAGCAGTGCGGTGTACCCGACGTGCCGCCACACGTTGATGAGCGCGATCGTCGGGATGGCCCAGGTCTCGTCGGCGAGGAACGGGATGCGGTCGGCGCCGAGAGCGCTGATGATCTCGTTGCCGATGCCGAGCTGCGTGTCGAGGATCCAGAGCCAGACGAGGCCGGCCACGACGTTCGACATCAGGTACGGCGTGAGCACGATCCCGCGCAGCATCGCCGACTGGGTCAGCCGCTGCAGCAGGACGGCCATGGCGAGCGCCGCGACCGTCTGCACGCCGATGTTGATGACGACGTACTCGACGGTGACCCACAGCGAGTCCCAGAAGATGGGGTCGTTGACCATGCGCACGTAGTTGTCCAGGCCCACCCACTCCGCCGGCGTCAGGAGATTGAAGCGGGTGAAGCTCAGATAGATGCCCCGGAGCGTGGGCCAGAGCAGGAAGACCACGAAGCCGAGCAGCGCCGGCGCGATGAACACCGCGGCCAGCCGTCCGTCTCCCTGGTTGTCCCCCACCTCGGTCCGGCGTGTCCTGGGTTTGCTGCGCGCCTCCGCGGCGCCGCCCGCGGGCAGACGCGACGGAGGACTGCTGGAGGCGATGGTCATCGGGCGACTCCCTCGCATACGGCGGCTCGTCCTCTGGCGGGACTTACTTTTGGTGCGAAACAATTGCTGCGTCAAGGGGTGCGCAAACATCTTTTCCCAGGAACCATCATCGCCTTAGAGTGGTCATGTTGGTTTCAGTGCGAAAAAAAGGCTGAGGGGAGTCGGACGTACATGACCGCAGGCACCGCCGGCTGGCTGCCGCTGAGCGCGGGGGAGCGCTCGGTGGCGATCGAAGTGCTCGTCCACGGCCCGCTGTCCCGAACCGAACTCGCCCGGAGGCTGGGTCTGTCGGCCGGCAGTCTCACCCGGCTGACCAAGCCGCTGATCGAGTCGAACCTGCTGATCGAGGTGGCCGAGGCGGGAGCGCCGACGGAGGCCCGCCAGGGCCGCCCCTCACAGCCGCTGGACGTCGTCGCCGACTCCGGGTCCTTCCTCGGCTTCAAGATCACCGAGGACACGGTCTACTGCGTCGTCACCACGCTCCGCAGTCACATCGTCGCCCGCCACGACCGTCCCCTCACCACTCACGACCCCGCCGAAGTCGCCGACATGCTCGGCGCGATGACCGCCGAACTGGCCGCCGAGCACCCCCGGCTCGCCGGGATCGGCATCGGAGTCGGTGGTTTCGTGCAGGACCGTGCCGTGGTCGGCGAGTCCCCGTTCCTGCTGTGGCGGGACGTCCCCCTCGCCGACCTCGTCGAGGAGCGCACCGGACTGCCCGTGGTCGTCGAGAACGACGTCGCCGCCCTGGTCGAGGCCGAGACCTGGTTCGGCGCCGGACGCGGCCTGGACCGCTTCGCCGTCCTCACCATCGGCGCCGGCATCGGCT
>KL569222.1:4284-9705 GCA_000715635.1 Streptomyces violaceus | reverse complement strand
GCTACGGGCTCGTCCTGGGCGGCAAGCGGGTGTCCTGTGCCGAGGAGGACCGCGGCTTCGGACGTCACTGGATCGTGGACCCCAGCGGCCCGCTCACCCCGGACGGCCGGCGCGGCAGCGCCGTCTCGCTGCTGACCATCCCCAACATCCGCTACCAGGTCCAGGCCGCCACCGGCCGCGACCGGACCTACGAGGAGATCCTCGCGCTGGCCGCCGCCGGGGACCGGATGCCCGCCCGGGTCATCGGTGAGGCCGCACGCGCGCTGGGCACGCTCGTCGCCCAGATCTCCAACTTCGTGATGCCGCAGAGGATCCTGCTCGCGGGGGAGGGGGTCGGGCTGATGGATGTGGCGGGCAAGACGGTCGAGGAGGCCATCCGCGACAACCGGCATCCCCTGGCCACCCCGGTCGACCTCGAGACGAAGGTGTCCGATTTTCACGACTGGGCGCGTGGCGCGGCCGTGCTGGCTATCAAGGTGCTGGTCCTGGGATCGGCCGAAGCGTGAACAGCCTCACGTTTACCGGGAGATGGACGTGATCAGCAACACTGTCCGGAATGTCCGTTTGGCTCGTGATTACTCACATCGCCTTCACGTCCGGGACCGTATGCTTCACATCATGTCCACCACTGTTGAATCCTCATCCGAGCGATCGGCTGACGAGGTCAACGAGGAGATCCGGGCCCTGTGGCGCCGGTCGGGCGGGACACTGAGCGTCGAGCAGCGTGAGGAGTACCGGCGGCTCGTCCTGGAGTGGGCCGCCGCGGCCCCGCAGTCCGTGCCGGCGGCCTGTGCACCATAGGTCCGCTGACGCATCGGACCCTCGTCCCGGGGCACCCCTGATCGAATGGGTGCCCTTCTCGCACTTGCCTCGGCCGTTTGCTACGGCATCGTCGTCCCCCAGCTCTCGACTTCGCTCGAGCCGGGCGGTGCCCCCATCGCCGGCGGCTTGCTGTCCCGGCATATCCACCACACCGCCGTCACCTTCTTCGGCCAGTGGGCGGGCTGCTGCTCGCCTGCGCCGCCGTGCTCCTCATGCCCGCCGCCGTCGACTCCACCGACCTGCTGTGGGGCGCCCTGTCCGGCGTCGGCAGCGGCGTCGCCATGCGGTTCCTCAACCGCGGGCTGAGCACGGGCGCGATGAGTGTCGTGGTGCCCGTGAGCGCCGTCACCGGCGTCGCGCTGTCGGTGCTGTGCGGGGTGCTCGTCCTCGGTGACCGCCCGGGCGCCCTGGCCTGGCTCGGCATCGCCCTGACGGTACCCGCGCTGTCGTTCGTCAGCGGAGGCGCGGCCGGTGCGGGAAAGGGGGCGGCGGACGGACTGCTCGCCAGCGCGGGCGTGGCCGTGCAGTACCTCGCCCTGGGGCAGGCCGGCCCGGGAAGGGGGCTGTGGCCCGTCGCCGCGGGCCGTGTCTCCGCAGTCCTCGTCCTCCTGCCGGACGCCGCACGCCATGCCCGCAGGCTGAAGCTGCCGCCTGTCCGCTGCGTGCAGGCCCTCCTCATCGGGGCCGGGGCGGCCCTCGGCCTCGTGCTGTATCTGCTCGCTGCCCAGCGGCAGTTGCTGGCCGTCGCCGTCGTCCTCGCCTCCCTCCACCCGGCCCTGCCCGTCATCCTCGGCGTGGCCCTCCTGCACGAACGGATCAGTCGCAACCAGACGATGGGGCTGCTGGGAGCGGGAGTTGCGACAGTGCTGCTCACACTGGGCTGAGAGGGACACTCGCCGACGCCCCCTCCCGCGGACCGCGGTCACCCCCAAGTGGCCGAGTAGTACTGCCGATACGCCTTGCGGTCCTGCTCCGTGCGGATCCAGCGGGTCGCCACCAGGGCGAGGAGGCTGCCCGCGATGACCAGCAGGCCGGGGCCGACGTTGCGCGGGTCGGTGACGCGGGTCAGCAGGCCCGACACGTCCTCGCCCGTCACCGGCGCCGACGAGCCCGGCGAGGCGGCGCCCTGGGACGGCGCCGGCGCGGCACCACCGGCCTGCTTGGCCACGATCAGCTTGACTCCCAGCTCGGTCAGCGCCTTCGTCACCGGCTGGAAGAACGTCGTACCGCCCGCAGCGCAGTCTCCGCTGCCGCCCGAGGTCACGCCCAGCGCGATGCCGTCGGCGAACATCGGGCCACCGCTGTCGCCCGGCTCGGCGCACACGTTCGTCTCGATCAGCCCGGTGACCGTGCCCTCGGGGTAGTTGACCGTCGCGTTCAGCGCGGTCACCTCACCCTCGCGCAGCCCGCTGGTGCTGCCGCTGCGGAAGATCTTCTCCCCGACCTCGGCATCGGCCACGCCCGTGATCCGCACACCCTCGCCCTCGCCGACCGCCACGACCTCCGCGCCCTTGCCCGCACGACCGCTGTCGTACTTCACCAGGGAGTAGTCGTCGCCGGGAAAGCTCCCCTTCAGCGACGTGCCGACCTGGTCGCGGCCGCGGTCGTCGGAGAACCAGACGGAACCGTCGGGGCCGCAGTGCCCCGCCGTGAGGATGTAGTCGGTCGTCCCGTCGGTCACGTTGAAGCCCGCCGAACAGCGCCCGGCGGTCGACAGGATCGGCTCCGCGCCGTTGATCCGCGTCGTGAACCTGCCCTCGGTGCGCTCCATGCGCACGAAGCCGCCGATGCCCTCCGCGACCTCGGTCATCCGGGACCAGTCGGAGGAGGAGACCGTGCTGTCGCCCCGTACCACCACCTGGTTGCTCTGGTAGTCCAGGGACCAGGAGGTCCCGGACACCCGCGGCGCCGAACGCAGCGTCGACGTCGCGGACTTGAGGTCGCTCATGCTGTGGGCCACCATCTTCGCCTGCGCACCGGCCCTCTTGACCTCGGCGGCCGCCTCCTCGTCGGTGACCGCGACGACCGGCCGCCCGGACGAGTCGACCCAGCTGCCCGCCGTGCGGGAGGTCCCGAGCCGGGACACGAGGTCGGTGCCCATGCCCGTGCCCGGCTTCGCCGAGTAGGGGACGCCCACGGATGGGTCGGGGGGCTCGCTCGCCACAGCGCTGGTGACCATCGTTCCTCCGAGGAGGAGTCCGCCGACGGCCGCCAGCTGTGTCACTCGCCGGACGACCCGTCGTCGTGCGTGCCTCATGCATGGCTCCCGAACCCGAACATCGCGGTGCGAACACCGCGGGGCCCTCCTTGAGTTGAGCGCCCTGTTCTCCATACGGAGCGGAGCCGTGCCGCGTTCAGTGCGCGCGGGATCTCTTCACCGCCGGCCGGTGACCGGAGCGGCCGGGGCGGCGAGCAGGGCCAGGCTGCGGGTGTCACCCCACACCGAGGCCGGATCGACGTAGGGCCGCAGCAGGGCGGTGAGCGCGGGGTCCCCGCGTCCGTTCAGCTCGTCGGAGGCGATCTTGCGGGCGATCCCGGCCAGGAAGTCCGCCACCTGCACCCGCGCGTCCTCGCGCGCGACGACGAGCCGCAGCCCGGCCAGGCCGGCCCCCGCCCGCCGGGCCGCCTCCTCGATCCACGCGATGCGGTCGGGCGTCAGCATGTTCTGCCGGTCGTGCACCAGACGGACCTTGCGCCCGTCCCCGCTCCAGAGCGCGGCCGTCCGCACGATCGCTGGGAGCAGCGGGTTGAGCACCGGGATCAGGGGCGGTCCGTCCAGGAAGTCCGCCCGATAGGACACCGCGCGGGACCGGGTCCCCGCGAGCCGGGCCAGGACCCTCCCCGCGTCGGTACGCGGATGCGCCTGCCGCAGGGCGTCGACCGTGTCGTAGAACCCCTCGACGGGGGCGCCCGGCTCTCCGTTGTTGCGGACCCGCAGCAATTGGTTGGCCGCCTCCAGGAACGCCCGCCAGCCCTCCTCCCCGAAGGTCCGGCGTCCCCCGCGGAACAGGACGACGGCCGCGGCCGGGTCGCCCAGCAGCAGGCCGACCGCCCGGTCCACCACGAAGAACGTCTTCTCCATGAGATGCACCCGCGCCCGCCCGTGCATCGGCCCCTGAGGCACGAGCAGCCACTCCAGCACCGCGCGGTGCTTCTCCCGCAGCAGGTGGTTCGCCTTGTACTCCTCCGCAGGCGAACGGATCCGGTCCCGGATCTCCCGCACGGCCGCCGCGGCCGACGCCTCGGACAGCGAGACACTGGCGTGCGCGAACACGTCCGTGTTCCCGCCGGTGAGGTTCTCGCCGTCCGACCCCGACTCGTCGCAGGCGATCTCCAGGAACGGGCCCGCCGGCCCTCCCCGCACCCGGTCCGCAAGATTCCCGCTCACCGCACAGCCCCCTATCGTGTGCCCATGACCAGGATCCCGCACGAGACGTCCGGTGAACCGAATCCCCTGGAAGCCCTCACGCTCGACCGCCTCCGCCGCCGCACGAGCATGAAGTGGCGGACCTACCCCGAGGACGTGCTGCCCCTGTGGGTGGCGGAGATGGACGTGCCGCTCGCCGAGCCCGTCGTGCGGGCCGTCACCGACGCCCTCGACCTGGGGGACACCGGCTACCCCGCCGGCACGGCCTACGCGGAGGCACTGGCCGCCTTCGCCGAGAAGCGGTGGAACTGGGACGGGCTCGCCGTGGAGCGCACCGCGATCGTGCCCGACGTCATGCTGGGCGTCGTCGAGATGATCGAGCTGGTCACCGGGCACGGGGACGCGGTGGTCGTGAACCCGCCGGTGTACCCGCCGTTCTTCCAGTTCGTCGCGCACATGGACCGGCGCGTGGTGGAGGCCCCGCTCGGGGCGGACGGGCGCATCGACCTCGGTGTCCTGGAGGAGACGTTCCGGCAGGTCGTCGCGGCCGGGGGCCGGGCCGCCTACCTGCTGTGCAGCCCCCACAACCCGACCGGCGCCGTCCACACGGCGGAGGAACTGTCCGCCGTCGCCGCGCTCGCCGAGCGGTACGGCGTGCGGGTCGTCGCCGACGAGATCCACGCGCCGCTCGTGGTCGGGGGCACGGACTTCGTGCCGTACCTGAGCGTGCCGGGCGCCGAGCGCGGCCTGTCGCTGATGTCGGCCTCGAAGGCCTGGAACCTCGCCGGACTCAAGGCCGCCCTCGCGATCGCCGGGCCCGCGGCCGCCGCCGACCTGGCGCGCATGCCCGAGGAGGTCGGGCACGGCCCCAGCCACGTCGGCATCATCGCCCACACCGCCGCCCTGCGCGACGGCGGCGCCTGGCTGGACGCCCTGCTGGGCGGCCTCGAGACCAACCGGCGCTTGCTCGCGGACCTGCTGGCCGAGCACCTGCCCGCGATCCGCTACCGCCCGGGCGACGCCACCTACCTCGCCTGGCTCGACTGCCGCGCGCTCGGCCTCGGCGACGACCCGGCGGACGTCTTCCTGCACCGCGGCCGCGTGGCCCTCAACTCCGGCCTGCCCTTCGGCACCGGCGGCGCCGGGCACGTCCGCCTCAACCTGGCGGCCTCGTCCGAGGTGATCACGGAAGCGGTACGGAGAATGGCAGCCGCGCTGCGCTGACCCCGGGG
>KL569222.1:2655-4106 GCA_000715635.1 Streptomyces violaceus | reverse complement strand
GCGCTGACCCCGGGGCGCCCGCCGCACAGGTCGCGCTCGTACACTGCCCGTCATGGACGACAGTGCGCTGGACGACCTTGGCGCGGGCAAGTACCTGCTGATCACCAGCTACCGCAGGAACGGTACGCCGGTCGCCACCCCGGTCTGGGTGGTACGCGACGGGGACGCGCTCGGCGCCTGGACGGTGGCCGACTCCTGGAAGGTGAAGCGGATCCGCAACCGCGCCGACGTCCTGGTCGGCCCCTGCGACCTGCGCGGCAACCCCACCGGCGACCAGGTCCCCGCGACGGCGGAGATCTGCGACCCGGCCACCACCGCCCGCTACCGGCAGCTGATCGCCCGCAAGTACGGCCTCACGGGCCGGCTCACCCTGCTCGGCAGCCGGCTGCGCCGGGGCCTGGACGGCACCGTGGGCATCCGCGTCACGCTCACTCGCTGACCCCGGCTTCACTCGCTGCCCCCGGCTTCAGCAAGCGCTTTCGGCGCCGGGGGAGTGGACGGCCCCTCCCCGGGAAAGGCCACCTGCCATGAGCCGAACTCCCGTCCTGCGCGCAGCCGTCGTCGGCACCGGCCACCGGGCCCAGTTGTTCACCCGGGGCCTCGCCGAACGCCCCGGCCACGTCGTCGCCGCGCTGTGCGACCCCAGCCCGACCCGGATGGCCTTTCACAACCGCCTGCTGACCGAGGCCGGGCAACCGGCCGCCGCCCCGTGGGAGCCCGAGCGCTTCACCGACCTGCTGGCCAAGGAGGGCATCGACGAGGTCGTCGTCACCACCGTCGATGCCGAGCACGACCGCTACATCGTCCCGGCCCTGAAGGCGGGCTGCCGGGTCGTCACCGAGAAACCGATGACCGTCGACGCCGAGCGCTGCGCCCGCATCCTCGACACCGTCCGCGAGACCGGCAACTCCCTGACCGTCGCCTTCAACTACCGCTTCAATCCCGTGCACGAGAAGGTCCGCGCCCTGCTCGCCGAGGGCGCGATCGGCGAGGTGCTGTCGGTCCACTTCGAGTGGCTGCTCGACGTACGGCACGGCGCCGACTACTTCCGCCGCTGGCACCGCGAGAAACAGCACAGCGGAGGCCTGATGGTGCACAAGTCCTCGCACCACTTCGACCTGGTGAACTGGTGGCTCGCCGACGAACCCCGGGAGGCCTTCGGCTACGGTCGCCTCGGCTTCTACGGCCGTGCGGCGGGGGAGCGGCACGGACTGCGCCGGGAGTACGACCGTGCCCACGGCGCCGACCGGGCCGCCGACGACCCCTTCGCCCTGGACCTCGCGGCCAACGACACCCTGCGCGCCCTCTACCTGGATGCCGAGCGGGACGACGGATACCTGCGCGACCGGAACGTCTTCGACGGGCCGATCAGCATCGAGGACGACATGTCCGTCCTCGTGCGCTACTCGCACGGCGCGACGATGACGTACCACCTGACCGCCTACTCCCCG
>KL569222.1:2012-2451 GCA_000715635.1 Streptomyces violaceus | reverse complement strand
CGGGGACACGGCAGCCGAGCACGCGGGCGGCGCCCGCCTCACGCTGCGCCCGCTGTGGCAGCCTCCGGTGGACGTGCCGCTCGCGGTCGCCCACGAGGCCCACGGCGGCGGCGACCCGCGCATGCTCGACGCGCTGTTCGGCCCCGTCGACCCCACCCGCTCCGCGGACACCGCGGTGGCGGACCATCCGACGGCCACCGAACGCGACGGGGCACGGGCGCTGGCGGTCGGTCTGGCGGCCAACCGAAGTTTCGAGACGGGACGGCCGGTGCGCACGGACGAGTTGCTCGCAGGCCGAAGGGACGTCGGAATCGCAGACTGAAGGGACGTCGCACTCGTTGGTTGAAGGGCGGTCAGCTCCAGGCCCGGTACGGCTCGTCCAGCAGTTGGAAGACCGGCTCGCTCCGTACCGGGTCCTTGGCCGTGGACAGCCGTACCC
>KL569222.1:0-1807 GCA_000715635.1 Streptomyces violaceus | reverse complement strand
GCCGTGGACAGCCGTACCCGGTCCCCGCTGTGGATGCCGATCGGGGGGCCCATCACCCGGCCGCGCACGACGAACCCCTCGGCCATCTCGATCATGGACACATTGCGCGCCGCGGGCGTGTTGCGGTGCACCACCGAGGAGTGGCGCACCGTGCCCGTACCCTCGCTGCGCTCCGTCCGCAGGTCACTGCCCCGGCAGACCGGACACAGCAGGCGGTGGAACATGGCGGTGCCGCACCAGGTGCAGCGCTGGAAGAGGATGGCATCCGTGTCCTGGCCCCTCGGGTCGAGGAGACCCGTCGAGGAGCCGGCTGTCTGAGCGACGCTTCCTGAGTGGTGGTACACGCTGGTCAACTCCCTGCACTCGGCCGGAATCCCGGGTGCGCGGTCCCCCGCGCACACGCGTGCCCGGTTGGCCGTGCCACCGTGCACGCAGCACAGCGTATGGCACTCAGTGCCACTCGTAAAGGCACTCCGTACCCTCAAATGTGCGGACCTTCAGGCCCGGCCCAGGGTCGACTCGATCTCCTGCACGACCCGCCACAGAGGCGCTCCGCGCCGCGAGACGACCACCACCACGTCCTCCGGCTGCGATTCCGCAAGGGGCGCCGGCGCGCCGCCGAACGCGGACTGCACGTACGCCAGCGCGTGGTCCACCGTGGCGCTCGCCTCGTCCTGTCCGTCCGAACGCAGCCAGGAGCGCAGCGCGTTGTTATGTGCCGCGACCACCGCCGCCGCGATCACATCGGCCTGCAGGGTCCCGTCCCGGCGGGCCGCGAAACGCCGCCGAAGGTACTCGGCCAGGGCGCGTTCGTAGCGCCACACCACCGAGAGTTCGTAGGCGCGCAGCCCCGGGACCTGCTTGGTCAGGCGGTAGCGCTGCACGGAGAACGTCGGGTTCTCGGCGTACATCCGCAGCACGAGCCGGGCCGCGTCGCAGACCCGCCGCACGGGCTCGTCGTCATCGGAGCCCTCCGCCAGGAAGGCCGTCATGTCGGCCAGGCATCGCTCGTGGTCCGGGAAGACCACGTCCTCCTTGGAGGGGAAGTAGCGGAAGAACGAGCGCCGTCCGACGCCGGCGAGCGCCACGATGTCGTCGACGGTGGTCTGCTCGTACCCCCGCTCGAGGAACAGCTGGAAGGCCGCCGCCACCAGGGCGTCCCGCATCGGCGGCTTTCCGTTCCCGAGGTCGGCTTTCTCGGAGCTCATGGGCTGGAACGTAGCACCCGAAAGGCCGCTCATGGCACTCAGTGCTGTCACAGGGAGGAACTGAGTGCACTCTGAACTCCTGACGCGGCAGCCGCGTATCTAGCGGCGGAACGATCCTCGAAGACGGGCGCCTCCGAGCCCGGGCGGAAGGAGAGCAACGTGTCGACACCGTCCGAGCCCCGGCAGCCGCACGACGGCCCGGCCCTCGAACCCATCCGCGTCCTGCGGCCCCGCCGCACCGACGCGCTGGCGGAACTGATGCGGGAGTACCGGGAGCAGACCTCCTCCGCATCCGGCGCTCCTGAGTCCGGCGGCTACGAATCCGTCGCTCTGCCGGGACCGCCGCCCGGCTCCGAGGCCCTGACGCAGGAACTCCCGCCGGTCGCTCGCGCCCACCGTGACAGCCATGCCGCACGCCCCGGATCCGGACTGCGCCGTGCCGCCATCGCGGTGGCGGTCGTCGCGGCGGCGGTGATCGGGTTCGGTGGTGCGCTGCTGCTCCGCGGCGAGAAGACCGAGGACAACGCGGCTCCCGCGCCCCGTCCGACCGCGTCCGCCCCCACCCCCACCCCCACACCTGTCTCTTATACACCTCTCTG
>KL569221.1:31252-31662 GCA_000715635.1 Streptomyces violaceus | reverse complement strand
CGTCAGCGCACCGTGATGTTGGAGCTGCCGCTGCTCTGATAGCCCTCGGTCGCCATGATCATGTAGTACTTGAAGTTGCCCAGGGGCATCCCGGCCCGGCCCCACGCGTCGAAGTGGTTGCCGGTGGTGATGGTGCCGCCCGTCCGCCTCGACTGCCGCACGCTCCAGTACTGGTCGAAGGTCTTCGTGCCCTCGACGGAGGGGGCGTTGTAGCGCGTGGTCTTGTAGATGTCGTACGTGCCGCCGTCGCTGGTGACGGTGCCCTTGTACGTTCCCGTGGGCCGGTACGTGCCCCAGTTGTCGACGATGTAGTACTCGACGAGCGGGTTCGCCGTCCAGCCGTAGAGGGTCAGGTAGGAGTTGCCGGACGGGTTGAAGGTGCCGGAGTAGGTCCTGTCTCTTATACACAT
>KL569221.1:27582-31036 GCA_000715635.1 Streptomyces violaceus | reverse complement strand
CCATCAGAGATGTGTATAAGAGACAGCTCCAGCCCTTGCCGGCGACGAAGTTCCCGGTGTTCCGCCATGAGGTGCTGTACTTGCCGCCGGCGGACAGGTTCATGGAGACCGTGCCCTGGCTGTCGGTCCAGAACGAGTAGTAGTAGCCGTCATGGGTGCCGGTCTGGTTCCTCGTGACGACCGTGTCGGCGTGGGCGGTGCCCGGCAGGGCAAGGGCGGCCACCGCGACCAGCAGCATCGTGCTGACACCGCTGATGAGCAGCCGTAAGCGGCTGAGTGCGTTGCTCATGGGTGTGCTTCCTCCATCGTCCTCGTGGGGTGGACGGGGGTGCTCTGTCACCCGGGAGTGTTGGCCGGACCCTGTCAACTGTCAATGGTTTCGGTGATTGTTGCGAAAGATTCGTTGGCTCGCGCCAGGGGTTCGCGGTGTATATCCGCTGGTCCAGGGCGAGTTGGGGCTGGGATGGGCCAGAGATGATGAGAGAGGGGGCGACATCCCAGCCGGAATTCAGAACTCCGCTAATCGAATCTTTCGGACCGTTTCCGGATCAAGCGCTTCTCATGCCCCTCGTGCCCGCATGATCCGGCCCATCCTCGCCTCCAGCTCCGCCCGTTCCTGGGCCGCCCGCTCGGCCTGGGCCCGCTGGTGCTCCTGCTCCAGGCGGCGCATGCGGTCGGTCGTGTCCCACTCCACCCGGTGGCGCTGGACGTCGTGCTCCATGCGGGCGCAGGTGTGCTGGACCTGGAGTTCCTCGGCGAACAGCGTGCGGCTGGCCCGGTGGCGGGCGCCGAGGAGGGTGTCGTAGGTCGTGGCGCCGCTGAGGACCTTGGCCAGGACGGGCATCGCGTCCAGGCAGAGCAGGAGCAGGTGCAGCACGATCGTCAGGAAGAGGGCGAAGCCGTCCGACTCGGCGACCTCCTTGAGGCCGGCCGCCCGGGTGAGGATGCCGTCGGTGTCCAGGTCGGCGGCCCGCTGCCGGGTCTTGTCGTCGACGGCCTTCTGGAGCAGCGGCTGGTAGTCGTCGGCGGCCCCGTCCTTCCGGGCGGCCAGCTTCTGGCCCTGGGCGACCAGTTCCTCCAGCTGCTTCTCGTACGTCTTGACCTTGCTGTTCCTCTCGTACTCCGAGGTCGCCTCGCGGGCCCGCTCGCAGGTGATGGTGACGTCCCGGACGCCGCCCCGCCAGATCCAGTACTTCGGCCCGCACAGGCGCTGTTCGGTGGACTGCTTGGCGCTGAGGGTCTTGTTGATGCCGGCGACCTGGGTGCTCAGGGTCTTGGCGCGGTCGCCGTTGCTCTTGATCTGGCGGGCGAGTTCGGCGGGGGAGCCCGCCACCTTCAGCTGGTAGCGGGCGCACTCGCGGCGGTCGGTGGTGGAGGCGCCGTCGGTGGGATTGCAGGAGACGAGCATGCCCCGGTAGTCGGCGACCTTCTGCTCGTTGCCGACGGCTATCGACTGCCGGATCTCCTTGTCGAAGATCTGGAAGAGGATCGGCTCGGCGATGAACAGGCCGAGCAGCACCGAGAGGAAGAAGCGCACCAGCAGCGTCCACTTGCGGACCGCCGTGCCGTGCGTGCTGGAGACCAGCCAGCTGTCCAGGGCCAGGACCACCCAGAACCAGACGACGGCGACGCCGACGACCGCCGCCAGGGGCAGGTCGGAGCGGAAGCTGGAGAGCGCCAGGACCATGGAGAGCGCGCCCAGCAGGGCCGTGTTGACGACGAGCGCGCCGTACCAGGTGTAGCGGGTACGTTCCTCCGGCACCCAGGCCAGCAGCGGTTCCTCGATGCCGATCAGCCGGCGCAGCCGGGGTGCCCATCCGGAGGCGGGCGGCGCCGGGCGCGACTGGCTCGGGTTCTCGTCGTAGGCCGCGCTGTCGGCCGGGCGGAGCGGGGTGTCAGTTGCCAAGGCTCCCCTCCTGGTTCGCCGGGTCGAAGTCGTCGGCGTCATCACCGTCGGCCGGAGCGGGCGCGGCTTCGGCGGTCCGCCCGGGCGCCCGGCGCAGCTCGCCCTTCACCCCGCCCTTCAGCTCCCCCTGCGGCGCGGTGCGGGCGGGCGGGACGTCGCCGACGCTGTTGATGAAGGCACCCGCGTCGTACATGGTGCTGTCGAACAGGCCCCGGTCGATGGCCTGTTTGCCCAGCGTGGCCCGGACCGTGAGCTGTTGCTTCGCCAACTCGTGCTGGTCCCGCTGGATCTCCTTGGTGTCCTCGCGCTTCTCGTGGCGCTGGCGCAGCCGGTCCTCGTGCTCCAGGTCCCAGCGCCGGGAGGCCTCGTGACGCTGTGCGGCGGTCTCCTCCCGCTCCTCGTTGCGGGTCAGCTCGTGGCGCCGGTCCTCGCGTTCGACCTGCCAGCGCAGGTCCTCCCGGTCCAGGCCGCGGCGCGTCATCTCGTAGTCCCGGTCGAGCCGGAGCCGGTCGTCCTTGCGCGAGTCCCAGCGCTCCTCGGCCGCGTGCAGCCGCTTGGACAGCTCGTCGGCGCTGATGTCGCCGTTGCGCCAGGCGAGATAGTCGGCGGCGACCGGGTCCGAGCCGATCAGCTTGATGTCGTCCTCGATCTCGGCCCGGGTGAAACGGTTGCGCCGGCGTTCGATCGTCAGCTCGTAGTCCTGCCGCTCGGCACCGGCGTCACGCTCGTAGCCCGTGCGCAGCGTCTCCTCCTCCTGCCGGTTGCGCTCCTTGCGCAGCGCCTGGAGGTTGCGGATCTCCTCGTGTTTCAGCTCCAGTTCGGCCTCGCGCAGTGCCCGGTCCAGGGCCGCCTGCTGCTCCATCTCCTCCTGGTGGCGCCGGCGCGTGCGATCCAGGCGGGCCCGCTCCATCTCCTCGACGTGCGCCGACATCTCCTCGGGCGTCAGGACCTCGATCGACCCGTGCCGGGCCCGGATTCCCGACACGAGCGACGGCCGCATCTCGTGGTACGCGGTCAGCCGGGCGTCGATCCGGGCGCGTACGGCGGCCGTGTCGACGACGGGCAGGTCGCTGCCGTCCTCGGTGAGCCCCGGCACCTCGCGCAGATGGGCGAGCAGCAGCGCCTCCACGTCGGTGACGCCGTCGCGCACGACCGCGCTCGGGTCGGTGACCGTGCAGTAGAAGCAGGCCCGCACGGTGAAGTCGCCCGCCTCGGCCGACGGGATCCGTGTCTCCACGACGACGGGCACCTCGATCCGCCGGTCCACGACCGTGACCGAGCTGGCCCCGGTCACCACCGGGTCGTCGGCGCGCAGCTGCCCGTGGTCCTCGACGTACTCCTCGCCGACCCGGAACACCCGCACATGGTGGGCGGCGACCCTGGGCAGCTCGTCGTCGCCGCGCGACACCCGCTTGCGCCAGATGCCGCCGCGCCTGTCCGGCCGCCCGTACTCCCGCTGCTCGACGAGCGGGTATTTCTCAGCCATGCCTGTCAGTCCTCCGTGCTCAGTACGGCGGTAAGGAAGATCTCGACGAGGGCGCCGGCCGC
>KL569221.1:26279-27322 GCA_000715635.1 Streptomyces violaceus | reverse complement strand
AGGCCGCGGCCAGCGGCGGACCGTCGTCCGGGGGCAGAACCTCGCCCAGGGCCCCGCCGAACCGTTCGGCCACCTGCTCGGGCCGTTCCGACACGGCCGGCAGCTCGCGCAGGGTGGTGTTCAGGGCGGCCAGGGCCCGGCCCCGGCGCGGCAGGTTGTCCAGGACACCCGCCCACAGCTCGGCGATGGTTGCGGTCTGCCGGCCGTCCCGCTCCATCAGCGACGCGCACACCAGCCGCCCGGTCCGCGCGTCACGGGCCCGCAGGACGGTCAGCGTGGCACCCAGGATGTTCTCCTTGGGCTGCCCGGTGAGCGTCTCGCGCTGGGCCCGCAGCCGGTACGCGAGCGGCCGGAACACCGCGCCCGTGTCCTGCCCGCACTCCGCGAGCACCGCGACCAGACCGGCCAGCGCGATCGCCGCGTCCACGGACCGGACGCCGCTGCGGACCATCCGGAGCAGGTTGGTGACCGCGTCCGTGGGGAAGCGCACGCCGAGCGCCCCGCTGAACGCCGCCGCCGCGGTCGACCGCAGCACCGGGTCGTAGGAGCGGGCCCAGCCGCGGGCCACGCCCAGCGCGGTGGCGGCGAGGCTCTCGTCCAGGCACATGCACTGCAGCACCAGCACGGCCGTCGACTGCCCGGCGGGACCGGCCGCGCCGCCCGCCCAGGGGTGCAGGTAGTTGTCGGCGACCTCGTCGAAGGCGGGGCGGGTGAGCAGCGCCAGCCCCTGCGCGACGGACAGCTGGAGCCCGAGCCCCGGCTGGGCTGCGACGAGTTCGGTGAGCCAGTCCCGTACGCCGTTCCAGTACGGCGTGGAGCGCTTGGTCCACAGCTCCTCCAATGCCCACTGCCGGTACTGGGGGTGGGGGAAGACCAGCGCGGTTCGGGTGAGCGCGCCGTTCTTCCGCTGCTCCACGGCGACCAGGTCGTTGCGGGACAGCGACAGCCGGCGGTCGACGGCACGCCGGGCCGCCGCGGCCTGCTCCTCCTCGGTGACGGGTTCCGGGAACGCCGGGGCCACCCAGCCCCTGTCTCTTATACAC
>KL569221.1:24804-25935 GCA_000715635.1 Streptomyces violaceus | reverse complement strand
AGTCCGGGAGCTGCCAGGGCACGTGCCGTACGGACTCGACGACACCGCTCTCGACCGGGCGCACGGTGGTGACGACCAGGTGGGCGTCGTGCTCGCGGACGGTGTCGCGCACCCGCCGCCAGTCGAAGTCCGCCGTCTGGGAGCTGTCCTCGCTCATCCGGTCGAGCAGGACGTAGCCGACGCCCTTCTCGAAGGCGACCTTCCCGCTCGCGAGGTCGTCCAGGCTGCGGCCGGGGGAGAGCACGACGTACTCCGACCCCTCCGCGAGGGCGTCGACGAGCGCCACGGCACCGGACCGCTTGCCCGTCCCCGGAGGCGCGACCAGGACCACGACCCCGTCCTGTTCGAGGGCGAGCACGGCCTGCTCGAAGCAGGCGGGCTTGACGTAGGGCGCGAGGATCGCGTCCGCCTCGCCCGCGTCGAGACGGCCCACGGCGCGGCGGCGGGCGTTGTCGGAGCCGGCGGTGCCGATGCCGAACTGGGCGCCGGAGGCGTCGAGTTCACCGTAGAAGTACTGGTTGACGTTGTTGTGATGGACCTGCTCCGAAGGGGTGGCAGGGTTGGCAGGGGCCGGTGGGTCCGTCGTTTCGGAGGCGTCCTGCCGGGGCTCGTTCTGGTTCTCGGGCTGGTTCTGGGGCTGGTTCTGGGGCTGCGGATCGTCCGCGTGGTGCGCCTCTGGTGCGTCCTGGGCGCGCTGCTCGCTGTGTTCCTCGTGTTCCTCGTTCATCCTCGGCCGTCACTCAGGTCACTTGGAGATCCCGAAGACGGAACCCGGGGCATGGACGGTTCCGGTTATGACTTGAACTACCGTGTCACCAGGAGCAGTTGGGGTGCTCGAGGGGCGCACGTCGGTAGCTGTCGCGCCCCCCGCGCCCCCTTCTGCGCCGGGTTCGGTCTCCCCCAGGTCCAGGGCCGTCACGTCGTACCCCGGGACCCGGATCCACGCCCGCCCCGCGTACTCCTTCTCCGCGATGCGCACCTCGCGGAACTCCTGCGGCTCGATCGTCGTGTACGCCTCGCCGATCACGTCGTTGAAGACGGTCGCGGAGACCGCCAGCGCCAGCTGCGCGGCCGGCGCCGCGGCGAGCGCCGCCTTCAGCACGCGGCTGTCCAGCATCCGGCCGATCTCGA
>KL569221.1:22092-24608 GCA_000715635.1 Streptomyces violaceus | reverse complement strand
TGTGTATAAGAGACAGGTGCACGGCGCCCCGCAGCCGCAGCCGGGCCTCGTCGCGCCGGTTGCGGTTGAACGTGCGCAGACCGGCCTCCAGATGACGCATGAACGCGTCCACGAGGTCCGGCTCCGACGCCCCCTTCGGCAGGACCGCGAACACCGAGTCCCCGCCGACCTGCGTCGTCCACTGCTCCCAGTCGAGCCCGGCCTCGCCGGCTGCCTCCCGGAGCAGCCGCCGGATCGCCTCCTGCCACTCGCGCTGCGTCACCACGTCGACGCCGCCGTATCCCTTCGCGTCGACCGCCAGCAGCAGTCTGCGACCGAACGTTCCCATGCCTGAACTCCCCGCTCACTGAAGTGGAGCCGCACCCCCGGATCGGATCCGGGCCGGGAGCGCACTCCGGCAGACACCGGCGTCCGCTCCCCCCTCGCGCGGACGCCGGTAGGCCAGTCCTACACGCGCCGTCCGCCGCGAACCCCGTCGAAATACGGGATGCGGAAAGGTGCGGAAACATACAGCGGTAGCCGCACGTTACGGACGGGTTCGGGAAGTCGGTGCGGATCGTGGCTGATCGACGTCCGCAATCCCGCAGAAATCCCAGGTTCCGTGGCCGGTTCCGGGGCGTACTGGAGGAACCGAACAGCCCACCGGCCTCAGAAGGAGCAGCATGCCGTCGTCCACCGGTGCCCGCCCCGACAGCCGTCCCGCGCAGTTCATGTTCACCGCCCTGCAGACCACCCACCAGCACGCCGACACCAAGGCCGGGATCCTCGCCGCCGCCCAGGCCGCCCTCGTCGGCACGGCCGGCTACTGGTCCCCTCCGGCCCTGCGCGCCGCGTCCGCGGGCGGCCCGGCGGGCATACTCGCCGCCACCCTGCTCGCCCTGTTCCTCTGCGCGATGTTCGGCGGCGCGGGCTTCCTGGCCGCCACCCTGCGCCCCCGGGTGCTGCGCCCCGCCGGCGCCAACCGCTACAGCTTCGCCCACCTCGCCTCGGGCCCCGACATCCTGCCCGCCGGCATCTCCGGCGAGGACGACGGCGACCCGGACCGGGAGCGCGAGGAACTGTCCCAGACCATCCGGTTCCTGTCCCAGGTGGCGGTGCGCAAGTACCGGTGCGTGACGGCGGCGGTGGGGTGTACGGCGGTGATGGGGGTGAGCGCGGGCCTGCTGGTCGTCCTGCGGCCGGTGCTGAACTGACGTGCTGACGTACTGGAGTGCGCGGCCCGGGCCGGTCACTCTTCGGGAGCGAGGTCCCCGATCTCCCTGAGCCGTCCCAGGTCGCGGATGACGGTGGATCCGTACCCCGTCTCCAGCAGTCCGTCCCGGCGCAGCTCCGCCAGCCCCTTGTGGACGGTGGTCTCGGCGGCCCCGGTGAGCGCGGCCAGCTCGGGCTGGGTCAGCCGACAGCCGAGCACCATGCCGCCCTCGACGGGACGGCCGTAGGAGGTGGCGAGTTCCACCAGGAGCCGGGCCAGCCGTACCTTCGCCGGGTAGCCCTTGAAGTCGAGACGCCTGCGGTTGGCCCAGCGCAGCCGTTGGGCGATGATCCCGGTCAGCGCCAGATGCACCTCCGGACGCCGGACCAACAGGGCGTGCAGCGGGCCCGGTTGCACCAACCGGGCCGTGAGCGGCCCGCACGCCGTCACGGTGGCCGAGCGCGGGGCACCGTCGAACGCGGCCATCTCACCGACACTGTCCCCGCCGACCCGAACCGCGAGCAGGGACTCCTCGCCGTTCTCCACCCGTGCCGTCACCTTGGCGAAGCCGGACAGCAGCACCAGCACATGCCGGTCCCGGGCGCCCTCGCTCAGCAGCACCTTCCCGGCCTCGAACCGTGCGGGCACGCCCAGTTCGAGCAACTCACCGCGCGCTTCCGGCGACACCGCCCCCAGCAGACTGCGCGCGGGCCACTCCGCGGAGCTGTTCGGCATGGCAGGCTCCCCCGGCCGGTCGGTCACTCGTCACCACGCGTCACTTGAATCCTGCCCGCTGTGGGTGGCCGCAGGTGGGGTACTCGCGGGTATTCCCGATTGCGGATCGAGTTGAGCCGAAGCCGTCGAGAGGAAGCGACGGCCGACGTATTCTCCGCGAATGACGTCCACGTCCCCGACCTCGTCCGCCACGGACGCCGAGTGTCTCGCGCTCACCCGTTCCCTGCGGCGCCGCGGCACCCTCGTGCTCGCCATGTTCGCCCTGGCGTGGGCCGTCGCGGCGGCCTCCGGGACCGGTTCTGCGACGGACCCCGCCCCGCTGGGCATCGAAGGGGCGGCTGTGCTGCTCACGGCGTCGGCGCTCTACCTGGGGTACCGCAAGGGCGCCGCGCCCTCGCCTCGTACGGTGAGCCTGCCGGCGAACTGGGCGCGCGGCGTCGGCATCGTCAACACCATCGAGCTGGTGGCCGTCTTCGCCGTCATCGCCGCGTCCAACGCCGCCGGCCGACCCGAGGTCATCCCGGCCGCCATCGCCCTCGTCGTGGGACTGCACTTCTTCCCGCTCGCCCGCCTGTACGACCAGTGGCAG
>KL569221.1:20217-21850 GCA_000715635.1 Streptomyces violaceus | reverse complement strand
CGTCCTCGTCGCGGCGGGCCTCGCGAACGAGACGGTACGGATCGTGGTCGGCCTGGGCAGCGCGGTGGTGCTGTGGGGGTCGGCGTATCACGTGGCGGTACGGGGCTGAGTCCGTAAGGCCGGTTTGGCCGCTCGGGCCGCTCAGGCCGAGTGGTCGTGATCGGCCAGGACTTCGCCGATGACGCGACGATGGACGGCGGCCTGCCCGGCATCGGTGTCCGTATCGGTGTCGGTGTCCGTGTCGCTACCGGTGTCGATGTCCTGCGCCAGGCAGATCAGAGCCTTCCACAGGGCCCACCCGCGGGCCCGGGCCCAGGCGGGGTCGTCCTGGCCCACGGCACGGCGGAACGCCTCGCGGCTGTCCCCGGTGAACATCGTCCAGGCGATCACCAGATCACAGGCCGGGTCGCCGACGCCGGAGGTGCCGAAGTCGATGACGGCGGTCAACCGACCGTCCTTGACCAGCAGGTTGTTGGCGGCGATGTCTCCGTGGAACCAGACCGGCGCGCCCTGCCAGGTCGCCTGCACCGCCGCGTCCCACACCCTGGCCGCCCGGTCGGTGTCGATACGTCCGGCGAGCGCTGCCAGAGCCCTGCGGGTCTCGCCGTCATAGTGGGCCGGCGGCGCTCCCCGGTAGAAGCTGTGCGCTCCGGCCGGTGGTCCGCCCGTGGCGTCGATGCCCTGCAGCGCGCGCACGAACCCGGCCACCGATTCCGCGAAGCGCGGCATGTCGTCGATACGTTCGGGGCGGGCCAGGTCGCCGTCCAGCCAGCCGCGGATCGACCACTCGAAGGGATAGCCCTCCCCGGGCTCTCCCCGCCCCACGATCGGCGGAACGGGGACGGGCAGCGAGGGTGCGAGCACCGGAAGCCAGCGGTCTTCCTTGGCGATCGCGGGGACGTACGCCTCATCGGTGGGCAGCCGCACGGTCATCGTCTCGCCGAGCCGGTAGGTCCGGTTGTCCCAGCCGTCGATCTCGACCGGCACCACGCTCAGCCGGCTCCACTGCGGGAACTGCGAGGCGATCAACCGCCTCACCAAGGCGGCGTCGATCCCGGCCCGGCCGTCGGCGTGGGGAAGGTTGGTCATGCCGGAATGGTGCCGACCGCCCCCGGGGCCGGGCAACGGAATTCCCGCCGAACCCGTGTGACTGAGGGGACGCGGAAGCTCTGACGACGCCCGACCGGCCGCCCGACAACCCACCCGCCCGGCCCGTCCGTCAGGGCTGCGTCCCCGCGACCTTGACGCCGAAGCCGATCAGGACGACTCCGGTCACCCGGTCCATGGCCCGGCGCACGGCGGGCCGTTCGAAGAAGGCACGGGCCTTGGACAGCAGCGCGACATAACCACTGAGCCAGAGGACGGTGAGCCCTGCGTGCAGCAGAACCAGAAGTGCCATACCGGCGTGGGGAGACAGACCGGTGGGCGCGAGCGTCGGCAGCAGGCCGGTGTAGAAGACAGCGATCTTGGGGTTGAAGACGTTGCTGACCAGCCCCGTCCGCCACGGATTCCCGGCCGGCGCCGCTCCCCCTTGTTCACCCGCCCGCGTCTTCCGGCTGCCGAGCAGCGACTGGATCCCGAGGGCGACGAGATACGCGGCCCCGACCAGCTTGACGACGGTGTAGGCCGTGGC
>KL569221.1:17463-20074 GCA_000715635.1 Streptomyces violaceus | reverse complement strand
GCTTGACGACGGTGTAGGCCGTGGCGGACGCCGCCAGGACTGCCGCCAGCCCGACCACCGTGAGCACGCCCCAGATGAGCAGTCCGGCCGTGATACCGCCGACCGTCCGCAGACCGTCCCGCCAGCCGCAGGCCACCGCCCGCTTCGTCACGACCGCCATGTCCGGCCCGGGAACCATCGTCAGGACGGCAAGCACGCCGACCGCCGCGAGCAGCTGTACGAACATGCTCCCCATCCTCGCACTCGCCTGCGAACGGCCTGTCCGCGTGCCCGGGCGTTCACGCGGTCCGGGACCCGTCGGGAAGCTCCAGCACGGAGCCGTCGTGCAGCGTGATGCGTATCGCCGTGAAGTCGACGGCATCCACCGCCGACTTGCCGGTCCCCGGGTTGCGGGCGTACCGCGGATGCGCACCCCCACTGATCTGCCAGCGGATCCGGTGCCCGGCCAGGAAGCGGTAGGCGGTGGAGCTCATCGGAACGGTGACCTCCGAGGGCCCTTCCCCCACCGTCTCCACCTGAGCCAGCCCGTCACAGACGTTGGTGGAGCGGCCACGCGCGTCCACATCGCACAGGCGGCTGAAGACATCGGCGTACCCGGTGTCCGTGGAGACACTCAGCCGCGCGGAGACCGGACCGAGGACGTCCACTGCCTCGGCCAGCGGTGAGCTGGTGAAGGTCAGGACGTCCTCTCGCCCCTCCAGAGCACTGTTGTCGCGGGCGCCGGCCGTCCGGGACAGCAGGGGACCGCCGATGGACGGCGTGGGGTCGGCCGGGTCGTAGCGAACGGACGCCAGGGGCGCGGACCCCGCACCGTCAGTGTGAGCCGTGAGAACTCGCCGGCCGAGGTGCCCGTCCGCGGCGGGAACCCATGAGGTGGTGACGGGGGAGGAGAGGGACGGCCAGTCGTCGAGGTCCCGCCATACGTCCTCGCCGCCGACGTGCACGCGCACACGCGTGGGACGCAACTCGGAAGGGTCGTCGCACAGGTACGCACGCAGCCAGGCGAGGCTCTCGGCGAAGACCTCGGGCCAGCCCTGCTGCATGGCGGAGGTGTGAGTCCAGGGACCGACCAGCAGGGCGGTGTCGCATCCGGCCTCACGCAGCCGGGCGTACTGCTCGAAGGTCTGGTCGGCCAGGGCGTCGTGCCACCCGGAGACCAGGCTCGTGGGGACGCTCAGCCCCTCGGCCGCCCCCGCCAGGGACGCACCGTCCCAGTACGGGTCCCCGGCGTCCGGGTGCGTCATCACGTCGTCCAGCCACGGCACGTCCCCGAGAGCGGACGCGTACGCCCCGCGCAGCGGCCGCGCGGTGACGATGTCGCGCATGCGGCGCTGCAGCCGCAGCGTCGCCTTGACGACGGGCATGATCCCCCGGTGCTGGTACGTCATGCCGAGCCCGACGAGCAGGGCCTGCTCCAGCCGCAGGGCACCGTCCGCGTAGAACAAGGCGTACGGGTCGTGCAGACCGACCTGCACCACCATCGCCTTCAGCTCCGGCGGCGGGTCCAGGGCGAGCGCCCACTGCACGTACCCCAGGTAGCTGGGGCCGATGGTCCCCAACGACCCGTTGAACCAGGGCTGTTCGCGGAGCCAGGCCACCGTGGCCCGGCCGTCGGCGGCCTCGTTGCGCCACAGGTCGAACGCACCGCCCGAGCCGCCGGTGCCGCGGCAGCTCTGCAGGATCACGTGGAAGCCCTGCTCGGCGAAGAGCATGCCGTACTGCGGGGACCAGGGCAGGCCCCTGCCGTACGGCGAGCGCACCAGAAGGGTGGGTAAATCGCCGTCCGTGTCGGTACGGGGGAAGTAGTGGTCCGTGACCAGCGGACTGCCATCGGCGGCCGGCACCTCCAACCCCGGCTCCCACCCCACGTCGTACCGCTTCTCCGGCAGCCCGCGCCAGATCGCCCTCATCATCCGCGAGGACAGCGGCGGCTTCTCCATGGGCGGTTCCCCTCCTCGATTTTCCGTACGTTGTACGAGAATAGAGGATGCTTGGATATGACAACAGCGGCCCTCGGTGAACAGGAGTACGAAACCGTGACGCGTGAGGACGGTTCCGGCACCCCGGGCCACGACCCGCAGCAGCTGTGGCTGAACCACCAGCAGTCCCAGTCCCAGGCCCGGGCCCGCCGGGGCCGCAGGCCCGCCTTCAGCCGGGAAGCGATCACGACGGCCGCGGTGGCCCTGGCGGATGCGGAGGGCCTCGAAGCGGTCACCATGCGGCGGGTCGCCGCACAGGTCGGCGCCGGAGTCATGTCGCTCTACAGCTACGCCCCCGACAAGGACACCCTGCTGGAACTGATGGTCGACCACGTCAGCGGCGAACTACCGTCATCGGCCGCTCTCACCGGCGACTGGCGCACCGACCTGAAGACCATCGCCCACCTCCAGCGCGCCAACATGCTGCGCCACCCCTGGCTGCCCACCGCCCTGTCCACCCGCCGCAGCCTCGGCCCCAACACCCTGGCCTTCCTGGAACACGCCCTCACCGCCCTGCGCCCCACGGGCCTGGACGGCGCGGCCAAGCTGGAGGTCTTCGCCCAGCTCACGGCCTTCGTCGCCGGACACGTCACCCACGAACTCACCCAGGCGGCAGCCGCCGGCTCCCCCCC
>KL569221.1:16947-17195 GCA_000715635.1 Streptomyces violaceus | reverse complement strand
ACTCGCCGAAGCCCTCTCGGCCCCCGCCCGCCCCCTGACCCCCGAAGCCACCTTCACCCGCTTCCTCAACCGCCTGATCGACGGCCTCGGCACGGACTGATCCGCGAAGGCCGACGAGCCCACCACGGCCTCTGATGGGCGGCCTCAGGGCAGGTCCGACACTCCGCCGCCATCCTCTGGGCGCATGCTCCACCCCCGTACGGCGGAGCCGAGTCGGCCCTCCGGGCCGATCCGCGGCGGCCCCCGCG
>KL569221.1:13641-16698 GCA_000715635.1 Streptomyces violaceus | reverse complement strand
TGACGGAACCCGGCCGGCCACCAGCCCACCCGAACCGAGGACCGCGCATGCAGCCGCTCCCGCACGCCAAGAACCCGACAGCGACCCGCCCCGGGCGACTCCGCACCGCATGGCAGCCGGCTCACAAGCCCACCACCGGGGTTCCTCGCCCGATACAACTACTCGCCTACGCCGTGCCGTTGGCCGCCCTGCCATCCAGCATCTGGCGCCTGCCGGCCGTACTCGACGACGGAATCGGCCCCGGCGAGCAGGCGTACATCGTCTTCCTGTCGATCCTCTCCGAAGCCCTCGCGTTCACGGCGATCGGGCTGATCGCCCGTTGGGGCGAGGTGTTCCCGCGCTGGATACCGCTCCTCCGGGGCCGCCGGGTGCCGACCAGGGCAACCGTCATCACGTCGGCCACCGCCGCCACGATCCTCACACTCGGTACCGCCCTGACCCTGGTCACCCAGATCCTGGGCACCACGATCCGAGGCGACGCCCTGCCCGCCAACTCGCCAGGAGGAGCAGGTGGTTGGGAGGCAGCCTGGTTCTACGTCTGCTATGCGCCCTTGATCCTCTGGGGCCCGCTGCTGGCCGTACTGACCATCGCGTACTGGAAGCGCCGCCCCCGATCAACAGGCGCATGATGAAGGCATGGCCGACCCCGACGAGTTCCTGGCGTGGGTCAGGACCGCCCGACATGGCCTGCACAGGCCGGCCTCGAACACACCTCCGCCTCCGTCGACGGAGAGCCGCGCACCTACACCCTGCGCGCCACCCAGGCGTACCGCCGCGAGGCCGGCGGGTGGAGGGCGGCCCATCGTCACGCCGGCCGAGTCAGCGAGTGACTGCCCAGGTCACAGGCCCTCCCGGAGCTTCGCCCGCCCTCGAGGATGTCCCATCCCGCACAAGGCGCCAGAATGGACGTTGTCCAGCCTTTTGTGCCGGATCGGACCTTTTGTGCCGGATCGGAGACCCGCATGACAGATCTCAAGTTTGAGCAGAAGCGCTCGCTGTCACGCCTGGAGGCGGCCGACCAGCTCACGGCACTCGCGGCCGCCCTGAGGAAAGGCGGCGATGCCGAACTGGAACTCAGCCCCGGAACGCTGAGCCTGCGCATCCCCGACGACCTCCGCAGCGAGATGGAGGTCGAGATCGGCGACGGGGAGATCGAGCTGGAAATCGAACTCACCTGGCCGACCACCCCGAAGCGGAAGAAGCCGCCCGCCAAGGCCGCTCGGACCACCACGAGCACGAGCACAAGCACGAGCAAGACCAAGAACACGAGGCGGTCGGCCACGAAGAAACCCTGAGCCGCGCCGGAAGACCCTGGGGCGATCGCCAGGGAATCCACTCCGGCCCTGCCGTGGGAGTCCGTGCTGTGAGGGGTAATGACAGGGACCCCCACTGATCGCTTCGTCTTCCTACGCTGGGATCCATGGACAATCGGGCCGAAGTCAGCGCATTCCTCAAGTCCCGCCGCGCCAAGATCACACCGGAACAGGCGGGCATGCCGGTGTACGGGCAGCGGCGGGTGCCCGGGCTGCGCCGGGGTGAGGTCGCGATGCTGGCCGGGATGAGCGTCGAGTACTACACGCGCCTGGAGCGCGGCAATCTCGGCGGTGTCTCCGACAGTGTCCTGGACGCCCTCGTTCAGGCCCTGCGGCTGGACGACACCGAGCGGGATCACCTCTACGCTCTGGCCCGGGCGGCCAACACCAGTCCTGCCCGGGTCCGGCGACGCCCGAAGAAGGCGACCGTGCGCCCCAGTGTGCTGCGCATCGTCGAAGGCCTGCACGACCAGCCGGCGTACGTGCGCAACAACCGCATGGACATCCTGGCGGCCAATCCGCTCGCCCGCGCTCTGCTCAGTGAGGTGTTCGAGCAGGAGCCCGCCAACACCTGCCGGTTCGTCTTCCTCGACCCCCGCGCCACCCGGCTCTACCCCGACTGGGAACGCGTGGCCCGCGACGGAGTCGGGGTGCTGCGGGTCGAGGTCGCCAAGAACCCCTACGACCGGGAGCTGTCGAACCTGATCGGTGAGCTGTCCACGCGCAGCGACGCCTTCCGCACCATGTGGGGCGCGCACGACGTGCACGTCTTCACCGAGGGAACCAAGCGGTTCCACCACTCGGCCGTGGGCGAGATGGAGCTGGTCCACGAAAGTCTGGACCTGCCCGGCGAACAGGGGCTGTCCATCACCGTGTACGGCGCCGACCCCGGCACCCCGGCCGCGGACGCCCTGAAGCTCCTCGCCAGCTGGGCGGCGAGCCAGAACCGGGACGCGGCCGCCTCGCAGGCCGACACCGAACGCTGACCCCAGCCGGCCCCTCCGGGATTCCCCGCCCAGCACCGCCCTCTCGCCGTTCGGCCCGCCGCGCCTCATGCCGCCCTCCGCACCCGGCGTCACGTCAGCTCCCGGCATGAGGGGGTCCCTGCCGTTACCCCTCACAAGCGTGTCTGTCTGCCGGGCTCGGCTGCTGGTTTCGTGGATTGCGGCGGGCCTGAAGTGCTCCGCCCCCCCCGTACAACCTCGGCGCGCATGCCGCTCTGCCGGAACGCCCTCGGATGACCGGGGCCCGCGCCGGCTCTCTTGAAAGGATCGTCAGTGAGTTCCCCCTCGTCCACGAAGCCGGACCCCTCGGCCGCCGCACCGCTCACGGCTGACGGCGGCACAGCAGTGCCGGCCGGGAAGGTCAAGCTGCCGCCGGTGGTGTGGTTGCTGGGCGCCGTGGCCTTCCTCATGGGCACCAGCGAGTTCGTCATCTCGGGCCTGCTGCCGCAGATTTCCGGCGCGCTCGATGTCAGCGTCTCCAGCGCCGGGACGCTGATCACCGCCTTCGCCGTCGGCATGATGATCGGCGCGCCCGTGATGTCCATGGCGACCCAGCGCCTGCCGCGTCGCTCGGCCCTGATCGCCGCGCTGCTGGTCTTCGCCGCGGGGCACGTCGTCGGCGCGCTCAGCTCCAGCCTGGGGCTCGCCCTGGTCGGCCGGTTCGCCGCCGCGCTGGGCAACGGCACCTTCTGGGCCGTGGGCGCGGTGGTGGCGACCGCCGCCGCGGGACCGGCCGCCGG
>KL569221.1:11691-13411 GCA_000715635.1 Streptomyces violaceus | reverse complement strand
CCCGCCGGCTCCCCGCCGACACCACACGTGCCGACACCTCCCTGCGCGCCGAGGCGGCCGCGCTCAAGCATCCGCGCCTGTGGCTGGTCTACCTGGCCATCGCGCTCATCCAGGCGGGCATCATGGCCGCCTACAGCTACGTCGCCCCGCTGCTGACCGACCGGGCCCACCTCGCGACCGCCGTCGTGCCGCTGGCGATGCTCGGCTTCGGCGTCGGCGCCCTGGCCGGCACCACGGTCGGCGGACGCCTCGGTGACCGACGGCCCTACGCCACGCTCATCCCGGCCACCGCCCTCACCTCCGCGCTTCTGGCCGCCATCACCCTGTGGGCGACCAACAGCGTCGTGGCCGTGGTCCTGGTCGTGCTGCTCGGCGGAGCCGGCTTCGCCAACAACCCCATCGTGGTCGGCGAGGTCGTCCGCATCGCCGGAGCCGACCGGTCCCTGCCCATGGCCCTGGCGACGTCCGCGTTCCAGGTCGGCATCGCCGCGGGCTCCTGGCTCGGCGGCATCGCCCTGACCTCCAGCCTGGGCCTGCGGGGCCCGTCGCTGGCCGGCTTCGCCTTCGCCCTCGCGGCCCTGCTGCCCCTCGGTCTGCTGGCCGCCTCCCACCGCAAGACGGAAGCAGCGCGGAGCTGACACCGCACGGGGAGGCCGGGCCCTCCCCGTGCGGCATCCGACACCTCGATCCGAGCAAGCCGTACAAGACAGTTGGAGATCACCATGGAACACCGTCTGCTGGGCCGGACCGGCCTGTCCGTCAGCAAGATGTGCCTGGGCGCGATGATGTTCGGCCCGTGGGGCAACCCCGACCACGACGAGGCCACCCGGACCATCCACCGCGCCCTGGACGCCGGCATCAACTTCATCGACACCGCCGACGTCTACTCCCACGGCGAGTCCGAGGAGATCGTCGGACGGGCCGTCAAGGGCCGCCGGGACGACATCGTCCTGGCCACCAAGTTCCACAACCCCATGGGGGACGACCCCAACCAGCGCGGCAACTCCCGACGCTGGATCATGCGGGCCGTCGAGGACTCGCTGCGCCGGCTGGGAACCGACTACATCGACCTCTACCAGGTGCACCGGCCCTCACCCGACACGGACGTCGAAGAGACCCTGGGCGCCCTGACGGACCTGGTACGCCAGGGCAAGGTCCGCTACCTCGGTTCCTCCACCTTCCCCGGCAGCCAGATCGTCGAGGCCCAGTGGGCCGCCCACGACCGGCGCCTGGAGCGGTTCGTGTGCGAACAGGCCCCGTACTCCATGCTCGTGCGAGGCATCGAGGCCGACGTCCTGCCCACCGCGGCCCGGCACGGCATGGGAGTGATCACCTACAGTCCGCTCGCGGGTGGCTGGCTCTCGGGCCGCTGGCGCCAGGACGCCGACCTGCCCACCCCGTCCCCGGCCCGGCAGCGCCTCGCCGACCGTTTCGACATGGCCCTGCCGGTCAACCAGCGAAAGCTGGAGGCGGCCGAAGCCCTCGCCCACCTGGCCGAGGACAACGGAATGACGCTGATCGAGATGGCCATCGCGTTCGCGCTCAACCATCCCTCGGTCGTCTCGGTCCTCATCGGCCCGCGCACGCTCCAGCATCTGGAGACGCAACTGCCTGCGGCCGACGTGGTCCTGGCCCCCGCGGTCCTGGACCGCATCGACGCCATCGTCACCCCCGGCACGGTCATCAACCCGGCCGACAGCAGCTTCGCCAACCCCGCCCT
>KL569221.1:9929-11424 GCA_000715635.1 Streptomyces violaceus | reverse complement strand
CGCCGACGCTGACCAGTGGACTTGCACCGAACACGTACACGTACACGTACACGGAACACGGAACACGGAACACGGAACACCGAACACCGAACCAGCAAGGAGCAAGCATCCATGCGGTACCGCACACTCGGCAGCTCGGACCTTCAGGTCTCGGAGATCTCCCTCGGCTCGTGGCTGACCTACTCTGGCGGCATCGAGGCCGACGCGACCCGTGCCTGCACCGAAGCCGCCTTCGACGCCGGCATCAACTTCTTCGACACCGCCAACGTCTACGGGCGGGGAGCCGCCGAGACGGCCTGGGGTGAGATCCTCTCGGCCCACCCCCGCGACTCCTACGTCCTGGCCACCAAGGTCTGGGGCCCGATGTCCGACGACCCGGCCGACAAGGGGCTGTCTCCCGCCCAGATCGCCAAGCAGATCGATGCCTCCCTCACACGTCTGAAGACCGACCACGTCGACCTCTACCAGGCGCACCGCTTCGATCCGTCCGTGCCGGTCGAGGACACCATCGAGGCGTTCCAGAAGGTCGTCGAGCAGGGCAAGGCCCGCTACCTCGGCTTCAGCGAGTGGACCCCCGAGCAGATCCAGGCAGCGATCGACATCGCCGGCCCCGACCTGTTCGTCTCCTCCCAGCCGCAGTACTCCATGCTGTGGCAGGCCCCCGAGGCCGAAATCTTCGGCCTCTGTGCGGCGAACGGCATCTCCCAGATCGTCTGGTCCCCCCTCGCCCAGGGCGTCCTGACCGGCAAGTACCAGCCCGGACAGCCCGTCCCCGAAGGGAGCCGGTTCGCCAGCGCCGAGATGGCGGTCTCCCAGGACCTCGTCTACAGCGACGCCACCTTGGAAGCCGTGCAGCGCTTGGTCCCCATCGCCGAGGAGGCCGGGATGAGCATGGCCACCCTGGCGCTGGCCTGGGTCCTGCGCCGCGGCGAAGTCGCCTCCGCCATCACCGGCGCCTCCCGCCCCGAACAGGTCCACGCCAACGCCGCCGCCTCCGGCGTGAAGCTGTCGGACGACCTGCTGGCGGCAGTCGACCAGGCCCTCGGCGACGTCCCGGTCACCGAACCCACCCTCGCCCCTTCCGCTCAGGCCGGCGTCAAGCACCGCTGACCAGGCGGCTGTTGCCCGGTCGCCCCCCCCACAGCCAGGACGGACGGGCCGGGAAAGCGAAGGCCTCAGCCATGACCAGCAAGGTCCCCCAGTCACCTCGACGCCCTCACTTCGGCGTGAGAGGCGCCGCCGCGCCAGGCGCTCAGCTCTTCCGGGGTTTCCCGACTCATGAGTGCTGAGTCCGTTCCGGGGCGACCGCAGGGGCGGCCTCGTGCCACCGGGACGAGTCTCCGTAGCGGGTGGCGACCGCGGCGGCGCGGTTGTGCAGGGAGGAGCGCAACGACTGCGGGGCCAGGGCTTCCGCGTCCGTGCTGAGCTGCCACAGCGCCCATTCGGCGTGTCGTGCATCCTGGAAGGTCAGCTCCAGCCGCAGCCAGCCGTCCGC
>KL569221.1:4216-9704 GCA_000715635.1 Streptomyces violaceus | reverse complement strand
GGCCAGCGCGGTGTCCAGCAGGTCCTCCCGCCGCGCCGGGTTCACCCGGACCAGCACGGTGATGTGGTCGCCGCCGGAGAGGAACTGTGCGGAGCGTTCCCGCCAGATCCGGTCAAGATCGACCCGGTTCGGTCGCTGTGCCGTTTCGGGGAGTTTCTCGGCGGCCAACACCCTCGACAGCCGGTAGGTGCGGTCCGTGCCGTTTCTCGTGGCCAGCAAGTAGCCCCGGTCGCGTACGGTGACCAGGCCGATCGGGTCCACCGTGCGCCACCGCGGTGTCTGGCCCGTGGCTGCGTAGTGGATGCGCAGCTTGTGCCCGGCGAGCACCGCGCGCCGGACCTCGGTCATCGTGGCGCCGGGTACCTCATCGGTGACCAGCCGACGTGAGAGCAGGTCGGTCTCCGGGTCGACGAGAAATCGCTGGGCCGCGTCGCTCGCGGTGGCCCGGTGGTTCTCGGGCAGCGCGTCGACGACCTTCCGCATGGCCGAAGCGAGCGCGGAGCCGAGGCCGAATGCCTGCTCGCCGCGCGCCGATCCGGCTGCCAGCAGGGCGATGGCCTCGTCGTGGTTCAGTCCGGTGAGCTCGGTCCGGAAACCGGGCAGCAGCGCGAAACCGCCGTGCCGGCCGCGTTCGGCGTAGACCGGGACGCCGGCCGCGGACAGCGCCTCGATGTCGCGCAGCACGGTGCGGGTGGATACCTCCAGCTCGCGGGCCAGCGTGTCCGCGGTCAGCCGACCGCGCTGACGCAGCAGGAGCACCAGTGAGACCAACCGGTCGGCGCGCATGCAAGGACGCTAACGGAATACATGACCAAGGGTGTCGTGATTTGTTGGGAGGCTCGTTGTCACGACGTCAAAAGCCGGTGGCCACCGAGCCGATGCACGTACGTACTCCCCATGAATCGAATGGAGCTGACGTGGCAATGGAACGTACGGCGGTCAACCCGGTGACGTGGTCCGTGGAGATGGGATTCAACCAGGGCGAGGTCGTCTCCGGGCACACCCGGACCCTGTACATCTCGGGGCAGACCGCGATGAGCGGCGACGGCAAGCCCCAGCACGACGGTGACATGGCGGCGCAGTTGGCGCTGAGCATCGACAACCTGGAGGCCGTGCTCGGTGAGGCCGGCATGGCTCTCGCGAACCTCGTCCGGCTCAACGTCTACACGACCGACGTCGATCTCCTCCTCCGGCACTACGGCGTGCTGGCGGCCCGGTTGGGCGCCGCCGCGGTGGCGCCGGCCACCACCATGCTCGGTGTGACGCGGCTGGCGATCCGCGGCCAGCTGGTCGAGCTCGAGGGAACCGCCGTCGCGTGACGCTGATTACTCATTCGGGTGCGCACATCGTGCAGGTTTAGGCATCTATGACCAGCATTGGCATCGCGATGTGTTCCCTCATGAAGGTGACAAGACCATGCCGACGTACGTCACGTTGCTGAACTGGACTGACCAAGGGATCCGGAACTACAAGGACACCGCGAAGCGTGCCGACGCCTTCGCCTCGGGGGTACAGAAGCTCGGGGCGAAGCTCCTGAACATCTACTGGACCGTCGGTTCGTACGACCTGGTGGCCGTTGTCGAAGCGCCCGACGACGAAACGGCTACCGCGGCTCTCCTGCAACTCGGCGGAGTGGGAAACGTCCGTACCACCACCCTGCGCGCCTTCGGTCAGGAGGAGATGGGCCGCATCATCGCCAAGGCCGCCGGCTGAGGCACGTCACACCGTCCAAAGCCGAGCTCGCAGATCAGAGCGCGGTCGCGGCCTGCCCTGGCCATGACCGCCGCGTTCCCGGCGCTGTTCTGCAGTAGCTGCAGAGGGTGCTGCACCGGTGCGGTCCGGTGCCGCCGACTCTCCTGTACCGGCAGTCCGCGTGCGGCGGCCGGAGGATCACGGCGTGCCGCCACGGCTGTGAGGAGGCACTCCGCGTGCGCCCTCAAAGATCGCGCCCGACAGCTTCGCGCCGGACATCCTTGCCCCGGTCAAGTCCGCGTTGCTCAGGTCCGCATGGGTCAGGTCTGCGCCGCGCAGGTCGGCGTCGGCCAGGTCCGCGTCAGTCAAGTCCGCGTGGATCAGGATCACGCCGCGCAGGTCCGCGTTGCTCAGGTTCGCGCCGATCAGGGACGTGCGGGTCAAGTTGGCGCTCGAGTCGGCCTCTCTGATGTCGCCGGTTTCCTCGGCCCTGTTCAGGTGCGCGTTGTGAAGGTTGGCTCCGTCGAGTTCCGCGCCGGTCATGTCGGCCGCGCCCAAGCGCGCGTTGGTCAAATTGGCACCCCCGAGGAATGCGTGCCGCAGGTCCGCATTCGGCAGCCTCACACCGGACATGTTCGCGTTGTCGAGGGAGGCGCCTGAGAGGTCGAAATTCTCGAGGCCCGCGTCTCGGAGATCCGCGCCAGTGAGATCCGCGAAGCGGAAGTTGCTGCGTCTGGGCATGCCGCCTTCTGTGAGCCCCACTTCGCGCTCCAGACCGCGCAGATCCACACTGCTCAGATCGGCTCGGTACAGCGGCTTCCCGTCTTCGGTCACCTCCCGGTCGGCGGACCGGTTGCCCAGCACGGAAACTACAGCCGCTACGTCGGTAGGGGGTCTGTACTCCTCTGCCGGCTTGAAGCCACTGACCGGAACGGGAGCGTGCTGGCGTACGAACGCGGACAACACCGAGACGACGGTGCCCTGATCTCGAGAGGAGTCCTGCATGATGCGTTGCAGGGCGTAGATACCTCCTAGGCGCACGTCCAACGATTCTGATCCCAGGTTGGTGATCGCGGCGTTGAACCGGGTGGTGATCTGCCCCTGCTCGGAGATCTGCAGATCCTTGTTGGTCTGCCCGACCGACATCCACGTGAACAGCAGAGCGACGAGCGCAGCCAGCCCCGGCAGCATGGACGCCGCGAGTGCCAGCCACGTCAGTCGGCTGATACCACTGTCGCCGCCCGGCCCGATGGACTGGCTCCGTTGCCGTCGATGATCCCTGGCTGCCCGTCGACGTGCGATCCGGCGGAGTTGTGCGGCGGCAGACGGCTTGATCATCCACTCATGACATACCAGGAAACAGTGCCCATTTCTCCGCCACGCTGCCGTAGCACCCGATCAGGACTGTCCGGAGGTGGCCGTAGAGGAAGGGCCGGTGTCCACGAACACCGCGCGTGGCCCCGACGTGCTAGGAGTTCGATCCCTGCCTGCTTCGGCCGCCGTAGTCGACTGGTGCGACGGCCGGACAGGGTTGTTGGTGTACGTCCCCGTCCGGCGTCGTTGATGTCAGCCGTGGATGTCAGAACCTTCTGATCCGTAGCTCTACAGAGATCGGTCAATGGAGGTCATGCAAGACGCTGTGGGCCTTCAACGACCACTACTGGACGCGGACGGTTGCTGTGGTTGCTGTACCTCGCTGCTGTATCGCTGCCTGGTGCCTGAACCAGGCAGCTGCTGGCCATCTGGACCGCTACGCGCCGGGCGCCCGGTACTGGACTTGCCCGGCTTTGTGCAGGGCATCCATGGTTTCGTCGATGGTCAGGAGAACGGTCGTCTCAAACGAGCTGAGTGCGCCGCCTCCGCTGATCGCCAGGGCGACCGCGGCCATGGAGACGTTATTGGGGGCCTCCCACAGGTTGTAGCCGTCGCGTGTGCCGAACGCGTACCAGAAGCCGTGGAGTTTGCCTCCGACGGACTCGATGTACGACCGAGCGGCCTTGGCGCGGTCCTCGGGGTGGCCGATGAGTCTCTGCCAGGTCTCCGGCGTGTAGCTGAACCTTGATAGATAGAGCGGCATCATGTCTCCCTTTCGTCCCAGCAAGGGATGCCCCCGCGGGTCGGGATACGCCGCCGAGGTCGCGCGCGTATCCCCCGAACGGCCGGGATGATCACCGGCAAGGCCACTGCCGGCGAGCGACTCAACCGCCGAACTACGGCATCGAAGCCCTCAGCTTGGGAAGCTGCGATCTTTTGAGGCTGGTTCGGGCGCTGACCTGGGCGAACGCCCTGGGCATGGCGGCATCGGGCAGGGCGGCTTTCACCGTGGTTCCCCGCTACTCCCCGCTCTATCTGGTGCGCTTGTGGTGCGGCGGGTTAAGCACCGTGGTCTGGAGTCGGCTCGATGACGTCGGCCCAGACCAGATCGCCCCAGGGGTTTCCCTCTACGCCGAGGCGTTCCGCGACGACATCATCGAGGAACTTCGCATGAGCCTGGCTAGGGCGACGTTCAGCGGCCCCACCAAGGCGACTCGAAATGGCTCCAGCGGGAGGAGCGTTCGGGGGCACTGAGGGGTAGTGGCGAGGCGAAGTGGCCCCACCCTGGCTCTTGCGGTGGAACGGTGGATGTGGTTCGCCGCGGGTGGCCGGGTATGCGGTCTGTGGTGCCCGGGGTATATGGATCGCTCAGGTCGGGGTCGCCCGAGGGGATCTCTCACCCTCGGGCGTACCGGGACCGGGACGCCGGCTCGGTGTCAGTCGTCGATCGCCTGGTAGACCGTGGTCCAGAAATCGTGGAAGAGCCGCGCCGGGTCCGGGACGGACGTCCCGACCTGGGTGAGCAGGATTCCGGTGATCTGGTTTTCCGGGTCGGCGTAGGTCGAGGTGCCGCTTCCGCCGTCCCAGCCGAACTGGCCGACGGGCGCGTAGTCGCCGCGGTAGGTGCGCACCGCCATCCCGAAGCCCCAGCCGCCGTGCTGCCCTTGGCCGAAGGACACATGGACGTTGTTGACGGCCATGGCGTGTCGGGCGGCTTGCTGCTCGGGCGCGAGGCGGTTGGTGGTCATCAGGTTGACGGCGGCCCGGGACAGGATCCGCTCGGTCCCGTGCATCCCGCCATTGAGCAGCATTCGGAAGTAGGCGTGGTAGTCGTCGGCGGTGGAGTTCAGTCCGCCGCCGCCGCCCTGGAACGCCGGAGGCTGGCTGTAGCGGCCGCCCTTGGCCTCGTCCCACACGTGGAACTCTCCGCTCTGCGGGTCGGGGGCGTAGAGGGGCGGCAGCCGGTCGATCTTGTCGGCGGGCACGTGGAAACCGGTGTCCTTCATGCCCAGGGGGTCGAAGATGCGTTCGCGCAGGAACGACTCGTACGACTGGCCGGTGACCCTGGCGACGAGCACGCCGAGGAGATCGCTGGCGATGTGGTACTGCCAGCGCTCTCCGGGCTGGTGCATCAGCGGCAGCGCGCCGAGGCGGCGCATCCATTCGTCCGGCTCGGGCATCGGCGTCGGCAGATTGGGCGTGAGCCCCTGCTCGAAGACCGCGTTCATGATCGGAGTTCCCAGCGACGTCATATCCATGCCGAGCCCGAACGTGGAGGTCAGCACGTCCCGTACGGTGATGGGCCGCCGCGCTGGCACGGTGTCGTCCAGCGGGCCGTCGATCCGCTTCAGCACCTGACGGTCGGCGAGTTCGGGCAGCCACGGATCCACCAGGTCGTCCAGCCGCAGCCTGCACTCGTCGAGAAGGATCATCGCCGCCGACATCCCGACCGGCTTGGACGTCGAGGCCATCCGGAAGATCG
>KL569221.1:0-4017 GCA_000715635.1 Streptomyces violaceus | reverse complement strand
GGGCCGCCGTCGTGGCGCATCGTCCCGAGCGCTTCGGCGTGCGTCTCCTCGCCCCGGCTGACCAGCGCGACCAGCCCCGGAATCTTCCCGGACTCGACATACCGCGCCAGCACGTCACGCATCCTGCGCAGCCCTGCTTCGGAGAAGCCGCTGTTGCTTTGTCTCATGATGAATCTCCTTGCGTACAGTGTTCGATCTTCAAGGCCCGCCCCGGCGTGGCGCCGCCGGTCCCTTGCCCGGCATCTACGACCCCACCGGCCCCGGGAAGCTGCTGTCCGCGTTCTTCGCCGCGATGGCGGAGACAAAGGGAGACCGAGCGGGAGAACATCCGCGAGTCAGCGCTGGAAGGGACAGAACCCGCCGAGTTCGCGTCCGCCGCCTGGGCGGTGCTGATGTTCCACAGGGCCGGGTCAGGCCACAGGGGTTCCGGCCCACGGGTCGAGCGCCGTGTAGGCCGGCCGCCACTGGTGCTCGTAGGCATGGCGTGCCGGCCCGGGCAGGGGGGCCAGCATCTTCGTGATCGTCCTCTCGTCGGCGTCGTCCAGGAGCCAGGGCAGGAGCCGGGGCGCGTCGGGGCCGATCCGCTGGGCGTGGACCTGGCCGAAGTGGGCCCACTGCTCCGGCGTGACGACCTCTTGGACGAGCGGAAGCGCGGCTTCCTCCTCGTGGGCGAGGTGCCCGGTCAGGCCCGTGACGAGGGAGTCCGCGAGGTCGCCGACCAGGTCAGGCGTCGTTCCCGGGTCCGCCAGGGCTTTGTCGAGCGCTTCGACCAGCGGATCGAGGGCCGCGTGCTCGGCCTCCATCGCCTCCAGGAGGGCGAGGTCGTCGGGCCTCCCGGTGAGGTTGCCGCGCAGGGCCGGCCACAGGGCGTCGTCCTCGGCGCGGTGGTGGACGTGCAGAGCCACCTTGAGAAGGTCCCAGCCCGCGGCGGCACGCAGGGCCTCGCCCGGGTGGCGATCGGCGCGCGAGGTGATGCGGGCGACGTGCTGGAGGTCGCGCCGAAGCGCGTGATGCATCGCGTACATCACGGTCATGTCGAGCCGCTCGTTCATCGTGTCCTCGTTCCTTGCTGGTGACCGCGTCCTTGTCCCGTCGGCCAGCTCAGCCCTCAGGTGGTGCCCGCGGGGCGGGTGACCGCTTCCGCCAGACGCATCGCCGCCCGCTCGGCGTCGGTGAAGAAGGGCGCCTTGCCGGCCGGAATCACGACAGCCAGGTCCTTCATACGTGTCTGCATGGTGAAATCTCCTGTGAGCAGGCGTCGTTCGACGCGTCGCTCTCCGGTGGCTTCAAGGCTCCCTCGGGGCGGTGGACGTGATCAACGCCGGATCTGGCATGGCCCCGATAACCGGAGGGTTATGTCGGGGAACGTGAGGACGCGGGGGCATCGTGGAAGTACGGGACATCGAGATCTTTCTGACGCTCACAGAGGAACTGCACTTCGGGCGTACCGCCGCGCGGCTGCACGTGAGTCAGGCGCGTGTGAGTCAGGCGATCAAGCAGCAGGAACGCCGCCTCGGCGGCGAGCTGTTCGACCGCTCCAGCCGTCGCGACATCCGATTGACACCGCTGGGCCAACTCCTGCGAGACGATCTGAAGCCGGTGTACGCGAATCTGGTGGCGAGCTTGGAACGGGCCCGGCTCGCAGCTCAGGGCGTCACCGCCACGCTGCGCATCGGCATGATGCCGTTCAACCTGCCTGATCTGCACCCCCATTGGCGAGTCTTCCGGACTCGCCACCCCCAATGGCAGCTTCAGGTGCGCCAAGCCCCCTACGTCGATCCGTTCGGCCGGCTCCGCGCCGGGGAGATGGACGTCCTGGTCGCCTGGCTGCCCGTGGAGGAACCCGACCTCACCGTGGGCCCGATCCTGTTCCGCGACCCGCGCGTGCTCGCCGTCTCCAGCGACCACGAGTTGGCGGAACGATCCTCCGTATCGCTGGAGGAGGTCGCCGACTTCCCGCATGCCACGGCCCCCCAGATGCTGGACTACTGGGAGGACGCGTACCTGCCCTTCCAGACCCCCCAAGGCAGATCCATCGAACGCGTCGACACCGTCACCACCCCCGACGCCCTGATCAATCTCGTCGGCACCGGCGAGATCGTCCACACGTTCCCTGCCCACGTCACCAAGTACTGGGCCATGTCCCACATCCGGTGGCTGCCGCTCCCCGACATGCCGGCCCTGCCGTACGCCCTGGTGTGGCGCAGCGAGACCGAGAACGACCTCATTCGCGCCCTCGCGGAGGCGGTGCGCAGCCTCGGTATGTCTCGCCTGTGAATGGCCGGGTACAGAGGAGCGAGGTCCGAATTCCGCCAGCGCGCAGGGTCGCGGGCGCGTGACGCCGGAGCCGCCTCGCCGTCGTCGTGCCGCCTTGTCCCGAGCGCTTCGACGTGCGTCCTACGACCCCGGCTGAGGGTCGGCCTGCCGAAGTCGTGCAGGTTCTACGACCTTCGCCACACAGGGCACACCCTGTCGACGCGGGCCGGAGCGACGCTGAAGGACACGATGGTGCGGATCGGCCAGTCCTCAGAGGAGGCGGGAGGTTGCCGACGGGCTGGACGAGATGGTGCGCGTCGCCCGCGAAAAGGCCGCTGAGCAGGCCGCGCAGGAGCCAAGTGGTGCGGGGCGCCTGAATCGGTCTAGACAGCGACGAAGGCCCAAGTCGCTGACCTGGGCCTTCTTTGAAGAGCGGATGACGGGAATCGAACCCGCGCTCTGAGCTTGGGAAGCTCAGGTGATCTAGGAGCCGCTGCTGGGCTGACCTGCGGCGGAGCCCGAACGCGCGTGGGCTAGCGCTGCAGCGTTGCCTGGTGTTCCCCGTGGTTCCCCGCCGGATCTGGCACGGTTCTGACACCACACGTAACTCTGTGGCCGCAGTGCGGCGTCACGCACGATGATTAGGCCCATGGATGCTGTCGTGCAGCGGGTGCGCACGTCGTGGACGAAGAAGTCGCGCGGCGGTTCTGAAGCTGCTCGCAGAAACGCCGTCCCAACGGCCTTCTTGCTGCCACGGGGCTTGAGTTCTGCCCTCCACGAGGTCGCCATGCGGGAGTCCGATTCCTTCGAGCCTCGTATGCAGGTGCGGGATCTATCGGCACCCGGGACGATCCTCCGCGAGGTCGGTGGGCTGCTGCGCGTGGATCCGCCAGAGGTGAGCATGTTTGCCATGCCCCGTCGCAATCGGCGCCCACCTGCCGTTCGTCTGGCTCCCGGCCAATGGCTGCAATGGCAGATCAACTACCGGTTCGTCGGCAGTTGTGACGGGGCCTGGTCCTATCGACTGGAGACGTTCAACATCCTTTATGGCCCTGCGATGCCTGACGTGTTCCTTGGTGTGCCGGCACACCGTGTAGACGAGCGGCGGTCCCTGCGCTGAACTCCGCGGCACCAAACCGCAACGGCTCCGGATGCCTCTTGCAGCATTGGCTTCTCTGCTGGTCAGAGGGCCGTCAAAGGACTCGGACGTGCCCCCCCCCGTCCACGTATAGTCCGCATTCCTATTCCTCGATCCAGTCCTCCGACACAGCCCGGATGAAGGCTGTCAGTCTCGGGCTACGGTTCCAGTGTTCAGGTGCGCAGGCTGCGGCTACTTCGCCCCTCAAGCGGGCAACGCGGGTTCGAATCCCGCCGCCGGCGCCGTGCTGGTGTCGTCCAGCGGCCCAGGACGCCGACAGTGCGCCGCCACCGACCTAGTGCCGTGACCGGGAAGGTTCGCCGGGTTGCTGCTCGCGGAGCGCCACGGCATCGGTCCTCTGTCTGGAGGAAGCCCGCGCGCGGCCGAGGCCCGGACGTGGTCGGCTGAAGGGAGCATCACGCGGTGACGGCTCGGCCTCGCTCGCCGACGGCCATTCACGTGGGCGCGTCTTGGCACGGAGAAAGGAGCGGCCATGATCAGCCGTACAGTTCAGGATCGGCTGTTCATTGGCGGGGACATGGTCATGCCGTCCTCGGAAGAGGTGATCGAGGTCATCTCTCCGGTCACGGAGGAGCGGGTCGGTACGGCTCCCTCGTCAACGC
>KL569220.1:61629-64634 GCA_000715635.1 Streptomyces violaceus | reverse complement strand
GGCGTGACGCGGCTCGTCACGCTGGTCAGCGCCCTGGAGGTGTCCTCACCCTGGCGCGCTTTCTCCAGCGTTGACCACGCCTCGGCGAGGGCCCCGGCGGTCTTGGCCTGGACGCGTGCGACGCGGGCTCCTGCCTCCGTCACGGCCGCCAGGCGGGTCTCCTCGGTGACCGCCTCGGACCGCAGCCGTGCACGGGCCACGGCCGCCTCATCGCGCGCCTCCTGCTGAATGCCCTGGATCGCATCCAGCGCATCCGGAGTGAGCGCCGTCCGCTCCCACAGCGCATGCACCAGCCACAGCGCCTTGGCCGCCAGAGGCAGCCACGAGACCGCGAGCCACGCCCCGACGGACTCCTTCTCTCCCATGAGCGCGTGCGTGACCAGGACGCCGGTCGCGGCGGCCCCGAACACCCAACCCACCACGGTCACCGGTGTGCTGTGGTCGCCCTGCGCGGCTAGACGCCGCTCGTAGGCGAGGGTGGCCAGCCACCCACCGTCCAGACCGAGCCCGACCACGAGCGCGATGCTCTTGGGCATGGCCTCACCGAGCCACATCACGACCACGGCCAGGGTGAGCACCATGGACACCGCCGTCATCGCAACCGCAGGCAGCACCGTCTTCGCCCGCCCGAGTCGCAGCAGCTTCGCGGCCTTCACAGCACACCCCCCACCGTGAGCAGAGCAGCGAGGATGAGCAGGGCCCCACCGGCGCAGGTCATGTCGACCGCGCGGCGCAGGCACGTGAACTTCGCGACCGCGAGGCGGGACAGTCCGGCGATGTCGGCGGCCAGGTCGGTCGAGACGGCGTCGGTGATCTCCTCGGCGGTGAGCGTGGCCCACAGCGGGAACCCGTGCCGGCCGCGCAGGTTCGGCCTCGTCGAGCGCAGCAGCAGCCCGGCCGCCGCGACCAGCAGCACCATCCCGGCCCCGCCCGCGATGTAGGCGGGGAGGGTCAGGGGCAGGTCCCGAGCGACCGTCCACGCGCCGGCGAGCACCGCGCCGACAAACGCCAGCAGGAGACCGGTCTTGGTATCGGTCCGCGTGATCTCCGCCTTCACCTCAGCGTGTGCAGCGGTCAGGCTCCGGGTCGTGGTGCTCATGCGGCACCCCCGGGCAGCGTCGCGGCGGCGGTGCGGTTGGCCAGTGCGATGCGCGCGGCCAGCGCCCGACGGCGGGCCCGGCGCAGGCGCCGGTTGTCCAGCTCGGTCGGGATGCGGTCCAGGGTGACGATCTGCGCGTCCAGCAGGTCACGCTCCGCCAGGATGACGGGCATCTCCTGCTCGATCGAGTCCAGCTCCGCATCCGTCGGCTCCATGAAGTCGGCGAACGCGGTAACAGCGTCCTGAACAGTGACGATGTGGTCCATTGGGTCTGGTTCCTCTCGGACAGGAACGGCCCGAACAGCGGCCCCGGTGTTCCCGCACCGGGGCCGCGCGCCGTTGAAGTCGGGATATCCGGCTCCCCTCAGCGCTGCTCGTGCGAGACGAGCAGCGGAGGCAACCGGCCCGCAGAACTGCTGCGGGGGGCTGGTCGTGCAGTCGCGTACGGGGTGCACCCGCACGCGTCCGTCCTCTTGCTGGCAGGGGAGGGACGGCCTCCCAGGCACGCTGTTGAGTTCGCAAGGCACTTGCGCTTCCTTCGAGTCCCTTTCGAGGACCCTCCGGGCGTCGTTCTGCGCACTGCGATCCGGGAGTGACCCCTTCATCTGGTGCGCACCAGTAGATTGGCATCTGGTGCGCACCAGAGTCAAGGTGGTTCGCCGAGTCGGTCGGTGAACATCCCTTGCGGTGCATCTCCAGAAGACCCTTCGAGGAGGGGGTGCCGGTAGCCAACAGGCCTTAACTTCGGTTCTGTTAACCCCTGTTGACCTGCGGCGATGTGAGGCACCATGGAATGTGCAGTGATCGGAACTAACGCCAGGCGGTGCCCTGTGAGTTCAGGACTTCGAAGCGCACGAACGGCGCGTGGCTGGTCTCAGGAACGACTGGTTCGCGAAATCGAGCGGTACGCACGACAGCACCTCACCGACGTTGCATCGACGGCGAGTTTGCGCGTGTACGTGTCCGAGTGGGAGAACGACAAGCGCACCATCTCGGATCGCTACGCCGAGATCCTGCGGCGCCTGCTCGGCGTCACAGACGCTGAGCTGAGAGACGGTGCGGTTGCTGCTGCGCTGCCTGTGGCTGATGGATACGACGAACTGCTGAGCAGGATCGATTCAGCCAGCAGCGTTAGTGAGTCCATGGTGAAGGCGTTCAACGACCAGACCGAGCTGTTGCGCACCATGGATCGTGAAATGGGAGCGTCCGGCCTTGTCGACCAGATGACGGGCCACCTTGCCCGCCTTGAGGACGCGCTGAATTTCGCGGTGCTGCCGGGCACACGTCGGCCTGTAGCCCTTGCGCTTGCCGGAGCGTCGACACTGGCGGCCTGGCAGGCGATCGACTCGGGGGCGGTGGAACGCGCCTGGCGGCACTACGAGACGGCGAAGCGGGCAGCACGTGACGCAGAGGCTCCGATGTACCTCGCGCACGCCATGGCAGAGCAGGCGTACGTGTTGTGTGAGGCAGGCCGGCCAGCACTCGGAGTGGAGCTGATTCGCGATGCCCAGCGGACCCTGGGCCAGAGCGGATCTCTCCGACTCCGAGCATGGCTGTACGCCGCTGAAGCGGAGATGTGCGCCCACGTTCCGGGCATGGCGGACGATTGTCGGCAGGCTCTTGAAGCCGCCATGGCGACCATCCCGCCGGGCCCGGACGACCGCGATCCGGACATGGTGAGCATCTTCCTTAACAGCGCCCACCTGACTCGGTGGCGCGGCAACGTCCTTGCTCTGCTGGGCGACGGTGAAGCGGTGAGCAGTCTCTATGACGCCCTTGACGTCGCCGACCCGACGTTCGTGCGAGCGAAAGCAGGCCTGCATGCCGACCTGGCGCAAGCTCACCTGGCGCGAGCCGAGTACGACGACGCACAGACCCACCTGAGACTGTCTCTTATACACATCTC
>KL569220.1:57829-61358 GCA_000715635.1 Streptomyces violaceus | reverse complement strand
GTGTCGACCTGCTCAGTGCGCGGCTGTGACCCCCTGCTTGCCGCGACTCGCCAGGATGTGAAGCAGGGCGACGAGGGTTCCAGAGCCCATCAGCTCACCCCGGGCCATCAGTCCAGGAACGTCGGCCAGTGGAATCCACTCAATATGGCCGGCCTCTTCGAGGTCCGTTGGCGTACCGACCTGTTCGGCCCCATGACCAACGAAGATCTCGTGAGGCGAGTCGACCATGCCGACCATGGGCTGATAGGTGACGACGTGTTCCAGCGACTTCGGCCGCCAACCCGTCTCTTCCACGACTTCCCGGAGCGCCGTTCCTGCGGGGTCTTCCCCCTCGTCGACGATGCCGCCGGGCAACTCCCAACCGAACTGCTGCGGGACGAAGCGGTACCGCCACATCATCAGCACCCGGTCTTCGTCGTCCAGCACCGCTGTAATGGCAACGTGGTGCAGCTTCACGACGTGATGTTCGAAGCGCTCAACGCCGGGCGGCTCCACGTCCCAGAGCTGAAGCTTGACCCATCGGTTGTCGTAGAGGTCACGCTCACCGTGGATGCGCCAGGGCTCCAGTCCTTCAGGGGCCTTGACGCTCACCGCGCCCGGCACCCGGTATGAGCTCCGGCCCCGGACCTCCAAGGCCCCCTCAGTCACGAGCCGTGCGAGCACCTGTCGAAGCGCGGTCCGGCCGATGCCGAGTTCTTCGGTCAGCGTCCGTTCCGAGGGAAACTTGTCGCCGGGCGTGTACTCGCCTGAGGCGAGCCGTGACCGGAGCGTCTCGTAGACCTTGGTCGTCTTGGGTCCCATCCCCGGAACACTCTCCGTTCTGCCGTGGTGCGTACCAGCGTAGCGGGCAGGCTTCGCACCGCCCCGGTTGGTGACAACCTACGAACGCGGCGAATTATTCGATCATTACGCGGAGTCCAGGGATTCCTCTTCGAATCGGAGCGCCATCTCTGCGCGGTCCAGCAAATCCTCATAGGTCAGGACCTGAATCCGGCTGAGATGTGAATTGAATGTACGAATGATTTGATCTACTTGTTTCCTGCTGTAGTCCGGTACGTGTTTCGAATGGCCGATTACGACCGTCCCGCAGAGGCGGCTCATGTCGTACTCGACGCCATGCTCGTTGCGGAACGCCTGCTCCATGGCGGCGCCCTGCTGATCGAGTTGTTTGATGTAATTCATCAATTGACCGACCGCCAGATGTACGTCATTTCCAACAACCTGGTGATTCCGGTGCTTCTTGACTAGGTCCTTGATGTTCGGACCTTTCAGTTCCACGACGTGGAGAGCCCCGGTCGCCTCTACGAGAGGGATGTCGTACTCGTCGAGCATCGTGAGGTTTCTGCGGTGGGCGATGCCAACATATTGCCCGCCGAAGATCCAGGTGTGTCCTTCGAGGGCGCCCTGCATGTCTCTCTCAGTGGTGCTTGGATCAACGGCCCTTTGTTTGAGGGCTGCGAGGATTCCTCGCCTGCGTGCGATAACGGCGGCCTCGACGGCGTTGAGGCCGGACGCGGATGCGGTCAGAGCCTTGACGACGGAGGCGAGATCCTCGTGTCCCGCCAAAGCTGCACCTAACGCTCCTGGGTCGAGATCTCCACTGTCCAAGAGTGAAAGTATTGTGGCGGATGCAGAGGCTGCGTCAATGAGGCGATACTTACCGGCTGTGCTGAATGCTCCGGACAGGAAGGCTGTCAGAGTCTCGATCTCCCCGTTTTCGCAGTACCAGCGAGCCTTGGGGTTCTCGAAGTCAAATTCATTGGAGCCGGGTATGCGTCCGAAGGACTCCAGGATCAGTTGTTCGCTTCTAATCTCGCCGGTCAGTGGATTACCGAAACGGGAAATGGTGGCCTTCTTGAATACATCCCGGCCATTCTTGACGGTTACGTTTATCGCTCCGAAGCGTCCCTCTTCTTCGCTCGGAGCCAAACTCCAGGCAGTAACGTCTTCTGTCGACATGAGCCCCCCCAGGTGCATGGCGTACGGATCGGAATAGTGACACACGTGACCGTGGATTCGCTAGAGAAAGTCACTCAGCCGCAGTTAAATCGAACAAATGGTTGATTGTCTGAGCGTCCTGCGCTGATTGAGGCGCGGGGCCCTGCGCCTGTCCCATCTGAACGAGAGAAAGCCGGACAGGTAGTGCGGGCTCGGTTGTGAGGATGGGCGTTGCCCTGCATGCAGGTGTGCGCAGTTGCGATGATGTGGTCATGTCGACGCTCGGAACGCCTCTACCGGCTGCACTCATCCCCGACTGCACCAAACCGGAAGCTCACCACGCGGCCTACAAAAGCGCCAAGGCCAACGACGCGATCTTTGTGGGCATCGTTCGTCAGGGCCGGCGGTGGATGGTCGAGCTGGACGCTATGTCTTGCAGCGGGCCCACCATCCCGGACGAGGCAGTGACGGTCCTGCAGTCTGCGGTTGAAGCACTGGTGCTCGCGGACACAGTGGCGGAGGCCAGCATCGCGCCCGACTACATCTCCATGCGGGCGATCGAGAGCGAGCAGAGAGCGCGCGAGATCGCTGCTGCGTTCCATGCTGCTCTGCACGGTTTCCGACAGCTATACATCGCCGTTCCGAGCGGGCGCCGAAGGGCCTAGGCGGCTCGCTCGCATGCCCTGATCGCGCGGGCAGCGTCCGCGGGGTGTCCGTTCACCAGCGCAGGCAAGACAATGACAGGATGAGGGCCATGACAATCCAGGCTTATTTCGACATCACCATCGACGGCAAGCCCGAAGGCCGGATCACCTTCAACCTCTTCGACGACGTCGTGCCGAAGACCGTGGAGAACTTCCGCGCGCTCGCCACCGGTGAGAAGGGCTTCGGTTACTCCGGTTCGAAGTTCCACCGCGTCATCCCGGACTTCATGCTCCAGGGCGGCGACTTCACCGCTGGCAACGGAACCGGCGGCAAGAGCATCTACGGCGCCAAGTTCCCTGACGAGAACTTCCAGCTCAAGCACACCAAGCCGGGCCTGCTCTCGATGGCGAACGCCGGCCCCGACTCGAACGGCTCGCAGTTCTTCATCACCACGGTGGTCACGAGCTGGCTCGACGGCAAGCACGTCGTCTTCGGTGAGGTCGCGGACGAGCAGAGCATGGCCCTCGTCAAGAAGATCGAGAGCTTCGGCTCGCAGTCGGGCGCCACCAAGGCCGAGATCGCCATCGCCGCCTCCGGCACTTTCTAGACTAGGCGGTGATCTTTTGAAGACACCGCCTAGCCGGTTGCACGTGGACGAGGCATGGACGTCTGAGGTCGACCTTCCTCTCGACTCAGGCAATTGCGCAGGTCAGCGCCGTTCAGAGGGAGTGCTCCTGGGGGGACTGTAAATCTGCCGTTCTCCAGAGCCGGGCCGTCTGTGGGCCGTCGAAGGGCGGCCCAGGACGCCCAACGACGACCATCAACGACCCCTCGACCAGCAGTCAGCGCTGCATGGACGTCGATCGCACGAGATCGCTCCGGGCCGACGTCACTTCCTGCGCAACAAGCGCCAGGAGTGGGAGGAGTACCGCAGCGAGGTCACGGC
>KL569220.1:54288-57592 GCA_000715635.1 Streptomyces violaceus | reverse complement strand
GGCGTTCGAGCTGCGGAAGAACCTGCCGGCGCTGTAGGGGCGACTCAGAACCGCAGGGGGCCGACGGTCGCGGACCGTCGGCCCCTCGTCCGTTCCTGCGGCGCCCGGCAGGGTCAGGCCCCCTGTCGCTTCAGTTCCGCCAGGAGCAGATGCAGCGGATTCTCCGCCCGCTGCCGGTACTCCTGGACCGCCCAGCCGTTGCCGTCCGGGTCCGTGAAGTGCATGAACGTGGCGCCGTCGTCCGGCGCGTACTGGACCGGCTCCGAGACGTCGAGGCCGCGTTCGACGAGCTCCGCGTGGGCCGCCTTGATGTCGGCGACGCACAGCTGCAGGCCCTGGTACGAGCCGGGGGCCGGGGTGGGGCCGGGGGTCATCTCCCAGATCGACTCGCCGAGGGCGATCGAGCAGCCGGAACCCGGAGGGGTCAGCTGGACGATCCGCATCCCGGGCATGACCTCCTGGTCGATGTCGACGTGGAAGCCGACCTTGTCCCGGTAGAAGTCCCGGGCACGGTCGATGTCCGTGACGGGCAGCGGGATGACTTCGAGGGTGAAGTCCATGGCGTGACTCCTTCGTCGGGCATGGGACCGTCGGGCATCGGACTACGGCTCAGGCGAACCGCCACCTCGTCTGGCTGAACGGCTCCCCCTTACCGAAGCCGAAAACCGTGCGCGGCGCCACCGCGTAGACAGCCGCGTGTCCCGCACCGTGGTGGAAATACCCCTCCTGTACCTCGAAGTGCCAGAAGCTGCCGTACTTCGCCTCCCACGCGGCGGCCAGTTCGCGTAGGCGGGCGTTGTCGCTCACGCGCGTCGCCTCGCCCTCCACCACCAGGTCGTAGCCCTTGTTCCAGGTGTTCGTGCCGGTGGTGAGCACGACGTGCGGGTTCTCCGCGAGGTTCCGCGCCTTGCGTTCCTCCGGGCCCGTGCAGAAGTGCAGGGCGCCGTCCGACCAGATCGCCGGCAGCGGGGTGACGTGCGGGCGCCCGTCCGGTCGTACCGTCGTGATCCAGAACAGCTCCGCCGCCGTGAGCCTCGCTTCGGCCTCCTGCCAGTCGGTCGCGGTGGCCGTCTCGTCGCTGTAGCGGCGGTCCAGTCTGGTCTCGGGTCGCATGGTGGTCATCAGCAGTCCTCCTGAGCTCTCGCCTGACAGAGCGCTTCAAGTGCCCCCAAGCGCTCCCACAGGGCAGACCCCGTCCGCCTGCCGAACTCATCGGAGCCCGACCGGAGGTCTGCGACTAGGCTCGAGGCCGTACGACCTTGATCCGAAGAAGTCCTAAGCAGTACGAAGCACGTCCGAGGCGAGTCCGAGGGAGGCCCGGGATGACGGCGGCGCCGGGGCGCAGGAGCAGTACCTTCACACGGCTGCTGCGGCACGGTTTCACCGACGCCTCCGCCGCCGAACGGCTCCTGGACAGTGCCGAGCTCGTGCTCCTGCGCGACGACCCGGTGCTGCTGGAAGCGCTGGGCGGGACCGCCGACCCCGATCTCGCGCTGCTCGGGCTCGTCCGGCTGCTGGAGGCCCAGCCGAATCCCGGCGCCCGCCGGGAACTGCTCGACACGCTGATCGCGGCCAAACCCCTGCGCGACCGGCTGCTCGGTGTGCTCGGCGCCTCCACCGCCCTCGCCGACCACCTCACCCGGCACCCGGACGACTGGCAGGCGCTCGTCATGTACGAGGCGTACGACCTGCACCCCGGGGTGGAGGAGTTCGAGGCCGGTCTCGCGGAGGCCACCGACCCGGTCTCCCTGCGCGTCGCCTACCGGCGCTGCCTGCTGTCCATCGCCGCCCGGGACGTGTGCGGCACGACCGGCGTCGCCGAGTCCGCGGCCGAGCTCGCCGACCTCGCCACCGCCACCCTGCGCGCCGCCCTCGGCCTCGCGCAGGCCGCCGCGCCCGAGGACGCCGCCCTGTGCAGGCTCGCCGTCGTCGCGATGGGCAAGTGCGGCGGCCACGAGCTGAACTACGTCTCCGACGTGGACGTCATCTTCGTGGGGGAGGCCACCGAGGGGGCCGACGAGACCAAGGCCGTGCGGGCCGCGACCCGGCTCGCCTCGCACATGATGCGGATCTGCTCGGAGACCACGGTCGAGGGATCCATCTGGCCCGTGGACGCCAACCTCCGGCCCGAGGGCAGAAACGGTCCGCTCGTACGGACCCTCTCCAGCCACCTCGCCTACTACCAGCGCTGGGCCAAGACCTGGGAGTTCCAGGCGCTGCTCAAGGCCCGCCCGGTGGCCGGCGACCTGGACCTCGGCGCGGAGTACGTCGCCGCCGTCCAGCCCCTGGTGTGGAAGGCCGCCGAGCGCGAGAACTTCGTCCCCGACGTGCAGAAGATGCGCCGCCGGGTCGTGGAGAACATCCCCCTCGCCGAGGTCGACCGCCAGCTGAAGCTGGGCCCGGGCGGCCTCAGGGACGTCGAGTTCGCCGTGCAGCTGCTCCAGCTGGTGCACGGCCGGACCGACACCTCCCTGCGCAGCGGCACCACCCTCGACGCGCTCAAGGCCCTCGCCGCCGGCGGCTACGTCGGCCGTGCCGATGCCGCCCAGCTCGACGAGGCCTACCGCTTCCTGCGCTCCATGGAGCACCGGATCCAGCTCTTCCGGCTGCGGCGGACCCACCTCGTCCCCGAGGACGAGGCCGAGCTGCGCCGCATCGGCCGCTCCCTCGGCCTGCGCGCCGACCCGGTCGCCGACCTGCACCGCGAGTGGCGGCGGCACGCCACGGTCGTACGCCGGCTGCACGAGAAGCTGTTCTACCGGCCGCTGCTCGACGCGGTCGCCCAGCTCGCCTCTGGAGAGGCCCGGCTCAGGCCCGAGGCGGCCCGGGAGCGGATGGTCGCCCTCGGCTACGCCGACCCGGCCTCCGCCCTGCGCCACCTGGAGGCGCTGGCCTCCGGCGTCACCCGCAAGGCCGCCATCCAGCGCACCCTGCTGCCCGTCCTGCTGGGCTGGTTCGCCGACTCCGCCGACCCGGACGCGGGCCTGCTCAACTTCCGCAAGGTGTCGGACGCCCTCGGCAAGACGCCCTGGTACCTGCGGCTGCTGCGGGACGAGGGCGCCGCCGCGCAGAACCTCGCCCGCGTGCTGTCCGCCGGGCGGCTCGCGCCCGACCTGCTGATGCGCGCCCCGGAGGCGGTCGCGCTGCTCGGCGACGGGGACGGGGGCGGTCTCGAACCGCGCTCCCGCGCTCATCTGGAGCAGGAGATACTCGCCGCGGTGAAACGGGCCGACGGCGCCGCCCAGGCGGTCACCGCGGCGCGCGGTGTGCGCCGCCGCGAGCTGTTCCGTACGGCCGCCGTCGA
>KL569220.1:49372-54109 GCA_000715635.1 Streptomyces violaceus | reverse complement strand
CTACGGCACCGAGGAGCAGCCCGCCGAGGCCGACCAGGGCGCGCTGGTGGACCGGATCGGTGGCGCGGTGTCGGACCTGACGGCGGCGACGCTCGCCGGCACGCTCCGGGCCGTGGTGCGGGAGGGCTGGGGGGACAGTCTGCCCACCCGGTTCGCGATCATCGGCATGGGCCGCTTCGGCGGCCACGAGCTGGGCTACGGCTCCGACGCGGACGTGCTGTTCGTGCACGAGCCGCGTGACGGTGTCGACGAGCACGAGGCCGGGCAGGCCGCCAACAAGGTCGTCTCCGAGATGCGCCGCCTGCTCCAGATCTCCAGCGCCGACCCGCCCCTCCTCATCGACGCCGACCTGCGCCCCGAGGGCAAGTCCGGGCCGCTCGTACGGACCCTCAACTCGTACGCGGCGTACTACCGCCGGTGGTCACTGACGTGGGAGTCGCACGCGCTGCTGCGGGCCGAGCCCGTCGCCGGGGACGAGGACCTGGGCCGCCGGTTCATCGAACTGATCGACCCGCTGCGCTACCGGGCGGACGGGCTCGACGAGGAGGCCGTCCGCGAGATCCGGCGGCTCAAGGCCCGTATGGAGTCCGAGCGGCTGCCGCGCGGCGCCGACCCCAAACTGCACGCCAAGCTGGGCCCCGGCGGCCTGTCCGACGTGGAGTGGACCGTGCAGCTGCTGCAACTGCGGCACGGCTCGGCGGAGCCGGGCCTGCGCACCACCCGCACCCGTGAGGCCCTGGCCGCCGCCCGCACGGCCGGGCTCATCACGGAGGAGGACGCCGCGACCCTGGACGAGGCCTGGGTCCTGGCGACCCGCGTCCGCAACGCGGTGATGCTGGTCCGCGGCCGGGCCGGCGACACGTTCCCCACGGAGCCCCGAGAGCTCGCTGCCGTCGGCCGCTACCTGGGATACGGACCCGGCCACGCGGGCGACATGCTCGACGCGTACCGTCGCACGGCGCGCAGGGCACGGGGCGTGGTGGAGGAACTCTTCTACGGGGTGGCGGAGCGGTAGGCCGACCGCCTGCCGCCGGTCCGTACGCGCACGCGGTGCCCGGGCGAGGTCAGGGTCTCGCCGACACCAGGCGCGGCAGCGCGTACGGCTGTGTGCCGTACCAGAGCCTCGCCACCGCGAATCCGAAGGCCAGGCAGAGCATGCCGCCCACCGCGTCCAGCCAGAAGTGGTTCGCGGTGGCGACGATGACGACCAGGGTCAGCGTCGGGTACAGCAGGCCCAGCACCCGCACCCAGGGGATCGTCGACAGGGCGAAGATCGTCAGGCCGCACCACACGGACCAGCCGATGTGCATCGACGGCATCGCGGCGTACTGGTTCGACATGTGCTTCAGGTCGCCGGAGGCCATCGATCCCCAGGTCTGGTGGACCATGACGGTGTCGATGAAATCGCCGCCGTTCATCAGCCGCGGGGGCGCCAGCGGATACAGGTAGTAGCCGACCAGGGCGACGGCGGTGGTCGCGAACAGCACCAGCCGGGTCGCCGCGTACCGGCCGGGATGCCAACGGAACAGCCACACGAGCACACCCAGCGTCACCACGAAGTGGAGCGTCGCGTAGTAGTAGTTCATGCCGATAATCAGCCAAGTCGCCGCGTTCACGGCGTGATTGATCGACTCCTCCATGGCGATGCCCAGATGGTGCTCGGCCTTCCAGATCCAGTCGGCGTTGCGCAGCGCCTCGGCCCTCTGCTCGGGTACGGCGTTGCGGATCAGCGAGTACGTCCAGTAACTCACCGCGATCAGCAGGATCTCGAACCAGAACCGGGGCCGGCGCGGGGCGCGCAGCCGGTGCGGTGAACCCGGGCCGCTCTCGGCCGTAACGGTCTGCGGAAGGGCCGATTCCCGGCCTTCCGGCTTCGTCACGGTCGTGTCACTCATAGGCGCAAAGTCTGCCAGAAAAGGACTTCCCCACCGATCATCCCCCGGCGAGGCCCGGGCCGCATGTTCTCCCTACGTCGAGATCAGGCCACGACGTCAGGAACGGCCGCGTTCCCCGGGTGCCGAAGCGGTCGAACCGCGCACCACGAGCTCCGGCATGAACACGAACTCGCTGTGGGGGGCCGGTGTCCCGCCGATCTCCTCCAGCAGCGTGCGAACGGCGGCCTGGCCCATCGCCGGGACCGGCTTGCGGATCGTGGTCAGCGGCGGGTCGGTGAAGGCGATCAGCGGCGAGTCGTCGAAGCCGACCACCGAGATGTCCTTCGGCACGTCCAGGCCCAGTTGCCGCGCCGCCCTGATCGCGCCCAGCGCCATCATGTCGCTCGCGCACACCACGGCCGTGCAGTTCCGCTCGATCAACGCCGTGGTCGCGGCCTGGCCGCCCTCCAGGGTGTACAGGGAGTGCTGGACCAGCTCCGACTCGACGGCCTCGGCGCCCAGGCCCAGCTGGTCCTGCATCGTGCGCACGAAACCCTCGATCTTGCGCTGCACCGGCACGAACCGCTTCGGCCCCAGGGCCAGCCCGATCCGCTGGTGCCCCAGGGACACCAGGTGCGTGACCGCCAGGCTCATCGCGGCGCGGTCGTCGGGGGAGATGAACGGCGCCTGCACCTTCGGCGAGAAGCCGTCGACCAGCACGTACGGCACGCCCTGCGCGCGCAGCCGGTCGTAGCGCTGCATGTCGGCGGTGGTGTCCGCGTGCAGCCCGGAGACGTAGATGATGCCGGCGACCCCACGGTCGACGAGCATCTCCGTGAGCTCGTCCTCCGTGGAGCCGCCCGGCGTCTGGGTGGCGAGGACGGGCGTGTAGCCCTGCCTCGTCAGCGCCTGGCCGATGACCTGGGCCAGGGCCGGGAAGATCGGGTTCTCCAGCTCCGGGGTGATCAGACCCACCAGGCCCTCGCTGCGCTGGCGCAGGCGCACCGGGCGTTCGTAGCCCAGCACGTCGAGGGCGGCCAGCACGGACTGGCGGGTGGTGGCGGCGACGCCCGGCTTCCCGTTGAGGACGCGGCTGACCGTCGCTTCGCTCACCCCCGCCTGAGCGGCGATGTCGGCAAGCCGTGTGGTCACAGCACCGGACTGTAGCGGCCGGGGATCTCCTTGCACACCGACGGGACGCCTGGTGCGTGCCGTCGCACGGCCGGCTGCGGGCTGCTGGGTCATCGCGGTCCCCAAAATGTCGAGAAAGGGTCGTGGACGGCGTCCGATCCGCAACGGATGATTCCCCTGACGGAAGCGGATGGCAAGTGCTTGCAGAGTCTTGCACAGCTGTCCGACTCCCCGCCGAACAGCCGGAAATCAGGGCTGCGGGCGGTCGAGGGGAGGTCACGGCGGGATAACCATCGGCACCGCTTGCAACTTTTTGCTGCAAGGTCTTTCGCGAGTCCTTACAGCGCGGCTAATCTCACCGACGCCCGGCGGCCAACGGCGCAGTCGGCAGCACCAACGGGCTTTCACCCTCAAGGAGAACTCATGCGGCGTGGCATAGCGGCCACCGCGCTGGTGGCGTCCCTCGCCCTGGCGGCGACGGCGTGCGGCGGGACCGACAGCGGCGACGAGGCCGACGGCCCGGTCACCATCACCTGGTGGGACACCTCCAACGCGACCAACGAGGCGCCGACGTACAAGGCCCTGGTCAAGGAGTTCGAGGCCGCCCACAAGGACATCAAGGTCAACTACGTCAACGTCCCCTTCGACCAGGCGCAGAACAAGTTCGACACCGCCGCCGGTTCCAAGGGCGCCCCCGACGTGCTGCGTTCCGAGGTCGGCTGGACCCCGGCCTTCGCCAAGAAGGGCTTCTTCGCGCCGCTCGACGGCACCGAGGCCCTCGCCGAGCAGGACAAGTTCCAGCCCAGCCTGATCGAGCAGGCCAAGTACGACGGCAAGACCTACGGTGTCCCCTTCACCACGGACACCCTCGCCCTCGTCTACAACAAGGCCCTGTTCAAGAAGGCCGGCGTCGAGGCCCCCAAGACCTGGGACGACCTGAAGAAGGCCGCCGCCACCATCAAGGACAAGACCGGCGTCGACGGCTACTGGGGCTCCACCCAGGCCTACTACGCCCAGTCCTTCCTCCACGGCGAGGGCACCGACACCGTCGACGCCGACGCCAAGAAGATCACCGTCACCTCGCCCGAGGCCAAGAAGGCCTACGGCACCTGGCAGGGCCTCTTCTCGGGCAAGGGCCTGCACAAGGCCGACACCACCGCCGACGCCTACGCCCACATCCAGGAGGCCTTCGTCAGCGGCAAGGTCGCCTCGATCGTCCAGGGCCCGTGGGAGATCACCAACTTCTACAAGGGCTCCGCCTTCAAGGACAAGAACAACCTCGGCATCGCCACGGTCCCGGCCGGCTCCAGCGGCAAGGCAGGCGCTCCGACCGGCGGCCACAACCTCTCCGTCTACGCCGGCTCCGACGCGGCCCACCAGAAGGCCTCCATGAAGTTCGTCAACTTCATGACCTCGGCGAAGGCCCAGGAGACCATCGCGCTGAAGAACTCCACGCTCCCCACGCGCGAGGACGCCTACACCGCCAAGGTCAAGGCCGACCCCGGCATCGCCGGCTACCAGGGCGTGCTGTCCTCCGCCCAGCCGCGCCCGGCGCTGCCCGAGTACAGCTCCCTGTGGGGCCCGCTGGACGACGAGCTGATCGAGATCGCCGGCGGCAAGGAGTCCCTGGACAAGGGCCTCGGCGACGCCGAGACGGCCATCACCAAGCTGGTGCCCGACTTCTCCAAGTGACCGCCGAGTGGCCGCCGGATCCCCCTGGCACGGGCAGGGG
>KL569220.1:48561-49145 GCA_000715635.1 Streptomyces violaceus | reverse complement strand
GGCACGGGCAGGGGGATCCGGCGGCCACCGGCCCGCGCCTGCGCCTGCGCCCGGGCAGCTCCCCTTGACCTCCTTGAACCTCCAGAAGGTGTCGAACCATGACAGTCGTCATCGACCGAGCGACCGGCAAGCGGCGCGGTGAGCGGGAACCGCGCCCCGGGCCGGCCCAGCGGCTGAAGAACGGCTTCCACAAGCACTGGTACGCCTACGCGATGATCGCCCCGGTGGCGATCGTCCTCGGGGTCCTCGTGCTGTACCCGCTGGCGTACGGCCTGTACCTCACGCTCACCGACGCCACCAGCCTCAACACCGCCCGCACGATCGGCGTCAACGAGATCGACGCCACCTACAAGTTCATCGGCCTGGACAACTACGCCGACATCCTGTGGGGCCCGACGGCGTACGACCGCTTCTGGTCGCACTTCCTCTGGACGGTCTTCTGGACGGCGGCCTGTGTCGCCCTGCACTACGGCATCGGCCTCGGCCTCGCCCTGCTGCTCAACCAGAAGCTGCGCGGCCGCACCCTCTACCGGATGATCCTGGTGCTGCCCTGGGCGGTGCCGACCTTCGTCACCGTCTTCGGC
>KL569220.1:46805-48299 GCA_000715635.1 Streptomyces violaceus | reverse complement strand
TCCCCCCCCCTGCCGACGCCGCTGTGGCTGGAGGACACCTTCTGGCAGCGGTTCGCCGCGATCATGGTCAACACCTGGTGCGGTGTGCCGTTCATGATGGTCTCGCTGCTCGGCGGACTGCAGTCGATCGACGCGAGCCTGTACGAGGCCTCCGAGATGGACGGCGCCAACGCCTGGCAGCGGTTCCGCTACGTCACCCTGCCCGGCCTCAGGTCCGTCAGCACCACCGTCGTCCTCCTCGGCGTCATCTGGACCTTCAACCAGTTCGCCATCATCTTCCTGCTGTTCGGCAACACCGCCCCCGACGCCCAGATCCTCGTGACCTGGGCCTACCAGCTGGGCTTCGGGCAGCAGCCGCGCGACTACGCCCAGTCCGCCGCCTACGGAATCCTGCTCCTGTCCCTCCTGATCGTCTTCACCTCCTTCTACCGCCGCTGGCTGAACCGCAACGAGCAGCAGCTCGCGATCTGAGGCAGGAGCAACCATGAGTACGACCACCGTCGAGACCTCCGCCGCGGCCACCGAGCGGCGCCCCGCGGGCGACCCGCGCAAGGTCCGCCGTCGCGGCGAGCAGAGCCGCGCGGGCTCCCTCGCCTCGCACGCCGTGCTGATCGGCGCGAGCCTGACCGCGCTCTTCCCGATCGCCTGGCTGGTCTTCCTGTCCCTCGGCCCGGACAAGGACGACTACCTCCACCCCGGGCGCATCTGGAGCAAGATGACGCTCGACAACTACGCGTTCGTCCTGCAGGACACGAGCTTCTTCGACTGGCTGAAGAGCACGCTGGTCGTGGTGCTGTGCACGACGCTCATCGGCGTCATCGTCGCGGCGTCCACCGGCTACGCGGTCTCCCGCATGCGCTTCCCGGGTTACCGGAAGCTGATGTGGGTGCTGCTGGTCACCCAGATGTTCCCGATCGCGGTACTGATCGTGCCGATGTACCAGATTCTCTCGGATCTCCAGCTCATCGACAGCTACCTTGGTCTCATCCTTGTCAACTGCACCACGATCGTGCCGTACTGCGCCTGGCTGATGAAGGGCTATTTCGACACCATCCCGTTCGAGATCGACGAGGCCGGGCGCGTCGACGGGCTGACCCCCTTCGGCACGTTCGCGCGGCTGATCCTGCCGCTCGCCAAGCCGGGCCTCGCGGTCGCGGCGTTCTACAGCTTCCTCACGGCCTTCGGTGAGGTCGCGTTCGCCTCGACGTTCATGCTGAGCGACGACAAGTACACGTTTGCCGTCGGTCTGCAGACGTTCGTGAGCGAGCACGATGCCCAGCGCAATCTCATGGCCGCGACCGCGGTTCTGATCGCCATACCGGCCGCCGTGTTCTTCTACCTCGTGCAGAAGAACCTGGTGACCGGGCTCACTGCCGGTGGCACCAAGGGGTGACCTTCGGTGAGCGATCGGCTGCGGCGCCGTCGTGGTCGCTCGCGCAGTTCCCCGCGCCCCTGTAGGGGCGCGGTAGTGGCGGCCGCGGTGCCCATCCGACC
>KL569220.1:43693-46619 GCA_000715635.1 Streptomyces violaceus | reverse complement strand
CCCCGCTGTGCCGCGGCCGCCTCGTCACCCGACCCCACGCCTCACATGACCACACCTCTGTTACGCATCAAGGACGACATGAGCCAGCAGCACTCAGCCGCCTCGACCCCCACTTCCGCGACGGCCGTCGCCAAGCGCCGCGACTGGTGGCGGGACGCGGTGATCTACCAGGTGTACCCGCGCAGCTTCGCCGACAGCAACGGCGACGGCATGGGCGACCTGGAAGGTGTCCGCACCCGTCTGCCGTATCTGCGCGACCTCGGCGTGGACGCCGTGTGGCTCAGCCCCTTCTACGCCTCACCGCAGGCCGACGCCGGCTACGACGTCGCCGACTACCGGGCCGTCGACCCCATGTTCGGCAACCTCCTGGACGCCGACGCGCTGATCCGCGACGCGAAGGAGCTGAGCCTGCGGATCATCGTCGACCTCGTGCCCAACCACTCCTCCGACCAGCACGAGTGGTTCAGGCGGGCCGTCGCCGAGGGCCCGGGCTCCCCGTTGCGGGAGCGCTACCACTTCCGCCCCGGCAAGGGGGAGAACGGCGAACTGCCGCCCAACGACTGGGAGTCGATCTTCGGCGGCCCGGCGTGGACCCGGGTCACCGAACCCGACGGCTCGCGCGGTGAGTGGTACCTGCACCTCTTCGCCCCCGAGCAGCCCGATTTCAACTGGGAGCACCCGGCGGTCGGCGACGAGTTCCGTTCCATCCTGCGCTTCTGGCTGGACATGGGTGTCGACGGGTTCCGTATCGACGTCGCCCACGGTCTGGTGAAGGCGGAGGGGCTGCCTGACCTTGGATCCCACGACCAGGTGAAGCTGCTGGGCAACGATGTCATGCCGTTCTTCGACCAGGAGGGCGTGCACGAGATCTACCGGCAGTGGCGGCTCATCCTCGACGAGTACGCGGGGGAGAGGATCTTCGTCGCCGAGGCCTGGACGCCGACCATCGAGCGCACCGCCCATTACGTCCGTCCGGACGAGCTGCACCAGGCCTTCAATTTCCAGTACCTCAGCACCCACTGGGACGCCGAGGAGATGCGCGAGGTCATCGACCGCACCCTGGACGCCATGCGCCCGGTCGGCGCACCCGCCACCTGGGTCCTGTCCAACCACGACGTGACCCGGCACGCGACCCGCTTCGCCAACCCGCCCGGCCTCGGCACCCAGATCCGTCTGGCCGGCGACCGGGAACTGGGCCTGCGCAGGGCCCGGGCCGCGACCCTGCTCATGCTGGCGCTGCCCGGCTCGGCCTACGTCTACCAGGGTGAGGAGCTCGGCCTGCCCGACGTCGTCGACCTGCCGGACGAGGTGCGTCAGGACCCGGCGTACTTCCGGGGCGCCGGCCAGGACGGCTTCCGCGACGGGTGCCGGGTGCCGATCCCGTGGACCCGGACCGGGTCGTCGTACGGCTTCGGTGACGGGGGAAGCGGGCTGCCGCAGCCGGACGGGTGGGGCGAGCTGAGCGTCGAGGCGCAGACCGGCGACCCCGCCTCGACCCTGGAGCTGTACCGCGCCGCGCTCGCCGTGCGCCGCGAGCAGCCCGACCTGGGTGCCGGCACGTCCGTGGAGTGGCTGCGGGCGCCCGAGGGCGTGCTCGCCTTCCGGCGCGGGGAGTTCGTGTGCGTCGCGAACACCACCGGGGAGTCGGTGGCGATGCCGGCCTACGGCCGGGTGCTGGTCGCGAGCGGCGAGATCGTCGAGGTCGACGACGAGGCGAAGGTGCCGGCCGACACGACGGTGTGGTGGACCACCGCGGTCACCGCCTGATTTTTCCTTTGAATTTCGTACGGCCCGCTGCCCTTTCGGGTGGCGGGCCTTTAGCATCTGCGTCACCGCAAGGTTTCTGAACCTTGCAGCAAGAACCTTCAACGAAGAAGGAAACCCCACATGGCACGCAGACACCTCTTCGCCGCCGTCGCGCTCGCCGCGGCTGCGGTTGTCATGAACCCGACGAGTGTGCAGGCCTCCCCACCTGGCACCAAGGACGTCACCGCCGTCCTCTTCGAGTGGAACTTCGCCTCCGTCGCCCGCGAGTGCACCAACACCCTCGGGCCCGCCGGCTACGGCTACGTCCAGGTCTCCCCGCCCGCCGAGCACATACAGGGCTCCCAGTGGTGGACGTCGTACCAGCCGGTCAGCTACAAGATCGCCGGCCGGCTCGGCGACCGCACGGCCTTCCGGGACATGGTGAACACCTGCCACGCGGCCGGCGTGAAGGTCGTCGCCGACACGGTCATCAACCACATGTCGGCGGGCAGCGGCACCGGCACCGGCGGCTCGTCGTACAGCAAGTACACCTACCCCGGCCTCTACTCCGCGCCCGACTTCGACGACTGCACGAGCCAGATCGGCAACTACCAGGACCGCTGGAACGTGCAGCACTGCGAGCTGGTGAACCTCGCCGACCTCGACACCGGCGAGAACTACGTCCGCGGCGCGATCGCCGGGTACATGAACGACCTGCTCTCCCTCGGCGTCGACGGCTTCCGCATCGACGCGGCCAAGCACATGGACGCCGCCGACCTGGCGAACATCAAGTCGCGTCTCAGCAACCCGTCGGTGTACTGGAAGCAGGAGGTGATCTACGGCTCCGGCGAGGCAGTCCAGCCCACCGAGTACACGGGCAACGGCGACGTCCAGGAGTTCCGCTACGCGTACGACCTCAAGCGGGTCTTCAACAACGAGAACCTCGCCTATCTGAAGAACTACGGCGAGGGCTGGGGGTATATGAGCAGCGGTGTCTCCGGCGTCTTCGTCGACAACCACGACACCGAGCGCAACGGCAGCACCCTGAGTTACAAGGACAACGCCAACTACACCCTCGCGAACGTCTTCATGCTCGCCTGGCCCTACGGCGCTCCCGACATCAACTCCGGCTACGAGTTCACCGACCACGACGCCGGCCCGCCGAACGGCGGCCAGGGGA
>KL569220.1:37994-43499 GCA_000715635.1 Streptomyces violaceus | reverse complement strand
GACGCCGGCCCGCCGAACGGCGGCCAGGTGAACGCCTGCTGGCAGGACGGCTGGAAGTGCCAGCACAACTGGCCGGAGATCAAGTCGATGGTCGCCTTCCGCAACGCCACGCGCGGTGAGTCGGTCACCAACTGGTGGGACAACGGGGGCGACGCCATCGCGTTCGGGCGGGGGAGCAAGGGCTTCGTGGCCATCAACCACGAGTCGGGCTCGCTGAGCCGGACCTATCAGACCTCGATGCCGGCGGGGACGTACTGCAACGTGCAGAACAACGCGACGGTGACCGTGAACTCCGGTGGCCAGTTCACCGCCACCCTCGGCGCGAACACCGCTCTCGCCCTCCACGCGGGCCGGACGAACTGCTGAGCGCCCTGAACGCTGTTCAGCATCTCGAATGCTAGTCCCTCGGAACCCCGAGGGGCGATCTCTTGAAAGTTCTTGCCAACTGTTTCAGGACTCTTGCTGTAAGCGTTTCGGCGGCGATACGGTCGCGCGGGGTCGGACCCGTGAGAGCCGCAATCGCAAGGAGTCCACGTCAGTGATACCGAGATGGCGTGCGCCCTCAAGGCGCCGAACCTCCCGTGCCGGACGGGTCGCCGCGGTCACCGCCACCGCGCTGGCCGCAGCACTCGTCCAGCCTCTCGCCGCCGGAGCGGCCACCCCACCGGCGCCCCCGTCCGACGCGAAGCTCGCCGCCGAGCCCGCCCGGCACGACGCCACCCGTGAGCAGTTCTACTTCGTGCTGCCGGACCGTTTCGCCAACGGTGACCCGCGCAACGACAAGGGCGGCCTGACCGGCTCCCGCCTCGCCACCGGATACGACCCCACCGACAAGGGCTTCTACCAGGGCGGCGACCTCAAGGGCCTGATCAAGCGGCTCGACTACATCAAGGGCCTGGGTACCACTGCCCTCTGGATGGCTCCGATCTTCAAGAACCAGCCAGTACAGGGCAACGGCTCTAACGCCTCGGCGGGCTATCACGGCTATTGGATCACGGACTTCACCCAGGTCGACCCGCACTTCGGCACCAACAAGGACCTCGAGGCCCTCATCGACAAGGCCCACGCCAAGGGCATGAAGGTCTACTTCGACGTCATCACCAACCACACGGCGGACGTCGTCGACTACGAGGAGAAGTCCTACGACTACCTCTCCAAGGGCGCCTTCCCGTATCTGACGAAGAACGGCGAGCCCTTCGACGACGCCGACTACGCGGACGGGCGACGGGACTTCCCCGAGGTCGGCACCGGCTCCTTCCCGCGCACCCCGGCCGTCCCCACGGCGAAGAAGAACGTCAAGGTCCCGTCGTGGCTCAACGACCCGACGATGTACCACAACCGGGGCGACTCCACCTTCGCCGGTGAGAGCTCCACCCACGGCGACTTCTCCGGGCTCGACGACCTGTGGACCGAGCGGCCCGAGGTCGTACGGGGCATGGAGAGGGTCTACCAGCGCTGGGTGCGGGACTTCGGCATCGACGGCTTCCGGATCGACACCGTGAAGCACGTCAACATGGAGTTCTGGACGCAGTGGGCCACGGCCCTCGACGCCTACGCGGCCAGGCAGGGCCGGGACGACTTCTTCATGTTCGGCGAGGTCTACTCGGCCGACACGGACGTCACCTCCCCGTACGTCACCCAGGGCCGCCTCGACGCCACGCTCGACTTCCCCTTCCAGGAGGCGGCCCGCCAGTACGTCTCCCAGGGCGGCAGCGCGCAGAAGCTCGCCGGTGTCTTCGGGGACGACTACAAGTACACAACCGACAAGGCCAACGCGTACGAGCAGGTCACCTTCCTCGGCAACCACGACATGGGCCGGATCGGAACCTTCCTGAAGCAGGACAACCCCAAGGCCACCGATGCCCAGGTCCTCGCCAAGGACCGGCTCGCCAACGAGCTGATGTTCCTCAGCCGGGGCAACCCCGTCGTCTACTACGGCGACGAGCAGGGCTTCGCCGGCGCGGGCGGCGACAAGGACGCCCGGCAGAGCATGTTCGCCTCGCGCACCGCCGACTACCTCGACGACGACCGGATCGGCACCGACCGCACCCACGCCGAGGACGCCTACGACACGAGAGCACCGCTCTACCGCCAGATCAGTGCTCTCGCGAAGCTCCGCAAGGCCAACCCCGCCCTCACCGACGGCGTCCAGCAGGAGCGGTACGCGGCCGACGGCCCGGGCGTCTATGCCTTCTCGCGCACGGACGCGAAGCGCGGCACGGAGTACGTCGTCGCCTTCAACAACGCCGCCGACAAGAAGACCGCGACCTTCGCCACCGGCTCGGCCGGCATGGCCTTCAAGGGCATCCACGGCACCGACGCCTCCCTGAAGAGCGACGGCGACCGGAAGCTCACCGTCACCGTCCCGGCCGGCTCGGCGATCGTCCTCAAGGCGGCCGGCAAGCCCGCCCGGCCCGCCACCGAGCCGACGATCACCCTGAAGGCCCCGGCGGCCGGAGCCACCGGCACCGTGGAGCTCTCCGCCGAGACCGGGGGAGGGGGACAGCTCAACCGTGTCGTCTTCGCCGCCCAGACCGGCAACGGCAAGTGGCAGACCCTCGGCTCCGCCGACCACGCCCCCTACAAGGTCACCCACACCATCGCCGGCGACGTACCGCCCGGCACGGCCCTGCGCTACAAGGCGGTCGCGGTCGACCCGGCCGGCCGCACCGCGAGCGCCCTGGCCGCCTCCACCACCGGCACCCCGCCCGCCGAGGAGCCGCCCAGCGCCTCCTCCCGGGACCACGCGATCGTCCACTACAAGCGCGCCGACGGGAACTACGCCGACTGGGGCCTGTACGCCTGGGGCGACCTCGCCGACGGCGAGGCCACTCCATGGCCCGAAAGCCACCCCTTCACCGGCCGTGACGCCTACGGCGCCTTCGCCTACGTCAAGCTCAAGCCCGGCGCCTCGAACGTCAACTTCCTCGTCATCGACAAGGACGGCGACAAGGACGTCTCCGCCGACCGCACGATCGACGTCACGAAGACCGGCGAGGTCTGGATCGAGCAGGGCGAGGAGACCGTCCGCACGGAGAAGCCGGCCGCCGACTACCCGGCCCCGGACAAGACCAAGGCCGTCCTGCACTACCACCGGGCCGACGGGACCTACGACGGCTGGGGTCTGCACGTCTGGACCGGCGCCGCGAACCCCACCGACTGGTCGAACCCCCTCAAGCCGGTCAAGACTGATACCTATGGTGCGGTCTTCGAGGTACCGCTCACCGACGGTGCCACCAGCCTCAGCTACATCCTCCACAAGGGCGACGAGAAGGACCTGCCGTCCGACCAGTCGCTCGACCTCAAGGCGAACGGCCACGAGGTGTGGCTGTTGAGCGGCCAGGAGAAGTACCTGCTCCCGCAGCCGGTGGGTGCCGCTGCCGCGCTCGACCCGACCACGTCCAAGGCGGTGTGGATCGACCGGAACACCCTCGCCTGGAACGGCTCCGACGCTGCCGCCTCCACCCAGCTGCTCTACGCCCGCGACGGCTCGATCGAGGTGAAGGACGGCGCCCTCACCGGCGACGCCAAGTGGCTGCGCCTGGCGAAGACGGAGCTCACCGACGCCCAGAAGGCCGGGTTCCCGCACCTGAAGGCGTACGACGCCTGGACCGTCGACCCGCGCGACCGCGACCGGGTTCGCGAGGCCCTGCGCGGCCAGGTCGTCGCCACGCAGCACGCCGGGACCGGTGCCGTGCTCGCGGCGACCGGTGTCCAGATCGCCGGTGTCCTCGACGACCTGTACGACGCCACGAAGGCCGATCTGGGGCCCACGTTCTCCCGGGGCCGCCCCACGCTGTCCGTCTGGGCACCGACCGCGCGGCGGGTGGCACTGGAGATCGGCGACTCCACCGTGCCGATGAAGCGCGACGCCACCACCGGCGTCTGGTCCGTGACCGGCCCGAAGTCCTGGAAGGGCAAGCCCTACCGGTACGTCGTAGAGGTCTGGGCCCCGAGCGTCCGCAAGGTCGTCACCAACAAGGTCACCGACCCCTACTCCCTGGCCCTCACCGCCGACTCGGAGCGCAGCCTCGTCGTCGACCTGGACGACAGGGCCCTCGCGCCGAGCGGCTGGAGCTCTCTGAGGAAGCCGAAGGCCGTGCCCCTCCGGGACGCCCAGATCCAGGAGCTGCACATCCGGGACTTCTCCGTCGAGGACCGCACGGCGAAGCACCCCGGCAGCTACCTCGCCTTCACCGACAAGGACAGCGACGGCTCGAAGCACCTGCGCGAGCTGGCGAGGGCGGGCACCTCGTACGTCCACCTCCTGCCCGCCTTCGACATCGCCACCATTCCGGAGCGCAAGGCCGACCAGGCGAGCGTCGACTGCGACCTCGCCTCCTACCCGGCCGATTCCGACCAGCAGCAGGAGTGCGTCGGGAAGATCGCCGCGAAGGACGCCTACAACTGGGGCTACGACCCGTACCACTACACGGTCCCCGAGGGCTCCTACGCCACCGACCCGGACGGCACGGCCCGCACGGTCCAGTTCCGGAAGATGGTGAAGGCGCTGAACGACGACGGCCTGCGGGTCGTCATGGACGTCGTCTACAACCACACCGCGGCGAGCGGCCAGGAGAGGACGAGCGTCCTCGACCGGATCGTGCCCGGCTACTACCAGCGGCTCCTCGCCGACGGCTCGGTCGCGAACAGCACCTGCTGCGCCAACACGGCCACCGAGAACGCCATGATGGGCAAGCTCGTCGTCGACTCGATCGTCACCTGGGCCAGGCAGTACAAGGTCGACGGCTTCCGCTTCGACCTCATGGGCCACCACCCGAAGGCCAACATCCTCGCGGTCCGCGAGGCCCTCGACGCGCTGACCGTGGAGAAAGACGGCGTCGACGGCAAGAAGATCGTCCTCTACGGCGAGGGCTGGAACTTCGGCGAGATCGCCGATGACGCCCGGTTCACGCAGGCCACGCAGAAGAACATGGCCGGCACCGGCATCGCCACCTTCTCCGACCGCGCCCGCGACGCCGTGCGCGGCGGCGGCCCCTTCGACGAGGACCCCGGCGTCCAGGGCTTCGCGTCCGGCCTGTACACCGACCCCAACTCCTCGCAGCACAACGGCACCCCGGCCGAGCAGAAGGCCCGCCTGCTGCACTACCAGGACCTCATCAAGGTGGGTCTCTCCGGCAACCTCGCCGGTTACCGGTTCACCGGCACCGACGGCAAGGAGGTCACCGGCGCCGACGTCGACTACAACGGCCGGCCCGCCGGCTACGCGGACGCCCCCGGCGACGCCCTCGCCTACGCCGACGCGCACGACAACGAGTCGCTCTTCGACGCCCTCGCCTTCAAGCTGCCCGCGACGACGAGCGCGTCCGACCGCGCCCGTATGCAGGTCCTCGCCATGGCGACGGCCACCCTCTCCCAGGGCCCGGCCCTCTCCCAGGCGGGCACGGACCTGCTGCGCTCCAAGTCCCTGGACCGCAACTCCTACGACAGCGGCGACTGGTTCAACGCCGTCCACTGGAACTGTGCCTGTCTCTTATACACATC